>CAVPPZ010000009.1:0-311768 GCA_963707305.1 uncultured Candidatus Rokubacteria bacterium
AGCCGCCGGGATCGATGGCAGGGTACCGTGGAAGATCCTGATGCGGTTCGCGCGATCCTTGCCGCCATCGGGGTGCCGCCGGTCGTCAGCTCCTTTTCCGCTCGAGCGCTTCCGGGTTCACCACGTCGATCGGCTTGCCGGCGGCCCAGGCCAGCAGCCGCTCGACACCGCCGGCGTAGATGCCCTCGTACCCTTCTTTCTCCGCGTAGCCGAGGTGCGGCGTGCAGAGCGCGTTGCTCATCTCGAGCAGCGGGTGCGCGGCGCCGACGACCGGCTCCGTCTCGAAGACGTCCACCGCCGCGAACCCCGGGCGGCCCTTGGCCAGCGCGGCGACCAGCGCTCCTTCCGCGATGATCGGGGCGCGGCTCGTGTTGACGAGCAGAGCGGTTGGCTTCATGCGCGCGAGATCATCCGCCGTGACGATGCCGCGGGTCTCCTTGCCTCCGGGCAGGTGCAGGCTGAGGACATCGGCCTCCTCGAAGAAGGCCTCCCGGCGAGCTGCGATCTCGAAGCCCTCCGCAGAGGCGCGCGCCGTGGAGCCTTCGCGGCCCCAGCACACGACTCTCATCCCGAACGCCCGTCCGACCCGCGCCACCGCCGCCCCGATGTGGCCGAATGCGTAGATGCCGAGCGTGTTGCCCTCGAGACGAGTGCCGACGGTCGAGTGCCAGTGTCCCTGCTTGAGGCGCTCCACCTCGAACGGCAGATGGCGCAGCGACGCGAGGATCAATCCCCACGTCAGCTCGGCGGTCGTGGAATAGGGAGTGCGCCCGCCTCCCCCGCCACCCCGGCCGGCGGAGACCACCACGCCGTGCTCGGTGCAGGCGGCCAGGTCGACGTGGTAGACGTTGGCGCTCGTCTGGCTGATGAATTTCAGATCCGGTAACCGCGCGATGATCTCGCGGGTCACGGGGACCCGCTGCTGCGTGAGCAGCACGGCCTCGCAGCCGGCCACCTGCTCGACGACGCGCGCCGGGTCGGTGTACGCGTCGGTGTGGACGACGACGTCGTGCCTCGCCAGTCGGTGGTAGGCGCGCGTCGTGCGAAATACGTCAGCGTAATCGTGAATCACCGCAATCTTCATGGGCGCTCCTCGAATGTCGATGGGATTCCGACGGACGATTGTATGCCAGCATCACCGCGCCGGTCGGTGGCTGGTAGGATCCGGGCCTGGAGAACGACGACATGCGATTCGACAGCAGCGAGGGATTTCGCGATTTCATCGAGTACAACGTCGAGGCGGAGGCGCTCGGCTTTCACGACACGTTCGTCGTGGAGCACCACTTTTCCTGACACACGTCGTTGACCGGCGGTCGTCCGGCGCAGCACCTCGCGTTCGAGCTCGGCGTCGCCGGTGAGGTGATCCTCCACGTTAGGACCGATGAGTCTATGTTGCCAACGCCACGCCGACGGGTTGATCTTCGTCAGGAGGCACGATCGTCGCTGCTACTCATCGTAAGCCACCGTGCAGGGATCGGGTGCACGAGTCGAGGAGGTCCGCGCATGCCAGCGTATTTCATTGTCGATAACGAGGTGACCGATCCAGCAGGGTTCGAGGAGTACCGGAAGCAGGTCCCGGCTACGGTCGAGAAGTACGGAGGCAAGTTTCTCGTGCGGGGCGGCCAGGTGCACACGCTGGAGGGTGACTGGAAACCCAGGCGCGTCGTTGTGACCGAGTTCGCGACCATCGAGCAGGCGCGGCGCTGGTACGACTCGGAGGAATACCGTGCGCTGAAGGCGCTCCGGTTGCGCACGGCCAGGGGCAGCGTGGTTCTGGTCGAAGGCGTCTAGGTCTGGATGCGCGAGGGGCGAATGCTGGACGCGACGGCGCAGCCGAGTCGTGCCAGCGTTCCGGCAAGCCGGATCGCCTTCTCCACGGGCGGTCTCCGCGGCCCGCCCTATGGCGATCAAGGCCCGGCCGCGTGAAACGTATGCGGCCGCATGGTTAGGATCGAGGGCGATGGCCCTGTCGTAGGTCGCCAGCGCAGCGTCGAACCGCCTGACAGTGCGAGAACCTCGGCCTTCACGTAGTGCGCGTGAGCGTAGTTTGGCGAGAGAGCGATGGCCCGCGTGACGGCTTCGTCGGCACGGGCGAGAATCAGGGCGCGTTCGGGATCCCAACGGTTGCGGTGGATGAGGGCGAGGGCGTGTGCAAGCCCGACCCTGGCCTGACTGTTGTCTGGATCGAGTCGCAGCGCGTCTTCAAACACCGTGACGGCCCTCTTCGCCTCGTCTTGCTGTGGCGCTGCATTCAAGATTGACCATCCCCGCATCGTGAGGTCGACTGCGTCGGGTTCGCGCGTGGCGCGCGGCGACCCTCGACGTTGATGAGCTCGACGCTGAGGGTCCGCAAGGCGGCTCGCGATGCTGAAGTTTGTCCTGCGACGTCACGAAGCCTCCAGCGAGCCGCGACAAGTCCGTCGTGAGGTCTTCCGTCACGCCACGGCGAAGTAATCCTGGTTCGGATCGCCGCTGAGATTGGTGAACGGCAGCACGACGATCGAGAGACGGGCGCTGCGTGCCGTCGGCCCGCTGACCAGGGAAGAAGCGTGGGCTCATCCACCAGGCTCCTGCCACGGCGAGGAGAACCAGCCCCCGATGAACGACGAGGGGTTTGCGGAGGTGGTAGCCGCTAACCCCTTCCTTTACCCAGGAATCGCCCTGGAATTCGTCGATGACCCGCTCTGCTGTGGAGTTCGCTTAGAATCGACGCGATGACAGTCTCCAGGGGTCGAGAGTTCCTCAGCATTCCGGGGCCCACGAACATTCCCGACGCTGTGCTCGCCGCGATGCATCGACCGGCCATCGACATCTACGCCGGCGACATGCTCGCCGTCACGCACAGCCTTCTCGAGGATCTGCCGAAGATCTTCCGGACGACGGGGCGCACCTACATCTACGCCGCGAACGGCCACGGCGGCTGGGAGGCCGCGCTCACCAACGTGCTGTCACGAGGCGAGACCGTGCTCGTGCTCGAGAGCGGCCTGTTCGCGCTCGGGTGGGGTGACATGGCGCGGATGATGGGCGTCAAGGTCGAGGTCCTCAAGGGTGACCCGCGGCGCGCCGTCGATCCCGCGGCGCTCGCGCAGCGCCTCGCCGTCGATACCGCGCGCGAGATCAAGGCCATTCTGGTCGTCCAGATCGATACCGCATCGGGTGTGGTCAATGACCTCGCGGCCATCCATCGTGCGGTCGCGTCCGTCGGGCACCCCGCGCTGCTGATGGTGGATGGCGTGGCGTCGCTCGGTTGCATGGCGTTCGAGATGGATGAGTGGGGTATCGATGTCGCGATGGCGGGCTCGCAGAAGGGGCTGATGACCCCACCCGGTCTCGCGTTTGTCGCCGCCAACGAGCGCGCGCACGCCGCGCATCAGCACGCGGACCTCCGCACGCGCTACTGGGACTGGACGTTCCGCAACGGCGAAGCGCATTACCAGAAGTATGGAGGCACGCCGCCGGAGCACCTGCTCTTCGGCTTGCGCAAGGCGCTCGACATGCTCTTCGAGGAAGGCCTCGGCCCGGCGATCCGCCGCCACGCGCTGCTGGCCGAGGCCACGCGCCGTGCCGTGAGCCGGTGGGCGGAGGCGGACGCGCTGGCGTTCAACGTCGTCCGTGCCGAGGAGCGTGCGAATTCGGTGACCACCGTGCTCATGCAGGGTCGCGAGCCGAGCGCGCTCAGCGACTACTGTCGCGAGAAGTGCGGCGTCGTCCTCGGCCGCGGGATCGGTGATCTGCAGGGCCGCGCGTTCCGGATCGCACACATGGGCTACGTCAACGCACCGATGGTGTTCGGCGTGCTCGGCGCAATCGAAATGGCGCTCGACGCGCTCGACATCCCGCACGGACGCGGCGGCCTCCAGGCCGCCGTGGAATATCTTGGGCGCGAGGTTCGCCCCTAGCGCCGACGCCTGGCGCCCGCACGATGATGGTGTTTTTTGATTTTGGCCACTAAACTCGTGCAAACCGCTGGGAGGGAGGGCCCGACGATGGAGGAGACGAAGAAGGGGAGGTTCAGCGCTGGTCGGTTGACCTTCGCCGTTCGCCACGAATTGTGGGACGGCAACATCCAGGATCATCCGGATCAGGGCGTCGCGATCCTGGTGATGGCGGACGTTGCTGGCAAGGAGACAACGCTGCTGCGGTTCAACTGCTTCGACTTCGAAAGAAGCTACATCTACGGCCCGGAAAATACGGACTTGCGTGTTGAAGGGCCAGCGATGCTCGGGGGCGCGGCCGCGACGAACCTCTACCGGATGGACTCGACCGTCGACGGCAACCCGATCGGCTGGACCATCCGCACCTTGGGGACGAAGCTGCAGAAAATGCTGGGGCGTGCGGGCTATCCGCAGATTGCCGAGGTCGTCGATATGGCGGCGGTGACGGAGGTCCTGCCGGACGTCGAGGCCTGTGCCCGCGAATTGCGCGCGACGAAGCGCAACACCGTCAAGCACAACCGCGGCACCCACCTCTTCGAGGCTGGCAACATCCGGTTCGGTCTCGAAATGCGGCGGCTGGCGATGGGCGATGGCGGTCTCGCGATCCATGTGCTGGCCGATATCGGCGGGACGCCGGGCAAGAAGTACACGGAAGAAACCGAGCTCCTGGCCTTTGATCACTTCTGGAACGGTGCGCATTACCACTACGGCCCGCGCAACAAGAACCATCGCATCTACTGGGATCGGACCCTGGTCGAGGATCCGCTCGCGTGGACGCTGGAGCAGTTCGAGAAGGGCAAGCTGCCGGCGATGATCGAGCGCGCCGGGTATCCGGGCGTGGCGGCGGATCTCGACGTCGAGAAGATCGCCTCGGTGTTTCCGGCGATGAAGAAGCAGGCGCTCGCTATGTGGGAGGAAGGGCAGCGGCTGACGGGTCATCCCGGGCTGCCGCTGGAGCCGACTCCGAACCTCGCGGCAGCCGAGTAACAGCGTCGCGGGGCCGCAACCATGAACGACAAGGGTTAGCGGATGTCAGAGCCGCTAACCCTTTCGTCTCCACGCGCGCGACGAGGACGGTGACGTTGTCGCGGCCGCCGCGGGCGTTCGCCAGATCGATCAGCGCCTGGCCGGCCACGGCGAGGTTCGCCTCGGTGCTGACGACGGCGGCGATCTCGTGCTCGGCCACGGCGGACCAGAGGCCGTCCGAGCAGAGCACGAGCACGTCGCCGGCGCGCACGCGATGCTCGGAGAGATCGATGACGACCTCGGGCCGCGGCCCGAGCGCGCGCAGCAGGATGTTGGCATGCGCGTGGCGCTCCACCTCCTCCGCGCTGGCGGCGCCGGTATCCAGCAGGTGCTGGGCCCACGAGTGGTCCCGCGTCAGCCGATGCTCGCGGCCGTCCCGCACGACGTACGCGCGAGTGTCGCCGACGTGGGCGACGGAGAGGGACTCACCGACGAGCACCGCCGCCGTCGCGGTCGTGCCCATGCCGTTTCGGTCGGGATCGCAGCTCGCAAACCCGTGGATCTGGTCGTTGGCGAGCGTGAGCGCGGCGCGCAGCGCCTCGGTGACCTGCGCGGATGTTCGCGCCTCGCGGGCGCACCACGCCGCGCGCAGGTGGCCGGCGACGATACGGGAAGCCATCGTGCTCGCGACGTCCCCCGCGGCGCGTCCGCCCATGCCGTCCGCGACCAGGAGCAGCGCGCCGGTCGCGGGCATCGAGCGGAGGGGTCTCTGGAGCGCGTCGTCTTCGCTGCCGAGATGCGCGAACACGAAGCGGTCCTCGTTGTGATGCCGTAGCCGGCCGACGTCGCTCGCGGCGCTGCCCGTCACGCGGAACCGCGGTTCGCGGCGTGCCAAGGCCACGGCCGCGCGCAGGATGCGCTTCACAGGTCCTTCGGCTTGCGCTGGATCTCGCCGATCATCGCCCGGAGGCCGGGCGGCGACTCGCGAACGCAGGCAGCCATCGTCGCGTCGAGCGCCCACAGCCGGCGCAGCTCCTCGCGCACGCGCTGGTGGTCCTGAACGGCATAGTGGCTGAGCGCGAGGTAGCACCGCGCGTGCGCGAGCTGCGCGACGCGTCGCTCGAGCTCGGGGATGTCCTCGAAACCGACGAGCGCGCGGCGGAGCTGCGGGCCGGCCTCCTGGAACCGCGCCCTCGCGTACGTCTCCTTGGCGCTTCTCAACGCGTCCGCCGCGTCGGGCGCGGGCTCGCGGCGTGCCGCCTCGTCGAGCGCGCGCGCCATCCAGCGCTGGTCCTCGGCGATGTCGAGGATGCCGAGGCTGTAGTACGCGCGGGCGAGAGCCTCGTAGACGGCGCGCAGCTCGGACAGACGCAGTCCCCGGTCCCGGATGTGCTCGAGGTCCCAGAGGGCCTGATTGAACGCGACGATCGCCGCGCGGTAGTCGCGCGCGTCGAGCTCGCGGTGGCCGGCATCGAGCTTCGCGCGGAGCTCAGGTCCGGCCGCGGCGAGGCGGTATCGCACGGGCCGCGTGACGTGCGCCTCGAAGCTCTTCGAGGCGTCCGACGACACCCGCTCCATCGTCGCGCAGCCGGCTGTTACCGCGAGGCACGCGGCGACGAGCAGCGGCCGGCTAACGGGCCACGAACTGGCGTGCACGGAAGTCATAGCTCACGCTGAGCGGCGCTTCGGCCGTGTGCTCGTCCCCGACCACGACGATCTCCTCCGGGCTGCGCTCGTCCATCGACTCGAACACGAGGCGGTGGCGGCCGATGCTCACGCGCAGGCATGCGTGCGGCGTCGCGCCCACGGGCCGGCCGTCGACGTAGACCGTCGCGAACGGCTTCGCGTTGACGCTGAGGCAGCCGGTCTTCTGGTTCGCCGGGCGCTCCAGCGCCGGCGCGGCGGCCGGCTCCGCCTCGGACGCAAGCACGGAGGCGCGCGCGGCCACCAGCGCCGGGGCCACGCGGGGCCGTGAGGCGCGGCCCGCCGCCGTGGGCGCAGGCGTTCTCAGGGGGCGGCGGTGCGGTCGTCACTGCAGGCGGCGTCGGCGCCATCGCAGGCGGCTCCGTGGTCGCCACTGCGGGCGTCGGCTGCGCTGTTGCGTCCAGCGGTGTGGGCGGCATCGTGGACGGCGCGCCCGGCTCGGTGCCAGACGTCGAGAGCGGGCGCTCGGCGCTCGCCGACGCGACGAGCTCCGGCGGCTCCACCGCAGCGCGCCACGCGGCGGCACCCACGGCCGTCGCGGCGAGCGCGACGACGAGCACCGCAGCGGCGCGCTGCCGACCCACGACGCCCCACGCTCGCGCGATAGGTCCCGGGCCGTCGGCGAGCGCCTGGTCGAGGGCGTCACCGAACGTCGCGGCATCCGGGTACCGATCGTCCGGGTCCTTGCACATGATCCGCCGGACGACGGCGTCGAGGGCCGGCGACACCGCGAAGTTGCGCTCGCGCGGCGGCACCGGGTCGAGGTGGACGACCTCGTGCAGCACCGTCGCGAAGTCCGTGCTGGGGAACGGCCGCTCGCCGGTCAGCGCCTCGTACAGCACCACGCCGAGCGCGAAGAGGTCGCTGCGTGCGTCGGCGTCGCGGCCCTGCGCGTGCTCGGGCGCGATGTAGGCCGGCGTCCCGACGATCATGGAATCGCCGTCGTGGCGGCCCACGACGCGCGCGACGCCGAAATCGGTGAGCTTCACGCGCCACGCGTCGTCGACCATGATGTTGCTGCTCTTGACGTCGCGATGGACGACGCCTTCGCCGTGGGCGTACTGGAGCGCGCGACACACCTGGACGCCGATGAGGACGGCCTTCGCGGGCGGCAGCGGCCCGCGGGCGACGAGCGCCGAGAGCGTCCGGCCCCGGAAGTACTCCATGACGATGTAGGGAACGCCGCCCGCCACACCCACGTCGTGGATCGTGACGATCCCGGGGTGGCTGAGCCGCGCCGCCGCGGTCGCCTCCTGCTGGAGGCGCGCGGCGACGGCGCCACTGGCGCCGCTCGCGCACCGGCCGTCAATCGTCTTGATGGCGACGATCCGGTCGAGCTCGCGGTCGCGCGCGCGGTAGACGACCCCCATCGCGCCCCGCCCAAGCGCCTCCAGGACCTCGTACCGTCCCGCCACGACCGTCTTCGCGTCACCCATCGCCGCGCTCACCATGCGGTGTCGGCGCCCGACTCAACCGATCTCGTCGAAGAACGTCACGCGCAGGCCGCGCAGCTGGATCACGTCGCCGCCCTTGAGTGGGGCCTGCGCCGTGACGACACCGTTCACGCGCATGCTGAACCACGTGCAGAGGTTGCGCACCTCGTACCCCGTCCGGTTGCGGATGACGAGCAGATGGTGCTTCGGTCCCGCGGGCACGCGCAGGTCGCAGAGCCGCGAGCGCCCCACGAGCACGGCGTTGCGCTCGAGGCGCTCGAGGTAGAACGTGTCGCGCCGGCCGCCGCCTTCCCACTTGAGGTGCGCGCGGCGCTTGAGCGCGGCCGTCGTCTGCAGGTGCTCGACGTCCTTCAGGTCCATCGCGAACGTCTCGGTCGGTCGGGGCTCGTGCTTGACGGCCATCGGCGCCACGCGCACCGGATCCTTCAGCGCGCGGTCGAACAGCACGGAGTACTTGCCGAACGAGATCTCGTCACCGCGCGCGAGCGGCGCGGCGCCGGTGAGGCGCCGGCCGTTGAGGAACGTGCCGTTGACCGAGCCGAGATCCTCGACCATCCACCGGTCGTCGTGCTCGCGGCGGATCCGCGCCTGGCGCCGCGAGACGGACGGGTTGTCGATTTTGATGTCCATGTCGTCGCCGCGCCCGATGTCGAGCGTGGCGGCCTCGAAGTCGTACGCCTGCAGCGGCGTCCTCTCTGACACAACGGTGAGCGTCGGCATGTCATGCGCTCCGTCTCAGCGGTCTGCCGAGCCGACGGGCTCGTCGCGAACGACGGGACCGTCAGTGCACCTCCTGTGCCGAGGCGGCGATTGCGCGATTTCCTTGGAGGCGGGGCGTGTCGGCGCGGCACGACCGACAGAAGAGGTCAGCGTCATGCCGAAATGGCCGTGATGCGACGGCGCTCGATGAGGACCAGGCCCCCAAGCGCGATCACAATGAGCACGGTGGCTGTGGCGAACGCCGCTCCGTAGGAGGCGTGCTCGACGATGGCGGCGATCGAGAGCGAGCCGGCGAAGACACCGAGATCCCAGGCGCCGGAGACAGTGCCGATGGCCACCCCACGCTCGCGGGCGGGCACTCGGTCAACGACCAAAGCCACCAGTGTCGGATAGAGAGCGGAGCTGCCCGCTGCGAGCAGGACCGCAGACACAGCCAGGCGCAGCGGCACAGGCGGTGGGATCATCACGCCGAAGCCCAGCGCCAGAAGGCCGAGTGCCGGCATCAGAATCTGGCTCCGGCCCCATCGGTCGGCCCTCGTCGTGACGACGATCCGGAACACGATCATGCCTCCTGAGTAAATGACGAAGAACCAGAAGAGGTGCCGCTCCTGACCGTGGGCGCTCGCGTGGAGCGGAAGGAACGTGTAGAGCGCGCTCTGTCCCATCGCCGCGACGGCCAGCACGGAGGACAGCGGGAGCGCGCCACGACTCCAGAGCGGGCTCGTTCCCAGCGCGGAGGCTACCCGGCGACCAGACGCGGAGCTTGGCGAGAAACCAAAGGCCGCAACGGCAAGGCCGAGGAGCGTCACCACCGCGAAATTTGCACCGATGCCCACCTCGCGAAAGAGCCAGAGACCTAACGGGGCCGCGACGGCCATCGAGACCGGCGAGGTCAGGTAGTAGACGCCGAGTGCGCGACCCCGTCGGTCGGCCGGAGCGCTCGCGGCCTTGACCGCCGCGGCCATCGTCGCCAGGCCGAAGCCCGCCCCGAAGCCGGCCATCACGCCAATAAACACGAGGGGTCTGGTCGCCGCTTGGAGCCCGAGCGAGCTGAGCACCATAAGGGCGGCCCCGAGCAGGAGGGCCCGGCGGATGCCCTGCCGATCGATCCACGCCCCGGCCGCCGGCCGCAGCGCGACCGCCACCAGCGAGACCGTCGAGAAAAGAAGGCCGACCTGGGTGCTCGTGCCGCCGAGGGCCACGAGATGGAGCGACAGCACCGGCGTGAGCCCATAGAAGGCGAGGTGGGACGCCGCGCTGATCCCCACGGCCGTCGCCAGCGACCGAGGGATCGCCTCGACAAGGGCGCCGAACCTCACGCACGCGATTATGGAGTCGCTCCCAGAAATTGACTATCCAACCCGCGAAACCATGGCGCCACGCCCGCTGCTCCGCGGAAACTTTGACTGAGTTTGAGAACAGCAGCCGGAGGCTGTACGTCGCCTACGCCGCCGTATCGCGTCGACTGATAGAGTCTCGCGTGGTCTCGCTCCGAGTCTGGATTGGTGCGACCCAACCCATGAAGATCTGATAGCCGAGCGCGAGAAGCGTGGCCAATGATGCGCTCGAAAATCGCTCGACTACCCCGCGAGCCCGCCTCACCGTACGCCATCAACACTCCGGGCCGACCGCAGCCGGGCCGACCGCACCCGGACTTCACCAGGAAGCGAGTCGTCCCTTCGACTACGGGCGCGAGTTGCTCCGAACCTTTTGCGACCGAGTCGCTCAGCGCGGGCACGCAGTTCCCGGCTGTCACTCCCCCTTGCTGCGCCGGTCGTACGAGATCGCGTACGCCGCCGATCGGGCCAGCAGGATTGGATCGGCCGAGAGATCGATGCCGTCCGCCGTGTTCGTGGGGTCGAAGATGAGGTGCCGCTCGTCGTCGGCGCTCGTCGGGGAGAGGCCGGTGATCTCGAGTCGCCCCAGCTCGACGAGAGGGCGGCCTTCGGGCCACAACGCGGTGACGTCGTCCGTCGGGTCGCCCTCAATGGCCAGCTGCAGGAGCAGGCGGAACGCTATCGGCCCCTGTCGCAGCCGTCCCTCGAGTTCGTCCCGCAGGAAGGTCGCGTGTCGCTTGCCGGCATCCTCAGGCGAGAGAAACGCCTCGCCAGCGAGCGGGACGAAGCGATAGCGGCCGAATCGACTCGTGCCATCTGCGGCGGTGAAGCGGAAGGCATGCTCGCATGGTAGATGACCTGCGCATAGCTGGCGGGTACCGGCTTTTGCATCAGGCGCTCGACGAAGGCGCGTGCCGCGGGATGACCGGCGAGAAAGCGCGGAACCGCGCCGGGATCGGCCTGGCCGGTGGCGGGGTCTGGAGCTGCGCGCGAAGGAAGTCGAGGAGCTCCTCGGGCGTTCGCGCGACGAACCCTTCGACGGAGTTGGAAAGGATGTCGGCGTTCTTGCCGTCGGCGAGCTCGAACTTCACCGCCATCGACCGCACGTTGCAGACCAAACCCTTGGCGTGGACCGGACGGAAGCCAGGATGTGGCCCTGCGAGTGTCCTCATGGCGTCGACGATCTGCCGGATGACGGTGTCGGGGCTGGCCGATGTAGGCATTGGGCGCTCTCCATTGATTCACGACCTACGCCTGGCAGTAAGAGGGAATCCAGCTCTTCGCGAGCATGTCCGAGGCAATGGTGTTGTAGTCGAACGTCTTCCCGTCCCGCACCATCTGGTCGACGTTGAAGAGCAGTCTCGCCTCTGGAATGTCACGGAAGAAGGCGCGATACATCGGCCCCACCATGAGCTGAGCCGCGCGCAGACCGAGGGGACCGAGGAAGTTGCGGCGCTGGCCAACGTGAGCCAGTTCGTCGGTCATGACTTCCCGTAGGAGCGTGCGGACGCGATCACAGGCTTCCGGCTCGTCGGCGAGGATGTCGTCCAGGAGGCCGTCGATATGTGCGTACACGGTCAGGCCCATCAGCTCGCTGACGAAGGCGGGCGGGGCGAGCATGGCTTCGGGCAACATCGGGAAGAGACGGTACATGCGGCTCATCCACTTCCCCAGCGGGACCCATTCGACATGGTCGAGGTGAAAGGTGTGGAAGATTTCCTGGAAGAGGCGCATGTGACTGAATTCTTCGCAGAGGTGATAGAGCCCGATCTTGGAAATCATCGAGGTCGACTCGGCGAGCTGCTCGCTTCGGTCCCAGGCGGCGGAGATGCCGACGTATTCATGACGGGCGAACTTGAAGAGAAACGTTAGAAGGAGCGTCTTGCGGTCGAGAGTGCGGGGATCGTCCTGCATGATCACATGGTTGCGGTAGAACCGCGCGGGGTCGGCCAGCGGCAGGCGCGACCGAACGGGAGATGCCTGGAACGTGGCCAGAGTTTGCCGTTTCTTCACGAGCTCCCGCTGGCTCTGGAGGATCTCACCGTCATGGTCCACACAGTAGTCCCAGTACGTCTCGAAATTGGCGCTCCTCTCTCTCCGGCTCGCCGAGGTGAAGATGGATCGGTACCGGCATCGGACAGGCGCGACCGCAAGGCTCACGCGCAATAGTGTAGTCCTCATCGGCGCTCGGGGTGCTTGCGCGCCGCCCGCGATCGTGAGACTTCACGCGTACCGCGGTGCCGCGGGTCTGGGCATCCGAGGAGGTGCGCCGTGCTCGATCTCGTGATCACAGGTGGGCAGGTCGTGACGCCGCAGGGCGTCGTGGACATGGACGTCGGGGTGCAGGGCGAGAAGATCGCCGCGCTCGGCTGGCCGGGCACGCTGTCCGGCGGTGGCCGCACGATCGACGCCAGCGGCAAGATCGTCGTCCCCGGCGGCATCGAGCCCCACGCGCACATCAACATCCCCGTGCCGGAGATGTGGGCGGGAAAGCCCGACGTCATGACCCAGCCGCCCGAGGCGGCCACCCGCGCCGCCGCCTTCGGCGGCGTGACGACGGTCATCGACTTCGCGGGCGATCTCGACCTGACGCCCTCGGCCAACGCCGCGCGCGTGCCCATCGCCGCGCACGTCGAGAAGCGGCGCGCCGTCTTCCGCGGCCACTCCTACACCGACTTCGCGTTCCACTACATCCTGGCGGGCGAGGTCGCGCCGCAGACGATCGGCGAGATCGGCGAGGCGATCCAGTCCGGCGTCGCGAGCTTCAAGATCTTCACGACCTTCCGCCCGATCCGCGTGCCGTACGGCCACCTCTGGAGCATCTTCGCGGAGGTGGCGAAGCATGGCGGCATCATGGCCGTGCACGCGGAGGAGGACGACGTCGTGACCTACATGACCGAGAAGCTCAAGCGCGAGGGGCGGGCGCAGGGCTACAACCTCCACCTCGTGCACAACAACATCTCCGAGGACCTGGCGTTCCGGCACATCATCCGGCTCGCGCAGCACACGGGGACGGCCGTGTACTTCGTGCACACGACGGCCAAGGAGGGCGTCGCGGCGGTCGCCGAGGCGCGGCGCCTGGGCCAGCCCGTGTACGCCGAGGCCCTGCACAACTACCTGCACTTCACGTGCGACGACTACCGGAAGCCCGGCGGCACCGCGATCCACACCTATCCCGCCATCAAGTTCGCGGACGACCGGGACGCGCTGATCGCCGGTCTGCTCGACGGGAGGCTGGCGACGACCGCGACCGACGAGTACACCGTGCACAAGGCGTACAAGCTGGCCGGCAGCACGATCGAGACCGTGTGCGGCGGGCACAACGGGATCGAGACGCGGATGCCGGTGGCGTTCACGAAGTTCGTCGCCGAGCGGAAGATGCCGCTGACGCGGTTCGTGGACATTACCTCCGCCAACGCGGCGCGCATCCTGGGCCTCTATCCGCAGAAGGGCGCGATCCAGCCGGGCAGCGACGCGGACCTCGTGCTGATCGATCCCGCGGTCAGGAAGACGATCGCGCTGGCGGACCTGCACGCCGACGCGGACTACAGCATCTGGGAGGGCTTCGCCTGCCAGGGCTACCCGGTGATGACGATCCTGCGCGGCAAGGTGATCGTGGAGCACGGCAAGCTGGTGGGCAGCTCGTCGGACGGCCGCTGGGTGGAGCGCCGGGTCTCGGGCGACGTTCTGGGCCGCCCGGCGGTGTGAACCATAACCAGGAACGACGAGGTCTACTGGCCAATCCAGCGGCTGCGGTCAGGCGGTTGCCGGTACGACCTCCACGCCGTTCACCGTGTCCACCGTCTTGTAGTGGCCGGGCGCGGTGATCTCGAGAATCTCGACGTCCTCCGACCAGCCAGTCACCGTGTGCGACAGCCCCGGCGGGATGATGTGACAGTCGCCGGCCTTCAGCCTGTGCTCTCCATGGCCGTGGTAGTGGAAGCTCATCCAGCCCTTGAGAACATAGACGAAGAGGAAGTCGAGCTCGGTGTGCTTGTGCTCGGCGATCGGCGGCTTCGAGCCCGGCACGCCCTTGATCACGTGCGCGTCGTAGGCGCCGCCCGTGGCCTCCTCGACGCCGAGCCGCCGGTAGAGGAACTGCGGCCGCGGCGCGCCGTTGTTCGCCTCCAGCGTCTCGAACGTCGTGTCCTCGTAGTGCTTGACGAGCAGCGACTGCTTGAACTCGGACTTCTGCATGGCGGGCCTCCTGGTAGGACTCCGTGCGACCGCACTATCGTACTTTGCAGTAAGAGGGGATCCAGCTCTTCGCGAGCATCTCGGAGGCGATGGTGCTGTAGTCGAACGTCTTCCCGTCCCGCACCATCTGGTCGACGTTGAAGAGCAGTCCCGTCTCCGGAATGTCGCGGAAGAAGGCGCGATACATCGACCCCACCATGAGCTGAGCCGCGCGCAGACCGAGGGGGCCGAGGAAGTTGCGGCGTTGGCCAACATGAGCCAGTTCGTCGGTCATGACTTCCCGTAGGAGCGTGCGGACGCGATCACAGGCTTCCGGTTCGTCGGCGAGGATGTCGTCCAGGACGCCGTCGATATGTGCGTACACGGTCAAGCCCATCAGCTCGCTTACGAAGGCGGGCGGCGCGAGCATGGTTTCGGGGAACATCGGGAAGAGACGGTACATGCGGCTCATCCACTTCCCCAGCGGGACCCATTCGACCTGGTCGAGGTGAAAGGTGTGGAAGACTTCCTGGAAAAGGCGCATGTGACTGAACTCTTCGCAGAGGTGATAGAGCCCGATCTTGGCAATCATCGAGGTCGACTCGGCGATCGGCTCGGTTCGGTCCCAGGCGGCGGAGATGCCGACGTATTCATGACGAGCGAACTTGAAGAGGAAAGCGAGAAGCAGCGTCTTGCGGTCGAGAGTGCGGGGATCGTCCTGCATGATCACATGGTTGCGGTAGAACCGCGCGGGGTCGGCCAGCGGCTGGCGCGACCGCACGGGAGATGCCTGGAACGTGGCCAGAGTCTGCCGTTTCTTCACGAGCTCCCGCTGGCTCTGGAGGATCTCACCGTCATGGTCCACACAGTAGTCCCAGTACGACTCGAAATTGGCGATCCTCTCTCTCCGGGTCGCCGAGGTGAAGATGGATCGGTACCGGCATCGGACAGGCGCGGCTGCAGGGCCCACGCGCAACAGTGTATGCCTCTCGACCCCATTCAGGAGGGCCACCGAGTGTGGCATGCTGTCGCGGGTTGGCGCTCCCTGAGATCCACCATCGCCATCACGACCCATACACGAGGAGATCGACACATGGCTCAGAAGAAACCGACGGTGTACGAGTTCATTCCCAAGCTGGGGCAACTCCGCGACGACGTGCTGTTCGGCGACGTATGGGAGCATCCCGACCTCAGCAAGCGTGACCGGAGCCTGATCACGGTGGCCATGCTGGCTGCGCTCTACAGGACCGACGAGATGCGGGGCCACATGCAGAGGGCGCTCGACAACGGGGTGACGGAGACCGAGCTGAAAGGGCTGATCACCCACGTGGCGTTCTATGCCGGCTGGCCCTGCGCGGTCAACGCTGGCCGTATGGCCATCGAGGTGTTCGGACCGAAATAGCGCGGGTTCGAACGCCGCCAGGGGAGGGTGTGACCGTGGACGCTTCGGACCAGGAGCTGCAACAGTACCTTTTCGATCTTCAAGGCTATCTGGTGATCCACGACGTCCTGGGGGCGGCGGAGGTGGCCGAGCTGAATCGATTGATCGATGCGCAGCGGCTCCCCAGCCCTCGCGAACGCATCCGCTTTGGCTCCGCCGCCGGCGTGCACGGACCGGATCATGGCTTCCTCAACTGGGGAGAGCCGTTCTGTCGCCTGCTGGATCATGAGGCGATCTTGCCCATTCTTCGCCTTCGGCTCGGGGACTGCTTTCGGCTGGACCGTCTCTACGGGATCCGCATGCACAAGGGCCAGACCATGGGGTCCATGCACGCGGACTACGGGGCTTCGGCGCGCAACTCCTTCACGAAGCCAGGAGAGCGCTTTCACTTTGCTCCCAACGGCATCTACGAGGGGTTCACGGTCGTGGCCTGGAATCTCACCGATGCCGGACCGGCATATGGGGGATTCTGGTGCATTCCCGGAAGTCACAAGAGTCACTTCAAGCTGCCGCGCCAGATCCACGAGGCTCCGGAACAGGCCTCCTGCGTGGTCATCCCGGACGTACCGGCGGGGTCGGTCGTCCTGTTCTCCGAGGCGGTGATGCACGGAACAGCCCCATGGAGAGCCGACCACGAGCGCCGGACTCTGCTCTACAAGTACTGCGTCTCCCAGATGGCGTGGTCGCGGGCGCGGGTCCTTGCGCCACCCGATGTCCCGCTCACCCCGCGACAGCAAGCGCTCCTCACCGAGCCGGCGGATCCACATACGTTCGTTCCGTCACTCTTCAGCGACGGACCCGGCGCGGAGCGGTAAGGGGAGCTCAAAGAGCCCGCAGGGTCTTGAGCAGCGCCTTCGCCGCGACGAGGTCGGTGGTGTCGAATCCCTCCGTGAAGCGCTCGTAGACCGCGGTCAGCAGCTTCCGCGCCTCGCTCGTCTTGCGCTGTCGGTGCCGCAGCCGCGCGAGACTCATCGTGGTCCGCAGCTCCCAGGCCAGCGCGCCCTGACGACCCGCCCACTCGAGCGACTGCCGGAAGTGATCCTCGGCGACCGCGGTCGCGTTCGGCGCGTCGTGCAGCAGGACGAGCTCGCCTTTCAGGCGCAACAGCTCGGCGACGATCCAGCGCTCCTCGCTCGTGTCCAGTTGTGCGAGCGCCTCGTCGGCGACGGCGAGGCCCCGGGCGGCCTGGCCGGCGCCGGCGAAGCCTTCCGCCAGCGCGGCGAGAAACGCCGTGTCGTACTGCACGTACCGCGCGCGGCGGAGCTCGTCGACGGCGGCGGTGAGCATCGGCACGCCGACGTCGAGCTCGTCGCGCTTGATGAGCAGCATGCCCTTGAAGCAGCGCCCATACGTCTGCCACACGTCCGCGCCATGCCGTGCGGCGTGGTGAACCAGCATCGCCGTGTAGCGATCCGCCGCGGCAAGGTCGCCGATGGCGATCGCCAGCGGACAGGCCGCCTGAGCCAGCACGTTGCAGAGCGACGGCGCGTGCTGGATCGCGAGGGCGTCGTCGATGCCTCGCTCGACGGTCCGCATGGCCTGGTCGGCGAATCCCTGCAGCCACAGGATCCGCGACAGCGTGAGCCGTGCGACCACTCGCTGGTCGAATTGAAAGCGCACGACGTCCGAGCGGTTCGGGGGAGCCACGTAGCGCTCCAGCATCCGCTCGGTGTAGCCGCGCGCCCGCGTCTGCTCTCCGAGGAAGTGGAGGGCGACGCCCATCAGCCGATCGCCGATGAGCGGGTCGGCGGGATCGCTCGCCTTCGTCGCCACGGCGCGAAACTTCTCCGCGAGCTGCAGCCCCTCGCGAGGGCGCCCGTTGTACATGTGACTGCACCAGAGTCCCCACAACGCGCGCAGCTGAGCGTCGGTGTCCTCGAGGCCCTCGGCCAGTTGCAGCGCGGCCGCCCAGGCCGCACCCGTCTCGCGCTCGGGCCCCGTCGTGCCCATCAGCGACCAGCCGAGCGCCGCCTGCAGCTGCATCTCGGCGCGGGCATCGCGCCCCGGAGTCGCGGCGAGCGTCGACAGCGCGCGCTCGACACGCGTCCGACACTCGCCGAGCAGTGTTCGCTGAAACCAGAGCGGCACCGCGGCGATCGTCAGCGCGACACCGAGGGCCGCGTCTCCCCCGGAGGCGAACGCCCAATCGAGCGCCGCGCGCAGATCATCGAGCGCCGGGCCGTACGTGGCCAGCCACTCGGCGGTCGGCTGGGCGTGCCACTCCGCGTGCGCGCGTTCGAAGAGATCACGGTGATACTCGGCATGGCGCCGCGCGAAGCGCTCGACCTCGCCGCTCTCGGCGAGCTTCTCGCCGGCGTACGCGCGCGTCGTCTCGAGCAGCCGATACGACGTGACGGCGCCGCCGAGATCGACCGCGATCAGTGACTTGGAGACGAGGTTCGCCACGCCCTCGACGACGTCGCCGTCGGCGAGCTCCGGGCCCGCCGCGATCGAGGCGGCCGCGTCGAGCGAGAAGCTTCCGGCCATGACCGCGAGGCGCCGCAAGAGAACACGCTCGGGGCCGGCGAGGAGGTCGTGACTCCAGTCCAGCGTCGCCCGCAACGTTTGCTGCCGCGGAAGGGCGGTGCGGCTGCCGCCCGTGAGGAGGCGGAAGCGATCGTCCAGCCGTGACGCCACGCCGTCGACGCCGAACGCGGCGATCCGCGCGGCGGCGAGCTCGATCGCGAGCGGGAGTCCGTCGAGATGCCGGCAGATCGCCGCCGCGGCCGGCGCGACTCTGCGGTCGAGCACGAACCGTGGCTCGGCCGCCTGCGCGCGGGCCACGAAGAGCTTGACCGCGCCGTGTCGCAGCACATCGTCCACGTCCACGGTGTCTTCGTCCGGAACGTCGAGCGACGGGACGCGGTAGACGTGCTCTCGCTGTCGCACGCAAAGGCTCACGGCTCGTGGCGACGACGCACACGCCGGGGCCGGCGCGCAGCAGCGCCTCGGCCATGTGCGCGGCCGCTTCGATGAGGTGCTCGCAGTTGTCCAGCACCACGAGCGCCTGCCGGCCGCGGAGCGCGGCGGCCACGCTCTCGAACGAGGCCGTGCCGCTGACGGGCGTGAGCCTGAGCGCGCTGGCCACGGTGCCAGGAACGAGCTGCGGATCGGTCAGCGGTCCAAGCTCGGCCAACCCAACGCCGTCGGCGAAGCGCGGCAGGAGCCGGCGCGCGACCTCGAGCGCCAGCCGGGTCTTTCCGATGCCACCGGTGCCGGTCAGTGTCACCAGCCGATGGCTCGTGACGAGCGCAAGGACCTCGCGCACGGGTTCATCGCGGCCGATCAACTCGGACACGGGCTCGGGCAGGCTCGACGCCGGCGCGGGCGGCGGGCGCCCCGCGGCGGCGCGGATCTCCCCGGTGAATTGATAGCCGCGTCCCGCCACCGTGCGAATCAGATCGCGGTCGGCGCCAAACGCCTTGCGAAGTGCTGCGATCTGGGCCTGGAGGTTGTTCTCTTCGACGACCCGGTCTGGCCAGACCCGGCGCATCAGCTCGTCCTTGTCGAGGACGGTGCCGCCGGCGTCGATCAGGACGAGCAGCGCGTCGAAGGCGCGACTACCGAGCGCGATGGGTGTGCCGTCGACGATGAGCTCGCGGCGATGGGGCACCACCTTGAAGCGACCGAACTCCACGGCCGCAAAAGGCTCGCGCTGGCCGTCCACGCCCGCGATTGTACCGCGCCGTTTCAGGAATTTTCAGGACGATTCAGGCCGCGGCAAAGACTGCTCAGACGGGACTCCGTACCCTGCACGTCATGACATCACACAGGAGACGAATCCCCTCGGCGAACAGCACCGGCGCGCCGTATATCGCGGGGAACTTTGCGCCCCTCAAGAGCGAGGTCACGGCCTTCGATCTGGAGGTGATCGGCCGTGTCCCCGAGGAACTGACCGGTCGCTTTCTCCGGATCGGCCCCAATCCGGTCGATGAACCGGACCTGGTGCGCCTGGTGCGCTATCACTGGTTCGCGGGCACCGGCATGGCGCATGGCCTGCGGTTGCGCGGTGGCAAGGCGGAATGGTTCCGCAGCCGCTTCGTCATCGATCGGGACGCCGCCAAGGCTCTGGGCCGCCAGCCGATCCCGGGGCCGGGCGAGGGGAGGCGCGACGGCAACGTCAATACCAGCCTCATGAACGTCGGCGGGACGCTGTGCGCCGTCGTCGAGGCGGGCAGTCTACCGGTCGAGCTCGACTACGAGCTGGAGAGCGTCCGGCGGACCGATTTCCACGGCACGCTCGAAGCCGGGTTCACCGGCCACCCGAAGCTCGATCCGATCACGGGTGAGCAGCACGCGCTGGCCTATGAACCGTTCCAGCCGGTCCGCTATATCTCGGTCGACCGCGACGGGCGCGCCACGACCAGGGCGCGGATCGACTTGCCGCACATTCCGCTCATCCACGACATGGCGTTCACGCAGTCCTTCATCATCGTCCCCGACTTCCCGGTGACCTTTCAGCCGGAGCATTCCCACACGACCTTCCCGTGGCTCTGGGACGAGCGCCGGGACTCCCGCATCGGCCTTCTGCCGCGCAACGGCGATGCCGTCTCGCATCCAGTGGTTCGAAGCGCCGCGCTGCTTCGCCTTTCACTTCGCCAACGCCTACGACGACGGTGATCTCACCATCATCGACCTGCCTCGGCATCGGCGCATGTTTCTCACCGATCAGAACGGACCCAATGAAGGCGCGCCCATCCTGGTGCGGTGGACGCTCCATCGCCCGTCCGGGCGATTGACCGAGACGGTGCTGGACGACCGCGGCAACGAATTCCCGCGGATCAATGGGCGTCACGGCGGGCACGCCTATCGCTATCTCTACACCGCGCACTGGGGCGAGGACGTGGCGTTCGGCCCGGCGATGAAGCACGACCTGCAGCGCGAGACGACCGAGGTCCATGACTATGGTCCGGGCCGGATGACATCGGAGCCGGTCTTCGTGCGGAAGCCGGGAGCCGCCGCCGAGGACGAAGGCTGGATCATGTCCTATGTCTACGACCCGGAACGCGACCTCAGCGACGTCGTCATCCTCGATGCCCAGGACTTCGCCGGGGAGCCGATCGCGACGATTCGTTTGCCTGTTCGCGTGCCGTTCGGCTTCCACGGCGGCTGGGCTCCCGATGTGAATGCCGCATCGATCGTCCCTCGCAAGCGCCCGCGGATCCTTCAGTTACACTGGTCTGCGTTCGGACTGCGAGCGCGAGCAGCAGGGAGTCTCCTTCGGGAGGCGGCGCACGTTATCCCGATCCAAGTTGGGGATCCAAGGGATCGACCTGGAACCCCCGGAGTACGCTCATGTCAGTCCCCACCGAAGGCCCGCGCCCCAAGGCGGTGCTCGTCGGCGTGCAACTTTCAGGCGTCACCGACGCGGAACAGCGGTCCTCGCTGCAGGAGCTCAAGCGTCTGTGCGAGACGCTCGGCCTCGAGGTCGTCGGCGAGGTGACGCAGAAGCGCAAGGGCCTCGGCGCCGCCACGCTGCTCGGCGAGGGCAAACTGGTGGAACTGGCCGCCTGGACCGGCGGCACGGGTGTCGTCCCCAAGGGTCCTCCCGGGAAGAAAGACGAGACCGAACCGCTGGACCTCGCGGCGCCGCAGGCGCCCACCGGGGAGCCGCGCGCCACTGTCGTCGTCATCGACCACGAGCTGTCGCCTCGCCAGCTCCGCAACATCGAGGGCGCGACCTCGGCCGCGCAGGTCCTGGATCGCACGGGCGTGATCATCGAGATCTTCCATCGGCACGCGTCGAGCCGACCGGCGCGGCTGCAGGTCGAGATCGCGCGGCTCACCTATGTCGCCCCCCGGTTGCGCGAGACCGGCGGCGGCGAGCGCCAGCGCGGCGGCATCGGGCAGAGGGGCGCGGGGGAGTCCTCCGTGGAGCTCGATCGCCGCAAGATCCGCGACCGCATCTCCGAGCTCAAGGCGGAGCTGGCCGCCATCGAGGACGAGTCGAAGACGCGACGGGCGAGGCGTCAGGAGGCGCTGCGCGTCGCGCTGGTCGGGTACACCAACGCGGGCAAGTCGTCGCTGATGCGCGCGCTCACCGGCTCGCCCGTGCTCGTCGCCGACAAGCTGTTCGCGACCCTCGACACCACCGTCCGAGCGCTGTGGCCCGAGAGCCGGCCGCGCATCTTGGTTTCGGACACGGTTGGTTTCATCAAGAAGCTCCCGCACGACCTCGTCGCGAGCTTCCGCTCCACGCTCGACGAGGCGCTCGAAGCGTCACTGCTGCTGCAGATCGTCGATGCGGCCGACCCTGTCTTCCGCGCCCAGATGCAGGTCACACGCGAGGTGCTGGAAGAGATCGGCGCCGGCGACGTGCCGTGGATCCTCGTCCTCAACAAGATCGACAGGGTCACCCAGACCGAGCGGGAGGAGCTGGTGAAGGAGTTCCCGGCCGCGCTGCTCGTCTCGGCCAAGGACCCGGCGGACGTCCGGCGCGTGCGGGACGCGATCATCGGCGCCTTCGAGGCGAACATGACCGAGGTCGACCTCGTCGTCCCGTACGACGCGGGCAGCGCGATCGGCGAGGTCCACAAGGTCCACGTGATCTCGGAGTCCTACGAAGAGGACGGCGTGCACTACCGAGTCAGGGCCCCGGAGTCCGCGATCGAGCGGATACGGGCGATGCTGCGCTAGAGTGCGCTGCGGGGCCGCTGCGCCCTCGTGCCCGCGGGTATCGTCATGGAAGGGCCGGCACCGCGCACCTCGTCAGAGCGCATCGAGACCATGACAGCGGGCATCCAAATTGGAAGTGCCGATCCCGTTTTGCACGAACACGAGTCAGGAGAGCGCAGATGAACACCCTTACAACGAAGGATGGTACGACGATCTACTACAAGGACTGGGGCCCGAAGAACGCGCCGCCCATCGTCTTCCATCATGGCTGGCCTCTGACCGCCGACGACTGGGACACCCAGATGCTCTACTTCGTGGAGCAGGGGTATCGTGTCGTCGCGCATGACCGGCGGGGTCATGGCCGGTCGAGCCAGGTCGGTGATGGTCACGACATGGACCACTACGCCGCGGACGCCGCCGCCGTCGTGGCGCATCTCGATCTGCGCAACGCCATCCACATCGGCCATTCGACCGGCGGGGGCGAGGCGACGCACTACGTCGCCCGCCACGGCAAGGGTCGTGTCGCCAAGCTGGTGCTCATCGGCGCCGTGCCACCGATCATGGTGAAGACGCCGGCCAATCCGGGCGGCTTGCCTCTCGAGGTCTTCGACGGCTTGCGGCAACAGCTTGCCGCCAACCGCGCGCAGTTCTATCGGGATCTCGCGAGCGGCCCCTTCTACGGCTACAACCGGCCGGGCGCGAAGGTGTCCGAGGCCGTGATCGAGAACTGGTGGCGCCAGGGCATGATGGGCGCGTGCGAAAGCCCACTATGACGGCATCAAGGCCTTCTCGGAGACCGACTTCACCGAGGACCTGAAAACCATCGACGTGCCGACGCTCGTCATGCATGGCGACGACGACCAGATCGTCCCGATCGCCGATTCCGCGCTGCTCTCCGCGAAGCTTCTCAAGAAGGGCGTCCTGAAGGTCTACGAGAAGTTCCCGCATGGCATGTGCACGACGCACGCCGACGTGATCAATACCGACCTGTTGGCCTTCATCAAGGGCTGAGCAATCGGAGGACGCACCATGAAGATCGTCGTGATGGGAGGCACCGGCCTCATCGGAACCAAGGTTGGGAAGAGGCTGACCGAACAGGGTCACGAAGTCCTCGCGGCCTCACCGAACACCGGCGTGGATGCCACGACCGGTCGAGGTGTCGCCGAGGCGGTCGCCGGTGCTGCAGGTCGTGGTGGACGTCTCGAACTCTCCGTCCTTCGAGGACGCGGCGGCTCTTGCCTTCTTCCAGAGTGCAGGCCGCAATCTGGCGCGCGCCGAGAGAGACGCCGGCGTGCGTCATCACGTCGCGCTGTCAGTCGTCGGCACCGATCGCTTGCCGGACAGCGGCTATTTCCGCGCAAAGCTGGCCCAGGAACAGCTCATCAAGACGTCGGGCATCCCGTACACGATCGTCCGGGCCACGCAGTTCTTCGAATTTCTCGGCGCGATCGCGGCGGGAGGCACGGATGACAGACGTGTGCGCCTGTCGAATGCCAGCTTTCAGCCCATCGCTGCCGACGATGTTGCCAAGGCCGTGGCCGACGCCGCCCTTGGCTCGCCCGTCAACGACACGATCGAGATCGCGGGGCCGGAACGGGCGCCGATGAGCGAACTGATCGCGCGCTACCTCAAGGCCACCAACGACCCGCGGGAGGTCGTGAGCGATCCCGAGGCGCGCTATTTCAACGCGCGCCTCGACGATCGCTCGCTGGTGCCCGGCGGCAGTGCGCACCTGGGGACAATCCGCCTCGAGGAGTGGCTCCGCCAGCCGCGGGCGCGACAAGCGGCGGGCGCCCGATGAAGACGGCGACAGTCTTGTTGCTTCTGCTTTTCCTCACGACGAGCACGGTGCTGGCTCAGCAGCCGCACGTCGTGTCGGTCATGTCGAGAGAGATGACGGACATTCCCGGTAAGGAAGTCTTGATGATTACCGTGGAGTATCCGCCGGGCGGGTCAGACCCTGTGCACCGGCACAATGCGCACGGGCTCATCTACGTACTCGAAGGCTCCATCGTCATGCAGGTGAAAGGAGGAAAAGAAGTGACGCTCACGCCGGGCCAGGCGTTCTACGAGGCGCCCGCCGATGTTCATGTCGTGGGCCGGAACGCCAGCACGACGAAGCCGGCAAAATTCTTGGTCGTCCTGGTCAAGGAGAAAGGGGCTCCGGTGCTCGTGCCGGCGAAGTGACGGCACGAACGACGGATCAGTCGGCGGCGACGACGAGCTTGATGTCGACCCGGCGCTTGCGTTCGTCGGGGATGGCCGCGTTGCCGACGGGGCCGCGCGCCGACGCCTTGATCCGGTGGCGCTCCATGCCATGTTCGATGAGGTAGCGCCGCACGGCATCGATCCGTCGCTGGCTCAGCCGCACGTTGTACTGGCGCGAGCCCTTGGAATCCGTGTACCCCGCGAGGTCCACGGCCAGCCCGGGATTGCCGCGTAGCTCGCCGACGAGGACGAACAGCATGCTCTTGGCCGCGTCGTCGAGAGCGGACTGATCGAACGCGAACTCGACCTGGAGTACGTTCGTCACCGTCCCCGAGTTGCGATTGGCCCAGAGCCGAGTCATCCGAGCATCGACGCCATCCGCTCGCGCGGTGGCGCTCTCGGCACGGATCGCGGCCCCCTGCGCCCGGTCCTGCAGTTCGGCGGTCCGCGCTTCCAGAGCCTCGAGTCGCTGATCGACGGCGCTGAGGCGTCGCAGGGTCGCTTCAGTGTCGCGCCGAGTCTGGGCCGACGCCGCGCCTTGGGCGGCGGCGATGTCGCGGGCAATCCGCGCATCCCGGCGGTCCAGTTCCTGCTCCACCAAGGCCTTCGACGCGCACCCCGACCCAGCGATGAGCACGACCGTCACCATGAGCGCGCTGGAGAACGGTTTCATGCCAGCCCTCCATCAGAGGCCGCAGTGTAAGACACGGGACCCGGCAGACTGCCCAGAAAAATTGGCAGTCGATGCTCATTTTGGGTGGCAGTTGATCACCTCGCCGCTGGCGGCCCATGATGATGTGCGTGCTCAGCGTGTCCCCACAGGAGCTAGGGGGTCGAATGTCCATCCACTGGGCAAGTCGGGCAAGCAGCGACGCGGGTTGGTGGCCAGCCGCGCGCGGCGGGTCTGTGTCGCATTGGACTGAGCGTTGCCCGTGGTGCGAATGACTGCCCCCGTCAAGAAGTTCACGCTCAGGTCACGGGTCTCCAGCGTGCCGCGATGGGTCTCGGCGCGATCGTAGCCGATCAGCCGAAAACACGTGCCCTCGAGGCGGAAACGATAGCGCATCGTCGCGGCCAGGTACGAACCAGCGGTGGACATCATGCCAAGCTTCAGGTCAAAGCCACCCGGCCGCACCGCGATCTCACCATCGGCCATCGGGTCTTCCAGCGTCCCCGAGGCATCCCGCGGTACGAGCCGCGCATTGGCGGCCGACCGTGCATAACCCGGCGGCGTTGCCGTCGCCAGCGCCACCAGCAGTATGCGCTGCGGTGTCGTGCCTGTGGCCGAGGCCTCGCGAAGCAGGAGCAGCACGTCGGGTTGGCCGTCGCGGTTGAAGTCCGCCTGGTGGCGCTGCTCGATCGCCCACCCTTCGGGAACGAGCAACTCCACGCTCGCGGCGGCTGCCGGCAGTGTCGGCAGCGCTGCATCGACGGTCGGCGCCACCTGTGCCAGCGCGAGCGCTGGAGAAACCGCGACGGCAGCCAGCAAGGCCGCCAATCGCCTCCACATCAGTCCTTCCAGATGTCCATCGCGCGCAGTGTGGCCTGTCGCCGCTCATGCAAGCCAAGCTTGGCCGGGCCGTTCACCCGCTCGGTGATCGCCTCGAGATCGCCCGCGTCAGCCAACGGGGAGCACTCGCGGGCGTCCCAGAAGGCGAATGCCACCTGAGCCGCGGCGGTTGGCTCGCGAGCGAGCTCGGGCTTTCCTTCGAGGTCCATCTTCACGATCGCGCCGATCGTGCGAAAGTTCGAGCGGCCGGTGAGTTGCTTGTAGCCGGACCCGCGGTAGCGCCAGCCATCGCCGCTCGCCTCGTCGCCATTGCCGAGACGGTTCGCATACACTCGGTTGGCGATCGCCTCCGGCCCCTTGGCGATCAACGCCTTCGCATCCGCCGTGCCCTTGACGGCCGAGAACACCATGTCCAGGCGCTCGGGGTTTCGGTAGTTCAAATTTTCCTCGAGCACCGTGAGGCCGCCGGTCTCGACGAACACCTGGCCCATGAAGTGACACAGCCGGCGCGGTGTGGTGACGGAGCTTTCCTTGCGAGCAGTCTCCAGCGCCCGGGCGTGGCCTTCGGCGTCGACGATGCGGGGGGCGAACTTTTGCAGCGTGTCCACCGTGATCATGGCGACCCCTCCGTTGAACGAATGGGCGTCCAGCGTATTCAACGGAAACTCGGCCCGCAAGAACACTCATCGTGGGGTTAGGCTCGGCGAATGAAGGTCGTTGGTTCGGTGGTGAGGGACAGCCACCTGGAATCTGTGAGGCTCCGCCCCGATGAAGCGGGTCGGCCTCATCGGGTGCGGGGCGATCGGGCGTCCCGTGGCACGCGCGCTGCTGGCCGGAAAGGCCGGATCGCATTCGCTGGCGGCGGTGCTCGCTCGCGCCCCACGAGATCTCGATGGCTTCCCGGTGACCGACACCGCCGACAGGTTCCTCGCGGGCGGCCACGATCTGATCATCGAGGCGGGCGGTCCGGCGGCCTTCCGCGCCCTCGTGCCGGCGGCGCTGGAGCGCTGCGAGGTGTGGGCGGTGAGTCCGATCCCTCTCGCCGATCCGGTCCTCGAGCGCGAGATCCGCGGCATCTCGGCGTCCACTGGACACGCGCTGCGCATCGCGCCGGGTGCGCTTGCCGCGTTCGATGGCATCGCGACCGCCATGGCCGGGGGCCTGGAGAGCCTGGACGTCTTCATCGATCTCGGCGCCGGGGAGGCGTCCGAGCCCGAGCTCCTCTTCGAGGGAACCGCGCGGGAGGTCGGGCTGCGCTTCCCCGAGGGTGTCAACGTCGTGATCGCGGCCGCCCTGGCCGGCCCGGGACTCGACGCCACTCACGTCCGCGTCATGCGCCCCCCGCGTGGAAGCGCCGGGCGCACGATGGGCTTCACGGTGCGCTCGCGGGCCGGCGTCTTCGAGCTGATGGCGAGGCCGCGCGTCGTACGCGCGGAGGATATTCACACCGTCGCGGCGAGCCTGATCGCGATGTTGCGCCGCGAGACGGCGGGGATCGTCATCGGTTAGGACCGCTTCCAGCCGATCCAGTCGCACACGGCGCGGCCAGTTCACGTGCGAGCCGGCGGTTCGTCACACTCCAGGCGGAGGAAGTGGACGCGGCCGGAGCGCTCACCGGCCACGATCGTGTGGCCGTCCGGCATGACGGCGCAGGCCGTCATGTCGCCGTCGCCGATGAAGGTGCACAGCACCTGCCGCCTGGTCAGGTCCCAGACCTTCAGCGTCCCATCCCAGGACGTCGAGACCGCGCGCTGACCGTCCGGCATGACGGCCAGGCTCGCGATCGTGCCGGCGTGGCCGGCAAGCGTGTGCACCTCTTCGCCGGTTGCGAGGTCCCAGACCTTGATCGTGCGATCGGCGGATCCGGACAGCAGGCGGGATCCGTCCGGGCTGACGGCGACGGCGTAGACCGCGTCACGGTGACCGCTCAGCGTCCGCAGCTGAGCCCCGCGTTCGAGATCCCAGATCCTGACCGTCGCGTCGTTCGATCCCGACACCGCATACCGGCCGTCGGGTGTCACGGCCACGCCGTGGACGGCATGCTGGTGACCGGACAGCGTCATGAGCGCAGCGCCCGACGCCAGGTCCCAGACCTTCAGCGTGCGGTCCGCGAGGAGCAGCACCTTCCCGGCACTCGACACGGCTTTTGTCCCGTCCGGCGTCACCGCGACGCCGGTCACGAAATCGGTATGGCCGCGGAGGGTTCGGATCTCGGTCCCGCTCTCCAGGTCCCAGATCTTGAGTGTCATGTCGTTCGAGGCTGAGATCGCGTGCCGGCCGTCCGGCGTGACCGCGACCGCGGTGACGGGATACTCGTGTCCGGTCAGCGTGAGCATCGTCGCTCCCGTGCTGACGTCCCACACCCTGAGCGTCGCGTCCGACGATGCGGAGATGACATGCCGCGCGTCGGGAAGGGCGGCGAGAGCCTGCACCGACCCGTCGTGCGCATCGGGCGTCGGAGGGCCGGGCAGTCGATCGAGGTCCCACACCCTGATGGTCTTGTCCCACGACGCGGTCACCACCACCGATTCCAGCGAGGCCGAGGTGGCGATGGCCGAGATCATCTCCGTGTGGCCGGCCAGCTCGACCGGCGCCGCATCCTGGCGCGTGAGATCGACAATGAACAGGGTTGGATAGCGCGCCAGCGCGACGCGCCGGCCATCCGGGAGCATGGCGAGCGCGCTGGCCGAGACACCGTCGAACCGTGAGATCTCCTTGCCCGAGGACAGGTTCCAGAACCTGACGGTCTCGTCCTCGGCCCCCGACATGGCCCAGTCCCCGCGAAGTCCCACGCTCATGGCGGAGATCTTGCCCTCGTGCCCTTCGAGCACGAGGAGCGGTTGCCCGCGCTCGATGTCCCAGAGCCTCAGCGTCCCGTCGTCCGATGCCGTCAACGCTTTCGTCCCGTCCGGCAGCACGGCGACGTAGCTCACGCAGTCGGTGTGCCCCTCGAGGGCCCAGACCTCGGCGCCGTTCTCGAGGTCCCAGACTCTCACGCGGTCGTCCCACGACGCCGACACCGCGCGCCGCCCGTCGGGCGTCAGGGCCATACGAGCGTTGAGGACGAAGCCGTGACTGGCGTCGATCGTCGAGAGCAAGCGCTCGCGCTCGAGGTCCCAGATGCGCAGCGTGTGATCGCTCGAGGCCGACACGATCCGGCTTCCGTCTGGCGTCACCGCGACGGCGAGCACGTGGTTCTCGTGGCCGCTCAGCGTGCACCGCTCCATGCCGCTGAATGGATCCCACACGCGCACGGTCCGATCCGCGGAAGCGGAGACGACCGATCGGCCATCGGGCGTGAGCGCGACGTCCATGACCAACTCGGTGTGCCCGGTGAGCGTCGCGAACAGCGGTCCCCCGGGCTGCATCAGGCTCGGCGTCAGCGGCCGCAGCCAGGGCGTCGTCTGCGTCCGAGCGACGTCCTCGCGCAGCCGCGCCAGGTGCTCGTCGGTGCTCGACAGCAGGCGCCCGTACAGCTGGCTGGCGAACAGGCTCTTGTCCTTGGCGACGGCGGGCGCCGACAGTGCCATGGCACTCCGCAGCGTGCTGACGCCGCAGCCAGCGTGCAGTCGGTGACGAGCGCGTAGACGTCGGTGGCGGCGAGCTTCGCCCGGAGGAAGCTCACGTCGAGCACCACCACGCGCGCGTCGTCGATCGTGTCCGCCTTGGTCAGGTGCACGGGCACGAACACGTGGTCGGGAACGTGGCGAAGACCGTAGTCGTCGCATTCCTCCCACCGGCCCGCGAAGCGCTCGAGATAGTCGTCGGCGATGCGCGTGTGCATCGCCGCGGCGTCGACGTGGTAGTCGGTGTTCGTGCGGTCCCAGAGGAGGAAGTCCGTGAAGGACTTGTGAAAGGACCGAAACGGTCCCTCGGGCAAGTCACCGTCGAGGTACTGGCGGCAGATGCGCAGCGGCGCCTCGAGGTCGCCGCCCACGAGACGGGAGAGCTGGTCGCGGCTCAGCCCCTCGCCTTGCGCCACGGCGATCAGGCCGAGGAGCGGCTTGAAGACGCGATGCCAGCGATCCTCGTCGGCGCCCAGCTCCCGGTTCAGGAACTCGTGATAGAGGGCCCCCAGGCCGCTCGGCAACCGCAGCGCGCCCGGATCGGGCACCGCGGGCAGCCGGCGGCGCACGTCCTCGACGACCAGATGTGCGTAGAGGAAATTCCCGGCGGCCGCGGTCGCGATGCGGGCGGCCACGCCGTCGCGCCGGTCGGCCTCGAGCTCCGGGAGCCGTTCGAAGACGTAGCGGCGGACGTCGTTCTCGTCGTCGGGTGCGTCCTCGATGAGGTCGACCGGCGTGATACCGCGGTAGTGCTTGAGGACGCGCGGATCCGGCCGGGTCGTCACGAGGAAGCGCACCGGCTCGGGGAGGTCGTCGAGCTTCGCGAGCAGGTGGCCGATGCTCGGCGAGCCGGCCTGGCCTTCGTCCAGCGCGTCGACGAGGATGAGTATCGGCTCGCGGTGGCCGCCGTCGTACAGCGCCTGCAGCGGCGCGCGAACGGCGCGGTCGAACGCGGAATGCCCGTCATCGAGCTCGAGGCGCTCGATGTAGACGCCGGTCGCGGTGGCGCCTGCCTCGATTCGATCCGCGCGCACCGCGCCGGAGATCGTGACCCGATCCGCGAGCGTCGTGGTCAGCGCGGCGGCGAAGCTGGCAACGCTGCGGGTGAGCTGGGAGGCCACGCTCTCCGCGAAGCCGCGAGGGGTGACGCTCGCACTGCGCTCGACGCAGAAGTGCGCGGCGGCGACGCGCCGTCGCAGCGCCTCGAGCTGTGCCCGGGCATCATGGCTCTCCGGCTCGGGCCCCGCGCCCGACAGCCACGCGATCAGCATGCTCTTGCCGGCGCCGGGCGCGCCTTGAACGATGAAGGTCCGGTCCGTCGTGGCCTCCAGCCAGTGGAGCAGCTGCGGCAGCAGCCATGTGCGACCGGAGAAGCGGCCGATGTTGTCGGCCGTCGGTCGGGGCAGTCGGGGGATGAGTCGCGCCGGCTCCATGGCCGTCACTCCTGCGGTGAGGAGCGCTGGCCGATGACGCCCGTCCTCACGCCCGTGGCGCTGCCACCCTTCTCGATCCGCTGCGCCTTGACCTCGCCGCGGACCTCGCCGGCGACGATGCCCTCCGAGGCGACGCCCGTCGCCTCGATCCGCGATGCTGCCCTCGACGTCGACGCGGCCGATCACCAGCGGAGCGCCCGAGGGCGGACGCTGTTCGCCCTGGAAGGTGATGTGCTGGCGGCTGAGCGTCTCCAGGAGCGTGCGCAGCGCATCGACCTTCGCCAGGAGCGACACATCCTTCGCGTCGACCTCGTCGACGCCGTCGGCGTAGTCGCCGAGGTTCCTGCGGAGATCGCGCAGTCGGGCCTCGACGGGCGCCACGCGCTCGAGATCGATCTCGAGATCGCGCAGGTCCCCGTCGAACACTTTCGCCGGCGCGGTGACCGGGATGACCTCGGGTGAATCGGCGTCGCCGCTCGCCCCGTCGCGGCGCTCTCGCCAGCGCTTCAGGACCTCCCCGGCCTGCGCGTACAGAAACTTGATGCCCTCGGTCAGCACGGCGGCGCCGATGGCGGCGGCGGTCAGGGTGGCTGGCTCCGGCATGTGCGACCCCCTGTCGCGCGACGTGTAGGTACGGGATGGTATCGCGTCCTGATCCGTCCGTCAGCCGCCGGCCGCGCGTAGTATGGTTGGCCGCATGCACGACATGGGTCGTCCTCCCGGCGTCGAGTTTCACACGTTCACCGTCCTCGGCCGTTGCGCCCGCACGCACCGGCTCGGCGTTGGCACGTCCACGCGCTCGCTCGCCGTCGGCGCGCGCGTGCCGCACGTGAAGGCGCGCGTCGGCGCCGTCGCGATCATGGCGATCGCCGACGCGCGCCTCGGCCATCTCGCGATGCGACTCCTCGACGCGGGTTACAAAGCGCCGGCGGTGATCGACGAGCTCGTGAAAGCTGACCCGTACGCCGAGTATCGCCAGCTCGGTGTGATCGACAGTGACGGCTTCGCCGCCGCGCGCACCGGCAAGAACAACCGCGATTGGGCAGGCCACAAGGTGGGCGAGAACCATGTCGTGCTCGGCAACGTGCTCGTCGGCGCGCGCGTGCTGGACGCCATCGAGCGCGCGTTCATGTCGAGCGGGGCGGAAGACCTCGAGGAGCGTTTGATGCGCGGGATCGAAGCCGGCCGCGATGCCGGCGGCCAGCACGGCGGCCAGCGCTCGGCGGCACTGCTCGTGTACGACGATCAGACGTTCGCGCACGTCGACCTGCGCGTGGACGTGCATGCCGAGCCGATTGGCGAGCTGCGCCGCGTGTTCGACGTGTATCGCCCGGCGATCCCCTACTACAACCTGCGACAGGTCGACGCGCGGGTGCCGCCGCTGGACGACTGGATGAAGGAGCGCGGGGGCGCGATCGCGCCGTGATGCCGTACCCGCGACGCTAGACCGCGAGTGAACCAGGCGCGGGCCATGCGGGTGGCGGTGCTCGGCGCCGGGCCGGCCGGGCTGTATTTCAGCTATCTGCTCAAGCGGCTTCGGCCCGACGCCGAGATTCGCATCTTCGAGCAGAACCCGCCCGATGCCACCTTCGGCTTCGGGGTCGTGTTCTCCGACCGCGCGCTCGGGTTCCTCCGCGAGGACGACCCCGAGACCTACGAGCTCATCGCCCCGGCCATGGAGTCGTGGTCCGACGTCACCCTTCACCACCGCGGCGAGTCCATCCGTATCGACGGCGTCGGGTTCTCCGCGATCGGTCGGCTCGCGTTTCTCCGGCTTCTCCTGGAGCGCGCGCGCTCGGTCGGGATCGAGCCACACTACCGGCGCGCGATCGGGTCAGTGGCCGAGCTGGGAGAGGCGGACCTGGTGGTCGGGGCGGATGGGGTCCATTCGCTCGTGCGGCGGAGCCTCGAGCGCGAGCTCGGCGCGTCCGTGGTGCACCTCGCCAACAGGTTCGCCTGGTACGGCACGACCAGGGTCTTCGAGACGCTCACCCAGACCTTCCTCGAGAACGAGCACGGCGTCTTCAATGCCCATCATTACCGCTACTCGCCGCAGATGAGTACGTTCATCATCGAGACCGATGCGGCGACCTGGGAGCGGGCGGGCTTCGCGCGGATGACCGAGGGGGAGATCGCGGCCCGCTGTGAGCGGCTGTTCGGGGCCACGCTCGATGGGCACCGGCTGATCTCGAACAAATCGGTCTGGCGCACCTTTCCGAGGGTGTGGAACGAGCGCTGGTCGACCGGCAAGACGGTGCTGATCGGCGATGCGCTGCGCACCGCCCACTTTTCCATCGGCTCCGGGACGCGGCTCGCGATGGAGGACGCGATCGCGCTCGTGAAGGCGCTCGAGGCGCACCCTCGCGATGTCCGGGAGGCGCTGCTCGCCTACGAGGCGGCGCGGCGGCCGATCGTCGAGAAGCTGGTTGCGGCGGCGGACGCGAGTGCCACGTGGTACGAGCGGTTCGCCGAGCACATGCGGCTGCCGCCGCTCGAGTTTGCGATGAGCTACATCACCCGCTCGGCGCGCGTCGATCTCGCCCGGCTGCGCGAGCTGTCGCCGAGGTTCATGGCCGCGTACGACGGGGTCACCCGAACGTGAACGCAAAGGCCTCGGCGCCAGACTCCAGGAACTCGATCTCGAATTGTCGGTCGCCGATGGGCTTTGGCTGCCGGATGAGCTGATACATCCGCTGCTCCGCCAGGGTGCCGTGACCGCGCTCGTCCACGTCGGTGCCGCGGGCGGCACCTGGTGCGCGCCCATCGATGAGCACGCGAAATGGCAGAGAAAGCCCTCGCGAGGCTGGTCCCATGACGAGATGAAGATCGCGCGCGTGAAAGCGGTACGCGATCCGCCCCTTCGCCTGGTTCAGCACGATGGCTTCTTTCTGCACCGTCCACTCGCCCGAAAGCGCCCAGTGGTTGAGCGCGAGGCGTGCGGGGATCGCATAGGCGCGACGCTGGTCCGGCACCACGCCACCCGGCGACGCAAAATTCTCGGTGCGCCCATGGCCGAGGTAGTTCTCCGGCGACTTCAAGCTGGCCCAGTCGGCGGCCGCCTCGGCACCACGCGCATCGGGCGAGACCAGTTCCCGAGTGATTCCTCGGGCGCCGGCCTCGAGGAGCAGCTGCTGAATCATCTGCTCCGATCGCTCGTACTGACCCTCGCCGAAGTGATGATGTCGGAGACGGCCCTGGACGTCGACGAAATAGAGCGCCGGCCAGTATTGATTGGCGAATGCCTGCCAGAGGGCATGGTCGTTGTCGACCGCGATCGGATACCGAACCGTGAGGCTCGTGGCCGCTCGCCGCACGTTGTCGAGATCTTTTTCAAAGCTGAACTCCGGCGCATGGACGCCGATCACCACGAGCCCGTGATCCGCGTATTTCGATGCCCACGCCCGAACATAGGGGAGTGACCGCAGCCAGTTGATGCAGGTGTACGTCCAGAAGTTGACGAGGACGACCTTTCCGCGCAGGCCGGCCGCCGTCAGCGGCGGCGAATTGAGCCAGGCCGTTGCCCGGTCGAGCGAAGGCATCTGAGCCGGCTGTGCGCTGGCGGAACGCAGCATCCCGAGGTGGCCGGCGGCAAGGGTCATGAAGCCGGTGGCAAGAAGTCGGCGGCGATCCATCGGCTCAGAGTTCGGGCCGCTGTGAGACGCCTCGAGCACTTACTGCGGCCGCCGCCACGGCACGTCCCATCGCTTTCCCAGTAGCGGCCGCCGAAGGACTCGCACGCCCGTCGCGGATCGTACGTCGTGGTGCTCCCGCTCGCGCCGCAGCCCGCGAGGAGACCGGCGAGCAGCATCACGGCGATCGTGCGAGCAACGACGCGACTCGTGGTCATGACGCTGACCGCCCCGTTTACCGCTTCCCGTAGTCCGTGAACACGTAGTCTCTGGTCTTCACGATCGTGTGACACGCGAGCCCGCACTTGGCGTCGTTCGCCTGCGGCGGCTGGTCAGCCAGGGTGAAGGGCGTGAACATGTCGGACGCGGCGTCATACTTGAACGCGGCCCATCCCCAGCCGCCGCTGTCCGCGAACCTCTTGGCATCCTTCACCATGAAGTCGATGTCGTGCAGGCTGGCCGGCACCATCGTAGTGGGGAACGCCTCCAGCTTTTTCGGGTTCCAGTGGATCTTCGCCATCTTGGAGCCGTCGGGGAAAGGCTTGCCGTTGCCGGGAATGCCGGACTGATAGGCGTTGATCATCACGGGATTGGCGAGGATCACAGCGATCAGCTTTTCGTTCTGACTGATCGAGACCGTCTGCCAGCCTTCGTATCCTCTGAACTCGGAGAACGCGAGCCCATTCGGCACTCGCACGGCGTACTTGGCCTGGCCAGCGTCCTGCGCGGAAATGGGCCTGCCGCCAAGGACGGCGAGCACTGAGACAGCGAGCGAGACCACAACGATCACCACCGCCGGAATCCTTTTCCTCTTCATCGCCACTCTCCTTGTTGTCTACTGATTACCAGCTACCGCAAGGACTTCGAACGTTCGGATGCGAATCTGGGCCGTGAGATTCCAGGAAGGCCGGAACAGACCAGTGATTCACGAAAAGGCGACGCGAGTCAGCCGGCGTGGGTTCCTGAAGCTCGGCGTCACCGCGGCGGGCGCCACGCTGACCGCTGGATGCCGATCGTCCGGTCTGACCCTGCCGTCAGGGGTCGAGGCGGATCTGGCCGCGCGGGCCCAGCTCAACTACCGGACGAGCCTCGCCGCCCTCCGGCGCAGCCTTCCGCTGCCGGACGGGACGGAAGCATCGGAGGCCGGCATCGGCACGCTGGCTTCGGACCCCGCGCTGCTGCGCGCGTCTCGCGGCGCACGTCCGGGGCGCGCAGACTTCGACGTCATCATCATCGGGTCCGGCTACGGAGGGGCCGTGTGTGCGGCCCGCCTCGCCGCTCACCGGCGTCCCGGCGTGAGGATCGGACTGCTGGAGCGCGGCCGCGAGTGGGTGCCCGGCACGTTTCCCCAGCACCTGCTGCAGTTCAATCCGTTGAACCCCTTGATCCGGCGGACCTCGTGGATGGGCGAGCAACGCCCCCAGAATCCACTCGGGCTCTTCGGGTTCTACGACGGCGACGTGCAGGTCGTCACCGGCAGCGGCCTGGGCGGCGCCTCCCTGACCAACTGCGCGGTCGTGCTCGAGGCGGAAGAACAGGTGTTCCGCCAGGCCGCCTGGCCGGAAGAGCTTCGGTTCAAGGACACGCTTCGTCCGTACTACGACCGGGCCCGCCGCATGCTCAGCCCGCAGACGACTCCCCAGGACCGCCTCACGCCCAAGTTGAGCATCCACCTGCAGACCGCTGCCGGGCTCCGGGCGAAGCGGCTGTGGGACGCCGACGCCTACCGCGCCCCGCTCGCCATCACGTTCGACTCCCGCACCAATGCGCAGGGCATGCGGCAGCACGGCTGTGTGCAGTGCGGCGACTGCGCGACCGGCTGCAACGTCGGCGCGAAGCATTCGCTGGACATGAACTACCTGCCACTGGCGTGGACCGGCGGCGCCCTGCTGTTCACGCAGGTGGACGTCTCCACGATCGAGAAGACCGGCGAGCTCTACCGGGTGCACTACGTCCTGCGTCCTGACGCCGCCCGCCCGGCCCGCCAGGAAACGGGCTCGGTGACCGCGGCCGTGGTCGTGATGGCCGCGGGAACGATGGGCTCCAACGCGATTCTCCTGCGCTCGCGGGACGACACCGGGCTCGCCACGTCCGCGTGGCTCGGGAAGGGCTTCTCCGCCAACGGGAACTACCTGGGACTCGTCGACTACCAGTACACCGATCCACCGGTGCAGACGAACGCCGCCGGCGTCGGCGTCGCTGCGGGTGTGCCGGCGGACCCGGTGGGGGCGTACATCGAAGGCGTCATCGACTTCCGCCGCGGGAGCCGGCCGCTCGACCGCCGGGTGATGATCGAAGAGATGTCGCAGGCGAGCTCGCTGGCGGGCGGGGTGGCGCTGTTGACGCTGGCCGACCTGCGACGGGCGATGACCCTGCTCGGCATCGGTCACGACCGGGCCGAGGGGGAGATTCGCCTCGCAGGAGGGACCCCGACGGTGCGCTGGCCAGACTACGAGCACCAGCCAGGTCACGCCGAGCTCGTTCGCCTCATGACCCAGTACGCGAACGCTCTCGGCGGAAAGTACGCGGCCTTCTCGCCGGCCAGGAACTACACCGCCCACCCGCTCGGGGGCTGCCGGATGGGGGAGTCGGCGGCGACCGGCGTCGTCAACCATCGCGGCCAGGTCTTCGACGCGTCGGCCGGCGGCCGCGGCAGCGCCGTGCACGCCGGTCTCTACGTCGCGGACGCGTCCATCATGCCGACCGCGCTCGGCAACAACCCGCTGCTCACGATCGCGGCCCTGGCCGAGCGGATCGCCGATCTCATCGTGAGCGATCCGAGCCACGCGACGTTGTTCGAGCAGCCGCGCCCCTGGCACGAACCTCCGATCCAGGCGAGCTGACCACGGCCGTGGTCCGTGTGCTCCTGGCCCTGACGTTCCTGGCCGGCGCACTGATCTCGGTCGCCGCGGCCGATTCGCTGTCCGAGGACCAGCGGAAGCGCCTGAAGGCGGGCGACGTGATCGTCACCGACGTGCTGCCGCGCGGGGCGAGCGAGTCCGCACGCGGTGGCACCGCGCGGGCCCTCGTGCGGGCGTCGCCGGAACAGGTGTGGCGCGTGCTCGTCGACTATCCCGGTCACCCTCGCTACTATCCGCGCGTCGTCGCCGCCGAGGTCGTCGCGCGTCGCGAGGATCGCGTGCTGGTCCGTTACCAGGTGGGGCTGGGTCCCTTCTCCTTCGGATTTCACATGGACAAGTTCCCCGATGAGCAGCGCCGCCGGATCGAGTGGCATCTCGCCGAGGGACACAGCCACGGCCTCTTCCGCGAGAACTCGGGCTACTGGCAGGTCGAAGCGGTCGACGCCGACAGCCTGGTCACGTACGCCCTCGCCGTCCGCACTCTGCTCCCGGGCTTCGTCACCCGCGGCGCCGAGCGGGAGAGCCTCACCGAGACGGTCGTCGCGCTGCGGAAGCTGGTCGAGGGCGAGGCCAGGACGCGGCCAGGCGCCGCAGGTTCTTCTCCGCCTCGCTGACTCAGAGCGTGAGCGCGACGACGAGATCGGAGAGGCGCGGCAGCTCATCGAGTCGATCGACGAGCTCCTCCACGCGAGTGACGGCGGCGGGGCTGAGCACCACACGCGCCAGCTCGCGAAACTTCGCCCGGACCTCGTCGTCTCGATAGGGATCCTGGAAGTCGCCGCGCGCGCTTTCTCGCAGCCGCGTGACCTGTCGTCCATCGGTGAACGTGACGGTCACCCGGGCCGGCTTGAGTCGCGGCACGCTGGCGTTGAGCGCAGGATCCTCGCGCACAGTGACTCTCCGGCGGAACGCCGCGATCGCGGGATCGGCAACCGCCTCTTCGGTGAAGGCGTGATAGCCCGCGTTCCCTCGGAGAATCAGCGCCGCCGCCGCGTGCGGCAGGGAGTACTTCGCCGCGAAGTAGTTGATCGGGTCGGGCTCCCGCATGTTCGCGGCGAAGCGATACGTCGCGACGTCGACGCGCGCGATGCTGTCGGGACGCGGCGTGTGCTCGGTGAGGATGTCTTCGAGCGCGTCGAGCGCCGCATAGATCGGATTGCAGCAGGCGCGCAGCCGGAAGTAGTTGCGCGCGATCTCCCACCGCTGACCGAGCTCTTCCGTCACCGCCTCGGGGCGGAAGCCATCACCGACGAACTGGCCAAACGCCTCTTCGATCGCGTTCGGCTGCGCGGCGACGCCGGCCAGCGCCAGCTCCGGCGCCAGTATTCCCGCGAAGCCGCTCATTCCCCCCGCGACGTTCAGCGCGGTGGCGCCGGCGACCGCGTTCGTGTAGCTCGGTGTGAGGACCAGGGTCGCGCCGATCCTGAGCGCCAGGCTCGTCTGGTCGCCGTTCAATCCGCGCACCCGCGCGCCGGCGCCCACCGCGCCGAGCAAGGGCGCCTGGCCATTCTGGTGAGCGAGCGGTCGCGCCGTCAGTCCCGCGCCGAGTCGGGCCGCGACCTCGTAGCCGAAGATGAGCGCGGCCAGAGTCTCCCGGCCGGATCGTTCCAGCCATTCGGCGCTGGCCAGCGCCGTCGGCAACGCCTGCACGGCGCCCTGACAGGAGACGTAGCGATGGCCTTCGCACAGCTCGATGGACCGTCCGGCCAGTCCGTTGAGAAACGCCGCCGTGCGCGGATCCGACGTCGGCGCTCCCGGGGCGTAGATCGTCGCGCCATGGCCGCCGGTCGCCGTCAGTCGCGCACGCACCTCAGCGACTTCGGGTTGAACCGAGCCGGCGAGAATCACGCCGAGCGTGTCCAGCACGACGAGCTTGGCGTGCTCGCGGACGGGCTTGGGGATCGCGTCCCACGGCGTGCCGGCGATGAAGCGCGCGAGCTCTTCGATGGCTTCGCCCATCGTGAGCTCCCCGCCTTACTTCAGAGGCGGCGTGACTCCGGCGGGCAGTTGCACCTGCGCCACGTTCAGCGTCATCGACACCAGGCTGTAGTAGCCGACCGCACCGACGAGATCGACGACACCGCGCTCACCGAAGGCGTCCTTGACGCGCTGGAACGTCGCGTCCGAGACGCTGCCCGTCGCCAGCAGCTCCGAGACGAAGTCGTAGACGGTCTCCTCGTCCTTGGCCATGCCCGCGGGGCGCTGGTTCGCCGCGATGGCGTCGGCGATGGCCGCGCTCAATCCCGCTTCGAGGGCGAGCCGGCGATGCGCGTAGAACTCGTACTGCGCCGTCCACTTGCGACCGGCCATGATGATCGCCATCTCGTTCAGCCGCTGCGGGATCGAGGTCCCGAACCGCACGAAGGCGCCGACGCGCTGGACGAGATCGCAGAGCTCGGGGCTTCGCAGCAGCGCATTGAAGGGACCGCGCAGGCCGGCGCCGCGCGGGCCTGACTGGATCGCGTCGGCCACGCGCTTCTGGTCCGCGGTCATCGTCTCCGGCGTCAGCGTCGTGAATCTCGGCTCACTCATCGCGTTCCTCCCTGAGAGTCAGTCTGTGGATTATGCCCTGCCGCTCGCTCAGTCCTCGTCCCAGCCGAAGTTCGGCGCGGGGGGCGGCAACGGAGGAAGATCCCAGCTGCCGGTGGCGAGCGGCCGGACGTCGGGATCGACGCGAACGTCCAGCACGGTCGGCCGGTTCGACGCGATCGCCGCTTCCAGCTGGCCCGCGAGGTCGGCCGGCTTCTCGACGGCAAGACCCTCGGCGCCCATGGATCGCCCCATCGCCGCGTAGTCGGCGCTGACGAGGCCTCCGTGCTTGCCTCTGAACATCGTGGCGAGCTCGCGCCCCTGGCCGAAGTAGCCCAGCTGCTGGTCACGGATGACGCTGAAGCCGCCGTTGTTCCAGACCACCCAGACGACCGGGATGTCGTACTCCACCGCCGTGAGGACGGCGCTCGCGTTCATCACGAAGCCGCCGTCGCCGCACACGGTCACGACCGGCCGATCCGGTGCCGCGAGCTTCGCGCCGAGCGGCCCCGCCACGCCGAATCCCATCGAGGCGTACCCCCACGTCTGCAGCAGTGTCCGCGGCTTCCACGCCTCGTACTCGGCCACGATCCAGTTGTGATGCGCGCCGACGTCGACCAGCACGATACCGTCCTCGGGAACGACGCGGCGGACGTCGGCGACGACGCGCTCCGGCCGGATCGGCACGGCGTCCGACGTTCGTGGAGGCTTCGTCGCGGCGTCCCACTTCTTGCGCCAGCCCTCGATCCGCGCGAGCCATGCCTCCCTCCCAGCCGCGCGATCGGTGCGGTGCGCCAGGAGCTGTTCGAGCGCGAGCCGCGCGTCCGCGATGATCCCGATCGCCGGCTGGAAGTTACGGCCGATCTCGGCGGGGTCGATGTCCACGTGGATGAGCCGCGTCGGCGGAATGCGATAGGTCAATCCCGGCAGCCACGCGCTGGTCGCGCGATCGTCGAACCGCGTTCCCAGGGCCAGGATCACGTCGGCGTTGCGGCAGGCGGCGTTGGCGGCATACGGTCCGTTGCGCCCGGTCGCCCCGAGACTCAGCGGATGGCGGGCATCGAAGACGCCCTTGCCGAAGGGGGTGGTGGCGACCGGGATCGACATCGCCTCGGCGTACGCGGCGAGCATCGCCTCGGCGCCGGCGAGCTCGACGCCGTGGCCCGCCACGATCACCGGACGCTCCGCCGCCGCCAGCAGGCGGGCCGCCTCCGCGATCGCGCGCGGATCGCCGGCCGGACGTGCCCACTGCGGTTCGGGCCAGTCGGCCTCGCGCGCGATTGCCGGCGCGTCCACGGGCTCCACGAAGACGTTCAGGGGCACGTCGATGTGCACCGGACCGGGCCGGCCGTTCGTCATCAGCGCGAACGCCTGGCGCATCGCGAGCGGCAGCATGTCAGCCCGCGTCGGCTGGAAGCTCCGCTTCACGTAGGGCCGGAGCACGTTGACGAAATCACCCTGGAAATAGCGTCCGGTCTCCTGGAACGGGCCGCGGTTCCACTGGCCGGTGGGGACGTTCCCCGTGATCGCCAGCATCGCCGAGGAGTCCGCGAACGCCGCCGCCACCGCGACGACGAGGTTCGCCGAGCCCGGGCCGCATGAGGTGTACGTTGCGACGGGTTTCTGCGTGATCCGGAAGTAGGCGTCGGCCATGAACCCCGCGACCGCCTCGTGGTGCACGGAGATCGTCGTGATCTCGTGGCGGCGATCGTAGAGACCGTCCAGCAACCCCAGGATCCCGTGGCCGCACAGGCCGAAGACGTACGGGACCCTCTGCTGAACGAGGTAGTCCGCGATGTACGCGGCGCCCTTGGCGGGTGCCGGGGTGTTGTCGGGAAGTCCGCTCATCCTCGTGCTCCTTCGGATTCCTGGGTTGTGCCGCGCGAGGCGGCGAGCCCGATTGTGCCACCGGTTGTCTCGAGGGCGGTGGGCCAGTCGTGGAGCGCACGCGGTGGTGATACCATGGTCATCATCAGATGACCATGGAGGCATGACCGTCCTGTGAAGACGATGCCAGCCGGCGAGTTCAAGGCCCGGTGCCTGCAGGTGATGGAGGACGTGAAGCAGTACCGCACCTCGGTCGTGATCACGAAGAAAGGCAAGCCCGTCGCGAAGCTCGTGCCGCTCGACGAGCCTCACCGGGACGTCTTCGGGTGCATGGCGCAGAAGATTCGGATCATCGGCGATGTCGAATCGCCGGTCCTGCCCCAGATCGAGCAGTGGGACATGGTTCGGGAAGCTGACGCTGGCCGACTCGGTGCGCGGCCGCGGAAGACGAAGCGGCTGGGTTCCCGCCGACCAGCACGGTGATCCTCCTGGACACGCATGTCTGGCTCTGGCTCGGCGCCAGCCCGAGTCGGTTGTCGACCAGGGCGGCCGCCGCGATCAGAGGAGCCGTCCGGTCAGGCGGCATCGCGATTGCCTCGATCAGCCTCATCGAGGTCGCGTGGCTGATGCTCCATGGCCGGCTCGGATTGCGCGGAGCCCCGGAAACGCTCCTGGCGGAGCTCGTCGAGCGGACCGGCGTCGTGATCAAGGACATCACGCCAGCGGTGGCGACCATCGCCGTTCGCTGGCCAGCGAACTTCCCTCGCGACCCAGCCGACCGCGTGATCGCCGCGACGGCGCACGCGGAAGGGCTTCCGCTGGTCACCCGCGACGGCGGCTTGCGAGCGAGCCCGTTGATCGAGACGGTGTGGTAAGCCGCGAATGCGCTCGAAGGCTGACGCCCGCGAGACCCACGCCGACCTGCCTGGAGTCCGTCTCTGGTACTTGGACACCGGCGGCGGCGGCCCTGTCGTGGTCCTCATGCATGCGGCCACGGGCAGTAGCCGTGTCTGGGAGCATCAGCTCCCAGCGTTCACGCGGGCCGGATATCGCGTCGTCGCGCCCGACCGGCGAGGGTGGGGGCGGTCGGTGATCGACCCTGCGGGCCCGCAGCCCGGAACCGCTGCCGACGACCTCCGCGGGCTCCTGGACCACCTGGGTCTCGATCGCGTCCACCTGGTCGGCACTGCGGCAGGGGGGATCGTGTCGCTCGACTTCGCCCTGTCGTTCCCGGAGCGGCTCCGGAGTCTGGTGGTCGCGAACAGCATCGGCGGTGTGCAGGACGAGGACTACCTGGCTCTCGGGCGCCGGCTCCGGCCGCCGCCGTTCCTGGAGTTGCCCGCCGACCTTCGCGAGCTGGGTCCAGCCTACCGCGCTGCGAACGCCACGGGCACGCGCCGCTGGATGGACCTCGAGCGGCAGAGCCGGCCAGAGGGGCCGGCGGCCCCTGCGCAGCCGACCCGGCACCGCATCACCTTCGCTCTGCTGGAGACGATCGCGGTCCCGACGCTCCTCATCACCGGTGGCGCCGATCTCTACACGCCGCCTCCTGTCCTCGCGCAGTTTGCCGCCCGAATCCGGGGCGCCCGCACCGTGGTCGTCCCCGAGGTCGGCCACTCGACGTACTGGGAACGCCCCGACGTCTTCAACCGCGTCGTCCTCGCGTTCATCCGGAAGCACAGGCGTAGTCCCGCTTCCCTCATGACCCGTCGTGCAGCGAGTTCTGGCGTGCTAGCATCGGCACGCACCGAACCGCTCACGCGAGCAGGAGAGTCCACACCATGTCACAGAAGACTGCGCTCGAAGACGTGAAGGTCCTTGATCTGACCCAGTTCGAGGCCGGTACCTCGTGCACCGAGGCGCTCGCGTGGCTGGGAGCCGACGTCATCAAGGTCGAGAATCCCAAGGGCGGCGACCAGGGCCGAGGTGCGTCCACCGACACGCCGGGGGTGGATTCGCACTACTTCATGCTGCTCAACGCGAACAAGCGCAGCGTCACGCTGAACCTCGGCACGCCGCGTGGTCGCGAGATCTTCACCGACATGTTGAAGAAGGCCGACGTCATGATCGAGAACTTCGCCCCCGGCGCCATCGAGCGGCTGGGCTTCGGCTATGACGTGGTGCAGAAGATCAATCCCCGGATCATCTACGCGCAGGTCAAGGGCTTCGGCGAGGGGCCGTACGAGGACTACGTGAGCTTCGACATGATCGCGCAGTCCGTGGGCGGCGCCCTGAGCCTCACGGGCACCACGGAGACCGAGCCCCTCAAGCCCGGACCGACCATCGGCGACACGGGCACCGGGCTGCACTGTGCGATCGGCATCCTGGCCGCGCTGCACCAGCGCGAGCGCACCGGCCGGGGCCAGCACATCAAGGTCGCCATGCAGGATGCCGTGATCAACTTCAGCCGCATCGCGTTCGCGCGCCAGGCGGCGAGCGGCAAGGCGGCGGTGCGCTCGGGCAACCGCAGCGCGCTGGGCACGACCGCCCCCAGCGGTCTCTACAAGTGCAAGGGCGGGGGTCTCAACGACTACTGCTTCATCTACACGACGCGCGCCGGCAACCGGCACTGGGACCGCCTGCTGAAGGCCATCGGCCGCGCCGAGCTGATCGGTGACGAACGCTTCAACTCGCCGGAGCGGCGCTGGACCAATCACGACGAGGTGGACCGCATCCTGAACGAGTTCACCCAGAGCCGGAGCAAGGCCGAGGTCATGCAGATCCTCGGCGACGCGGGCGTGCCCGCCGGGGCCGTCTACGACACGATGGAGATCACGCAGGATCCTGCCCTGCAGAAGCGCGAGATGATCGTGACCGTCGACCATCCGAAGCGCGGCAAGTTCACGCTGCCCGGGTGGCCGGTGAAGATGTCCGACTCGCACGTCGCCGTGGATCGCTCACCGCTGCTCGGCGAGCACAATGCCAAGATCTATGCCGAGTGGCTGGGCTTGACCGAGAGCTGACCTGGCGGATCTCAAGGCGAAGGACGTCGATCTGATGTGACATGGGGGGTGCGAGACGCACCCCCCAAACCCACCAGGTATGGCTGCCGACCTACTTGCAGGGCTTCTCCTGCTTGCACGCCTTGATCAGCCACGTGTGGCCGATGTCGCCGCCGTCCCAGCCGGAGAACGGCCAGTCCGCGACGATCTTCGGGTCCACGATGACCTCGATGCTCACGTCGAACAACGGAATGGTCTCGAAGCTCTCGAACTTGTAGTTGCCGATCTTCCGGAGCTGAGCATCTCTCGCCTTCGCATCGGTGATCTGCAGGAGGTCTTCCCACATCTTGTAGATCTCGTCGGTCTGAAAGATGTGTCCGATGCCCTTGCCGACGTTGAAGACCGCGAGCTGCGGCTCGACCGCCTTCTTCGACGGGGGGATCGCCCACAGATAGCCGTTGGCTTCACGCTTCTGGAGCTTGGGGCGCACGGCCGCAACCCAGTCGGCCTCGACCAGCTCGATGTCGATGCCCACCTCGCGCAGCTGAACGGCCACGCCTTCCATCACGGAGATCATTTCCGGGGCGCCGGCAAACGGATAGAGCCACGCCTTTGCCTTGAAGCCGTTGGGATACCCGGCCTCCGCGAGCAGGCGCTTCGCCGCCGCCGGGTCGTAGCCATACATCGCCGGGAACCGCTTCTCCCAGGTCGGGTCCCAGCCCTCCAGCCCGGGGTAGTAGCCATGCACGTACATCGGGGTCGCCCGGCCCTTGTAGATCGCCCGGAGCAGCTCCGGCCGGTTGACCGCCTTGTTCATGGCCTGCCGCACTTTGATGTTCGTCCAGGGAACCTTCGGGTCCAGCTTCCCCGTGGTGCCACCGTACTCCGTGTAGCGCCCCGTGGCCTTGTCCTCGGTGCCGAAGTAGAGCCCGCCGAAGTTGATCTGCATCTGCTGCGCGGTGTCACGGCTCTTGATGAGCTTGTAGCCTTTCGCGACCAGCTCGTCGGTGAGGTCCCTGTTGACTTCGGTGAGATGGGTCTCGCCGGCCATGATCTGAGCGAAGCGCGTCGGCTCTTCGCGCGTCCACGTCATCTTGATCTCTTTCCAGTCGACCACGCCATGCTTCCAGTGCGGCGTGGGCGCCCGCTCGTACAGGACATGCCGATTCAGCGCTCGCTCTTTGAAGATGTACGGCCCCGTCCCGGCGGGCTTGCGCTCGTACCCCATCTCCCCTTCGGCGTCCCACTGCTTCTTGCTGAAGATCATGACGTTCGACGCGCTCGAGTAGTAGAACGGCATGTCCAGGCACACGACCTTGCAGTGCATGGTGATCTCGTGCGGATTGACCACCTCGATCTTCTGGATCTGACAGATGCCGGCCCGGTAGCCGGCGATCGGCGTGTCTTTCCGGCCGGGGTAGTTCGGGTCACACCAGAGGGCGTGGGTGTGGATGACATCCTGGGCCGTGAACTCGCCGAATCCATGGTGGAACTGCACGCCCTTGCGCAGCTTCACCCGCCACGACCTCCCATTCGGGCCGAGCGTCCAGCTCTCCGCCAGCCAGGGTTTGTAGTGGCCCGACGGGTCGACCTCGATGAGCCACTCTTGCATCGGGTCGTGTTGGATGTTGTGGTCGGCCGTCCCGTTGATCCAGGGGCGCACGTAGTCCAGGTACGGTGTGATGAGCCCCATCACCAGGCGGTCGACCTTGGCCTTTCCCGGCGTTTGCGCGACCGCAGGGGCGGCCACCAGGAGCAGCATGGGCAGCAGCAGGACGTAGAGGAGCGCGACCTTCCCAACACGTTCTCGATCCATGGCTTGACCCCTCGCTTTCCGAGCGTTCGCGACTTGACCACTGGAGCACCGGGGCGCACTGGGATACGGAACTGCGCCGAATGGTGCGTCGCGCGTGGCGCGTCGTCAATCTCGAACTGGTCGGGCTCGACAGGGCTGATCGCGCCGCCTGCGCATGCGCTTCGAGCAGCCGACTGCATTCGGCGTTATCTTCACGACTGCAATCCGGCTGGCTGCGACGCCGCTCGGCGCGGCGAGAGAGAGGTCGATCAGCGATGAAGCGGAGCACGGAGCGGATCCTCACGACCCACGTCGGCAGCCTGGCGCGGCCCGACGCCCTCGTCCCCCTCTTGACGGCGAAGGACCGCGCGCAGCCGTACGATCGCGACGCCTATGCCCGGCTGGTCCGCGAGGCGGTGGCCGACGTCGTCCGCCGGCAGACCGAGGCCGGCGTCGACGTCGTCACCGACGGCGAGCAGGGCAAGGCCAGCTTCTTCGGCTACATCGTGGAGCGCTTCACCGGCTTCGAGCGCCAGCCGGCCCCTGCCGGGGCAGGAAGGCAGCACCCGCGCGGCCAGCCGCGAGTACCTGGACTTCCCGGACTACTACGCGTGGTCCGATCGCATCGCGGAGGGGATCGGGGGGCGCGGCAACACGCGCCAGTTCGGCGTCGATGTCTGCACGGGGCCGGTCAGCTACCGGGGCCAGGCGGCGGTGCAGGCCGACATCGACAATCTGCGAGCCGCGGTGAAGGGCCGCCCTCACGAAGAGGTGTTCGTCCCGGCCATCGCGCCGTCCTACATCTTCGCCACGCTGCCCAACCGCTTTCTACCGGACCGACGAGGAGTACGAGGAGGCCCTGGCCGACGCGCTCCACCAGGAGTACCGGGCGATCGTGGACGCGGGCTTCGTGCTGCAGGTCGACGACCCGCGCCTGGTGACGTACTACATGATGAATCCCGGCGTCAGCGTGGCGGAGTGCCGGGCGTGGGCGGCCCGGCGCGTCGAGGCCATCAACCACGCGCTGCGCGGCATCCCGCCCGAGCGCGTGCGCTTCCACACCTGCTACAGCATCGACGTGGGCCCGCGCGTGCACGACATGGCGCTGAAGGACATCGTCGACGTGCTCTTCCAGATCAAGGCGGGCGCGTTCTCGTTCGAGGCCGCCAACCCCCGCCACGAGCACGAGTACCACGTCTTCGAGACAGTTCAAGCCGCCGGCGGGGATGGTCTTGATTCCCGGCGTCATCAGCCACACCACCAACCTGGTGGAGCACCCCGAGCTGATCGCCGAGCGCATCGTCCGCTTCGCCCGGATCGTGGGGCGCGACAACGTGATCGCCGGCGCCGACTGCGGCTTCGCCGCCTCCGGCATCCGGTTCAACGACACCCATCCCAGCGTGGCCTGGCTGAAGTTCGCCGCGCTGGCCGAAGGCGCGCGGCTGGCCACGCGCGAGCTGTGGGGTCGGTGATGCGCATCGTGGACGCCCAGATCCATCTCTGGGGCAGCGGGTTGCCGAGCAACATGGCCCATCGCCAGGTCACCTCGTTCACGACCGAGGAGGCGTTGCGCCTGATGGACGAGGGCGGCGTCGACGCGGCCGTGATCCACCCGCCGGGCTGGGACCCCAACTCCACCGAGATGGCCTTCAAGGCCGTACGTGACTTTCCAGGGCGCTTCGCGATCCTCGGCGCCTTCCCGCTGAATCAGCCGGACAAGCGCGCCCTCGTCGAGACGTGGCGGAGCCAGCCGGGCATGCTCGGGCTGCGCTATGGATTTCTTCAGGAGCCGATGCGGGGCTGGCTGGCCGATGGCACGCTCGACTGGTTGTGGGCCGCCGCCGAGCGCGCCGGCGTGCCGATCGCCATGCTGGCGACGGACTCGCTGCGCACATCGGCCGGATCGCCGAGCGTCATCCGCGCCTCCGGCTGACCATCGACCACCTCGGCGGCCGGGGCGGCACCACCACCCTGAAGGACGACGCCGCGATGGAGCACATGCCGGAGCTCATCAAGCTGGCGCGGCATCCCAACGTGGCGGTCAAGGCGACCGGCGCCCCGGGCTATTGCAGTGGGCCGTATCCGTTCAGGAGCATGCACCCGTACGTGCGCCAGATCTACGACGCCTTCGGGCCGGCGCGCATGTTCTGGGGAACCGACATCACGAAGATGCCGTGCTCGTGGCGGCAGTGCGTGACGATGTTCACCGAGGAGCTCCCCTGGTTGTCAGAGCGGGACAAGGAGCTCGTCATGGGCCAGGCCGTGTGCGCCTGGTGGGGCTGGAAAGACAAGGGAGGAGCGCACATGATGACGACGGACGTGTACCCGGGCAAGGATCTCGGGACGCTCGAGCTTGCGATCACCGACGAGATGGTCCAGCACTACATCAAGGGGCTCGACGAGCCGAATCCCTGGTACACGACGACGTCGCCCTTTGGCGGACCGGTGGCCCCGGTGATCGTCTTCCAGGATGCGGACAGCCAGTTCAAGGGCTGGTACCTCGACAACCTCTTCGGCAACCTGTGGCGGCGCCAGGAATGGGAGATCTCATGCGCCGACGCGCGTTGGACAAACGCTGCGCTGCAGCGCGCGGGTCGCGGATCGCTACCGGAGGCGCGATCGCGACGTCGTCGCGCAGGAGATGTGGGTGCGAGACGAGGCCGGGCAACCGATCGCGCGCGGCGTCCATCACCAGAGCTTCCTGGCGGAGCAGACCAGCGGCGCGGTCACGCTGCGCGATCCGGCGAGCAAGGAAGGCGCGAGACAGGCGGACGAGCCCTCCGGGGAGCCGTTGTCGGTCGAGCTGCGGAAGACATTCACCGAAGCGATGTGCAACGAGTTCTTCTACCGCAGCCGGAACTATCACAACGACAAGGACGCGTCGAAAGCGCTCGGCTTCGGAGACACGGTGATCGGGGGCCGCATGACGCTCTCGTGCGTCACCGAGCTCCTGACACGGCATTTCGGTCGCGGCTTCTACCTGGGCGGACGCCTGGACGTGAAATTCACCAACGTGCTGTGGCCGAACGAGCCGTTCACGACGCGGGGGATCATCACGGGCCGTCGCGTCGAGGGCGGCCAGACGCGCGCCGACGTCACGGTGTTCTGCGAGAAGGCCGACGGAACGAAGATCATCGTGGCCAACGCGAGCGCTCTCGAAGGTTAGCAGAGCTCCAGCTCGCGGTAGCCCTCCGCGGCCACGCGGTCGCACCACTCGCGGTACTCCGGCGCCGTTCCGCTGTAACGCACGATGCTGCGGACACTCTTGCCCTCGACGTTCTGGTTGACGCCGGTCATCCAGGAATCGACCTCGTTGGCGAGCAGGCCCTCGCCCTTCTTCTTGACGAAGGCGGTCCACTCCTCGACGGCGTCGCGGCGCGCATCGGCGACGCGGAGACCGTGTCGGTCGAGGTAGGCGAGGAGATCGCGGATCCATTCGACGTTGTACTCGATGCTGCGCGGGATGTTGCCGAGCGCGGTGTGGGGCCCCATGACCATGAAGAGGTTGGGGAACCCGTCCACCATGACGCCCATGAAGGTCTCGAGGCCGCGCCCTCCATCGCTCCTTGAGCCTCTGGCCGCCGGCGCCGCGGATGTCGATGCGGTCGAGGCTGCCGGTGATGGCGTCGAAGCCGGTGGCGTAGACGATGAGGTCGACGGCGAAGTCGCGCTCGGTCGTCCGGAGGCCGGTCGGCGTGATCCGCTCGATCGGTGTGTCCAGGATGCTGATCAGCTCGACGTTGGGCTGGTTGTAGGTCTCGTAGTAGCCGCTCTCCTGCGGCACGCGGCGCGTGCCGAACCCGTGGTCCTTGGGGATCAAGAGCTCCGCGACCCTCGGATCCTTCACCCGCTGGCGGATCTTGTCCGCGACGAAGGCTGAGAAGAGCGCGTTCGCTTCCCGGTCGACCAGCATGTCGCGGAAGTTGCCGAGCCAGATGGCGAAGCCGGGCGAGGAGTAGAGCGTCTCCCAGAAGGCCGCGCGCTCCTCCGGGCTCACCTCGAACGTGCCGCGCGGATCGGTGGTGTGGACAAAGCAGGCCGCCGTCTCCCGGCAGCGCTCGAAGATCGCGGGATAACCCTTGCGGATCTCGGCCATCTCCGCCTCGGTGATGGGCCGATTGTGGAGCGGCGTGCACCAGTTCGGGCGCCGCTGGAAGACGGTCAGGTGGCCCGCCGTCTTCGCGATCTCGGTGATGGCCTGCACGCCGGTGGCACCCGTGCCGATGATGGCCACGCGCTTGCCCACGAAGGACACGGGCTGCTTGGGCCAGAGCCCCGTGTGATAGGCCTCGCCCTGGAAGTCCTCGACGCCCGGGATTCGCGGCAGCGTGGGGGCGGAGAGCGGGCCGACTGCGGTGACGAGATAGCGCGAGCTGTAGAGGGCGCCGTCTTCCAGCGCGATGTCCCACGCCTGGCGGTCTTCGTCCCAGGTCGCGGCCTTCACCCGGCTTCGGAACTGGATGTCGCGGCGCAGGTCGAACTTGTCGGCGACGTAGTTCAGGTAACGCTCGGTCTCCGGCTGGGGAGCGAAGTGCTCGGTCCAGACCCACTCGTCGAGCAGCTCCTGGCTGAACGAGTAGCCGTAGGAGTAGCTCTCGGAGTCGAAGCGGCAGCCGGGGTAGCGATTCCAGTACCAGGTGCCCCCGACGCCGGTGCCGGCTTCGAAGACGCGGACCTTCTGCCCCATCTCGCGCAGGCGATGGAGCTGGTAGAGGCCGGAGATCCCGGCGCCGATGAGGATGGTGTCGAAGTCCGGCATCGACGACATCGTACACTGAGGTAGCCCGCTGCCTCTGAGCCCGTCCGCCAGGCTCAGAGGGTGACCCGGGAATCCGTGGCAACGAGCTACTGCATCGCCATCGCGACCGCCAGACGTTCTTCGGGCTTGATGAAGTGATCGATGTCCTCGGCGGCCTTGTCGACGTCGATCTCGACCCAGTTCGCCTCGCCGTTGAACCTCCGCCTCTTGTAGTCGGCCGTCACGGGTGATCCCCCCGTTCGTCGCGCTTCTCTTCCTGCCTGACATGCTGCTTTCCCTCCGCTGGTCATGCTGACCCGCGCGTCTGGCTCGTGCAGATCGCGCATTCCTTCCTGTCGGGAACGGTCTCCGGGCACGAAATGAATGCGTGAACCCGCAACCACGAGATCCCCCGTTGCCACGCCGAGGGTAGTGCCATACGGGACCGACGACCGGCCCGTTTGGCTCTCTCGCTATCCACGTCGTCCGGCTGGTGCTCGGCGCGCTCGCGCCCGGCTCGAGGCGCCGGTCCCTCGGGGTCGCGCTGGCCTCCGCGTCCGCGTGGACCGTATACTCTGCCGCGCGGCGCGCGTCGCCAGGAGCGTCGGTTGCATTCACATGACATCGCGCCCGCCGGCCATCGCGCCGCGAGACCGGGGAGGTCGCCATGGCGAAGGGCAGCATCATGCTCCAGATCGCGGTCGAGCAGACGTTCGGGGCGCCGGTCACCGACATTCCAGAGGTGTGGACCGTCGTGCTCACGGGGCTCGACGGGGACCAGACCGTGGTGCGCGAGATCGCCAGCGAGAAGAACCACGCGCTGCTGCTGATGGCGGCCCAGAACAATGTGATCGTGCCGGCGCTCGGCCTCTCCCAGGACGTCGCCACCGACGTCTGGCTCGCGTTCAACGATCTCCGGAGGCCGCCCGCGATCCTGCACGGCCCATCGCACGTGCCGTCACCGCCCGTCGACGGCGCGCGGCTCGTGCTGCTGCGCGTGCGCGATTTCGGGATCACGGTGGACTCGACGATCGGCATGTCCTCGGTTCGCCGTATCGGCTCTCACGTCTATCTCGACGAGACCGAGTCGTGAATGGCGCCGACCGCGCCAGGGAGACGGGGATGGAGATCGCGATCATCGGGGCGGGAGAAGTGCTCATTCGCTTCATCGACCGGCAGGGCGACACGTTGGTGCAGGAGCGTCTCTCCGTCTCCGGCCCTCCGGATGTCAGGGCCTTGCGGATCGTGCCGCTTTCCATCGGCACCGTCCGTGGACGCGCCGAGATCGCGCCCGTCATCGTGTCGCTGAGCAATCCCCGGCAGCGCGTGACGTTCGACGGCGAAGGCCCCGCGAGCTTCATACGCCGCCGGTGCAAAGAGATCGGGTGCAGCGCGGCGATCGCGCGCGACGCGGCGCGCGGCAGGGCGCCGGTTCCGGCGCCTCCAGGCACCGGGGTCGCGACCATCGGCGAGCCGGCGATGGCGGACGTGCTGCGCGCGGCATCGGGACGAGCCCGCCGTCGTCGCTGATCGAGGGGAGAGTCACCATGGCGACCACGAACACTCCGGTGATGGACGCGCTCGGCGACTTCGTGCTCGGCCTCGAGCTGGCGGCACTACCGCCGGCGGTCATCGAGGCCGCGAACCGTTCGATGACCGACTGGCTCGGCACCGCGATCCGCGGGTCGATCGAGCCGCTCGCCGACGCCATCGCGGCCGTGATCGCCGCGACGGGCGGGGAGCCGCAGGCGACGGTCGTCGGCCGCGGCGCGCGCACGAGCGCGCTGCTGGCGTCGCTCGCCAACGGGGCGCAGTGCCATGCGCTCGACTTCGACGATACGCACTTGCCGGCCGTGCTCCACGGGTCCGCTGCCGTCGCGCCGGTCGTGTTCGCGCTCGGGGAATGGCGGCATGCCTCGGGCGCCGACGCGCTCGCCGCGTTCATCGCCGGCTTCGAGCTCGAGACGCGGATCGGCCGCGTGATCGGCAAGCGGCTGACGGAGCGCGGCTGGCACGTGACGGGAACGGTCGGCACGTTCGGCGCGGCGGCGGCCGCGGGGCGGATGCTCGGGCTCGACGCGCGCCAGCTCGCGCACGCGCTCGGTATCGCGGGCACGCAGGCCGCCGGTCTCACGCAGTCGTTCGGCACGATGGCGAAGCCGCTCCATCCGGGCAAGGCCGCGATGAACGGCCTGCTCGCCGCGCTGCTCGCGCGCGAGGGCTTCACCGGTTCCACCGCGATGCTCGACGCGCCCGACGGTCTCGCCGGCACGTTCGTCGGCGTGACCGATCTCGGCCGCGCCGCCGAGGACTTCGGGAAGCGCTGGGAGCTGCTCCACAACAGCACGAAGTACTACGCGGCGTGCCACCTGACGCACGCGACGATCGATGCCGGCCGCGCCATCCGCGCGCGGACGCCGCTCGCGGCGGACGCCATCGAGAGCGTGCGCTGCCGCGTGATCCCGCTCACGCTCAAGGCCGCCGACCAGCGCGATCCGAAGACGCCGCTCGCGGCGAAGTTCAGCGTGCGCTTCTGCGCGGCGATGGCGCTCCTGCGGGGCGACGCCGGCGAGGCCGAGTTCGCCGAGGCGAGCCTCGCCGATCCGGCCGTCGCCAGGGTCATGGCGCGCGTGACGCCCGAGGCGGACGACTCGCTCGCGATTCCGGCCGCGCACATGACGGTGCGGCTCGCGGACGGCCGCGTGATCGAGGAGCGGATCACCGCGGCGCGCGGCACGCCGGACAACCCGGGCACTCGCGACGACCTCGAGACGAAGTTCCGCCGGCTCGCGGAGACCGTGCTGCCGGCGCAGCAGGTCGCGGAGCTGACGTCCGCGATGCGCGGCCTCGCGGAGGCGAAGGACGTCACGGGCCTCCTCGCGCTGGCGAGCCGCCGCGCCTGAGGGCCTCCATGCGCTTCGGTATCTGCACGATGGCCAACATCGACGAGATCGGATTCTTCGCTCACGCCGAGCAGCTCGGGTACGACTCCGTGTGGGTGGCGGACAGCCAGATGCTGTTCTCGGACTGCTATGCCGTGCTCGCGCTGGCGGCACAGCGCACGTCTCGCCTCCGGCTCGGACCGGGCACCGCGATCTGCGGCACGCGGATTCCGCCCGTGCACGCGGCGGCGATGGCCACCTTGAACCGGCTCGCCCCGGGCCGCGTCTTCATGGGCATCGGCACCGGCAACACCGCGATGCGCTCGATGGGCCAGCGGCCGATGAAGATCGCCGATTACGGTGAGTACCTGCGCGTGCTCAGCGCGCTCCTGCGCGGCGAGGTCGTCGAGTACACGTTCAACGGCGTCACGCGCCCGATCGCGATTCTCATGCACGACAAGGAGTACATGAACCTCGAGCCCCGCATCCCGCTCTACGTCTCCGGCTTCGGGCCGCGCGCCATGGAGCTGTCCGGCGAGTACGGCGACGGGCTCGTGTTCACCATTCCGCCCCGCGGGGTGCCGGTGGCGGAGGCCATGCAACACGCCAGCCGGGGGGCGGCGCGCGCCGGGCGCACGCTGAACGGCTTCCTCAACTGCGCGCTGACGAACGTGGCGCTGCTCGAGCCGGGCGAGGCCGTCGATTCGGACCGAATGATCGGCCTCATCGGGCCGAACGTGATGGCGAGCGTCTACTACTTCTACGACGAGGTGCACGAGCGCGGCATCGATCCCCCGCCGTTCCTCCGGAAGATCTGGAAGCGGTACTGCGCGCTCGTCGAGGAGACGCCGCCGGCGTTCCGTCACTTCCGGACGCACGAGTTCCACTACACGCACGTCCATGCGGGCGAGGCCGAGCTGATCGACGCCGACCTGATTCGCGCCACCTGCCTGGTGGGCACGGCGGACGAGCTGATCGAGCGGGTCCGCGACCTCGAGCGCCAGGGACTTCAGGAGTTGATGTTCGCGACGGGCATCGCCGAGAAGTGGGCCGTCGCGGAGTCGTTCGCCCGTGACGTGATCGCGCGCATGTAGGATGAGGGTAGCGATGAAGGTGAAAACGCTCGTTCACTCGGCCTCGACGGTGCTCGCCGGTTTGTTCGTCTCGGCGTGCGCGGTCACCGGCCCGAACGTGCTGGTGCTCCCCGGGCAAGGCTCGACGTTCGAACAGTTCCGGGCCGACGACACGGCGTGCCGTCAAATCGCCAGCGGACCGGACGGCGAGACGTCCCAGTCGCGCTACGACATGACGTACATCCAGTGCATGTACGCGAAGGGCCATCGGGTGCCCTGGCTCGGCGCCCCGCCGTCGGGGACGTCGTCGGCGTCGCCACCGGCCATGCCGCGTCCTGCCGACGTCCCGCCGCCACCGCAAGGGATACCGCCGCCACCACCGCCCGGACCGACCCGCTGACGTCAGGGACGGTGGCCAGTGAGGGCAAGCCACTGTGCTACCCTCGGCGCTTAGCGCCATGCGGCTGGATCACACGCGGTTCGCCGACGTCGTCGTGCTTCGTCCCATCGGCCGCGTCGATCATGTGACGGCCGAGGAGCTCAAGACGGCGGTCGCTCCCCATCTTGCCCGGTGCGCCTCCGGTCAGGACCACGTCGTGCTGGACTTCGCCGGCGTGGACTACATCAGCAGCGCTGGTCTGCGGGTGCTCATGCTGGCCGCCAAGCAGGCCAAGACCCAGGGTGGCTTCCTGGCGGTGGCGGCCGTGCAGCCGCTGGTGCAGGAGATCCTGGAGATCAGCAAGTTCACGCTCGTGCTCCGCATCCTGCCCTCCGTGCGCGAGGCGGTGGCGGCGGCCTCGCCGGCCGCGCTGGTCGCGCTCGAGCGCGCCTGACCCGCGCGGTGCGCGTCCGCTTCTGGGGCACGCGGGGGTCGATCCCGACCGCGACGACGTCGGCGGCCATCCGCCGCAAGCTGATCGGCGCGCTGACCCAGGCCGTCGGACGCCGGCTCGACACGCCGGAGCGCATCGAGGCGTTCGTCGATCACGAGCTGGACTTCACCATCCGCCACACCTATGGCGGGAACTCCTCGTGCGTGCAGCTCGATGCGGGGGGCGACGAGTACGTGCTGTGCGATCTCGGCAGCGGCGCCCGCGTCTTCGCGAATCACGTGCTGGCCGCGCGCGGCGGCGTCCCCGGCGTCTACCACGTGTTCATGTCCCACACGCACTGGGACCACATCATGGGGTTCCCGTTCTTCATGCCGGCCTACATCCCCGGCAACCGGATCACCATCTACGGCTGCCACGCCTCGCTCGAAGAGGCGCTGCGACGACAGCAGGGCGCGCCGTCGTTCCCGGTGGAGTGGGCCCAGCTCAACGCCGACATCCGGTTCGTCCGGCTCGAGCCCGATCGCCCCCACGACCTGCTCGGCTTTCGGGTGACGGCCAAGCACCAGCGCCACACCGGTGATTCGTACGGGTACCGGTTCGAGCGCGACGGCCGGGTCGTCGTCTACTCGACCGACTCGGAGCACAAGCTCGACGACCGGGCTCAGACGGACGCCTTCGTCGCCTTCTTCCGCGACGCCGATCTCGTCATCTTCGACGCCCAGTACTCGCTCGCCGACGCCATCTCGATCAAGGAGGACTGGGGGCACTCCAGCAACGTCGTGGGGGTCGAGCTCTGCCAGATGGCCCGCGCGCAAGCACCTCGTCATGTTCCACCACGAGCCGACCTACGACGACGAGAGGATCGCCGCCGTGCTGGCCGAGACGCGCCGCTTCGAGGAGATCACGCGCGGGGATCACGCCGTGCAGGTCTCCTCGGCCTGGGACGGCCTGGAGATCGATCTCTAGCGCCATGACGCCGCTGCGGCAAGGCCGCCTGCTCGGCGTTGCCCTGCTCGTGGTGCTCGCCGCCGTGACCGCGGCGCCGTACGTCCCCGGGCGCGACCTGCTGCGCTTCACGTGGTTCGACGCCTGCCAGCGGCTGGCCCCGCGCGCCCGCCTCTCGGCACCCGTCGTCATCGTCGACGTGGACGGCAAGAGCCTGGCGCGATACGGCCAGTGGCCGTGGCCGCGCACGTTGCTGGCCCGCCTGCTCGACCGGCTCCTCGCGGCCGAGCCCGCCGCCGTCGGGATCGACATCGTCATGCCGGAGCCCGACCGCTTCTCGCCGGGTTCGCTGCCGGCGCTGATTCCCGCGATCGAACCCGACCTCGCCGCGCGTCTGCGGGCGCTGCCCAGCAACGACGCCGTCTTCGCCGGAGCGTTGCGCGGCCGGCCGATCGTGCTGGGCGTCGCCGGGGTGGATGGCGGTGGCGAGAACACCGCGCGAGTCCCGGCCCGGGCCGCGCCCACGCGCGCGGTCGGCGGCGACCCGGCGCCGCACCTCAAGCGCTTCGACGCCCTGCTGCGCACGCTCGACGAGATCGATCGAGCCGCGGCGGGTCACGGCCTCTTGAACGTGGAGCCGGAGGGACGGGCGGTGCGCCGGATTCCCCTCGTGGCGCGCGTGGGCGACGTGGTGGTGCCGTCGCTGGGGCTCGAGCTCTTTCGCGTGGCTGCCGGAGAGCAGGCGATCACCGTCGCCGTCGATCCCGAGGGGGTGACGCGGGTGGCGGTCGGGACGCTCGTGATCCCGACCCAGGCCGACGGCTCGGTGTGGCTGCGCTACGCGCGCCACTCCGCCACCCGGTTCGTGTCGGCGGCCGACGTGCTGGCCGGTTCGGTGCCGCGCGAGACCTTCGAGCGCAAGCTCGTGCTCCTCGGTGTCACCGCGCTGGGCCTGGCCGACCGGCGGCCGATCCCCGGCGGCGGCGTTCGCGATGGCGTCGAGATTCACGCGGAGCTGATCGAGAGCATCTACGAGGGCGCGCTCCTGACTCGTCCACGCTGGGCCGGCTGGGCCGAGGCGGCGTTCCTGTTCGTCGGCGGCGTGCTCGTCATTCTCATCGTGCCGGTGAAGCGCGCGCCGGTCGTCGGCCTCGCGCTTCTTTCCTTGCTCGTCCTGGGCATCGGCGGCAGCCTGGCGCTCTATCACTGGCGACTGCTGTTGCTGGACGCCGCCACACCGGGGCTGTCCTTGATCGTGATGTTCATCTTCATGCTGACCGTGACCCTGGCCGAAGCCGAGCGGCAGCGCCGTGTGCTCCGCCGGCGGATGGAGCTGCAGCGCGAGCACGCGGCGCGGCTCGAGGGCGAGCTGGCGGCGGCCCGGCGGATCCAGCTCGGCATCCTGCCCAAGCCGGCCACGGTGCTGGCCGGCGAGACGCGGTGCAGCGTGGACATCGTGCTGGAGCCGGCTCGCGAAGTCGGCGGCGATCTCTACGACATCTTGCTGCTCGACCGCGATCACCTGTTCTTTCTGCTCGGGGACGTGTCGGGCAAGGGACTGCTGAGCAGCGTGTTCATGGCGGTCAGCAAGTCGCTGTACAAGAGCACCGCGCTGCGACGCGGCGCCGACGTGGCCACGATGATGCGGGAGGCGAACGTCGAGATCTCCCGGGACAACCCGGAGGAGCTGTTCGTCACGGTCTTCGCCGCGGTGCTGAACCTCGACACCGGCGTCCTCCAGTACTGCAACGCCGGCCACGATCGGCCCTACGTGGTCGCGTGCGGCGGCGGCGCTCCGATCCAGCTCACCGAGGGCGCGGGGCCGCCGCTGTGCGTGCTCGACGGCTTCGAATACGAGGCGGCCACGTACCGGCTCCAGCGCGGTGACACGCTGTGCATGATCACCGACGGGGTCACCGACGCTCGCAGCCCGACGGGCGAGCTGTTCGGCCGTCAGCGTCTGGAGCAGCGGCTGGCCGCTTTCGGCGCCGATGCCAGCGGGCCGTCAGTGGCGGCCGACCTCCGTGCAGATGTCGAGAAGTTCGTGGCCGGCGGCGAGGCCGCCGACGACCTTGCGATCCTGGTGGTGCGCTGGGAGGGGCCGTCCGCCCTCAGCGGACGGTGATCTCCACGCGGCGGTTGAGCGGCTCGGCGACCTCGTCCTCGGTCGCCTTGAGCGGCTCGCGCTCCCCGCGCCCGGCCACGCTGATCTGGTCGTTCGGGATGCCGACCTGCACGAGCTGCGCCCGGACCCGCTCGGCCCGTCGCAGTGACAGCGCGTCGTTGTAGGCGAGCGAGCCCACGCGGTCGGTGTGGCCGACGACCACGATCTCCGGCGCGGGGTGGCTGCCGATCTCCTGCACGATCTTGGGGATCTCGCTTCTTCGACTCCGGCGTGAAGTCATCGCTGTCGCCCAGGAAGTACAGGACGAAGGTGGTCGGACGGGGCGGCTGGGCGCTCAGGGCGCCGCCGAAGCATCTGCTGGACCTGCTCGGCGGTCTGGCGCCCGCCGTCATCCAGCTTGCCCTGTTCCTGCAGACGGGTCGCCGCGTAGGGCGCGTCGAGCATGCGCTGCTGCCCTTCATGCGTGACCGTCAGCGCGCCAACCTTTCCGTCAGGCCCCGGGCAGGAGCACGACCGTCTCGTCACGCGTGACCGGCTTCGTTGCCACGATCGGAGTGGCGGCGCACCCGGCCGTCGCCGTCACCAGCACCAGGACCATCAGGGGGTGGCGCATGCGCGCCGGAGCTAGGGGGCGACCGGCGCGACCCGTACGACGAACTCGGTGCCGCGTACGCCGAGGATCGTCGAGGGCGTGCGCACCTTCATGGCGTCGGGCGACTGCTTGGCGATCTTGCCCGAGACCGCCGACAGCGTGCCCTGGCGGAGCGAGGTGTCGAACCGCCCGGCGTGCGTGGTCGAGTCGAAGGCGAAGCGATCGACGGAGAGCATGCTGTCCGGCCCGACCGAGAGCAGGCTGTCGTCGTTGAAGGTGACGCCGGCCGAGCCGTCGCGCCCGGTGGCGATGACGTCGCCTTGCTGCAGCCTCAGTCCCGACCGTGGCCGGCAGCCTGGCGCCGCCGCGCTCGATGGTGACGCTGCCCTTGACGACCTTCACCCGCCCGACGTCGTCGGCGGCGCGCGGCCGCGAGCGGGACACACAGGGCCAGGGCGATGATGACCGCGAACCCACCGCGCATGGACTTCATATACTAAGCCGGGTGGGGATCAGCCAGACGCGCAGGTTTCGAGCGCGCCTCGACGAGGCCTCGAACGTCTCGAACTTCGTCGAGTCCTCCATCGCCGGGATGCCGCCGCGGCTGATCATGCGCCTGCAGCTGGTCGTCGAGGAGCTCTTCGTCAACACCGTGACGTATGGCCACGGAGGCGACTCCGAGGCGCCCGTCGACGTCAGCGTGTGCATCGACGGGGACCGCGTCACCCTCGTCTACGAGGATACGGCCCCGGCCTTCAATCCCTTCGCCAAGGTCGAGTCGCCCGACCCGGCCGCGTCGCTCGAGACGCGGAGCGTCGGCCACCTCGGCGTGTTTCTCATCACCCAGCTCGCCGAGCGTTGTGACTACGCGCGCACCGGCGACCGCAACCGCGTGACGGTCGAGCTCCCGGTCCGCTGACGTCAGGGCATCTGGTAGTTGGGCGTCGACTTCATGACGGCGATCTCGTCGTCATCCATGCCCTCGACGATGCCTTCGAACAACGGGGTCGACAGGTACCGCTCGCCCGTGTCCGGCAGCATCGCGAGCAGGACCGAGCCGGCGGGCGCCTTCTCGGCCACCTGCATGGCGACCGCGACGGTGGCGCCGCCCGAGATGCCGGTGAAGATGCCCTCTCGCTGGGCAAGCTTGCGCGACCACTCGATCGCGACGGGCCCGGGGATCGGGATCAGCTCATCGATGAACTTCTTGTCGACCGCCTCCTGCAGCACCCACGGAATGAAGTCCGGCGTCCAGCCCTGGATGGGATGCGGCTCGAACGCGGGATGGCCTTCGGCAGGCTCGTGCGCCTCGTTGCGCTTCTGCGGCTTGCCACTGCTCGAGCAGCGCGGCGTTCGCGGGCTCGCTGACCACGAACTTCACGCCCGGGCGTTCCGCTCGTAGCACGCGGCCCACCCCCGTCAGCGTGCCGCCGGTTCCATAGCCCGTGACGAAGTAGTCGAGCCGCTTGCCGTCGAAGTCGGCGAGGATCTCGCGCGCCGTCGTCGAGGCGTGGATCGCGGCGTTCGCCTCGGTCTCGAACTGATGCGCGAGGAACCATCCGTTCTTCTCGGCGAGCTCCTTCGCCTTCTGGACCATCCCGAAGCCCTTGAGCGCGCGCGGCGTGAGGACGACCTTCGCGCCGAGGAAGCGCATCAACTTGCGCCGCTCGATGGAGAAGCTGTCGGCCATCGTCACGACCAGCGGGTACCCCTTGGCGGCGCAGACCATCGCCAGCCCGATGCCCGTGTTGCCGCTCGTGGCCTCGACGACGGTCTGTCCCGGCTTCAGCGTTCCATTCCGCTCGGCCGTCTCGATGATGCTCACCGCGAGCCGATCCTTGACGGAGCCGGCCGGGTTGAAGAACTCGGCCTTCACGTAGACGGTCACGTGAGCGCGGAGCCAGGTTGTTGACGCGTATGCACGGGGTGTCGCCGACCGTCTCCACCACGTTGTCGAACAGCCGTCCGCGCCCCTTGGTCTGTCGTGCGCCGTCTGTCATGTCATCTCCCCGCGAGTGCGGGCGCCTGCGTCGATGCGCGCCCAGGTCTGCTGGCGTCGTCCACTGTACCCGATGGGAGGTCGGCGCACGGGCGGATCCTCTCGTGACCGTGCCCGTTGCCGGAACTTCAGCGTCTCGCCGCGTCGCTGGTTCTACCGGATGGAGGTCGCCGATCTGCTGAACCTGGCCGATCCGGACGACATCGGTGGGCACGGCACGGGCGTGTTCACGTTCCCGTTTCAGACGATCGAGAGAGTGATCCCCCTCGACGCGCGGCGCCCGGTCTTACTTCGTCGTTGGCCGCCGTCTCTGTCGCGCGGCCGCCGTCTTTGCCGTCCGCGGATCGGAGATGTAGGCCACCGGTGTGCGGCGACCGTTCAGTTGGCGCTCGGCCTCGAGCCAGTCATCCATATCGCCGCCGTGGTGACCACCTCGTGCGAGGAACAACTCGTACGCTCGGCGGGCGACGTCTTCGTACGCTCCGTTCATACTGACGAACCTCCGTGCAACGGTGAAGCCCTCCGCGTTTGTAGACGTTTCCAATGGTACGAGTTGCGAATGGCGCCGCCAAAGTATTTCGATCGGGGCGCGCAATGGTCCCTTACCCATTCGGCCACTCTCACCGGACCCGCGGAGTGGTAGAGGAAGGAGGTGACGAATCACGTCCATCGTGTCGCACGGATCCTGGTCGCTGCGCTGCTCGTGGTGTCCGGCTGTTCGACGCTGACCCGGGGCGACGCCGTCCCCGTGGCGCTGCAACCTGAGGCGCGCATCCCGATCCCCGAATTGCCGGCAGGCATTCGCTACCGCGTGGATCGCGCCGAGGATCGGGCTTCGCTCAGCGAGGAGTTTGCGAAGTCCTGGGAGCGCGAACGCCAACACCGGGCGTCTCAGGGGCACACCGGACCATTGCCGCCGATCGCCTTTCTCGCCCTCTCCGGTGGGGGCGATGAAGGGGCGTTCGGCGCCGGCCTTCTCAACGGCTGGACGGCCGCGGGCGACCGGCCGCAGTTCAAGCTGGTGACCGGCATCAGCACGGGCGCGCTGATCGCCCCGTTCGCGTTCCTCGGTCCCGCGTACGACGCCCAGCTCAGGGAGCTCTACACCAATATTTCGAGCAAGGACATCCTCAAGTTCCGCAGCTACCTTGCCGCCCTGACGAGCGATGCCATGGCCGACACGCGGCCGTTGCGCAGGATGCTGGGCAGGCACGTGGACCGCGCCATGCTGGACGCGATCGCGGCCGAGCACGTGAAAGGACGCGAGCTGTGGATCGCGACCACGAATCTCGATTCCCGCGAGCGCTACATCTGGAACCTCACGCGCGTTGCGGCCAGCCGGCATCCGAAGGCGCTGGACCTCTTCCACTCGCTCATGATCGCCTCGGCCGCGATTCCGGGCGCCTTCCCGCCGGTGCTGATCGATGTCGAAGCGGCGGGTCGCGGGTATCAGGAGATGCACGTCGACGGAGGCGCCATGGCGCAGGTCTTCGTCTATCCCATCGGGCTGGATTTCGAGGCCCTGGCGGCCGAGCACCATGCCGACCGTCAACGGACGCTCTATGTCATCCGCAACAGCCGGCTGGATCCGGACTGGGCCCAGGTCGAACGCCGGACCTTGAGCATCGCCGGGCGCGCCATCTCCTCGCTGATCCACACGCAGGGCGTCGGTGATCTCTACCGGATCTACCTCACGGCGCAGCGCGACGGCCTGGATTTCAACCTCGCGTACATCCCCGCCCAGTTCAACGCCCCGCACAAAGCGGACTTCGACCGCGACTTCATGCGCGCCCTCTTCGAGACCGGCTATGACATGGCTGCGAAGGGCTACGCCTGGGACAAGGTGCCGCCGGGCTACGCCACCCCCCACACAGGAGAATGACGTGCGCCGACCTCTCTTGGGTCTCCTCGTCGGGGCCCTCCTCGGGTGGTGCCCGGCCGGCGTCGACGCCCAGGACGTGGAGGAGCTGTTTCGGAGGGTCAACCCCTCGGTGGTCGTGATCAAGGCGACGGGCAGGGACGTCAGCCCCACGAGGGGCGTCGTGACGTTCAGTGAGATCGGTTCCGGCGTCCTGGTCGCCCCCGACAAGGTGATGACCGCCGCTCACGTCGTCCACGCGATGGATGAGATCGTCGTGGAGTTCCTCGGCGCCGAGACGATTCCGGCACGGGTCGTCGCCTCGGAGCCCGCCGCCGACCTGTCCATGCTCCAGCTCGCGCGAGTCCCGGCAAGTGCCCAGGTGGCGCGTCTCGGTGACTCCGATCGCGTCCGGGTGGGCCAGCAGGTCCTGGTGATCGGCGCCCCGTACGGGCTCTCGCACTCGTTCAGCGCCGGCTGGATCAGCGCCAAGTGGCTGCCCAACACGGCGTACCGCGCGATGCCGCTGGCCGAATTCTTCCAGACGACGGCCACGATCAACACCGGGAATTCGGGCGGACCGATGTTCAACATGCACGGGGAGGTCGTCGGCGTCGTCAGCCACATCATCTCGAAGAGTGGGGGCAGCGAGGGTCTCGGCTTCGTGGTGACGATGAAGAGCGCGCGTCACTTCCTGATGGAGCGGAAATGGGCCTGGGTCGGGATGGAAGGGACGGTGGTGACGGGGGAGCTGGCCGAGATCTTCAACGTCCCCAGCGGCAGCGGCTTTCTCGTCAAAGTCGTCCCCAAGGGGTCACCCGCCTGGGAGATGGGGCTGCAGGGCGGCGACCGGACCGCGACCATCACCGGGCAGGACATCGTGGTGCGTGGGGACATCGTGCTCGCGATCGCCGGGATCGCGATCACGAGCGAAGAGGACCTGCCGAAGATCCGGGAGAGGCTCGGCGCGATGCCGGCGGGGCAGTCGTTCACGGCCTCCGTCCTGAGGGCCGGCCGGGTGATCGAGCTCACGGGAAAGGTGCCGTGACGGCCTCAGAGCTGCTCGAGGATCGGGAAGATCCTCCAGAACCCGGCCTTGAATCGCTGCCAGCGCGTCGTCAGCGGATCGGTGTCGTAGCGCAGCGGCGTGCCGTCGTCCTCGGCGATCCAGTAGAGCTCGCCGTCCTTGTCCAGCAGCACGCGGAAGCTGACTTCGGATCGACTCCTTCGTTCATGAACTCGATCACCTGCGCGGCGAGCGCCGGGCTCTCCACGTAGAGCCCGGCCTCGGTGTTGATGGCGCTCGAGCGCGCGTCGAGGTTGAAGCTGCCGATGAACACGTCCTTGCGGTCGAAGACGATCGCCTTGGTGTGCAGACCCGCCTTCGAGCCGCCGCCGAACAGCCGCTTGCGCACCGGCCCCGGCTCCGGGCGCAGCTCGTACAGCTCGACGCCCGCCCTGACCAGGCTCTCGCGGCTACTCGAGTAGCCGGCGAAGGCGGCGAGGACGTCATTGGAGGCGAGCGAGTTGGTGAGGACGCGGACCCGGACGCCGCGGTCGACCAGCTCCTTCAGCTTGGCGACGCCCCGGTCGAGCGGGATGAAATAGGCCGATTCGATCAGCAGCTCGGTCTGCAGCCGGTCGAAGCGCTGGAGAGCAGCGTGTGCATCACGCGCACGCTCGGGTCGTTGATCGAGGCGGGATCGTCGTACACGACGCGCGCGGGGGCCCAGACGAAGCCGCGCGATGATGGTCGAGAGCTCCGACTTGAGCGTCGGCCACGTCCTGGTCCAGCGGATGCGGATAGCGCCCCTTGCGCGATCGTCCTCGCGTCTGCGTTGCGCGTGGGCGCGCAGATCCGCCTCGCTGTACGGCCGGTCGCACCAGCGCCGCGATCGGCACCGCCCAGTCGCCGTTCCAGAATCGGTCGAACACCTTCGACAGGTCCCGGACGACGGGACCGGCCGCCGCGATGTCGAGGTCGCGGAAGTTGACTCGGGGTCCACCTCGAAGTAGGGGTCGCTCATGTTGCGCCCGCCGACGATCGCCAGCGCGTTGTCCATCACCATCAGCTTGTTGTGCATGCGGTGGTTGACGCGATCGAAGTCGGTGATGAAGCCGAGCAGCTGCGAGCCGCGATGGGCGAAGGGGTTGAACAGGCGGATCTCGATGTTCGGGTGCGCGTCGAGCGCGGCGAGGCTCGCGTCGCGGTCCTTGAGGTTGACGTCGTCGATCAGGACGCGCACCCGCACGCCGCGGTCGGCGGCGCGCGAGCAGGCGCTCGGCGAGGATGCGCCCGGTCGCGTCGGTCTCCCAGAGGAAGTACTGGACGTCGAGGGTCTTCTCGGCGAGGTCGGCCAGGGCGACGCGGGCGGTGAACGCCTGCCGGCCCCGGCGGATGAGCGCGAAGCCCGACTCGACCGGGGTGCTGCGCGGCAAGCGCGGCGATCTCCTTGCCGATGGCCGTCGATTCGTGGGCCTGGAACGCGGTCGACTCCGTGCGCGGGTAGTCCTTCGGCACCGTGGCGCAGCCGGCGATCAGCAGGACGGACAGCGCCAGCAGTCCGGTGAGAACAGGTGTCCGTCGAGTCGCGTGTCGTTCAGCCATGGTCACTGCCTCATTGGCTTCCGTGCTAGTGTCGGCCAACTTCCTGCAGCGGAAAGGCACGATGCCGCGCGTCACGATCAAGACCGGCTTTCCAGCGCCGGACGGCGGGGAAGAAATCCTGACCGAGTACCTGTGCGACTGGCCCGGATGTCCGAATGTCGGCGTCAACCCGTTGGGCTGCATCCCGGAGCTCCGGGCGATGGCTGTGGTCTGCGAAGAACATACGCCCCCCGCGCTGCGCCGGGCGGCGCCGTGAGCACGGCGCCGCCCGGCGCCAGCCGGTACCGGGCCTCTACTCGACCGCGAACGCCGCCGCGGCCTCCTTCTCGAGATTGAGGTACTGATCCCGGCCGATGTTGACGGCGACGCCGAGGATCGCGCCGCCCTTGAACGCCGCCGGTGACGTGTATTCCTGACTGACGTTGTCACCGCTGTCGCGGCCGATGCAGAGGCCATCGCCCGACAGGGTGAACTTGCCGGCCTGGGTGCGCATCGGGCCTTCCGACACGACCTTGTCGTTGACGTAGAGCTTCGTCTTGCCAAGCGACTCGTGGTACTTGCCGGCGCCTTCCCTGGTGAATTCCATGCCGAGCGCGTATTTGCCCGGCGTGAGCTCGGGCGAGACGAACTTCTGCTCGGGCTTGATGCCGAGGAAGTTGTAGACGTAGTGGAGCTTCCTGTCCTTGATGAACAGCGAGTGACCGCCGAAGCGCGAGCCGTGGGCGAAGAGGACGCCCGAGGCGTTCGGGTCGGTGATCTCGACGTCGGCGAGGATCTTGAACGATCGGCCGCGCGTGTTGACGGCGACGCCTTCCGGGACCGGAGAGGTGCCCGGATAGTAGACGTAGGTGTCGCGCGGCGCCTCGGCGATGGGCCGCTCCGTGGTGAGCAGCTCCGTCGCGTTGCGGTCGTCGAGGGGCAGGACGAAGTTCTTCTCCGCCTCCTCGAACCAGGTCTTGATGAGCGCCTGGAGCTTCTCCGGGGTGCCGCTTGGCCAGGTCCTTCGACTCGGAGCGGTCCTCGTCGACGTGGTAGAGCTGCCAGGGGTCCTTGTCGAAGTTCCCCTTGCCGGTCAGCGGCGCGTGCACGGCGACGGCCTTCCAGCCGTCCTCCCACATGCCCCGGGTCCCGAGCATGGCGTAGTACTGACGCTTCTTCTGCGCTGGCTCCGTCCGGCTTGGCCGCGAAGCTGTAGCGCATCGAGACGCCTGAGAGCGGGTACTGCTTCACGCCCCGATAGACGTCGGGCATCTTCAGCCCGCAGACGTCCAGGATCGTCGGGACGATGTCGGTGGAGTGGTGATACTGATGCCTGATCTCGCCCTTCGCCTTGATGCCCTTCGGCCAGTGGATGACCATCGGGTCGCAGGTGCCGCCCGCGTAGTTCGCGTACCGCTTGAACATCTGGAACGGCGTCGAGAACGCGACGGCCCACCCGGTCGGGTAGTGGTTGTAGGTGTCCGGCCCGCCGAGCACGTCCAGATACTTGAGGTTCTCGGACAGCTCATCCGGGTAGCTGTTGAAGAACTTGTTCTCGTTGACGGAGCCGTTCGGACTGCCCTCGCCCGACGCGCCGTTGTCCGCGCAGTAGAAGACGATGGTGTTGTCGAGCTGCCCGGTGCTCTCGAGGTAGTCGACGATGCGGCCCACCTGAAGGTCGGTGTACTCCGAGAACCCGGCGTAGACCTCGGCCAAGCGTGAGAAGAGCTTCTTCTCCTGGTCGTTGAGCGTGTTCCACGGTCGCACGCTGTCCCCCAGGGGCAGCACGTCGGGCGGCAGGGGGTTGATGGGGGTGAGCTGGGTCCCCGCGGGGAGGATGCCCTTCTTGATCATGCGGGGCAGGACCCACTCGCGGTACGCCTCGTAGCCCTCGTCGAACTGCCCCTTGTACTTGTCCGCGAACTCCTTCGGGGAATGGTGCGGGGCGTGATTCGCGCCGGGGCAGAACCACATGAACCAGGGCTTCGTGGGGTTGCTGGCCTTCTGGTCGCGAATCATCTCGATCGCCTTGTCGGCGAGGTCCTTCGAGAGGTGATAGCCCTCTTCCGGACCGTACGGCTGGTCGATGAAGCGATTGTCCTCGACGAGGTCCGGATACCAGTTGTTGGTCTCGCCTCCGAGGAAGCCGTAGAAGCGGTCGAAGCCCTTCTGGAGCGGCCATTCCTTGCGGCTGGCGCCCGAGGCGATGTCCTCCTCGGGGACGTTGTGGTTCTTGCCGAGCCAGAAGGTGCTGAAGCCGTTCTCCTGGAGGACCTGGCCGATCGTGGCGCACTCGGCGGGGAGGCGGCCGTTCGCACCGGGGAATCCGTTGGAACACTCCGTGATGCAGGCCATGGCGTTGAGGTGGTGGTTGCGTCCGGTCAGGAACGTGGACCGCGTGGGCGAACACAGCGCCGTCGTGTGCCACTGCGTGTACGTCAGGCCTCGGTCCGCGAGCTTCTGCAGCGTCGGCATGTTGATCTTGCCGCCGTAGGGCGACCAGGCGGCCTGACCCGTATCGTCGTACAGAACGATCAGAACGTTCGGCGCGCCCTCAGGCGCTTTCGGTTGCTCGTACGGGCCCCAGTCCGCTTTCGAGTCGCGGACATCGAGTTTGATGACGCCCTTGAATGGTTTGCTCATGATGCGATCCTGCCCTCTTGCTGTGTTGGGCGTCGTCGCGCCTTACCCTGTACGAGTCGCACCACATCGAAGCCACGAGAAGGGCCGATTGGCCGGTGACCGTATGGGCGTCAGCTAGGTCCTAGGTCTCATGGCGGGCGGGGCCACCGGCGTGCCGCGAAACGCGCCGCGTGAGCGGTGCTCCGGGACGGAGCTCAGAGCTCGCGAAGGGCCCGGTGGATGAGCTGCACGCACACGGAGCCCTCACCGACCGCAGACGCGACGCGTTTCACGCTGCCCGATCTCGCATCTCCGACCGCGAACACGCCCGGCTTGCTCGTCTCCAGCAGATCGGGTCTGCGGGCGAGCGTCCATCCTGCCGCTTCGAGCTCACCCGGCTGGAGATCGGCGCCTGTCTTGACGAAGCTCTTGTCGTCGAGCGCCACGCACCCCTTCAGCCACGCGGTGTTGGGATCGGCGCCCGTCATCAAGAACAGGTGATGGATCGTCCTCGTCTCTGATTCCCCGGTGTCGAGCTGGCGCCATCGGATGCGCTCGAGGCGGTCGGTGCCCTCGAGCGCGTCAATCTGTGTGCGTGCGCGCAGCGCGATGTTCGCACTGTCCTCGATTCGCTGGATGAGGTAGCGCGACATGCTCTCGGCGAGCCCCGGGCCTCGCACCAGCACGTTCACCGAGCCCGAGCTCTGCGACAGAAAGACCGCCGCTTGTCCGGCGGAGTTCCCGCCTCCGACGATGGCGATCTCCTCTCCCTTGCAGAGCTGCGCTTCGACATGGGTGGCGCTGTACATGATGCCGGCTCCCTCGAAACGCGCGAGCTCCGGGGAGGGCGGGTTTTCGATACCTCGCGCCACTGGCGATGACGACGGTTCTCGTGCGCACGACCTCGCCCGTCGCGAGACGCAGCAGATAGGGTTTCGACGTACAGTCGAGACCGACGGCCCCTCGCGCGATGGCCACCTCCGCGCCGAACTTCTCACTCTGCATGAGCGCGCGTCCAGCCAGGTCCTGGCCGGAGATGCCGGTGGGGAATCCGAGATAGTTCTCGATGCGCGAGCTCGAGCCGGCTTGTCCGCCCCGCGCGGAAGCCTCGAGCACGAGCACGTCCAACCCCTCCGACGCCGCGTAGACGGCCGCGGCGAGACCCGCCGGTCCTGCACCGACGATCACCACGTCTCTCGTGGCCGTGGCGTCGAGCTCGGCACTCAAGCCAAGCCCTGACGCCAGGGTTTCAATCGACGGATTCCTCAGAACCTGGCCGCTTTCGCAGACGATCACCGGCACGTCGTGGACGCCGACCTGGAACCGATCCAGGAGTGCCTGCACGTCGGGGTCGCTCTCCACGTCCTGGTAGGTGAAGGGCTGCGCGTTTCGGCTCAGAAACTCTCTGATGCGCAGCGTCCCTGCCGAGTGCCGGGAACCGATGAGGACCAGGCCGCTGTCACCCTGGGCGATCAGCGCCGCCCGGCGCAGGATGAAGGCGCGCATGAGGATTTCGCTGAGCTCGAAATCTCGCTGCACGAGCACCCGCAGATGCTCGCGGTCGACGACGATGATCGCGCCGTCGCCGAGTGCTCGACCGCGGACGATGGTGCGGCGCGCGGAGAGCATGTTGATCTCGCCCGTGAACTCGCCGGGGCCGTGCACGGTGATCTGCTCTTCGCGCCCGTCGACCGGGCGCACGATCTCGACGGCGCCGTCGATGACCACGAAGAAGCGGGAGTGTTGCTCCCCGAGGTCGAACAGCACCTCGCCGGAGCGGATGCTGCGTCGTTCGCCGATCCCGGAGATCCGGCCGATCTGAGCCGGGCTCAGCCGGGGGAACATCTGGTGGCGGCGGTCGTGTGCGTCGGTCATCAGCGGGCCGTCGGCCCGGCTCGTGCGGGGCCGCTTCGATCACGATACACCCCGAGCCGACGGCGGTACGGCTATCGGGCGCGGTGGCCGCTGCACATCGCGCAGCTCAGGCGGTGGCCGCGCGCATGACCGTCTTGAGGAACTTGGCGCGCCGGTGCGCGCCGGAAGTGATGGGCGCGTACTTCGGCGGATGCTCGGGTCCCTGGCAGCTCGGCAGGCACTCGATGAGCGCGTCGTGATTCGGCTGGTGGAAGAACACCAGTGACTGCCGCCGGCTGTTCCGCCGCTGGTCGTCCGGAGGGTTCACGACGCGGTGGAGCGTCGAGATCCACCGGTCGTTCGTCCAGTGCATCATGAGGTCGCCGAGGTTGACGACGAAGGAGCCCGGGACCGGTGTCACGTCCACCCACTCGTCCTGGCGATTGCAGACCTGGAGTCCGCCGGGCGCGTCCTCGATGTGCAGGATCGTGAGCGATCCATAGTCGGAGTGGGCGCCGCTCCTGAGCTGTCCCGGCGCGGCGGGGCCCGCCGGCGGCGGGTAGTTGATCGCGCGCATTCGACTGATGTGCCGGTCGATCTTGTCGGCGAAGTAGGGCTCGGGGAGGTCGAGGGCGACGGCGAAGATGCGCATCAGGTCGGCGGCGAGCCGCGTCATCTCGCGATAGAACGAGGTCCACACGGCGCGCAGGTCGGCGGGCGTATCCGGCCAGATGTTCGGCACGAAGTACGGCGCCGCCTCCGGATCCGCGAGGACGCCGTCACGCACGTCCACCGGGCCCACGTCCAGCGTTTCCTTGAGGTCGGGCGGCGCCGCCGCTCCGAGGCTGTACGAGAGGCTCTCGTCGCCCATCGGACGATAGCCGCGGCTCGGGTCCGCTCCCGTCCACCGCCGCTTCTCCTCGAGAGGCAGGTCGAAGAACTCCCGGGACACTCGCGCCATCCGCTCGGTCAGGACGCTCGGCACTCCGTGCCCGACCACGGTCAGGAATCCGATGTCCTCGCACGCGCGGGCCACCTGCTCCGCCACGTCGCGCCGTGCGTGGGGCGCGCCCTCGAGGAACGGGCCGACGTCGATGATGGGCACGTCGAGCAAGCGCATTTCTTTCCCCTCACTCCGCCCGAGCGATGACGGCGACGGGGCCGCCCCCGCTCGGGCCCTGGTGCTCGGCGCCGCCCGACACGTAGACCATCGGATCGCCGATCAGCGAGGCGATGACGGCGGCGACCACCGCGCGCGCGTGGCGCGTGTGGTTGATGTCGGAGTCGTCCATCATCGTGTGGCGGCGACCGCGGATCCGGCCCGACGGCGACGCCTCGGCCTTGGCGAAGACGCCGACCAGACGCTCGGCGGACTCGCGGCCGGCGTCGAGTGGGCAGCCGACCGAGCCAGCGCCCGCCGCACGGCGGCCGCGTCGATCGCGTCCTCCATCACGTCGTGACCGATCATGAGATCGCTGGCCGCGCCCGGCGCGTTGCCGAGCACCAGGACCTCGCAGTGTCGCAGCTCGACGCCGGCCGACGTCGACGCCACGCGCGAGTGAAGATCCCAGCGCCGGCCGATCACGCCGTCGGTCAGCGACGTTGCCGGCACCTCGTCGAGCGCCGGCGCCACGCCGAGCGCCGAGGCCGCCCGCGAGTAGCCCATCGAAGCGTAGGTGGCGGTCGTCACCACGCGCGGGCCTCGTCGCTCGGCGTCGGCGATGGCCTCCGCGGTGAGCAGCGGGCACTTGATCTGCACGAAGTGGACGTCGCCGGTGTCATCGATTCCCGCCGACGCCATCGCCCGGCGCACGGCCACCTCCACCGTGCGCACCTGCGCCATCGTGCCGATCTCTTCCGGCAGAAAGGAACGCGTGTGCGCGATGCCCGCCGCCAGCCGCGGCGCCGCTCGCCGCCGCGACGCCGACCTCGCGTCGCACGAACACGTTCATGTGCGGCGTGAGGATGCCTTCCGTGCCCCCGGACATGATGAAGAGCACGCCGGCGGCGACCTCGTCCTCGGCGCGTCCGAGCCTGGTCGCGAGCAGACGCTGATAGGCGCTCGTGGCGAATCCACGGCTCCAGTCGTTCACGCAGCCGTTGCCCTCGGTCTTGCCGAGCAGGCAGACGATGTCGGCGGGATCGATGGCGCCTCGTTCGATCAGCGCGGCGAGCCCGCTCACGTCGTCCGGTGACGTCGGTCGGCAATCCGATAGACGTCGACCCGCTGGGCCATCACCCACACCTCCATCGTTGGTGGCGCGTCGCGGCCCGCGCTCGTCACTCGCACCGGCTCGCCGATGGCGGCCGGCAGGCGCGCCGATCGCCCGAGGCCGGCCAGCACGGCGAGCGCGACGACGTACGGCAGCATCTGGATCACGTACGAGCTGACGGGCAGGCGCAGCCCCTGCACGCGGAACTGCAGTGCGTCCGCCGCGCCGAAGAGCAGACACCCGAGCAAGCGTTGCCGAGCGGCACTCCACCGTCCCACGATGATGGCGGCGAGCGCGAGGTAGCCGCGGCCGCCGGTCATGCCGTCGGTGAAGGTGCCGACCTGCTGGAGGCTCAGCACGGCGCCGCCCAGCCCGGCGCAGCGCGCCGGCCGCGAGCACGGCCAGCGTCCGGTACACGCGCGGATCGGCGCCGACGGCGTAGGCGGCCGCGGGTTCTCGCCCACGACTCGCAGGGTCAGGCCCGAACGCGTGTCCGGACAGAGCGCGACGACACCACGAGCGCCGTGAGGATCATGACGGCGTACGTCAGCGGCGGCTGACGGAACAGCACGGGGCCGATGAGGGGCACATCCGAGAGCAACGGGAATCGGCACCGGCGCCAGCGATCGGCACGCGGAGGACCGGCGCCTCGCCGCGCCCGAGGCCGCGCAGGAGGAAGCTCGTGAGCCCGAGCGCGAGGATGTTGACGGCGAGGCCGGTCACCATCTGATCGGCGCGCGAAGCGCACGGTCGCGAGCGGCCACGACCGCCGCGATGGCGACGCCGCCGAGCGCGCTCGCCACGAGCCCGAGCGCCGGCTGCCCGTCAGGTGCGTGGCCATCACGCCGCCGAACGCGCCGGCCAGCATCATGCCCTCGAGCCCGACCGCGAAGACGCCGGCGCGCTCGGAGAGGATGCCGCCCAGCGCCGCGAACAGCAGCGGCGTGGCGATCCGCATGGTCGCCGCGAGGAACTCGAGGAGGCTCGCGTCGATCGCCATGCGCCTACCGCGCGGCGCGAGCCAGCCGGCCATGGCCGCCAGCACGAACACCATCGTCAGCCCCTGGATGACCGCCACCAGCGGCGACGGCACGCCGACGGCGCGCTGCATCGCCAGCGCGCCCGTCTCGAGAAAGCCGAAGAAGAGCGCGGCCGGGACGATCCCGAGCGGGCTCAGCGCGGCCGATGAGCGCGATCGAACACGCGGTGAAGCCGAAGCCGTGCGAGAAGCCCTCGATCAGCCGGTAGTGGACGCCGAGCACGTCGATCGCGCCGGCCAGCCCCGCGAGAGCCCCGGCCGATCAGCATGACCGCCAGGATCGACCGGCCGTGTCGCCACGCCCGCGTACGCCGCCGCCCTCTCGCTGGCGCCGAGCACGCGCAGCCGGAAGCCGAACGGCGTGCGCCAGAGCAGCACGTGGACCAGCGATGGCAACGGCGATCGCGAGGACGATGCCGACGTGCAGGTCGGTGCCGGCCACCAGCTTCGGCAGCCAGGCGGCGCGCTCGAGCAGCGGCGACTGCGGAAACCCGGCGCCCGACTCGCCGAGATGGCCGTGCAGCGCCTCGCTCACGAGCAGCACGCCGAGGAAGTTCATGAGCAGCGTCACCAGCACCTCGTGCACGCGGCGCGTCAGACGGATGAGGGCCGCCAGCCCGCCCACGCCGCGCCGGCCAGCGCGCCCGGCCAGCGCCGACGAGCAGCGGCGAGCACGATCGCCGGCGCCGCGGGCAAGCGTCAGCGCCACCCACGGCGGCGGCCAGACCGCCGAGCGCGATCTGCCCTTCCCCGCCGATGTTGATGACACGCGGGCGCGGAAGCACAGCGCGACCCCGGCCGCGGTCAGCAGGTACGGCGTGGCCTTGTTGAGGGCGCACCGCGACGCGGTCCGACGAGCCGAACGCTCCCTGGCCGAGCGAGCCGTACGCGACGAGCGGGTTCTTGCCGGAGCCGAGCACGAGGGCGGCCGACAGGCCGAGGGCGAGGGCGATGCCGCGAGCGCGAGGCCGAGGCGACGCAGCACGACGAGGCCGTCGAGCGCCGGCAGCGTCGCGTCGAGGGTGCCGCCGTCACGCGTCGGACGCCGTAGAGCGCGGCGGGTGCGGCGTCTCGGCGAGCGCGCCCGCCATCATGAGCCCGAGGCGGGTGAGGTCCGCCTCGTCACGTCGCATGACGCCCACCAGCCGCCCGCCGTACATGACCCCGATGCGGTCGGCGACGCGATGACCTCGTCCAGCTCCGTCGAGATGTAGAGCACGGCGGCGCCGGCGGCGCGCAGCGCCAGCACGCGGTCGATCACGAAGCGCGTGGCGCCGGGATCGAGGCCGCGCGTGGGCTGCACGGCCAGCAACGAAGGCGCGGCGCCCGCCCGATCTCGCGGGCCAGGATCACCTTCTGCTGGTTGCCGCCGGACAGCGTCGCGACCGGCGCGTCGGCGCCAGCCGCGCGGATGCCGTACTCGGCGATGCGCTGCGTGCCGCCGCGCGCGCGTGGCCGCGCGGTCGAGCCACGGGCCGCGCCGGAACGGCGGCCGGTCGACGTCGCGCAGCGCGATGTTCTCGGCGATCGTCATGTCGGCGACCAGGCCCGTCGTCGCCGCGGTCGGCCGGGACGTGCGCGAGGCCGGCCGCCAGACGGCGCCGCACCGGCGCGTGGGTGACGTCGGCGCCGTCGACGAGATGCGACCCGGCGGGGGCGGGCGCAGGCCGCCGATGACGTCCGCCAGCTCCGCCTGACCGTTGCCGTCCACGCCGGCCAGGCGAAGATCTCGCCCGCACGCACGGTGAGGCTCACCCCGCGCAGCCGCTCGAGGCCCGCGTCGTCGAGCGCATGCAGGTCGGCCACGATGAGCACCTCGCGGCCCGGCGTCGTCGCGGCGCGGGCCAGCGGCGGCGGGAGATCGCGGCCCACCATCATCGGGCCAGCGTCTCCCGGGTGGCGCCGGCGACCGGGCACGCGCCCGCCACCGCGCCGTCGCGCAGCACGATGACCTCGTCGCAGAGGTCGAGCACCTCGCCGAGCTTGTGCGAGATGAAGACGACGCTACGGCCTTCCGCGCGCAGCTTCCGCAGCACCTCCAGGAGCCGCGCGACTTCCGGCGGGCTCAGGTTCGACGTCGGCTCGTCGAGCACGAGCAGGCGCGCGCCGCGCAGCAGCGCCTTCACGATCTCCACGCGCTGCTGCGCGCCGAGCGCCAGGGTGCCGACGACGGCGTGCGGATCGAGGTCGAGGCCGTAGGCGGCGCTGACGTCGCGTAATCCGCTGCGCGACGGCGTCGGGCCGGAGCCACGCGCCGGCCTGGCCCCACCCGAGCATGACGTTCTCGGTCACCGTCATCGCGGGCACGAGCATGAAGTGCTGATGGATCATGCCGATGCCGGCGGCGAGAGCGTCGCGCGGGGAATGATCGACGAGCGGGCGCCCGTCGAACGTGATGGTGCCGGCATCCGCGCGGACCAGGCCGAACAGCACGTTCATCAGCGTGGTCTTGCCGGAGCCGTTCTCGCCGAGCAGGCCCACGATGCGGCCGGCGAGGGACGAGCGTCGATGCCGCGGTTCGCCCGCACGGCGCCGAACGACTTCTCGATCCCCCGCATCTCGAGCATGGCGAGGGAGACGCGGCCCTTACGCGCCGCCGCGCGCGTCGTCCTTCGTCGGCTTCACCTTGAGCTCGCCGGACGTGAACTTCTTCTTGACGCCGTCGATCTCCGCCACGACCGCCGCCGGTACGGCCGCGTTGAACGCGCGCTGCTCGGTGTAGAGGAGGTCGGCGCCGTGCGCGCCCGCGGTGTGATAGCCGTACACGTGATAGCCGCTCGTGATCTTCCCCGCCTTCAGATCGCCGACGGCCGCCACGTACACCTCGTCCCACTTCTCGTAGATGTTGGTCAGCACGCGGTCCGGCGCGATCGCGGTGTGGCCGAACGAGCGGCCCGTGGCCCACACGCCCTTCTCCTTCGCGGCCTGCACGATGCCGGCGTGGCCCGCGTTGAGCTTGCCGGCGATGACATCCGCGCCTGCGGAGATCAGGGAGAACGCCGCTTCCTTCGCCGCCGCGGGGTCTTCCATCGACTGGAGATAGACGATGCGCACGTCGGCGTCCGGCTTGACGCTCTTCACGCCGAGGCGGAAGCCACCCACGCTCGCGATCATGTTCGGCAGGCCTTCGAGGCCCGCCACGGCGCCGACCTTGCCGGTCTTGGTCATACGCGCGGCGAGCACGCCGACCAGGTAGGCGTACTGCTCGTTCGCGACGTCGATGGAGATCACGTTCTTCGCGCCGCCCGAGCCGGAGCCGACGAGGAAGAACGTCTTCTCGAAGTCCGGGCCCACGCGCTGCGCGGCGGAGAGGAAGCGCCCCGAGTGGCCGATGATCGGGCTGAAGCCCCGGCGCGCGTAGTCCTTCATCGCCTCGATGTGGTCGGCGGCCTGGACGTTCTCGGAGTACGCGATCTCCAGCCCCTGCGCCTTCAGCTTCTGGAGCCCCGCGTACCCGGCGGCGTTCCAGCTCTGGTCGTTGATCGAACCGGGCAGCAGCATGGCCACCTTGCTCGCCTGGGCGTCGACGACGAGGGGCGTTCCGGCCCCGGTGGCGCCGGCGAGCGCGAGGGCCATCATCACGAACCACGCGACGTATCTGGGCATGGCAAACCTCTCCCTCGGCGCTCCCGACGGCGCCGGACGACGGCGAGGCAGCACGTGACATGCCAGGCTCGGGATCGCGCAAATACGTGCCCGGCGGAAGGGGAGCTGAAGACCGGTGCCCATCCCCGATGCAGCGCGTCCGCGGATGCCGAGTCGCTGAGCACCGCGCTCGATCCTCCGCGGTCACTCCCGCCGCTCGGCGCCGGCCCACGAGCGCCGCGAATTTCGCGCACATCGAGGCTCCGGCGGAACGCGTCGACGGCCGCGCGCAGACACGGTATGCGGCTTGCTCGGAGCCGGGGACCATGCCGGCGAGCGCGTCGCCCTCGGCCCCGGCGGCCTCGCTCGAGCTGATACGGGTCACCAAACGGTACGGGTCCACGGTCGCCGTTGACGCGATCGACCTCAAGATTCCGGCCGGCACGTACTGCTGCCTGCTCGGGCCCTCCGGTTGCGGCAAGACCTCCACGCTCCGCATGATCGCCGGACACGAGATGGTCAGCGGCGGCGACGTCATCCTCGGCGGACACGAGTGACCGAGCTGCCGCCGGCGCTCCGCGGCACCGCCATGATGTTCCAGAGCTACGCGCTGTTCCCGCATCTCTCCGCGCTCGACAACGTGGCGTTCGCGCTCAAGATCCGCGGCGTCGGCCGTGCCGAGCGCCACAGGAAGGCCGGCGCGCTGCTCGCGATGGTGGCCATGGAGAGCTACGCCGACCGGCTGCCGTCCGAGCTCTCGGGCGGCCAGCAGCAGCGGGTAGCCCTCGCGCGGGCGCTGATGACCGAGCCGCGGATCCTGCTCCTGGACGAGCCGCTCTCCGCGCTCGATCCGTACCTCCGCATGCAAGATGCGCGACGAGCTGAAGCGACTGCAGCGCGAGCTCGGCATGACGTTCATCCACGTCACGCACGCCCAGGACGAGGCGATGGCGCTCGCCGACCTCGTCGTCCTCATGAACGAGGGGCGCATCGAGCAGCAGGGATCGCCGCGCGAGGTCTTCCACCGGCCCCGCACCGCGTTCGTGGCCCGCTTCCTCGGCGTCCACAACGTGATCGCGGTGGTGACGTCAAGGTTGCCGTGCGAGCAGATCGGCTGCGCGTGGAGCTACCGCATCCGGCGGCGGTCAGCCATCGGGACGGCTCGACGAACACCTCCGCCTCTCGCGCGCCCGGACCCTGACGGCCACGTGCGAGACGTGGAGTACCAGGGCACGGTGGTCCAGAGCACGCTGACGACGGCGGACGGCACGGAGCTGGTGGCGGTCGCGCCCGAGCAGGCTTCGATCGCGAGCCGCTCCGGCCCGGCGCCCTCGTGACGGTCGAGTGGGATCCCGACGTCGCCCATCCGCCGACGGGCCTTGGATCCACGATGCCCACCGCTGGCGGGCCTATGACCCACACCGACGCCCATCCCCTCGCCTGAGCGGGCCTGTGACCCGAACCAACGAGCCCACGGAGGAACCAATGAGTGAACGGACGAGAAGAGCACCCGAGTCAGCCGGCGGAGCCTCCTGAAGGGCGCCGCGCCGTCGGGGCGGCCCGGCGGGCCCGCCATCACTCGGCCCCCCGGCCGATCGTCGGCGCGAGCCGCGTGACGCTGCGCTACCTCGGCACCGCCGTCAACCAGTCGAAGGAGATCGCGCAGAAGGTCGAAGGCGGATCTCGGGCATCGACGATCGAGTACGTGCCGGTCACCACCGACGACGTGACCAAGCGCATCATCACGCAGCCCGCCTCCTTCGACGTGGCCGACGCCGAGTACTTCCAGCTCCGCAAGCTGATCCCCTCCGGCAACCTGATCGGCATGGACGCCAAGCGGATCAAGTACGCGGACAAGATCACGCCGGTCTTCACCAAGGGCGAGGTGGCGGGCAAGACGATCGGCGATCAGGGCACCGCGCCCAAGAAGGTCTTCTACCTCGAAGGGCCGACCTCGACGCAAGTTCTCGTCGACGCCGACGCAGTGGATCACGCTCATCCCGACCGTCTACAACGCCGACACGCTCGGCATCCGGCCCGACCTGATCAAGCGTCCGATCGAGCTCGTGGGCGGAGCTGCTCAACCCGGAGTTCAAGGGCAAGGCGTCGATCCTCAACATCCCGTCGATCGGCATCATGGACGCCGCCATGGTGGTCGAGGCGATGGGCATGTACAAGTACCGCGACAAGGGCAACATGACCAAGGAGGAGATCGACCTCACGATCAAGACGCTGATCGAGGCCAAGAAGGCCGGCCAGTTCCGCGCGTTCTGGAAGGACTTCAACGAGAGCGTCAACCTGATGGCGTCGGGCGAGGTGGTCATCCAGTCGATGTGGTCGCCCGCCGTCACCAAGGTGCGCTCGATGGGCATCGCCGTGCATCTACCAGCCGCTCAAGGAAGGCTATCGCGCCTGGGCCGCCGGCTTCGGCCTGCCCAAGACGCTCGACGGGCAAGAAGCTCGACGCCGCCTACGAGTTCATCAACTGGTTCCTCTCCGGCTGGGCCGGCGCCTACCTGAACCGCCAGGGCTACTACTCCGCGGTGCTCGAGACCGCCAAGGCCAGATGGAGCCCTACGAGTGGGCGTACTGGATGGAGGGCAAGCCCGCCGAGAAGGACATCAAGGCCCCCGACGGCACCGTGCTGGAGAAGGCGGGCACCGTCCGCGACGGCGGCTCCTACGAGGCGCGCATGGGCGCGCGTCGCGTGCTGGAACGCGGTGATGGACGAGAACGACTACATGGTCCAGGAAGTGGAACGAGTTCATCGCGGCCTGAGGCGACGTGAAGAGGCGCCGAGGACGTCGCTCGCGGTGGCGCATGTTCCGAGTGCACGCGGCCATGGTCGGCCATGCGGCCGGTGGCGGCGACGGCGACCATCGCGGGCGAGCGGCGGCCGTACTGGCAGGTCGCGCCGCTCGCGCTCGTGTTCGCGCTCTTCTTCGTGCGTGCCGCTCGCGCTCACCGTCGTGGTGAGCGTCTGGCGCTACAACGAGTACGCGATGATTCCCGCGTTCACCGGGCGACAACTACGTGGCCGTCTTCTCGGGCTGCGTCGCCGAGCTGCCCGACGCTGTGCCTGACGTTCAAGACCTACCTCTCCACGCTGAAGTTCTGCTGCGCTGGTGTGGCTCGTCACGCTGCTCCTGGGCTTCGCGGTGGCCTACTTCCTCGCCTTCCACGTCCGCTCGCTCACGTGCAGATGGTGCTGTTCCTCGTCTGCACGATCCCGTTCTGGACCTCCAACGTCATCCGCATGATCTCGTGGGTGCCGCTGCTCGGCCGCAACGGGCTCGTCAACGACGTGCCTGCAGGCGGCCGGCGTGGTCGAGCGAGCCGGTCGAGTGGCTGCTGTTCTCCGACTTCTCGGTGGTGCTGGCCTTCGTGCACCTCTACACGATGTTCATGATCGTGCCGATCTTCAACTCGATGAGCCGCATCGACCGCGCGCTGCTCGAGGCGGCCGCGACGCGCGGCGCCTCGCGGCTGGCAGACGCTCTGGAACGTGATCGTGCCGCTGTCGCAAGCCGGGCATCGTGATCGGCTCGATCTTCGTCGTCACCATCGTCATGGGCGACTACGTCACCATCGGCGTCATGGGCGGCCAGCAGATCGCGTCCGTCGGCAAGGTCATCCAGGTCCAGCTGACGTATCTGCAGTTCCCGCTCGCCGCCGCCAACGCGGTGGTGCTGCTCGCCGTCGTGCTGACGATCATCGTGGGGCATGACCCGCCTCGTCGACATCCGCAAGGAGCTGTAGGAGGCCGTACCCAGCTGCGCGCGTCCGTCGCCCGCGGCTCCGTCTGGCTCGGCCTGGTGTTCGGCCTGTTCGTGCTGTTCCTCTACGGTCCGATCCTCACGATCCTCGTGCTCTCGTTCCAGGGGCCGACGGGCGGACTCACCTTCCCGATGCGGGGCCTCTCGGCGCACTGGTTCGCCAGCTTGTGGAACGGTCTTGGCGTCGTCGACATCTGGTCGGCGTTCGGCCGATCGGTGCGTCTCGGCGCGGTGGTCATGGCGCTCACGGTGGTGATCTCGGTGCTCGCCGGCTACGCCTTCCGGCGCGGTTTTCGCGGCGCGACCGTCGTCTTCTACACCGCGGTGGCGAGCCTGATCGTGCCGTCGATCGTGGTCTCGCTGGGCATCGGCGTGCAGTTCCGGCTGCTCGACGACGTGATCAAGCGGTCGGCGGACGCTCGGCTGGAGCTGGGTGGCGGACCGCTTCACGACCAGCGCCGGCACGTTCACGTCCGGGCTCGGCGCCCACCTGACGTGGACGCTGCCGTTCGGGCTGCTGATCATGTTCGCGGTGTTCAACCGCTTCGACCGGCCGCTACGAAGAGGCGGCACGCGACCTCGGCGCCACGCCCTGGCAGACCTTCCGCCACGTCGTGCTGCCGCTCATCGCGCCCTCGCTGGTCGGCATCGGCGCTGTTCGGCTTCACGCTCTCGTGGGACGAGGTGGCCCGATCGAGCCAGGCGATCGGGAGCGACCAGAACACGCTGCCGCTCGAGCTGACCGGGCTGACGACCACCGTCACGAACCCGGAGATCTACGCGCTCGGCACCGTGACCACCGGCGTGTCGTTCGCGGTGATCTGGTCTCTCTGCTGCTCCTCGTCCGCGCGCTTCGCCGCCCCGCGCGCGTCGCCGAGTGACCAGGACGACGTGGAGATCCTCGTCGTCAATCCCAACACGACCGCGTCGATGACGGAGGAGATCGGCCGGCCGCCGCGCGCGCGGCCTCGCCCGGCACGCGGATCATCGCCGTGAACCCGGCCACCGGGCCGGAGTCGATCGAGGGATACTACGACGAGGCCCGTCGCGTCCCGGGTCTGCTGGCGGAGATCGCGAAGGGCGAGGCGCGCGCCGTGGACGGCCACGTGATCGCGTGCTTCGACGACACCGGCCTCGACGCGGCGCGGGCCCTGGCGAGCGCGCCGGTGGTGGGAATCGGCGAGGCCGGGTTCCACGCGGCGAGCCTGATCGCGGGGACCTTCTGGGTGGTGACCACGCTGGCGCGGGCTATCCCGGCCATCCAGCACAACCTCGTGCGCTACGGCCTGGCGACGCGGTGCGCCCGGGTGCGCGCGGTCGAGGTGGCCGTGCTGGCCCTGGAGGACCCCGCGAGGCGGACGCGCGCACGCGTATCGACGCCGAGATCGAGGCGGCGAAGTGTGAGGACCGCGCGGAGGCGATCGTGCTCGGCTGCGCGGGGATGGCGGACTACGCCGCCGATCTCGCAGCGCGGCGCGCTCCCCGTGGTCGATGGCGTCACCGCCGCGGTCGTGCTCGTCGAGGCGCTCGTCCGCCTCGGCCTCACGACGTCCAAGCTCGGCGGCTACGCGTCACCGTTGCCCAAGCGCATCGTCTAGACGCCCCTCGTGGGCTTCCGCTTGACGAACCGTCCGCGCCCCGGGACGACCGACGATCGCGCCGTTCTCGAAGACGACCTCGCCCCGCGAGATCGTCACCGCCGGCCAGCCCGTCACCGAGAAGCCCTCGTACGGCGTGTGGTCCACGTTCTGGTGCAGCAGGTCGCGCGTGACGGTGACCGTGCGGTCCTGATCGAACACGACGAGGTCGGCGTCCGCGCCGACGGCGATGGTGCCCTTCTCGGGATAGAGCCCGAAGAGCCGTGCCGAGTTGGTGGAAGTGAGCTTCACGAACTGGTTCAGCGACAGGTGCCCGCCGCGCACGCCCTCGGAGAAGACCACCGGGATCATGGTCTCGATCCCGGCCATGCCGTTGGGGATGTTCGCGAAGCTGTCGCGGCCCAGCTCCTTCTGGACCTTCCAGTTGAAGGCGCAGTGATCGGACGAGATCTCCTGAAGGTTCTCCTCCCGGAGACCGTTCCAGAGGTGCGGCGTGTTCTCCCGCCGCCGGAGGGGCGGCGAGCACACGAACTTGGCGCCCTCGAAGTCGGGCCGCTCCATCTCCTCGTAGTGGAGCGACAGATAGTGCGGACACGTCTCGGCGTGGATGGCGAGGCCACGGTCGCGCGCCTCGCGGACCTTCTGCAACGCCTCCTTCGCCGAGAGGTGCACCATGAGCAGCGGACAGTGCGCGAGCTCCGCGAGCGCGATGGCGCGCGCCGTCGCCTCCGCCTCGACCTCGGGCGGCCGGGTGTGGGCGTGGTACATGGGCTGGAGCTTGCCCTGGGCCACGTACTCCTGGACCAGGACGTCGATGATGTCGCCGTTCTCGGCGTGGACGCAGAACAGCGCGCCCGCGTCCCGCACGCGCCGCATGATGCGGAACAGATTGGAGTCGGTCTGCATCAAGGGCGTGCCCTTGTAGGCCATGAAGCACTTGAAGCTGGCGATGCCGTTGCGGACGACGGGCTCGATCTCGTCGAGCGCGTTGCGACTCAGGTCCGTCAGGACCACGTGGAAGCTGTAGTCGATGACGGCCTTGCCCGCCGCCTTCCGGTCCCACTTCTCGAGGGTCGTGAAGAGGCTCTCGCCCGGCTCCTGGATCGCCCAGTCCACCACGGTGGTGATGCCGCCGGCGGCGGCCGCCGCCGTCCCCGTGCGGAAGTCGTCGGCGGTGAACGTCCCCATGAACGGCATCTCGAAGTGCGTGTGCACGTCGATGGCGCCGGGCAGCACATACTTGCCGGCGGCGTTCACGGTCCGCGGCGTGGTCCCCAGGTCGCTCCCCAGGGCGACCACCTTCCCGCCGGACACGCCCACGTCGGCGCGGTAGGTGTCGCTGCCGGTGACGACCGTTCCGCCCTTCACGATCAGATCGAGCTCCATGGTCGCGTTCTCCCGGCGAGCGCGGCGCGCAAGAAGCGTGCCTCAGCGTCGTGCGTCCGCGCGCACCGAGAGCACTTGCTCCATCTGGACTTGCGGGTGTCAGCCGCTGGCGCTCGTGGGCCCTCGGGCGGAGCGATGGCGTGTCGCCGAGCAACACGGTGTCCCGCTGCTCACTCGATGAGCACGCTCCTCGCGGTCCTGGAGCGTCACGGGCGAGAAGGCGACACGGCACGGAATCGGTTCGCGGCGATGATTGGGTACGACCGCTTCAGGCCCGCAACAGTACTCCTCCCTCGAGGCGGGCCTGCCGACGATCGAACGTTGCCGTGGTCGCTCCGAGGGCGCGATGGCGAGTGACGATGAGGCGGTCGACGACGCCGGCTTGTCCCCTCGCTCCGTGCCCCAAGGCTTCCCCAGCACCGGCCGGATCCACGTGGATGACGTCAGAGCCGAGGAACTCGCGCAGCCGGCCCAGCGCGATCGTTTCCGGAACCCCGTAGTGATGCCGGAGGGCGTGAAACGCCTCGGCGACGACCAGATCGGTCACGACGACCTTCTCACCGAGCGATCAGCGCGCGCTCGATGCGCCGACGCGCGACCTCCATCTGCGAGCGTGGCTCACCGATCAGCAGGCGGAGTACCACCGAGGTATCAAGCCCGACGGCCACCGGTCCATCCCCGGGCGATGCTCCGACGGATGTCGCTCAGCCGATGCGACTTCCCCTTGGCATACCGGCGAAGGGAACCGACCCAGGACCAGTCGGGGCCCGGGCCCTTCAGGACCCACACGGTCTCCTTCCCGACGAGCCGGCGCTCCACGGCGACCTTCGCCCCGGGCGCGAGGCCGAGCTCCTTGCAGAGGGCGGCAGGGAGGGTGGCTTGGCGCTTGGCGGTGATGGTCACGACGTGCATGCAGAAGAGCGTATCCTCGGATCGCCTTACTCGGCAATGTATCCGGTAAGGCACGCCATCGGGAGCGCCGCCGAACCCCTCACCAAGCGTGAGCGGCCTGCTACAGCCCGTGCTGGTCGACGAACTCCTGGGTGAGATGGACGTTGGCGACCGTCGCCTCGCCCTCCTGGATCGCGGCGCGGACGGCGTCATCCCGCTGCCGTTCGGCGATCCCGATCGAGTCGAGGAACGGACGGAGCGACTCGGGGCCCTGCAGCGTGAGCGATCCGGGCGCCGGCGTCTTCGCCGGATCGGGCCGTACGAACGTGACTTCGTAGGTCGCGGGCTTCAAGCCCGCCCTCGAGATGCAGACGGTCCCAACCGGCATCGTGTGCGCCCTCCACAGGATCAGGTCGTTGTCGATCGGGACCCCGCAGTGGGGTTCCAATAAAGAAACGTCAAATGCCGCCGTTCGGATTGGCTTCGGGGGAAGATCAGCGGATGACGTCGTGAGACGACGTGACCAGAACGCACGTGCAGCCGGTCTCGCTCCAGACACGATGATCGACGCTGCCGGCTTCTGCGCGGCGGTAGTCGCCGGGATAGAACGTCTGGTCGTCGACGATCAGCTCACCGTGAAGCATGTGCAGCTCTTCGATGCCGTCGTGGCCGTGGGGCGGATAGTCGGCTCCCGGCGCGAGCCGCACCAGCATGCTGACGCGGTTCTTCTCTGTATCGGTCGCGAGCAGCTTGCAGGCGATGCCCGGCGCCACGTCTTTCCACTCGGGCTCCGCCCATCGCTCTGGCGCTGGCCACACCGGCTCCCCGTTCGTCTCCGCCGCGATTCGCTGCGCGAGGCGTTTCCCTAGCGAGGGCGATGGACGCAGCACGTCGGTAGGCCAGGCGACGAAGGCGTCGACCATCGGACGGAGCGTCTCCATCTCCTGCTGGCAGTCGGCGCACGCGGAGATCTGCGCTTCAACGACGGGCACTTCGCGCGAAGGGAGAACCTGCAGGGCGTACAGGAACACCAGCTCCAAGTGGTCCTGCTCGTGTCGACCCGCGGCTGAGCTCATGGCGTCTTCTTTGTCCCGGCGAGCGCCTGCCGCAGCTTCCCCAGTCCGGAACGGATTCGCGTCTTGACGGTTCCGAGCGGCTGATTCAGCCGTGCCGCCACTTCGTCATACGTCAACTCGGAGAAGAATGCGGCCTCGATCGCCTGTCGCTCGTCCGGGGTCAGCACGCTCAAGGCGCTACGCAGGAGGCGGCCCTGCTCCCTGAGGTCCAAGGCCTCGTGGGGATCCCTCCCGAACGTCGTCGGCAGTGGGCTGTCCGCATGAGGGTTGACGCGCTTTTTCCGTTGCTCGAACCGCAACCGGTCAATGGCTCTGGACCGCGCCTGATTCATGATCCATCCGACCACGGACCCGCCGGCAGCGTCGTACGTCGACGCTCGTCGCCACACGTCGTGAAACACGTCGAGCGTCAGCTCTTCGGCGGTTTCCCGGTTGCTGGTGATCCGCACGATCAAGGTGAACACGAGGCGATGCGTCCGTTCGTACAGCGCATGCAGCGCGCGCTGATCGCCGGCGGCGATGGACCGGACAAGCTCGGCCCAGTCCTTCTCGGACACCGTGGTCTTCGCCTTGGCGGCATAGAGCACATCGCCGAGCGTCTTCGTCGCGCCATCACGCTGGTCCTGGCGTGGAGGGATTCCCAGATCCACCGCGCGAAATCATGGCGTCGTTCATCGCCGCCGTCAAGGCGAGTCCCGATCTGTCGCCAGCCAATAGAACGTCAAAACGCGCGGTTCGGATTGGCGTCGGCTCTACCCGTTGGCGCAGGCGGCGAGCGCATGCCATCATCCCATCGTTTCAGGGAGGAGTAAGGACATGGCGGACAGCGTGCGGGTCGGGATCGTTGGGGCGACGGTGACGCAGGGGGGCAGCGGGTGGGGCGCCAACGCGCACGTGCCGGCGTTGCACGCGTTGCCGGAGTACGAGCTGAAGGCCGTGTGCACGGCGCACGAGGCGACGGCGAAAGCGACGGCCGAGAAGTTCGGCGCCGCGCTCGCGTTCCACAACATGGACGACATGGTCGCGCGGCCGGACATCGACCTCGTCATCGTCTGCGTCCGGGTGCCCTGGCACTACGACCTGGTCATGAAATCGTTGCGCGCCGGCAAGCCGACGTTCTGCGAGTGGCCGCTGGGCGCGAACCTCAAAGAGGCGGAGGAGATGGCCGGCCTCGCGCGCGAGAAGTCGCTGCGGACCATCGTCGGGCTCCAGGCGCACAACGACCCCACGGTCATGTATGCGCGCGAGCTGATCAAGGAGGGCGCCATCGGCGAGGTCCTCGCCGCGCACCTCACCGTGCTGGCCGGCGCACAGCTCGAGCGCGGGGCGGGCCGCATCTGGCAGGGCCAGCGGAAGGCCGGCGCCAACACGCTCACGATCGCCGGCGGCCATGCGCTCGAAGCCATGTGCGCCGTTCTCGGGGAGTTCGCGGAGGTCTCGGCGCGGGTCGCCACGAGGATCAAGGAGTGGCGGAGCACCGAGACCGGCCAGAACGTCGCGGTCGATTCACCGGACGTCATCAACGTGGCCGGACGGCTGCAGAATGGCGCCGAAGCCTCCGTGCAGATCGCGAGCGTGCCGTTCGGCGGCGGCCAGAGCCGACTGGATATCTACGGCCGCACCGGGGCGATGACCCTCTCGGCAAACGCGGCGCTGAGCATCGGGCCGAACCGTCTCCTGCTCACGAGAGGCCGGGAGGCCGCGAAGGAGCTGGAGGTGCCGAGCCGCTTCACCCTGGTGCCCGCGGACACGCCGGCCGGCTCACCGAGAAACGTCGCCCAGGCCTTCAAGCGCTTCGTCGACACGAAGGGGGAGGCCGGCAGTTTCGATCCTGACTTCGACCTCGCGGTGACGCGACACCGTCTGATCGACGCGATCGAGCGGTCGTCGGCCGAGGGCAAGGCGGTGACGGTATGAAGCGCGGCGTGGTGTTTCCGCAGACGGAAATCGGCTCGGATCCCGCGGTGGTTCGCGACTACGCGCAGGCCGCCGAGAGTGCCGGGTACGATCACCTGCTCGTCTTCGACCACGTGCTCGGAGCAAAGCTGGAGCGCTTCGACAAGCTCGGGCGGCGCCCGCCCTACACGGACGAGAGTCCCTTCCACGAGGTCTTCGTCCTCTTCGGGTACCTCGCGGCGTGCACGCAGCGCCTCGAGCTCGTCACCGGCATCGTCATCCTGCCCCAGCGCCAGACGGCGCTGGTGGCCAAGCAGGCCGCGGCGGTCGATGTCCTCTCCCGCGGTCGCCTGCGCCTCGGCGTGGGCATCGGCTGGAACCACGTCGAGTACGAGACGCTGAACGAGGACTTCCGCACCCGCGGCCGCCGCGTCACCGAGCAGATCGCCGTCATGCGGAAGCTCTGGACCGAGCCGGTGGTGAGCTTCGAGGGCTCGTACCATCACCTCGACCGCGCCGGCATCAATCCTCTGCCCGTCCAGCGTCCCATCCCGGTGTGGATGGGCGGCATGGCCGAGCCCGTGCTCAAGCGCGTGGCCGAGATCTCCGACGGCTGGTTCCCCCAGTTCCAGCCCGGCGACGAGGCGAGCCACACGCTCGATCGCGTGCGGACCTATATGAAGGAGGCGGGCCGCCCGCCCTCCGCCGTGGGGATCGAGGGACGGTTCTCCTACAGCATCGGCGGCCCGACCGAGTGGGAGAAGCGGGCTCGGGAATGGCGGGACCTCGGAGCCACCCACCTCTCGGTGAACACGATGGGCGCGGGCCTCTCCCCGCGTCAGCACATCGAGGCGATCCTGAAGATGAAGCCGGCGCTCGACGGCGTCTAGGGCGACCTCGGGGGCTTGACTCTGGCACCCGGGGGCGCGATCTTGCTCCCACTCTGACAGGAGGGAACTTCATGGCCGAAGTCGACGGCGCAACCCTAGTGGCGAGGAACCTCAAGAAACAGGGCGTCCAGTTCATGTTCGGGATCGTCGGGTTTCCGGTGCAGCCGATCGCGGCCGCCGCGCAGAAGGAAGGGATCACCTACGTCGGGATGCGGAACGAGCAGTCCGCCTCGTACGCCGCGCAGGCCGTCGGCTATCTGACCGGACGGCCCGGCGCCTGTCTCGTCGTGTCGGGCCCCGGCGTCGTTCACGCGCTCGCCGGTCTCGCGAACGCGCAGCAGAACGGGTGGCCGATGATCCTCATCGGTGGCGCGTCGGAGTCCTGGCGCAACGGCATGGGCGCGTTCCAGGAAGAGCGCCAGGTGCTCATCTCGACACCGTTCTGCAAGTTCGCGCACGCCATCGAGCACGTGCACCGCATTCCGTTCTACGTCGAGATGGCGGTGCGGAACGCGATCTACGGGCGGCCCGGCGCGAGCTATCTGGACATGCCGGACGACATCATCACCGGCAAGGTCGACGAGGCGCAGGTGCTCGAGGCGGCACGCGTCGCGGACCCGCCGCGCACGCAGGCCATGCCGGAAGACGTCGAGAACGCATTGAACGTGATGCGCGAGGCGGAGCGCCCGCTGGTCATCATCGGCAAGGGCATGGCGTACTCGCGCGCCGAAGAGGAAGTGCGCAAGTTCATCGAGCGCACGCAGGTGCCGTTCCTCGCGTCGCCGATGGGCAAGGGCGTGATGCCCGACACGCATCCGCTGTCGGTCGGCGCCGCGCGCAGCCACGCGCTGCAGAACGCCGACGTCGTGTTCCTCATGGGTGCGCAGGCTGAACTGGATCATGCACTTCGGCTTGCCGCCCCGCTACAACAAGAACGTCCGCTTCATCCAGCTCGACATCGCGCCGGAGACGATCAGCCAGAACGCGCCGGCGGAAGTCGCGCTCGTCGGCGACGGCAAGGCGATCGTCGGGCAGCTCAACAGCTCGCTCGAAAAGCGCGAGTGGGTCTATCCGAAGGACACGCCGTGGCGGACGTCGATCGCGCAGAAAGCGGCCGCGAACGCGGCCCAGATCGCGCCGCAGATCGCCGACGATCAGGCGCCGGCCAACTACTACCGTGCGTTGAAGGACGTCTCCGCGTGGTGCCCGGACGACGCGATCATCATCGGCGAGGGCGCCAGCACGATGGACATCGGCCGCACGCAGCTGATGAACTCGAAGCCGCGGCACCGGCTCGATGCCGGCAGCTACGGCACGATGGGCATCGGCATGGGCTTCGTCGTCGCGGCCGCGGTGGTGCATCCCGACAAGCCGATCATCTCGGTCTCGGGCGACTCGGCGATCGGCTTCTCCGGCATGGAGATCGAGACGGTCTGCCGCTACCAGCTGCCGGTCAAGATCGTCGTGTTCAACAACGGCGGCATCGGGCCCGGACACGCGAAGCACCCGGAGAACCCGCTGCAGAACATGCGGCCGAACGCGCTGATCTACGGCGCGCGCTACGACAAGATGATGGACGCCTTCGGCGGCAAGGGCTGGTTCATCGAGAACCCGAAGGACTTGAAGGGCGCGCTGAACGAGGCGATGGCGTACAAGGGTCCGGCCCTCGTCAACGTCATGATCTCCCAGGAGTCCGCGCGCAAGCCGCAAGAGTTCCGGTGGCACAGCTGATCGGCTGAGGCTTCACGGCAGTCGCGGAGGCGGCCGCCGGGCCGCGGAGCGGGGGGCATTGGGGGGTGCGCCTCGCACCCTCCATGACTATCGAGGACGGCGATGCCTTCGATCTCCACCAGGAAGTGCGGCTCGGCGAGGCCCTGCACGACGACCAGCGTGTTCGCGGGATAGGGCGGCGCCGGGAACAGCTCGTCGCGCGCCGCGGCGACCAGCGGGCGATAGCCCCAGTGCGTGATGTACGTCGTCGTCTTCAGCAGGTGACGGAAGCTGCCGCCGTAGTGGGCGAGGATCGCGGCGAGGTTCTCGTAGCACTGCCGCGCCTGGGCTCGCGCGTCGCCGACGCCGACGACGGCGCCCGACCGGGTCGATCGCGAGCTGGCCCGAGATGTAGAGCGTGTTGCCCGCGCGCGCGACGTGCGAGTAGTGCGCCTGCGGCGGGTGGACGCCGGACGGGTTCAGCAGCTCACGTTCCATCGGCGCCCGCCGAGGACGTCGTCCAGCTCGCGATAGTCGGGGAGCCGGCGGTCGATGGGCGCGCCGTTCCTGAGCACGACGCGGTTCGCCTGCGGGCGCGACAGCAGCTCGCTCCACGTCCGGCCCTCGAAGAGCACGAGGTCGGCGGGCAGCCCGGGCGCGATCCGGCCGGCGCCCGCGAGCCCCATCAGCTCCGCCGGCGTCGTCGTCGCCACGCGCGGCCAGTCGCCGTACGGACGGTCGAGGTGGCAGATGCGCGTCGCTTCGCGAAAGACCTCGAGCATGTCGTGGTCGCCGAAGCCGAAGAACGCGTCGCGACAGTTGTCGCTCGCGACGGCGACGCGCACGCGCCGGGCCGCGAGCTCGTGCAGGAGCGTCACGCCGCGCCAGCGGGGCGTGCGCCCGGGCACGCGGTCCTGGAGGTAGAGGTTGCACATCGGGAGGCTGACGACGCTGATGCCCGCCTCGACGACGAGGTCGAGCGTCTCGGCGACGACGTCGGGCGGCTGCACGGCCAGGCTGCAGCAGTGACCGCAGACGACCCGGCCCCGGAAGCCGCGCCGCAGCACCGCCCGCGCCAGGTGCGGCAGCGAGCGCGCGCCGACGTCGCCGCTCTCGTCGCAGTGGAGGTCGACGTCGAGCCCGCGCTCGGCCGCGAGGTCGAGCATGCGGTCGAGCAGCGCATCGATGTCCGGCGACATGTAACCCACCGCGCCGAGCATGCCCGCCCGCTGCCGGCGACGCGGTCGGCCAGCTCCTCGCCCTCGCGCGTGCCGAAGATCTGGCAGCGGAACCAGCGACACCGCCTGGAGCTCGACGCGGCCGGCCCACTCCTTGCGCAGCCCCTCGAACACGGGCCAGCTGATGGCCGCCTGCGGGCCCATGGAGTCGAGGTGCGTCCGCACCGCCTTCGTGCCGTGCGCGAAGCTGCAGCGCAGCCCGAAGTCCATGCGCCGGCGCACGTCGTCGGCCGACCAGTGCGCCGCGCGATCGGCGATCACCGTGCGGATCGCGCCGTCGAACGTGCCGTCCGGATTCTGGGCGCGCTCCCACGTGTGGCCCTTGTCGAGGTGCGTGTGCATGTCGACCGGGCACGGCCAGACCAGGCCGCGCCGAAGGTCGACGCTCGCGCCTCCGGCCGACGTGACGCTCCCGCGGCGCGGCCACCTCGGCGATCGCGCGCGTCGCGGATCGCGATGTCGACGACCACGAGCCCGTCGGGCGAGCGCCTGCACGCCCGGCGGAAGCTCGCGTCAGGAGCGTCGGCGGGGACGGTCGCGTTGCGCAGCCAGTAGTCGCCGCCGCGTCGGGACGGTGACGAAGTCGTCGTCACCTCAGCCCTCGCGCGCGACCGCGCTCTCGTGCCACTTGCGCAGCACGAGGTGGGACAGCGCGTTCAGCGCCAGGAAGATGACGATGCCGGTGCACGTGATCATGAGCAGCGCGGCGAACATCCGGGGAATCTGCATCGTGTAGCCGGACTCCAGGATCGCGATAGGCGAGCCCCGACTGCGCGCCGCCCGTCCCGGCGACGAACTCGGCCACCACGGCGCCGATCAGGGCGAGGCCGCCGCTGATGCGGAGCCCGCCCAGGAAGTACGGCATGGCGCTCGGCAGCCGCAGGTACCAGAAGACCTGGCGGCGCGAGGCGCCGTAGAGCTGGAAGAGGTTGAGGAGATTGTGGTCGGCGCTGTTGAGGCCGAGCGTCGTGTTGGACACGATCGGGAAGAACGCGACGATCCACGCGCAGATCAGGAGGGCGAGCGGGATGTTCTTGACCCAGATGATGATGAGCGGCGCGATGGCGACGACCGGCGTCACCTGGAGGATCACCGCGTAGGGGAAGAACGCGCGCTCGACCCAGCGCGACTGGGTGAACAGGATCGCGATGAGCACGCCGGCCACCGTGGCCACGAGCAGCGCCGCCCCCGTGATCGCGAGCGTCACGAGGAGCGACGGGTAGAGCGTGCCCCAGTCCTTGAACGAGCGTGGTGAGGACGAGCAGCGGCCCCGGCAGGATGTAGTGGGGATCTGCTTCAGCGGACGACGCTCCCACCCGACCAGCCCGCGACGCCGATGACGAGGGCGGCACGCGCGACGCACGGCCCACCGACGTCGAGCCGCGCGTCGGCCCGGCCGCGATCGCCGCATCGCGAGCCGGCGCGTCACGGCGCTCCGGCTCGACCGACGGAGCTCGACACGGCTACGGCGCTCACGCGCGCGTCGCCTCGGCCAGCCGCGCCGAGACGTTGCCGGCAGTACTCGTTGTAGAGCGGCGAGGTCCTGAAGCTCTCGTCGCGCGGCGACGGCGCCTCGATCGCGACCTCGCTCGCCGCGCGCCCGGGCCGCGCCGTCATCACGGCGATGCGCGTCGACGAGGTACACCGACTCGTAGACGCTGTGGGTCACGAACACGACGGTCCAGCGCTGGCGTCGCCCACAGCTCGCAGCAGATCGTTGTCGAGCTTGAAGCGCGTGATCTCGTCGAGCGACGCGAACGGCTCGTCCATGAGCAGCAGGCGCGGGTGGGTGACCAGCGCGCGCGCGATCGACACGCGCATCTTCATGCCGCCGGACAGCTCGCGCGGATACGCGCGCTCGAAGCCGTCGAGCCCGACCATCGCCGATCGCTTCGCGCACCCGCGCGGCCGCCTCCGTCGGGCGGCACGCCCGCGCAGCTTCAGCGGGAGCAGGACGTTCTTCAACACGGTCGCCCACGGCATGAGCGTCGGCTCCTGGAACACGAAGCCGATGTCGCCTCGCGGCAGCCCCGCGCGGCCGTTGCCGCCCGGCCACTCGATGCGGCCACCGGAGACCTCGCCGAGCCCGGCCACGAGGCGCAGCACCGTGCTCTTGCCGCAGCCGGACGGGCCGAGCAGGCTCAGGAACTCGCCCTCGCCGACGCTCGAGATCGAGGCGCGCGGAGCGCGACGACGCCGTTGGCGTAGACCTTGTCGACGCGTCGCAGAGCGACGGCGCGATCACGCCTTCTTCAGGCTCATCCCGTGCTTCTTGTTGACGAACTGGAGCGTGTACGCGCGCTTGAGGTCGAGGTCGGCGGGGTAGAGCCCGGCCTCCACCATGATGCCGAGGAAGTCCTTCCAGCGCGCGTCGCGTCATCGCGCCGATGCCGAGCTTCTCGGCGTCGCCCGGAGTCGACGATCCCGTACTTCTTCAGGGTCGCGATGCTGTGGGCGATCTGCGTCGTCGGTCATCTCCGGATTGTCCTTCTTGATGAGCGCGTTGGCCGGACGCCGGATCGCCGTAGAGGTAGCTGTACCAGCCCTCGATCGTCGCCGTTCACGAAGCGCTGCACGACGTCCGGCTTCTCGTTGACGAGCTTCCACGACGTCTCGATCGTCGTCGCGTAGGTCGAGTAGCCGCGCGTCGGCGAGCAGGTGGACGACGAGCTTCGCGCCCGCCTTCTCGATCTTGTACGGCTCGCTCGTCAGGAAGCCCTGCTGGATCGCCGATCTTGTCGGCGAGGAACGGCGCCATGTTGAACGTGTAGGTGCGGATCTGGTCGTCGGTGTAGCCGAACTTGACCCGGAGGAACTGCCAGTAGCCGGCGCGCGCGACCGGCGAGATCATGATCGGCTTGCCCTTCATCGCCGCGAGCGAGTCGTTGCCCTGGCCGGCGTGCGCGATCAGGACCTGCGGGTCCTTCTGGAAGATCGCGCCGACGCAGACCATCGGGATGTTGTTCTTCACGTAGTTGAGCGCGCTGAAGCAGTTCGACCCCATGTTGAAGTCGATCACGCCCGCGGCGAGGAGCTGCGGGTGGTTGATCTGCGGCCCGCCCATCCGGATCGTCACGTCGAGGCCGGCCTTCTTGTAGATGCCCGTCGCCACGGCCTGGTAGTAGCCGCCGTGCTCGGCCTGCGCCTTCCAGTTGGTGCCGAACGTGAGCTTCTCGACGCCCTGCGCCCGCGCCGGCGCTGCGGCCCCAGGGCCGACGCGCGCCGGCCACGGCGAGGGCGGACGTCGCGAGGAACGAGCGGCGCGTCACCCTTGACGCCGCATGGGTCTGATCGTGCATCTCAGCTCTCCTTCGGCGCGAGGCGAATCTCACGCTTCGGGCTCCGGTAGATCGCGTGCGAGCAGCTCGGCGAGTCGCGAGGCCTTCGCCTCGCACATCAGCTTGCCCTTCTCGGCGGACGAGCGGATGCGGGTTGCCGATCGCGCCGGTGCTCGACAGGTCGGAGGCGATCCACGCCTCGATCGCGTCGTGCCCCTTGAACGAGTAGCCGATGTCCGGGGTCGGGTCGAAGACGTAGCCCTCGGCGCGGTCCATGTGCACGAGCTCCGGCGTGAGATGCCGGACCATCGAGGTCTCGGAGTCGCCGGAGTGCATCGCGATGGCCGCTTCTTCCGGCGCGACCAGGCCCGGCACCTGGCCGATGCCGCCGAGGAAGATCTTGAAGACGCGCAGGTCGGTCTCGATGCGGAGGTCGCGGAAGAAGTCGTCGAGGCGTGCCGACGTTGCCGCCGTGGCTGCCCAGCAGGACGAGCTTCGAGAAGCCGCTCCGCGCGACCGACGCGCCGATGTCCTTGAGCACCATGCGCAGGGTCTCGCCGCTGAAGGTCAGCGTGCCCGGGAAATCGTGGTGCTCGGTGCTCTTGCCGAAGTTGGTCGGCGGCAGCGCCAGCACCATCACGTCGTCCGGCGAGCCGGGCCAGCGCGGCACCGAGCAGCTCCATGCCGACGAGCGTGTCGGTGATGAGCGGCAGGTGCGGGCCGTGCTGCTCGACGGCGCCGATGTTGATGACGGCGGTCGCGTTCGGATCGCTCTTCGCGATCGCGTCGATCTCCTGCCACGTGTAGTACGCCCAGTAGCGGCGCGGCGGGATCGATCCGTGGAGCCCGGTGCCGATGGTCGGCGGCAGATCTTTCAGCATGACGTCCCCTCACACGCCGGCCGCGACCGGCTGGCTCGACGCGCGCGGCGAGCGCCGGCCGCACGTCCGTCCAGAAACGTTCGCAGCTGCTCGAGCGTCTCGGCCCGGCGCATGCCGGGCAGGTGCGGGAAGATCACGAGACTCTCGAAGCCGAGCTCGTCCTGCATCGCGAGCAGCATGTCGCGCGCCTGCTCGGGCGTGCCGATGATCCACGACTTGCCCGCCATCCGCTCCTCGAGCGGTGAACGGCGGCACGGCTCGCGAGCGCGGCGTTGCGGCGGATGATGTTCGGCCAGAGCAGCTTGGTGAGCTCGTCGTGCCCGCGGCGCGCGGTGCGGATGCGCCTGCGTCCGCCGAGTCGGCGACGTGGAACTGCACCTGCAGCACGCGGTCCTCGCCCGGGCGCAGCGTGACGCCGTGCGCCTCCTCGACGAGCGCGCCGTAGCGCCGCCACAGCGGGACCATGCCGCTCCCACGGGATGGTTCGCGAGCACCCCGATGTGCCGCTGGCGCGCGGCGTAGACGAGCGTCTCCTCGGTGCGATCGGCTGGTAGAGGCGCACCGGCGTGTTGATCGGCCGCGGGACCAGCGGGAACTCGTGCACCGGGTCGCCGCGGAACGTGAGCCCGTCCGGCGGGATCGTGTAGTGCTTGCCGCGGTAGGAGAAGCGCTCGTGCGACGTCGCGGCCTTGAAGATCTCGACCTGCTCCTCGAAGATCTCGCGATTCGCGAGGTCGTCGGCGTTGTTGCCGTAGCCGACGTTGACGCCGAACACGTTCGACTCGCGCTCCTCGGTGCCGCGCCCGATCCCGCAGAGGAGCCGGCCGCCGGAGAGGACGTCGGCCAGCGCGTAGTCCTCGGCGAAGTGGATCGGATGCCACGCGGTGAGCACGTGGATCAGCGCGCCGAGCCGGATGCGCCGCGTGTGCTGCGCGAGCACCGCGTTGAGCAGCACGACGTTCGGCACGACCTCGAACCCGTGGTTGTGGAAGTGGTGCTCGGCGGTCCAGAACGAGTCGTAGCCGAGCTCGTCACAGGTCTTGGCGTACGCGATCAGGTCGCCGTACGCGCGGCGGTAGTCTTCCTGGCCGTAGTTCCGCGTGTGCGCCGGCGGCCCGTCGACGCCGGCGTCGGGCATGTCCACGGTCCCGTAGAAGAAGGCGCCGAAGTGCATCGAGACTCCCACTGGTCGGTTCGGGGGGCACTGCCTACGGCGTGCGCTGCCGTGGATGGGAAATACACCAAGACCATGGCGCGATGCAACACGCGGCCGTCAGCTCCCGCGGTAGGTCACGTAGCCGTACGGAGAGACGAGCAGCGGCACGTGGTAGTGCCCGCCGCCCGGCGCCACCGTGAACCGGACGGGCACGAGGTCGAGGAACGGCGGCCCGGTCACGCCGCTCGCGCGGAAGTAGGCGCCAACGTGGAAGACGAGCTCGTACTGGGCCCCCTTCGTCTCGCCGGGACCGAGGAGCGGCGCGTCCGTGCGGCCGTCGGCGTTCGTCGTCACGGTCTTGATCACGTGCGTCCGCCCGTCGGTGTCGATCTCCGCGAGGTCGATCCGCACGCCGGCGGCCGGACGGCCCCGCGCGGTGTCGAGGACGTGCGTCGTCAGGCTCATCGTCCCGTCGCGAGCGCGTCGAGCCGGAGCCGCGCGATCTCGGCGATCTGCGCCAGCGCCGCCTCGATCTCGTCGTCGACGCCGTGGCCGAGCCGCGTCTCGAACGCCGCCAGGATCGCGTGCGTGTCGTGCCGGCGGACCGCGATGATGAACGGGAAGCCGAACTTCTCGCGGTACGCGGCGTTCAGCCGCTCGAACCGCGCGTACGTCGTCGTCGGTGAGCCGGTCCAGCCCGGCGCTCGCCTGCTCGGCGACCGACGCCGCACTCATCGCGCCCGCCCGCGCGGCCTTGCCCGCCAGGTCGGGATGCGCGCGAATGAGCGCGAGCTGCTCCTCGCGCGACGCGCGCCGGACGACGTCGACCATCGCCGCGTGGAGCGCGTCGACGGTCGCGAACGGGCCGGCGTCGAACGCGCGCTCCGCCACCCAGGGGGACTGCTCGAAGACGCCGCCGAGCACGCGTCGGAACTCCGCGCGGTCGAGACGGCTCAGCGTCGCGAGCCCGGTCGCTACGGCCGACCCGCGACCCCGTCGATCAGGGCACCCTGCGCGATCCACCGGGCGAGCAGCGCGCGCTCCGCGTCGGTGATCCCCGTCTTGTTCGCGAGCGGCATGTTCTTCAGGAGCACCACGCGCGTGCGGATCGTCTCGGCGTGCGCGCGGATGCTCTCGGGGGCGTCGAACGTCACGTTGTTGGGCGCGGCGCGGAACACCTCGTCCGTCGGCGTGCGCGAGTGGCAGGAGACGCAGCGGCGCTCGATGACGCCCTTGACCGCGGTGAAGGCGACGCGCTCGCCGCTGCCCGTCGCGCCCCCGTGCCACGCGGGCGAGGTGAGGTAGACGGCCACGGCCAGCGCCGCCGCCGCCGGGACGAGCCACCAGTCGGTCGGCTTGCCCTTGTCGCGGGCGAGCATGACCTGGCGGGCGGCGACGCCGACCACGATCAGCAGCGAGAGCACGAGCCAGTTGAGCGGGTGGCCGTACGTCGCCGGGTAGTGGTTCGAGAGCATCGTGAAGATCACGGGGAACGTGACGTAGCTGTTGTGCGTGGAGCGCTGCTTGGCGCGCGTCGAGAGCGTGTCGTCGACCGTGCGTCCCGCTTCCGCGGCGGCGATGAGATCCTTCTGCGCGGGGATGATCCGCATCCACACGTTCGCGACCATGATCGTGCCGAGCATGGCGCCGACGTGGATGAACGCGGCGCGCCCGCTCAGCACGCGCGTCAGCCCGTACACGACCGCGAAGAGGAGCACCCACGACACGACGATGGCGCCGCGCCCGGTCCCGCGCGCGAGCGGCGACGTCCACAGCAGGTCGTAGACGGCCCAGGAGACGACGAGCAGCCCGACGCCGACCACGACGGCCCAGCCCGGCGTGATCGACGACACGGCGGGATCGACGAGATAGACGCCGCCCGTCATGTAGTACACGAGCACGAGCAGCGGGAAGCCGGTGAGGAACGTCATCCCCGCTTCCCACTTGAACCAGTGGATCGGCGACGGGAGCTGCCCCGGCGGGAGCTTGCGGCGCTCGACGAGGTAGAAGCCGCCGCTGTGGAGGAGCCACGTGTAGCCCTCGACGTCCGGGCCGCGGCAGGTTCGTCCGGATCAGCGCGGCGTCGAGCCACATGAAGTAGAGCGAGGTGCCGATCCAGCCGATGCCGGCGATGAGGTGGGCCCAGCGGAGGCCGAGGTTGAGCCAGTCGAGGATCAGCGTGTCCACGCGCTACTCCGCGTACGCCCAGCCGGTCACGCGCCGCTCGATCGCGGCGAAGATCCCGTAGAGCACCACGCCCATGGCGGCCAGCACGAAGAGACCGCCGAAGGCGAGGCGCGTGTTGAAGTCCGAGGCGGCCACCGCCATCAGATAGCCGATGCCGGCGTTCGACGCAACCGTCTCGGAGATGACGGAGCCGACGAACGCGGAGGAGACCGCCACCTTGAGCGAGGCGAAGAAGAGCGGCATCGTGCGCGGCACGCCGACCTTCCGGAAGATCTGCCAGCGCGAGGCGCCGAGGGCGCGCAGCACGTCGCGCAGCTCCGCCTCGAGGGTCGCGAGCCCCACGGCCACGTTCACGGCCACCGGGAAGAACGCGAGCAGGAAGGCCGTGAGCACCGCCGGCACGGTGCCGATGCCGAACCACATCACGAGGAGCGGGACCACCGCCGCCTTCGGGATGCTGTTGAAGCCGATGAGCAGCGGATAGAGCGCGTCGTGCACCGTGGCCGACGCGCCGATCGCGAACCCCAGGAGGAGCCCCAGCCCGACCGCGGCGCCGAACCCGATCAGCGTCGTGACGAGCGTGTGGCGCGCGTGGAACGCGATCGGCCCCGCGGTGTCCACCATCGTCCGCGCGACGCCGCTCGGCGGCGGCAGGACGATCGGCTGGATGCGGAACAGCGGCACCGCCGCTTCCCACGCGAGGACGAGGACCGCGAACACGACGAGCGGCAGGACCGCGCGCCTCACGCGACGGCTCCGCGCGCGGGGCGGATCTGGTCCCGCATCTGCCGGATCAGCTCCATGCCCGCCGGGCCGTAGAGCTCGCCGAGCGCGCGGGGCAGGGGGAACGTCACCGGGTGCACGTGCGCGATGCGGCCGGGGTTCGTGGCCATGACGTAGATGGTGTCGGCGAGGAACACCGCCTCGCGCAGGTCGTGGGTCACCAGCACGCCGGTGAACTCGCGGTCGAGCCGGAGCGCCTGGTGCAGCTCCCACATCTCCTCGCGCGTGAACGCGTCGAGCGCGGCGAACGGCTCGTCGAGGAGCAGGAGCGCCGGCTCGTGGATCAGCGCGCGGCAGAGGCTCACGCGCTGCCGCATCCCGCCCGACAGCTCGCGCGGCTGCCGGTGCTCGGCGCCGTCGAGCCCGACCGTGCGGAGGAGCGCGCAGCGCCCGGTCCCGCCACGCGGCGCGGTCCGGGGCGCGCGGGTCGCCGTTCTCGCGCAGGACCTCGAGCGGCAGGAGGAGGTTGTCGAGGACCGTCCGCCACGGAAGGAGCACCGGGTTCTGGAACGCCATGCCGACGTTCTTCAGCGGGCGCGCGACCGCCTGCCCATCGACCACGACGCTCCCGCGCGTCGCGGTGAGCAGGCCCGCGATCAGCTTGAGCAGCGTCGACTTGCCGCAGCCGCTCGGCCCGACGAACGCCACCGTCGCGCCGCGCGGGATGTCGAGCGACACGCCCTCGAGGGCGCGGACCACGCGGCGGTCGCTCGTCGTGTACTCGAAGGCGACGTCCCGGATCGAGACCGCGATCGCGCGGGCCGCGCCGGTCGGGCTCGGCGCCCCGGAACTAATCGAGCTTCCGCTCGGACGCCGGCGGCAGGTAGGCGCCGGTGAACACCTGCGCGACGGTCGGCTTCGTCGGGAGCTCGAACGAGACGACGACCTGCTCGATCGCGCGCTGCATCCGCGCCGGGTCGATGGCGAGGAGGCCGTTGCGGCGGACCTCGTCGTTGACCATGTTCGCGCTGATGGCGAGCTGCAGGCGCTTCAGCTCGGTCGCCTCGTTGGAGAGCGGCTCGGCGGCCTTGATGTGCGCGATGGCGCCCTTCGGATCCTTGAGGGTCGCCTTGAACCCGGTGGTGAGCGCGGCGAGGAAGCGCCGCACCGTCTCCTCGTTGGCCTTGAGCCAGTCGACGCGCACCACCACGGCGTTGCCGTAGAGGTCGATGCCGTAGTCGCTGTACTTGAAGGCGACGACCTCGCTCTCGGGGACCTTGAGGTTCTCGGTCAGGTTGAGGAAGCCGGTGAAGTAGAAGCCGGAGATCGCCTTCACGTCGCCCTTCACCAGCGCCGGCTCGCGGAGCGGCGGCGCCATGTTCGTCCACGTGACGCTGTCCGCGGGAAGCCCGACGTTCTTCGCGAAGATCGGCCAGAGGCGCCGCGGCGCGTCGCCGGCCGGCGCGCCGATCGCGGCGCCCTTGAGGTCCTTCGGCTCGCTTGATCCCGTATCTTCTTGAGCGAGAGCAGCGCGAACGGCGGCGAGTTCAGCACGATCGCCGACGGCGATCAGCGGCGTCTGCGGGTTCTTGACGTTGTACTCGATCATCGAGTTGATGTCGCCGTAGCCCATGTCGTAGGTGCCGGTCGCCACCTGCTCGATCGTCTTCTGCGAGCCCGTCCCGCGGTCGATCGTGACGTCGAGCCCCTTGGCCGCGAACGCGCCCGTCGCCTTCGCCGTGATGAACGGCGCCTGCGGCCCCTGGATCTGCCAGTCCAGCGCGAACTTCACCTTGGTCTGCGCGCCGGCGCCGGAGGGGGCGAGGGCAAGAACGGCGAGAACCGCGACCGCGAGGCTACGCGTGATCGTCATGAGCGTCTCCCGGGACCGCCGGATTGGATCGCTCCGTTGCGTGGGTAGGGACGGTCCGCGTCGCCAGTACCTTAGGAGCGCGGGTCACCGGCGTCAAGGCAGCGCCACAGATCCTCGGCCCTGATCGGCGTGGCGGTGATGCGGGCGCCGAAGGGCCGGAGCGCGTCCTCGACGGCCGCGACGATGGCCGCCGGCGGCGCCACGGTGCCGGCCTCGCCGATGCCCTTCACGCCGAGCGGATTGAGCGGGCTCGGCGTGGCGAGGTGGGCGATGCGCATCGACGGGATCTGCGTGGCGGCGGGCATCACGTACTCCATGCAGCGATTGCATCCGCGGCTGGCCCTGATCGTCGTAGGCGAGCTCCTCGTAGAGCGCGGCGCCGACGCCCTGCGCGACGCCGCCGTGGATCTGTCCCTCGACGATGCGCGGGTTGAGGAGCGGCCCGGCATCGCTCGCGACCGCGTAGTCGACGATCGTGAGCTGCCCGGTCTCGCGCTCGACCTCGACGACGGCCGACGTGAACGCCGCTGGCGAAGGTCGGCGCGCGGCGCCGCGAAGTAGTGCGTCGCCTCGAGGCCCGGCTCCATCCCCTCGGGCAGGGCGGATCCGGGCGCGCACGCGGCCGCGAGCTCGCGCGAGCGTGCGGCGCCGGTCCGGCGCGCCGACGACGCGCACGGCGCCGTCGACGAGCTCGAGATCGCCCTCGCCGACTTCGAGGAGGTGCGCGGCGAGTCGTCGGGCCTTGTCGCGCACCGCGCGCGCGGCGACGAGCGCGGCGCTGCCCGCGACCACGGCGTTGCGGCTCGCGTACGTCCCGACGCCGAACGCGATCATCGCGGTGTCGCCGTGCTGCACCGTGACGTCGTCCGGCGCAGGCCGAGCTCGTCGGCGACGATCTGCGCCAGCACGGTGGCCGTTCCCTGACCGTGGGCGACTGCGCCGGTGATGAGCAGCGCCTTGCCGGTCGCGTCGATCCGCAGCACGGCGCCCTCGTGGGGCCCGAGCCCGGTGAGGAGGACGTAGCTCGCGAGCCCGATGCCGAGCAGCCGCCCGTGCTTGCCCCTGGCACGCTCGACCGCCTGCTCGCGGCGCCGCTGCTCGTAGCCGACGAGGGCGAGCGCGGTGTCGAGCGCGCGCTCGTAGTCGCCGCTGTCGTAGACCAGCGGCACCTGCGCGGATCCCGGTGCCGACGTCCCACGGGAACTCGTCGCGCCGGATCAGGTTCCGCCGGCGCACGTCGGCCGGATCGAGCCCGAGCTCGCGCGCGAGATCGTCGATCGCCCGCTCGGTGGCGAAGACGGCTTCCGGCTGGCCGGCGCCGCGATACGCCCCCGCCGGCGCCTTCGAGGTGAGCGCGACGCGCACGCGGCAGGCGTAGTTCTTGAAGCGATACGGCCCGGGCAGGCTGCCGGCCGTGATCGAGGGACAGAGGACGCCGAGGCTCCGCGCGTAGGCGCCGAGGTCGGCCAGCACGTCGGCGCGCATGCCGAGGATCGTGCCGTCCCGCCTGCGCGGCGAGCTCGATGTCGTGCCATTGCTCGCGCGCGTGCGCGGTGCTGAGGCAGATGCTCGCGGCGCGTCTCGATCCACTTCACGGGCACGCGAAGCCGTTGCGCCAGCAGCGGCGAGCAGCAGCTCCTCGGGATAGATCTCCTGCTTGACCCCGAACCCGCCCCCGACGTCCGGCGCGATCACGCGCACCTGGTGCGCCGGCGAGTCCGAGGACGTCGCGGAGCACGTCACGCAGCGTGTGGGGCCATTGCGTCGAGGACCAGAGCGTGAGACGGCCGGTGCCGGCGTCCCACTGCGCGGCGACGCCACGGGTCTCGAGCGGCATCCCGGTGTGGCGGTGCACGTAGTAGCGCCCTCGCGTGACGACCTCCGCCGAGCGAAACGCCGCGCTCGACATCGCCGACCTGCACGGTGAAGGTGGCCGCGAGGTTGTCGCCGAGCGGCTCGTGGAGCACCGCGGCGCCCGGCGCGACCGCGCGCGTGCGCGTCCGGCACGGGATCGAGCGGCTCGTACTCGACGCGCACGGCCGCGGCGCCGTCCTCGGCGGCGTACGCGGCTCCCGGCGACGACGGCGACGATCGGCTCTCCGACGTACCGGACCTTGTCCTTCGCGAGCGAGCGGCTGCCCGCAGGGGCGCAGCGCGGGATGAGGGACGACGGTGGGAATCTCGCCGAACCCGCGCACGACCTTCGAGAGTCCGTCGCCGTGAAGACGGCGACGACGCCGGTGACGGCGCGCGCGGCGGCGACGTCGACGCGGAAGCGCGCGTGGGGATGCATGCTGCGGACGAACACGACGTGCCGGACGTCGGGCAGGCGGAGATCGTCGACGAAGGTCGCCTGGCCCCGCAGCAGGCGCGGGTCTTCGAGCCGCTTCAGCGATTGTCCGGTGAATGCCGTGGAGGGGCCCTTCCGCCGGCTACGGCAGCGGCAGGTCCGGATCCCACGGATAGACGATCCATCCGTCGGTTTCTTCGGCGTAGTAGTCGGGCTTGTCGCCCGGGAAGCGGCTGTGGGTGGGCTTGTAGTGCAGCACGCACACGTCCGTGGCCGCGCCCGCGGTCCGGAGACGGTTGCGCACGGCCACGATCGTGCTGCCGGTGTCCCACACGTCGTCGATCACGAGGACCCGGCGGCCCTTGACCTGGTGGTCGTCGGGGAACTGGACGAACATCGGCTCGTCGTACTTCCGCACCGAGTCCTCGTAGAACACGACGGCCGCGCACAGGATGTTGCGGATGCCCGTCCGCTCGCTGATCAGGCACGCCGGCACCATGCCGCCGCGGGTGATGACGAGGATGTTGTCGTAGTCGCGCGGCAGCTGCTTCAGCAGCGTGCCGACCATGCGGCCCACGTCCGTCCAGCTGATGTGCCGTCGCACGAGACTCATCGCGAGCGTCCATTATAATTTCACCGGCCATGAAGAAGCGGCGATCCGCGAAGCCCGCCTCCAAGGCCTACCCGCGCGACCTCGTCGGCTACGGGCGGACCCCGCCGGATCCGAAGTGGCCGGGCGGCGCGCGCCTCGCGCTCCAGATCGTCATGAACTACGAGGAGGGCGGGGAGCGCTCGATCCTCCACGGCGACCGTGAGGCCGAGGCGTTCCTCCAGGAGGTCGTCGGCATGCCGGTGCTCCGCGGCGTGCGCAACCTCCAGGTCGAGTCGATGTACGGGTACGGCTCCCGCGCGGGGTTCTGGCGCCTCCTGCGGATGTTCGCCGAGCGCGGCATCACGGTGAGCGTGTTCGCCGTCGCCATGGCGCTCGAGCGGCACCCCGAGGCGGCGGCCGCCATCGTCGAGGCCGGCCATGAAGTGGTGAGCCACGGCTGGCGGTGGATCGACTACCAGTTCGTCGAGGAGAAGATCGAGCGCGCGCACATCCGCCGCGCGGTCGAGGTCCTCACGCGCGTGACCGGCAGCCGGCCGCTCGGCTGGTACACGGGCCGCCTCGGACCCAACACGCGCCGCCTGGTGGTCGAGGAGGGCGGGTTCCTCTACGACGCCGACGCGTACGACGACGACCTGCCGTACTGGACGGACGTGGAGGGCAAGGCGCACCTCGTCGTGCCGTACACCCTCGACAACAACGACATGCGGTTCGCGCTCCCGGGCGGCTTCGCGACCGGCGACGAGTGGCTGGCGTACGTGCGCGACGCCTTCGATCTCCTCTACGCCGAGGGGGCCGACCACCCGAAGATGATGTCCGTCGGGCTGCACATGCGGCTCATGGGCCGGCCCGGACGCGCGGCGGCGCTCGCGCGCTTCCTCGATCACGTCCAGCGCCACTCCGACGTGTGGATCTGCCGGCGCATCGACATCGCCCGGCACTGGATCGCGCATCATCCGCGCGCTTGACTCTCTCCCATGGAGGAGGCTCCAGCATGGCGACGATGACGAATGACGCCAACGGGCAATCGGCGCGGCTCATGACCATCGGCGAGGCGGCCCGCCGCTCGGGGTTGACGGTCAGAGCGTTGCGCTTCTACGAGCGGCGTGGACTGCTGGTCCCGGCCCGGCGCGCGAGCGGATATCGGCTCTACGGCGCGAGCGATCTCGATCGGCTGGCCTTCATCCGACAAGCCAAGGCGCTGGGCCTGACGCTCGCCGCGATTCGCCCGCTCGTCACGGCGGCCGCGCACCACGACGGCGCCGGCACACGCACCCGCCTCCTGCGGACCTTCGAAGAACGAATCCGTCAGACCACGGAACAGCTCGCGATGCTGACGGACCTCCAGAACGAGCTGCTGCGCCGCCGCCGCGCGCTCGCCCGCGGAGCGCCCGGACGTCGTCGCCGGGGATTCTGCACCTGTCTGGAGACACGGGCGCCCGGTCGATAGGGGAATCCGCTCCGCGGCCCGGCGCACCGCTCGCGGTGCTCGCGGCCGCGTTTCTCTTCAACCTGGGACAGGGCGCGCTTCGCCCGTCGCTGCCTCTCTACCTCCGCGACACGTTCGGCGCGAGCTACCGGATGGTCACCCTCATCCCCGTCGTGTTCGGCGCGGGCAAGTGGGTGGCGAGCCTGCCGACCGGATACCTCGTGAACCACGTCGGCCGCGTGCCTCTGATGGTCGGCGGCCTCGCGATCGTGGCGATCGCCGACGTCGCGTCGCTCGTGGTGTTTCGCTACGGCGAGTTCCTCGGTGTGCGTGGCGTCGCGGGCGCCGGCTGGGCGATGTTCGCCACCGTCGCCACGACGGCGATGATCGATCGTCGCGCGCGCGGCCGCGCCATCAGTCTGCTCCTCATGAGCGAGAGCGTCGGCCTGCTCGTCGGAAGTGCGGCAGGGGGAGCGCTCTACGAGAGCGCCGGGCGGCCGAGCCCGTTCCTCGTCGAGGCCGGCTGCATGGTGATGGCGGCCGCGGTCGTGAGCAGCGTCGGCCTCCCGGCCGTCACGAGCCGCGCGTCGCGTGCTCGCCCGTCGGCAACGCCTTCGCTCCGCGAGGTCCTTCGCGTGCCGCGCATCGCGCTCGCCTGTTCGGTCAACGCCGTCGTGATGGGCGTGCAGACCGGCGTGCTGGTGTTCCTCTTCCCGCTCTACCTCGCCGAGCGCGGGCATGTCGCGCCACGCGCCGTGGGGGTGCTCATCGCGCTCGGCGTCGTGGGTCGCGTCCTGGCGTTGTGGCTCGGTGGTGGGGTGTCCGACCGCCACGACCGTCTCTCCGTGCTCGCGCTCGGGCTGGCGGCGTTCGGCCTCCTGCTCGCGACGCTGCCCATGATCGGTGATCCGTGGCTTCTCTCCGTGTGGAGCCTGCTCATCGGCGCCGGTGGCGGCTTCGTCGCGGGCTTGCCCACGGCCATTGTCGGCGATCGCGTCGATCCCCGGATGCACGGAGTCGCGATCGGGTGGTTGCGCACGGTGACCGATACGGGAATGTTGATCGGCCCGCTGGTGATGGGACCCCTCGCGGACGCGCTCGGTCTCGAGGCGCCGTTCGTGGTCGCCGCGATCCTGACGGGCTCGCTCGCGTGGGCATGTCGGCGCGCGGCGAGGGCGTCGTGAAGATCCTGCTCATGACGGTGCACGACGATGATATGGAATGACCCGTGATGATCTCTCCCCTGGCAGGAAAAGCGGCTCCGCAGGAGATGCTCGTGGACGTGGCCCGGCTCGAGCGCGAGTACCACGCGCGCACGCCCGACACGTCCGACCCGAGCCAGCTCGTGAGCTTCGGCACCAGCGGACACCGAGGCTCGCCGCTGACCGGCGCGTTCACCGAGGCCCACATCGCGGCGACCACCCAGGCGATCTGCGACTACCGGCGCAGCCAGGGCATCGACGGCCCGCTCTACATGGGGAAGGACACGCATGCCGTGTCCGGACCGGCTCAGCGCACGGCCCTCGAGGTCCTGGTCGCCAACGGAGTCGACACCGTCATCCAGCGCGACGACGGCGTGACCCCGACGCCGGTCATCTCACGCGCCATCCTCGTGTACAACCGCGGCCGCACGCAGCATCTCGCGGACGGCATCGTCGTCACGCCGTCGCACAACCCGCCGGAGGACGGCGGCTTCAAGTACAACCCGCCCCACGGCGGCCCGGCGGACGTCGACGCGACGCAGTGGATCCAGGAGCGGGCCAACCAGCTCCTGCGTGACGGCAACGCCGGGGTGAAGCGCGTGCCCTTCGCGAGGGCCATCAGGTCGTCGCAGACGCACGAGGACGACTTCATCCTGCCCTACGTCCGGGACCTGGAGCACGTCGTCGACATGGCGGCCATCCGCGACGCGGGCCTCACGCTCGGCGTGGACCCGCTCGGAGGCGCGGCCCGACCGTACTGGGAGCCGATCAACGCCGTGTACAACCTGAACATCGCGGTCGTGAACCCGGTGATCGACCCCACCTTCTCGTTCATGACCGTCGATCACGACGGCAAGATCCGCATGGATCCCTCCAGCCCGGCGGCGATGGCGCGGCTCATCGACCTGAAGGACAGGTATCGCCTCGCCTTCGCCAACGATCCCGACGCGGATCGTCACGGCATCGTCGTGCCCTCGGTCGGGCTGATGAATCCCAACCACTACCTTGCCGTCGCCATCCTCTATCTGCTCGGGCATCGGCCGCGCTGGCCGGTCCGCGCCGCGGTCGGCAAGACGCTGGTGAGCAGCAGCATGATCGATCGCGTGGTGGAGAAGCTCGGGCGTCGGCTGTACGAGGTGCCGGTGGGCTTCAAGTGGTTCGTGGCCGGGCTCTTCGACGGCTCGTGCTGCTTCGGCGGCGAGGAGAGCGCGGGGGCGAGCTTCCTCCGTCACGACGGCACCGTGTGGACCACCGACAAGGACGGTCTCATCATGGACCTCCTGGCCGCCGAGATCACCGCGCGTACGGGCAAGGATCCGGGCGAGCACTACCGCGAGCTGACCGCGGAGCTCGGCACGCCTTACTACACGCGCCTCGACGTGCCGACGACGCCGGCACTGAAGGCGAGGCTGGGCAAGCTGTCGCCCGAGGCGGTCGAGGCGTCGGCGCTCGCCGGCGAGCCGATCGTCGCCACGCTGACGCGGGCGCCGGGCAATGACGCCCCGATCGGCGGGTTGAAGGTCGTGAGCCGCAGCGGCTGGTTCGCGGCCCGGCCATCGGGCACGGAGAACGTCTACAAGATCTACGCGGAGAGCTTCGAGAGCCAGGCGCACCTCGAGGCCATCGTGGCCGAGGCCCGGGCGATCGTCGACAAGACGCTCTCCGCCCGCGAGAACGCATGAAGCAACCACTCCGGTCAGCGGCGAAGGTTGGTGCGGCATGAGACACCGTGAGTGGCATCGGACAGAAAGGATCGGCTGGCTTCGCGCGGCCGTGCTCGGCGCCAACGACGGGATCGTTTCGACGGCGAGCCTCGTCGTCGGGGTGGCAGCGGCGGCGGCGACCGGACACGAAGTGCTGGTGGCCGGCGTGGCGGGCCTGGTTGCCGGCGCACTCTCGATGGCGGCCGGCGAATATGTGTCAGTCAGCTCGCAGGCCGACACCGAGCGCGCCGATCTGAGCAAGGAAAGGACCGAGCTTGCCGCACAGCCGGAGCGCGAAGAGGACGAGCTGACCGACATCTATGTGCGGCGTGGTCTGAACCCGGAGCTGGCCCGAGTCGTCGCGCGGGCGTTGATGACCAAGGACGCGCTGGCCGCACATGCGCGTGACGAGCTCGGCCTGTCGGAAGAACTGGCGGCGCGTCCGCTCCAGGCGGCGCTGGCGTCGGCGGTCACCTTCGCGGTCGGCGCAAGCGTGCCGGTCCTGACGATCCTTCTTGCGCCGCCGAGCAGCCTGGTGGTGATTGTCTCCATCGTGTCGCTGCTGTGCCTCGCCGCACTCGGTGCGCTTGCCGCAGGAGTCGGCGGCGCGCCGGTGGCGGCTGGCGCGGCCCGCGTCGTCGTCTGGGGCGCGCTGGCAATGGCCGCCACGGCAGGCATCGGCAAGCTCTTCGGCACGACGGTTGGCTGAACTCCTTGCGGAGGAGCCGCCGTCCGAAAGGAACCGCATGAGACTCGCGCCCTGGCTGCTCGTGTTCTCCATCCTTCTCGCAGGCTGCGACCGAAGCTCCTCGAAGTCCCCGGTCACCGGCGCCGTCGCGGGCGGGAGCGCGGCCGTGGACAGGTACGACGTCGCCAGGATGGACCTCAAGCCCACGCCCGCGAAGGTGACGGGCGAGCGCAACAACGGCGCGCTCGCGTCCGGCAGCGCGCTCAGCACGGGCGCGGCGCTCAAGCCCCTCGACGCGGCCCCGGTGAAGGAGGTGCGCCTCGACACCGTCCACACCATCATCACGGTCGCCCCGGGCGTCAGGTACAGCGCCTGGACGTTCGGCGGCCAGGTGCCGGGGCCGAGCATCCGCGCGAAGGTGGGCGACAAGATCAAGTTCGTCATGACCAACCGCAGCGACGAGGCGGTGCCGGGCATGCAGATCATGGAGGCGCCGATGATGCACTCCATGGACTTCCACGCCGCCATGGTCTCGCCGCAGGACAAGTACCGCTCGATCGCGCCCGGCCAGACCATCGAGTTCGAGTTCACGCTCAACTACCCCGGCGTGTTCATGTACCACTGCGGCACGCCGATGATCCTCGAGCACATCGCCTCGGGCATGTACGGCGCGGTGATCGCGGAGCCTCGCGACGGCTACCCGACGAGGGTGGACCGCGAGTACGTCATCGTGCAGAGCGAGTTCTACACCAAGCGAGACCCCAGGAAGCGCACGGTGGACGGGCAGCCGCTCTACGTGCTGGACGGCGAGAATTTACGGAAGGCCATACCGAGCTACACGGTGTTCAACGGGCAGCACAACGGCATGGTCACGAAGCCGCTGCCGGCCAAGCCCGGCGAGCGGGTGCGCCTGTACGTGCTCAACGTCGGCCCGAGCAAGACCTCGAGCTTCCACGTCGTGGGCACGATCTTCGACCGCGTGTGGATGGAGGGCAATCCCGACAACCAGATGCGCGGCATGCAGACGGTGCTGCTCGGGTCGTCCAACAGCGCCATCGTCGAGTTCATGATCCCCGAGGCGGGCCAGTACATCATGGTCGACCACCACTTCGCCAACGCGTCGCAGGGCGCCATCGGCCTCATCGACGCGACGGGCACGGCGGCCGCGACCCCCGACCTCGAGCATCACAACATCCCGGCGGTGGCCGCAACGCCCACCGATCCGGACGCCGTGAAGGGGCAGCTCGAGTTCCAGAGCAAGTGCCTCGCGTGTCACTCCATCGGCGGGGGCAAGAAGCTGGGACCGGATCTCGTGGGCGTCACCAAGCGGCGCACCGAGCGATGGCTCACCACGTGGCTCAAGGCCCCGGAGGCGATGCTTCAGTCCGACGCGGACGCCAAGCAGATGCTGAAGGAGTACAACAATCTTCCGATGCCCAACCAGAACCTCAGCGACGCCGAGGTCCGGCAGTACATCAAGTACTTCAAGTGGGCGGACGCGCAGCCGGCCGGCTCGCTCTCGTCGGGCGGAGCGGGACACTGAAAGAAGATTCAGGAGGCCCTACGCGGGATTCTCCAGGCTGAACATCTGATGGTGGTCATCGTAGGCGAAGGCCTCGGCGTAGCGGCCCCAGCCGATGACCGCCCGCAGCGTCTCCTCGGCGGCGCCGTCCGTCATGTGGTCCTCGATCTCGTCGAGGAAGCGGCTCTTCGGCGCCTGGTGGCTCGCCCGCTCGTTGAGGACTCGATGGATGTGCCCGGCCAGCGGAACGTAGCTCAGCAGGTGCTGCGCGAAGACCCGCTTTCGTTCGTCGAGCCCCGCCGTGGCGAACCGCCGGCCGGCGTCGGTGAGCCGGATGTCGCCCCCTTCGACCTCGGCCAGGCGGAGCATCTGCAGGGTCTCGGCGACGGGAAACAGATCATCGACCTCCATGTGCAGGGACGAGGCGAGCGCCGGCAGATCCGCGGCGCCCTCGTACGGGGGCGCCGCGATGGCCTCGATCAGGCCGGACAGCAGGTTGGCGGAGACCGGCGGCAGGATCGTGCCGATCCCGGTGCCCGGGAAGTGCTCGGTCCGGGGGCGCGCGCGGCGCCGCCGCGCGTGCGGTGAGCGCGACGTAGACGCGCTCGACGAGCTCGCCGAAGGTCGGGTCCTGCCGGTCTCGCGGATGGGGCAGGTCGACCTTGATCTCGGTCACGATGCGGCCGGGGTTCGTCGAGAAGACCAGGATGCGGTCGCACATGAACACCGCCTCCTCGATGCTGTGGGTGACGAGGATCACCGCCTTGATGGGCAGCTGGCCCTCGGACCACAGGTCGAGGAAATCGCTCCGGAGATTCTCCGCGGTCAGCACGTCGAGCGCGGAGAAGGGCTCGTCCATCAGCAGGAGATTCGGGTGCACGACCAGGGCCCGCGCGAAGCCCACACGCTGGCGCATCCCGCCGGACAGCTCGCGTGGATACGCCGACTCGAAGCCGTCGAGGCCGATCAGGTCGATGGCGGCCAGCGCACGCCGGCGGATCTCCGGCTCGGGAAGCGCGAGCGCCTCCAGTCCGATCTGCACGTTCTCGAGCACCGTGAGCCAGGGAAACAGCGCGAAGCCCTGGAACACCATCGCGATGCCCGGCCGCCGGCCCGGTCACCGGCTGGCCGAGATAGCTCACGCGTCCGGACGTCGGGCGGGAGAGCCCGGCGATCAGCCTGAGCAAGGTGGACTTGCCTGACCCCGACCGCCCGAGCAGGCCGACGATCTGTCCTTCACCGACCGTCAGCTCGATCCCGTCCAGGACGAGCAGCTCGCTCCCATCCGGCTTCGGGAACGAGCGGCGAAGCGCCTGGACTTCGAGCAGCGGCGCGGTGGCGGAGAGATCTCCCGTCAGCCCAAGGCGGAACTTCCGTTCGGCACGCCAGTAGAGCGGACGCCAGAACGCGCGGTTGACGATCACGACGAACAGGCTCATGACCGCGATCCCGAGCACGATCCGATGAAAGTCTCCGGCCTCGGTGGCCCCCGCGATGTACGCGCCAAGCCCGTGGGCCTGAAGACGCTGATCACCCCAGCTGGCGACCTCGGCCACGATGCTCGCGTTCCAGGAGCCGCCCGAGGCCGAGATCGCTCCCGTCACGTAGAAGGGAAAGATGCCCGGCAGCGCGATCTTCCGCCACCAGAGCCAGCCACGGACGCGCAGGTTGGTGCCGACGTCGCGCAGCTCGGACGGCAAGGCCGAAGCGCCGGCGATCACGTTGAAAAGTATGTACCACTGCGTGCCGAGGATCATGAGGGGGCTCAGCCAGATGTCGGGGTTCAGCCGGAAGGCCACGATCGCCGAGACCGCCACCGGAAAGAGCAGGTTGGCGGGGAAGGCCGCCAGAAACTGAGCCACGGGCTGGACGACCCGGGCGAGCCCAGGACGCACGCCCACCCAGACGCCGACCGGGACCCACAGCACGCTGGCCAGGGCGATCAGCACGAAGACGCGGATCATCGTCGCCGGGCCGAGGGCGACCGCGGACGCCACCTCGGAGAGCGAGAGGCCTTCGAGCACGAATCCGATCATCGCCAGAGGGCGAGTCCGGCGAGGATCAGGATGATGGCCGCCCAGATCCGGTCGGCCCAGCGGCCGCCCGTGAGCCGGTCCGCGAGCGGTTCGCTGGCCGGCCGATGCGAGCCGCACGCCGATAGGAGCGGCGCCACCCGGCCGCCACGGGCGCGGCGATCATCGCCACGAGGCGGGATCGGCGAAGCACCGTGAGGACCCAGGAGCGCGGGGTCGCGCGCCCGCCTCCTGCTCGAACGCGGAACCGATCGGCCCACGCCACGAGCGGCCGGAAGAGCAGCTGGTCGTAGACCAGGATGACGATCAGCATGGCGCCGATCGCCCAGGCGATGGCGTCGAGGCGGCGCTCGGCGATGGCCAGCGCGATGTAGGAGCCGATCCCGGGCAGCGTGACCGTGGTGTCGCCGACGCTGATCGCTTCCGACGCCACCACGAAGAACCAGCCGCCGGACATCGACATCATCATGTTCCAGACGAGCGCCGGCATGGCGAACGGCACCTCGACCCGCCAGAACCGCATCCAGGGCGAGAACCGGAAGCTTCTGCGACGCCTCGAGCAGCTCGACGGGGACCGTGCGGAGCGACTGGTAGAAGCTGAAGGCCATGTTCCAGGCCTGACTCGTGAAGATCGCGAACACGGCGGCGTACTCGGCGCCGAGCACGCGGCCCGGCGCCAGCGACATGAAGAAGACGACGGTGACGGAGAGGAAGCCGAGGATGGGGACCGACTGCAAGGATGTCGAGGAGCGGCAGCAGCACGAGTCCGGCTCGACGGCTCTTGGCCGCCCACGTCGCGTACATGAACGTGAACAGGAGCGAGAGCCCCATCGCGGCCAGCATGCGCAGCGTGGTCCGCGCCGCGTAGCCCGGAAGACTTGGCCGGGTCGAGGGAGCGCGGCGACGACTGCAGGTCGGCGAGCGGCTGGGTGATCCCCTGGCTCGCTTCGGCCAGGAAGATGACGAGGCCGAGGGCGAGCAACGCGGCGAGCAGGTCCCAGCGGCTCAGGACACGTCGGACTTGCTCGACGGAGATCGGCGCCCGGTGTGACGGCATCGGCGAGCCGTATCCTACGACCCGCGCGGCCGGTGCGGACAGGAGCGCGAACCGGGCCCCCCGGAACGCACTAGGACTTTCGTCCTACCGACAGGACCTCGGCGCCTCTCTAGACTTGGGAGATCCATCCGAACCGGGTCGTCGCCGCTCGCGCGATCCGACAGATTATGGGTACGCGAATCCTGACCGCTCTCTCCGGCCTGCTCCTGGGCGTGCTGCTCTCCGAGCGGCGACGTCGCCGCCAGGTCCAGGGCGCGCTGGAGGAGCACCTCCGGTTCGAACGCTTACTCGCCGAGTTGCGGACGACCTTCGGGACCTTGCGCCCCTGGGAGGTGGGCTCGCAGATCGAGTCGGCGCTCGGCAAGGCGCTCGACGTGCTCGGGGTGGACCGGGCCGCGCTGGCGGAGATCTCCTCCCATCAGACGCTCGTCCAGTTCAGTTACCGCGCTCTGCGTCCCGGCATCCCAGCCATGCCAAACGCTCTCGCGATCGAGCGCTTCCCCTGGATGATCGAACGCCTGCGCTGGGGCGAGTCGGTGACCTTCGTGCGTCCGGAAGAGCTTCCGGACGAGGCGGCAACCGATCGGCAGAGCTTTCGCGACATCCGCACGCGCTCCCTCGCCGCCGTGCCGCTGGTCGTGGGCGGCGCGGTGGTCGGGGCCCTGCGCTTCGGCACGACGACCCGCGAGCGCGAGTGGTCGCCCGAGTTCGTCGCGCAGCTGCGCGTGCTCGCGGAGATCTTCGGCAACGCGCTCGCGCGGCGGCAGGCGGACGAGGCGCTCCGCGAGAGCGAGGAGCGGTTTCGCGCGCTCGCCGACGAGGCGCCCGTCAGCATGTGGACGACCGACGCGCGCGGGCAACTGACGTACCTCAACAAGGAGGCGCTCGCCTTTACCGGACGGCCTCTCGAGCGTGAGCTGGGCAACGGATGGGCGGACCTCCTGCATCCCGGCGACCGCACGGCCTGCGTGATCGCGTACCGAGACGCGGCCAGCGCGCGCCAGACGTTCCGGATCGAATATCGTCTGCGCCGAGCCGACCAGCATTACCGCTGGATCGTCGCCTCCGGGTGCCCGCGCCTCGGCGCCGACGGCACGCTCCTCGGATACGTCGGATCCTTGATCGATGTGACCGACCTGCGGGAAGCCCACCAGGCGCTCCTCGAGAGCACAGCCCTCCGCAGCGCGATCTTCGGCTCGCTCTACGGGCGGGTGGCGGCCATCGACACCACCGGAGTCATCATCGCGGTCAACGAAGCGTGGACGGCGGCGGTGCAGGAGTTCGGAGCCGATCCGTCCCGCACGGCGGTGGGCGCCAACTATCTCGACGTCTGTGCCAAGGCCCTCGACGACGCGGATGCCCGGCGCGCGTTCACCGCCATCGAGGACACGCTCGCGGGACGTGCCGAACACACGTCGATCGAGTATCCCTGCCACGGTCCCAACGAGGAGCGCTGGTTCGAGATGGTGGTCGAGCCGTTGCGGCGTCCGGAGGGCGGCGCCGTCATCTCCCACATCGACGTCACCGCCCGGCGGCGCGCCGAGACGGAGGCGCGCGCCCAGCGTGACGCGCTGGCTCACGCCTTGCGCCTCACCACCGTCGGCGAGCTCGTCGCATCGATGGCGCACGAGCTGAGCCAACCCTTGACGGCGATCGTCACCACCGCCGGAGCCGCCAAGCGCATGGCCGACACACCGGGACGGGGGCGCGAGGAGATCGCGGAGGCGCTCGACGACGTCGTCGCCGATGGCAGGCGTGCCATCGAGGTCATCCGGCGCCTGCGCGCGCTGTTCCGGAAGGATTCCGCCGAGCACAAGCCGGTCCAGGTCAACGACGTGATCCGCGAGGTGATCGGCCTCATCGGCGGAGACGCCACCCGTCGCGGCGTGGCGATCGACCTTGCGCTCGCCGAGCCCCTGCCCCCGGTGCTCGGCGACTGGGTCCAGCTCCAGCAGGTGGTGCTCAACCTGCTCGTCAATGCGATGGACGCGATGGTCGCGGTGGACGCGCCGCGCACGATCATCGTGGTGACCATGCTGCGAGAACGGAAGATGGTCGAGGTGACCGTGCGGGACCGGGGAGTCGGCGTGCCCCCGTCACAGCTGAAGGCGATGTTCGATCCGTTCGTCACGACGAAGCCCGACGGGCTGGGGATGGGGCTCGCCATCAGCCGCTCCATCGTCCTGGCGCACGGCGGCCGCATCTGGGCCACGTCCAACGACGACCGCGGACTCACCGTGCACCTCACGGTTCCGTGTGACCAGGGGCCCTTCGAGGCTGCGCGTGCCCGGCGCTCGACCTACAATGCGGGACCATGAACTGGCTGGTGAAGGAAGAACCCACGCACTACGGATTCGACGAGCTGGTGAAGGACAAGAAAGCGGTCTGGAGCGGCGTGAGGAACGCGCTGGCGCAGAAGCATCTCCGCGCCATCAAGAAGGGCGACCGCATCTTCTACTACCACACGCGGGGACGAGAAAGCGGTGGTCGGGATCGTGAAGGCGCTGTCCGACCCCTATCCGGATCCGGAAGACGCGACCGGGAAGTACGTCGCGGTGGACGTCGCCCCGGTCAAGCGGCTCCCCAGACCGGTCACGCTCGCCGAGATCAAGGCGCGACGCCGCCTTCAAGGACTTTCCGCTCGTCCGAATCGCGCGGCTGTCGGTGATGCCGGTCACCGATGCGGAATGGGCGCGGATCGAGGGCATGGCCGGCACGAGGCGGTAAGCGCGGCGTCCACGTCTGCTCACCGGCGCGTGTCGCGCACGCGCCGCGCCTTGAACTCGGTCTTGGGCAGCGTGCCCGGGCGCCAGCACCTCGACGTCGACGCGCACCTCGCAGCGCGCGCGGATCTCGCTCGCGACCGGCTCGCCGATGCTGGCGTCCGCATGCTCGCAGCGCACGGTCATCACGTCGAGCCCGTCGGCGGTGGTCGCGAGCACGATCTCGAACTCGTCGCCGATGCCCGGCACCGCGCGCACCGCGTCCTCGATGTGGACGGGAACATCTTGATGCCGCGCAGGTTGATCAGATCGTCGGCGCGGCCCGCGAACGAGCCGATCGCGCGCACGTGGGTGCGGCCGCACTCGCACGGCTCGCGTCGTGAAGACGGTGTAGTCGCCGACCAGGAAGCGCAGCTGCGGCGAGCTCTCGGAGTTGAGGTTGGTGCAGACGGTCAGCCCGCGGCCGCCCTCGTCGACGCGCCGCCGCGTCTCCGGATCGACGACCTCCCAGAACTGCACGTCCTCCATCAGATGCGCGGAGACCGGCCCGGCCCGGCGTCCGAGGCGTCGCAGGAATAGCCGCCGCATGCGGCGAGCTTCGGTGCAGCCGTAGAACTCGACGATGCGCGCGTCCCACAGCGCCTCGATGCGCTCGCGCGTGGCCTCGATGCCCGCCGCCGGGCTCGCCGGCGACGAACAGCGTGCGCACGGAGGTCCGCGCCGGATCCATGCCCGCGCTCCTCCATGACGCGGCCGAGGTGCAGCGCGTAGGACGGCGTGCAGAGCAGGATGGTCGGCTTGAAGCGAGCGACGAGCTCGCGCGCGCATCCGCCGTCCATGCCGCCGCCCGGGATGCACGGCACGCCCATCTTCGCGAGGGCGTACTGCACGCCCCAGGCCCACACGTGCGGACCGTAGCCGGTGCACATGAACACCGTGTCGCCCGGGCGGATCCATCGCGTGCAGCGCGCGCGCGTTCGCCCAGGCCCAGAGCTCGCGGTCGATCTGCGAGTAGCGGAAGATGCGCGGCACGCCGGTCGAGCCGGACGAGGAGAACATCATCCAGCCGCGCTCGGCCCACAGCTCGTCGTCGTGCGTGGTGTAGGTGCCGTAGGGCGGGTGTGGCCGGCGTCCTCCATCATCTCGGCCTTGTCGACGCACCGGCCATTTCGGCAGATCGTCGACGCTCTTGATGTCGGTCGGCGCGAGGCCGAGCCGGTCGAAGCGGCGCCGATAGAACGCGCTGTTCTCGTAGAGGAACGGGCGTCAGCGCGGCGAGCTTCTCGTCCTGGATCGCGCGCAGCTCGTCGCGGCTCGCGCAGTCGAGCGAGGGCGACCAGAAGTCGGCGGCGCCGGGCCGCGCCGGATCGCGCGTGTAGCGCGCGAGGGTCTCGAGCCACACCGCGCGCGTTCGGTCGGATCGATCGCCGCCCGTCATGAGGCCCGGCTACCGGGCGAACACTTCTTTCAGCAGCGGCGTGATGCGCGCCGTGGGGTTGGTGCGGATCTTCTGCTCCTCGTCGCCGACGACGTGGAACAGCCCGTCGAGCGCCTTGTCGACGACGTAGTGGTCGATGTCGAAGGCCTGGACGTTGACGAAGGGCAGGCGCTCGGCGCTGGCGACGAGTTGCTTGTACTGCCGCGTCACGCCGACCTCGTCCATGGCCGACGACACGACGGGGAGGAACGCCGAGGTGAGCTTGTCGGTCGTCTTCTGCTTGAAGTAGTCCGTGGCGGCGGTGCTGGAGCCCTGCAGGATCCGGCGCGCGTCGTCGAAGCTCATCGCGGCGATCGCGTCCCAGAAGATGGACTTGGCGGCCGGCGCCGCGCGCTCGGCCGCGCGGTTCATGCCGAGCACGAGCTCATCGACGCGCTCACCCTGTCCCACCGCGCGCAGGCCCTGCTCCGCCATGCGCAGCCGCTCCGGCATCAGGATCTTGATCGCCGCGTTCGCGAAGTAGCCATCCGTCTTTCCGGTGAGGCCGACCGCGTGCTCCGTGGCGACCTGGAGCGCCTGCTTGAGCCCGTCGCCGATCTTCGCGTCGCTGAGGCTCGCGCCCGCGCCGGACTTCGGCAGCTGCTGGAGCAGCCGGTCCAGCTGGGCCGACGCGGGGACCGCGGCGAGCAGCCCGAGGAGCGACGCCACCACCATCATCGAGGACCAGCGCATGTCTCTCCTCCGTGGAGTCGCATCATACTCCGGCGGAGTCCAATACTCAGGGCTGCCCCGGCTCGGCGCGATTGGTTATCCTCGGTCCATGACATGGGTCATCGCCTCGACCGTTCTCCTCGTCCTGTCGTTCGCGAGCTCCGCCGCCGGCCAATCGTTGCAGGCGGTGGGCAGCGAGGCCGCCATCGGCGCCAATGGCACCGGCGAGCAGTGCCGGGTGCGCGTGGCGCAGGACGATGCGTCGCGCGGCCTCACCCGCTTGACCGTGCTCTGCGACGGCTGGCGCGTGCCGAGCGGCGCGCTCCTGCGATTCCGCGTGGCACGAGACACGACGCCCGAGCGCCTGCTCACCGACAGCGCCTTCCAGAAGGGCTACGACACGCGTCTCAGCGGATGCGGCGCGGTCGAGAAGACGACCCTCGGCGACGGGAGCCCGGCGGCGATTCGTCAGTGCATCCGCACCGATGGCGGCTGGCCCATGGTCGTGCTCGCGGCCATCGCGGGCGGCCGCGGGTATGCGCTCGAGACGTTTCCCACGAACGTCCGGGTCCTCGAGGCGACGATCGGCGTCCTGCAGGGCCGTCCGGTCGCCGGTGCGGTGCAGGACGGGACGAAGTCAGCGGCCATCCGTCGCGCGGAGGCCGCCGTCGGCGCGGGCGGCAAGCTCATCGGCATCCAGGACATCGGCGCCGCCGACGCGCTGTGGCGCCTGGCCAAGCTGCAGTTCCGCTCGGGCAACTACGGGACGTGCGAGGCCACGCTGACGCGTCTCCTCGAGATCCACGAGCGCGTGCTCGGACCGGATCGCGCCGGCGCCGGCGCCATCCTCAACGAGCTCGCGCTGACCATCGGTCGCCAGTACCGCTACGACGACGCCGACCGCGTCTTCGCCCGCGCGGAGAAGGTCGTGCAGCAGTCGTTCAGCTCGGACGAGAAGCTGTTGTTGCTCGCCTATCGCGCGAGCGTGCATCGCGAGCATCGCCCCGCCGAGGCGCTCGTGTGGGCGGAAGCCGCCGTGAAGATGGCGGAGAAGTATCCGGAGACGGGGAACGGCCGTCCCTACACGGTGGGCATCTATTCACGGCTGCTGCGCACGCACAAGCGGCTCGCCGAGGCGACGGCCGCGGCGAGCGAGTCGCTCAGGATGGTCGAGCTTCCCGGCGGGCGCGACTCCGACTGGCGGACGTGGTGGGTGGGAGAGATGCACGAGCAGCTCGGATTGATCGCGCGCGAGGAAGGGCGCTTCGACGACGCGCGGCGGAGCTTCGAGACCGCGCTCGCGCGGCACGAGCTCTTGTGGGGCGAGGCGGGACCGCACGCGATCGAGGGACGCGTGATCCTCGGGCGCACGGAGCAGCTGGCGGGCAATCTCGATGCCGCCCTCGCCCAGTATCGGCGCTCCGCCGAGCTGCAGGTGAAGCACCGGTCGGCGCTCACGGGAGCGCGTCCGGTCACGGTGCTGCCGTACCTGGACGCGCTCAGCGTCGCCGCGGCCCAGCGGCCGGGCGAGCGCGCGCGTCTGGCCGCCGAGTCGCTGTGGGCGATGCAGATCCCGCGCGGGACCGAGACCGCGAAGGCGCTGCGCGCCATGTCGGCGCGCATCGGGAGCGGCGATCCCAAGCTCGCCGCGGTCACGCGCGAGCTGCAGGACGCGGACCGCCGGCACGTCGCCGCGCGGCACGCGCTCGTGGCCGAGCTCGCGAAGCCCCCGCAGGAGCGCGAAGCGCGGGAAGAGGACCTCAAGCGGCAGGTGCGCGAGGCGGAGGAGAAGATCGAGGCGCTCGAGCAGCGGCTGCAGTCCGAGTTCCCGCGCTACGCTCGGCTCAACGCGGAGCAGCCGCTCTCGGCCGACGAGCTCCAGAAGCTCCTGCGCGCCGACGAGGCGCTGGTCACGTTCCTGCCCGCGCAGAATTCGACGTTCGTGATCCTCGTGCGCAAGGACGGCGTGCACATGCATCGCGCGCGCCTCGGCGGCGCGGCGCTCGAAGCCGAGGTGAAGGCGCTGCGCGAGAGCCTCGATCTGAGCCAGGACGCGCGCCGCGTCTTCGACGCCGCCGCGCGCGCGGCAGCTCTACGTGACGCTGTTCGGGCCGCTGGCGCCCTCGCTCGGCGGCATCCGTCACCTCCTCACGGTGCCGACGGGCCCGTTGCTGTCGCTGCCGCTCGGCGTGCTGCTCACGAAGGACGTCGCGCCGGGCGCGGCGTACGGCACGATGCCGTTTCTCGCGACCGACCTGGGGATCAGCGTCCTCCCGTCGGTCGCCGCCCTCCGCGACCTTCGCGCGGTGGCCGGGCGATCGGCGGCCCCGGAGCCGTTCCTCGCGTTCGCGGATCCCGCGTTCGCGGGCGATCAGAAGGACACGCGGTCGATCGGGGCCGCGGCCAACGCGTGCCGGCAGGGCGGCGGCATCGACCTCGGGCTCTTGCGGACGCTGCCGCGGCTGCCGGAATCGGCCGACGAGGTCAAGCGCATCGCGGCCGCCCTCGGCGCGAAGAGCGACGCGTTGATCCTCGGCGCCGACGCGACCGAGCAGCGCGTGCGCGCGACTGACCTGAGCCGCTATCGGATCATCACGTTCGCCACGCACGGCCTGCTCCCCGGCGAGCTGACGTGCCAGAACGAGCCCGCGCTGGCGCTCGCGCCGCCCGCGACGGCGACGGGCGGCGACGATGGGCTGCTCGACGCCAGCGAAGTCGCCACGCTCAAGCTGGACGCGGACTGGGTCGTGCTGTCGGCGTGCAACACGGCCGGCCCCGATGGATCACTGGGCGGCGAGAGCCTGTCCGGGTTGACCCGCGCCTTCCTCTACGCGGGCGCGCGCGCGCTGCTCGTGTCGCAGTGGACGGTGGCGTCGAACCCCACGGTGGAGCTGACGACCGGCATGTTCGCTGCCGCCAAGGACGCCGGCGTCGGGAAGGCCGAGGCGCTGCGCCGCTCGCAGGCCGCGCTGCGCGCGAAGCCCGCCACCGCGCACCCGTTCTTCTGGGCGCCGTTCGTGCTCGTGGGGGACGGCGGCAGCTAGCAGATTCGTCGGGCGGCGGACGCGGAGCGGCACGGCTGCGGCGCGGCGGTGCGCGAAGTGACTAGGCGGCGAGGCGCCGGCGAAACGCTCGGGGCGGCATCCCGAACGTGTGTCGGAACGCCCGCTGGAACGACGCGGGATCCTCGTAGCCGAGCAGGAACGCGACCTCCGAGACCCCGAGGCGGCCGTCTCTCAGCAGCGCGGGCGCCGCGTCCTGCCGGAAGTCGGCCAGCACGTCGCGGTACGTCGTGCCCTCGTCGCGCAGCCGTCGCTGCAGCGTGCGCCCGCTCATGCCGAGACGGCGCGCGAGCGACTCCAGCTCCGGGACCCCGTCCGGCAGCACTGACCAGAGCGCGTTGCGGATCTGGTCTCTGGCGGTCGCGTCGTGGTCGACCGCCGAGAGCCGCTGTTCCGCCAGCTGGTCGAGGTAGCCCGCCAGCGTCTCGTCGCCATGCACGACGGGCCGCTCGAGGTCCTCGGTGCGGAGCAGGAACGCGGTCGTGAGCGCTCCGAACTCGAGCGGGGCGCGGAAGAACTGCTGATACTCGACGACCCGCTCGGGCTGCGCGATACGGCAGTCGCACCACCAGGGGATCGATCGATGCGGCCACGATTTCCCGGCAGATCGAGAGGAGGGCGGCGAGACGCGCGTCGACCGCCGGCCGCAACGCGCGCAGCGGCGACTGGACGTCCAGGCGCACCCACGTCGCTCCCCGTCCGTCGTGTCGAGCGCGACGTTGAGCGTTTCGGCGACGATGCGATCGTAGCGGTCGAGGCGCTTCAACGCGGCGCCGAGGGTCTTGCTGTGCGCCATCGCGTACCCGACGAGTCCGAATTCCTTGACGCGCATGTGCTTGCCGAGGCGGAGCCCGATGGTCGGCTCCGTCGCCCGTGCCGCGATCGCCTGCCAGAGCCGAACGACGGCGGAGAGGGGGATCCGACCGTCCGGGTCGCGGAGCTGGCGCTCGTCGAGCCGCGCCTCCCTGAGGAGATCGTCGCGGGGCAGACCGAGCCGTGTCGTGTGCTCGAGGTGCAGCAGACCACGCGCGTGAGCCAGGACGGTTCCGTCAGGATCGGCGTCTGTCGCGTGCGATCACGAACTTGGCGCGCCAGTCCCGGGTCGTCGGGGATGCCGACCGCTACCGTGAAAGCAAGGGGTGAACAAGATGTCACAGCGTCTGGATGGTGTACGGGTGCTCGTCGTGGAAGACGACCCCGATTGTCGCGAGCTCTTCAGGGTCATTCTCGAGATGGATGGAGCGACGGTCGCGACGGCCTCCGACGCCCGGCACGGCTTGAGGATGCTGGAGCCGCTCCGTCCTCACGTCATCGTGAGCGATCTCTCTCTCCCGGGCGAGGACGGCTGCTGGCTGCTGGCCAATGCCCGGTCCGCCGTGAGGCCGGGCGCGCCACGTCCGGCGACCGTCATCGTGACCGCGCACACCGATGAGTTCGTCCGGCAGCGGTGTCTTCGTGCGGGATGCGACGCGTTCCTCACCAAGCCCGTGGACGACGGGGAGCTCTGCGCGGTCGTCGGGCAGCTCGCCTTCGGCTCGGCGCCGCCAGGTAGCGGCCGCGTTTCCCGTCGGTGCTAGGGGGCTCAGTCCCATCGTCGATGTCGATCAGGAGGTGTTGAGGGGCCGCGGAAGATCTGGCTCCGTTCCAGCCGCGCCACGCACCACACTGCTTCATCGCTGCACGGTGCCATCGACGCGCTTCGACAGCTAGGGCCGTTCAGGTCGAGTTGACGGGCCCTACTCTCCCTCTCGCGAGTCCCGGATCTTCCGCGTAGCGCGGCGCCGGCGTTCTTCGCGGCCGCGATGGCGTCGAACATGTCGCGCACGCACGCGGATCGGTGGAGAGATAGGAGAAGCCCTTCGCGTAGACGAACGTGAACGCCCCGACGCCGACCGGGATCGCGATGAGGCCCGCGAAGAGGACGGCGAGGCTCGTCCGCGTCACGGAGACGATACGAGCGTCTCGAACGCCTGAGCGATGGCGGATACCTGGTCTGGCCGCACGCCCGAGCCGGGGAGCGCCGCCATGCGACGGATCGTGGCGATGCGCTCGGGCTGGGTCTTCAGCACCATCAGGTTCAGCGTGTCCTCTCCGTGGCAGCGGGCGCAACGAAGCACGAGCAAGGAAGCGGCGATGCGCTCGAACTCGCCTGGCGGGATGTTGGCGCCCGGGTGGCTCTGCATGCGCTCGATGGTGCGCTGGATTTCCGACGGCTCCATCGAGACGGTCGCGCCGAGCCGGCGGGCGCTGTGGCACTCCACACAGTTCCTCGTCAGGATCTGGCGAACCTGCAGCGGGCGTAGCGAGGCCACGTCGCGCTTGCTGGCCAGGTCCGAAGGCAAGCTCGCGACACGCTGCTGAACCTCGCGCACCTGGGTGATGAGGGCGATGGTCAGGATGAGGTTGACGAGCACCACCAGCATGCCGACGATGCGGATTCCGGAGATCGGGCGCGGTTGCTCCGGCGTCATGTCACGACAGCTCCTTCCGCGCCGCGCAGCGCGCGGCCGGGCTGAGCCGCGGGGCGCGCGGTGGTCCGCGGCGGCGCCTCCTCGTGGATGGGCAGGATCCGCACCAGCGCGCCGAACACGAACACGGCCCCCGCGGTGATGCCGAGGGTGATGCCGATCTCTCCCCACGACGGGACGTAGGTTTCCCAGTGCCGCACCCGGAGGCCGAACACGGCCACGTTCACCCGGTGGAGCAGGACGCCGGCCACCACCAGGCCGCAGGCCGTGGCGAGCCCGCGCCGGCTCTCGCGCACCTCCGGCATGAGCAGCAGAACCAGGGGAAGCAGCAGGCCGAACCCGATCCCGACCCAGAACGAGACACGGCGAACCACGTTGCGCTGAGCATGGCGCCGGCGGCGCCACGGTAGAATAGATCGCCCACCTGAAGCGCGAGGCAGAGCGCCACGAGCCAGGCTTCGATGCGAGCGAGGCCGGCGAGCAAATCCATGCGCGGCTCGAAGCCGAGCCAGCGAGCGGCGGCGAGGTGCTCGAGGATCGCCATCGCCGGGCCGGCCATCATGGCGGAAAAGAGGTAGATCAACGGCAAGAGATCCGACCACCAGAGGACGTTCACCTTGTGCGGGATGAGCGTCATCAACGTGCCCAGCGAGGACTGGTGCAGGTGCGACAGCGTCACGCCGAGCAGCATGATCGGGAATGTAGATCACCCGGATGACGTTCAACGCGCGACGCCAGCCGAGCTGCTCGACCGGCACCTGGGCGAACTCGAAGGCGAGCACGCTGAGATACAGGAACGCGCACCAGCCGACCTCGTACAGCGCGGAGGTGGGCGCCCAGGACACCAGGACCAACCACACCTTCCACGGCCGGCCGAGCTCCACCATGAGCATGGTGATCGCGCTGACGTAGCAGAGGAACGCCATGAGGACGGCGGGGCGAAGGAACGAATGGTAACGATGCCCGCCCAGGACCTCCACCAGTCCGGTGATCGTGAAGCCGACCCCTCCGATCGCGATCATGGTCATGATCCCGTAGCCGACCCACCAGCCCCAGGGATACGCGTTGTTGATGTTGGCGATGCTGCCGATCCCGGCCGCGAATCGCACCAGGGTGATGACGACGGCCACCGCCATGACGGCCAGCAGCGCTTTGTCCCACCAGGTGAGCCGGATGCGCCAGTTCATGCCTTCTCTCCGATCGTGCTCCCGGCCGCGCGTTGCGCCAGTGCACGATCCAGGTCAGCGCGCGCGAACACGCCGTACAGCAGGCCGAACACAGGCGGCCGTGACGCGCAGCCATCGGTGGGTGAGGTCCGGCATCGGCGTCTTCGGCAGGCCCGGTGATGTAGCCGATCTGCTCGAACGGCACGGACGACAGATGCAGCACGCTGGTCCCGCCGACCTCGTCGAGGCCGTAGATCTCCGGGATGTACGTGCCCGGCGCCGTCGCGATCCGCCGCTTCGCCTCGGCCACCATGTCGTCGCGGTCGCCGAAGCTGATGGCGCCGGTGGGGCAGACGGTCGCGCACGCCGGCTTCAGGCCGACCTCGAGGCGGTCGGCGCAGAACGTGCACTTGTGGATCAGCGGCGCGCGGTTCTCGTAGTCGTACTTGGGAATCAGGAATGGGCACGCCTGCATGCAGGCCCGGCACCCGATGCAGCGCGACTCGTCGAACGCCACGGGGCCGAGCGGCGGTCTTCTTCAGCGCGGTGGTCGGACACGCCGATGCGCAGGCCGGATGGTCGCAGTGCATGCAGAGCTGGCGCCCGAACACCCAGTTGGGGCGGGCGCCGGTGGTGATCTCGTTGAAGGTGATGAGCGTGTAGTTGTTGGCGTCGAGATCGCGCGGGTTCTGATAGCCGGCGCCGGCGAAGAAGTCCGTGTGGTCCGCGGGCCGGTCGTTCCACGACTTGCACGCCACCATGCAGGCCCGGCAGCCGATGCACCGGGTGTTGTCCTGGATCATCGCTTTCGGCTTCGACGCCGGCGTGCGTCATGCGAGGCCCTTTCGCTTGAGGTTGCAGAGAAACACCTTGGTCTCGGGAATCTGCGAGTTGGCGTCGCCGACGCTGGCGGTGAGATCGTTGGCGATGTCGCCCGGCACGATGCCCGCGTAGCCCCAGTGCCACGGCAGGCCGATCTCGTCGATCATCCGGCCGTCGACGAAGAAGGGCTGGAAGCGTTCGGTGACGAGCGCGTAGACCTCGATGGAGCCCCGCGCGCTGCTCACGATCACCCGGTCGCCGTTCTTGATCCCCTCGCGCTGTGGCCAGCGCGGTGCCGATCTCGACGAACGCGTTCGGCACGAGGCCCACGAGCCAGGGCATGTTGCGGCTCATGGCGCCGGTCTGCCAGTGTTCGGACACGCGGTAGGTGGTGGCGACGATGGGAAAGACGTCGGGCGTGCCGTACCGATCGAACTCGGTGGACTGCCAGATCTGCGCGCAGGGACTCGACTGGATCTTGGAGAGCGGGTTTTGCACCGGGCTCTCGACCGGCTCGTAGTGCTCGGGGAACGGCCCGTCCACCAGGTCCGGCGAGTAGAGCTGCCCAACCCCCGACGCCAGCATGATGAAGGGATTCGTCTCGCCCGGCGGCATGGCGCCATCGGGCACATCGCCTTCCCACGTCTTGTTCTCGGCGTTCCAGCGGATGACCCAGTTGCGCGGGTTGAACGGCTCGCCCTTGCGATTGACGGAGGCGCGGTTGTACAGGATGCGGCGGTTCATCGGCCACGCCCACGCCCACTTCGGATGGAGCCCGATGCCGTTCGGCGCATCGGTCGGGTCGCGCCGGGCGGCCAGGTTGCCGTCTTCGGTGTAGCCGCCGCAGTAGATCCAGTTGCCCGACATCGTGCTGCCGTCGTCCCGCAGCTGCGCGAAGCCGGGCACCTGCTTGCCGGCGGCGAACCCCGTGCCGTCCGGCTGCGTCACGTCGACCAGGAAGCGTCCGTTCAGCTCGCGCGCGACGCGATGCGGATCGGGCTCGTGTCCGTAGTCCCAGGCGAGGTGCCGGATCGGCTCCGGGAACACGCCGTCCTTCTCGTAGGCGCGCTTGATGGCCTGGGCGAGCCCGTCGACGATGTCGAGGTCGGGACGGCAGTCGGCGATGGGCTTCACCGCGCGGTAGCGCCACTGCGCCCAGCGGCCGCTGTTGACGATGCTGCCCTCTTTCTCGACGCCGGACGCGGCGGGGAGCACGAACACCTCGGTCGGGATCTTGCGCCGGGATCGACGCCCGGCCGCTTCCAGAAGCTCGCCGTCTCGTGCTCGAAGAGATCGGCGACCACCATCCACTCGAGCTTGTCCAGCCCCGCCCGGATCAGGCGCGCGTTGGCGCCGCCCACCGCGGGGTTCTGGCCGAAGCAGAAGAGCCCCTTCATCTCGCCGGCGAGCATGGCGTGGGTGAGCGCGAGGAACGCGTAGCCCTGTCCCTGGAATCCGCGCCCGAGCTTGGGCAGGTACGCGAAGGCGAACTCGTTCTCGCGGCGTGGCCTGCTCGCCCCACCACGCTTTCAGCAGGCTCACGACGTACTTCGGCGTGTTCTGCAGCCAGTTCGCGCTCGCCGGATTGGTCGCGACCGGCGTCACGCGCTTCAGGTAGGTCGCCAGATCGATGTCCGCTTCGACCGGCATCTTGAGATAGCCCGGCAAGCCGTCGTTGTTCAGTCCCTGATCCGTGGACCCCTGCACGTTGGACTCGCCGCGCATCGCGTTGACGCCGCCGCCGGCGACGCCGATGTTGCCGAGCAGCAGCTGCAGGATGGCGTACGAGCGGATGTTCTGCGTGCCGTGGCTGTGCTGGGCCGTGCCCATGGCGTACAGCCACGTGCCGGCCCGGTCGGGCGCGAAGGTCGAGGTGTAGAGATCGCACACGCGCAGGTAGACTTCCTTCGGGCGTGCCCGTGATGCGGCACACCGTGTCGGGGTCGTAGCGGGAGAAGTGCTGCTCCAGCAGCCGGAAGACGCAGCGGGGATGCTTGAGGGTGGGGTCGCGCCGCGGCTGTCCCTGCGCGTCCAGCGCGTAGGCCCACCGCGCGCGGTCGTAGCGTGCGCGCCGTGGGATCGTAGCCGGCGAAGAGACCGTCGGCGAAGCCGTAGCCGTCGCCGACGATCCAGGAGGCGTTGGTGTACTCGCGGACGTACTCCTGCTGGATGCGGTTGTGCTCGATCGCATAGTTGATCATGCCGCCGACGAAGGCGATGTCGGTGCCCGAGCGCAGCTTGGCGAACACGTCCGCGATCGAGCTGGTGCGATTGAAGCGCGGGTCGACGTGCAGGATGTAGGCGCCGCGCTCCTTGGTGCGCGTCAGCCAGTTCATGGCGATGGGGTGATCCTCGGCCGGGTTGCCGCCCATGATCAGGACGACGTCGGCGTTGACCATGTCGATCCAGTGGTTGGTCATCGCCCCCCTGCCGAACGAGGCCGCCAGTCCGGCGACCGTGGAGCTGTGTCAGAGCCGGGCCTGGTGCTCGACGTACACCAGGCCGAGGGCCCTCATGAGCTTCACGAGGAGATAGGCCTCCTCGTTGTCCAGCGCGGAGCCGCCGAGGCAGGCGATGGCCTCGGTGCGGTTGACGACGCGCCCGTCCGTCGCCGTCTGGAAGGTCTTGTCGCGCGTCTCCTTGACGCGCGCGGCGATCCGCTCCAGCGCCCAGTCCCACGTCTTCTCCTCCCACGCCGTGCCGCGCGGCGCGCGGTAGAGCACCTTCTGCAAGCGCCGCGGGTTGTTGACCACCTGGATGGCCGCCGCGCCCTTGCTGCACAGCGTGCCTTCGCTGATCGGATGGCCCGGGTCGCCCTCGATGTTGATCACGTGGCCGTTCTGCGTGGAGACGACCTGGCCGCAGCCGACTCCGCAGAAGGGGCAGACGGTCGTCGTCGGGGTGGCGCCGCGGGTCTTGAGCGGCGGACTCGCCGGAGCCGCACCCCGCTTGCGACAGGGCGCCGATCGCCACGGTGCCCGTGGTCAATCCTCCGAGGAACTGGCGTCGCGTCGTCATTCAGGACTCCTTGCCGAGCAACGGGGTGATGAACAGCGTGGCCAGCGCCGTGATGACCAGGATGCCGGCGAGGTTCAGCCAGAAGCCGGCCTTCATCATCTGCGGCAGCCGCACCAGCCCGGTTCCGAACACGATCGCGTTCGGCGGCGTGCCCACCGGCATCATGTAGGCGGAGCTCGCGCCGAGCGTGCACGCGAAGATCAGGACGTACGGATTCATCGCCGAGCGCCGGCGACATGGCGGCGAGCAACGGCACCATGGTCGCGATCTGCGCCGTGTTGGAGGTGAGCTCGGACAGGAACACCGTCATCGCGGTGATCGCGAGCAGCAGCAGGAGCGGAGGCAGGCCCGCCAGGCCACGGCTCGCATTGCCGATGAACGCCGACACACCGTTCGCCTCGACGGCGGTGGCGAGCGCTGAGCCCGCCGCCGAAGAGCATCAGCACGCCCCACGGGAGCTTCACGGCCGTGCCCCAGTCCATCGCCCGGATGTTCCGTTGGCACGATCCACGGGGATCAGGAACAGCGCCATCGCCGCCAGCATGGCGATGCCCGCGTCGGAGAGCGCGGCCAGCGGCTTCGCGTCGGCGATCGTCATCGCTCCTGAGCAGCGGGCTGAAGATCCAGAGAAACGCGGTGACGGAAAAGACCGCCAGCACGATCTTCTCGCCGCGGGTGAGGGGGCCCAGCTTTCGATACTCCTCGTCGAAGTACTGGCGGCCGCCCTCGATCTCGCCGATATCGGCGCGAAACAGGACGCGCGTCACCAGCAGCCAGGCGATCGGCAGGAAGACGAGCGTGAACGGTCCGCCCACCAGCAGCCAGTCGAAGAAGCTCACTTCCGTGTCGAACGTCTGCCGGATGTAGCGCACGGCGATGCCGTTGGGCGGCGACCCGATGATGGTCGCGATCCCGCCGATCGACGCCGCGTATGCGATGCAGAGCAGGAGGCCGGTGGCGAAGTTGCGCTCCGGAATGCGGTCCTGCGGTATGCCGCCGGACTCCTTCAGGCCGGCGCCGGTACGGCTGCGCAAGACCAGGTCGACGACGCTCAGGGCGATCGGCACCATCATGGCCGCGCACGCGGTGTTCGAGACCCACATGCTCAGGAACGCGGTGACCGCCATGAAGCCGCCGACGATGGCGCCCGGACGCGCGCCGACCAGGCGCAGGATGAAGAAGGCGATGCGCCGGTCGAGGCCCCAGCGCTCGATGGCCAGGCCCGATGATGAAGCCGCCCATGAAGAGGAAGATCACGTCCGCGGCGTAGGGCGGCAGGACCTTGTCGAGGGGCGCGATGCCCAGCAGCGGGAAGGTCACGATCGGCAGGAGCGCGGTGGCCTCGATGTCCACCGCCTCGGTGAGCCACCACGCGGCCATCCAGACCATCAGGCCGAGCGTGGCGCGCCCCGCCTGCGTGAACTCGACCCACTCGCCGGGACCGGTCGAGTAACGAGGGGGCAGCAGGAAGTAACAGAGCAGCCCGAGCAGCGGCCCGCCGAACAGGCCGATGCGTTTGACCATCGCGGCGGTCATCCGGTGCCTCACCGTCGATCGCGCTAGAACATCAGCTTCGCGAGCACGAGGCCCGTCAGGACCGCGACGAAGGTCGCGACGAGCCCCGGAATCATGAACGAGTGGTTGAGCACGTACTTGCCGATCTTCGTGGTGCCCGACAGGTCGAAGTTGATCGCCGCGATCAGCGAGCCGTAGGTCGGGATGAAGAAGTAGCCGTTGACCGACGGGAACATCGCGATCAGGAACTGCGGCGGGATGCCGAGCGCGAGCCCGAGCGGCATCAGCGCGCGGGTCGTCGCCGCCTGGCTGTAGAGCAGGACGGACGCGCCGAAGAGGCCGAGGGCGAAGGTCCACGGCGCGGCCTCGGTCATGGCGCTGATCGCCGGGACGATCACGTCCTGGTTCGCGGCGATGAAGCTGTCGCCCAGCCAGGCGAGGCCGAAGATGCCGATCACCGCCACCACGCCCGCGCGCAGGGTCGGGCGTCTTCGGCACGTCGTCGACCTCGACCTTCGTGACCACCAGCATGATCGCCGCGACGGAGAGCATGACGATCTCGATCACGATCGGCATGGCGAGTGGCGCCTTCGCGCCCGGAAGCTGGCGCAGCGCGGGGAAGAAGCCGAAGAGCACGACGAGCGCCACGCCGACGAGGAAGATGAACGCCGAGACGCTTCGCCGCGGGCTTGAGCGGCGGCCGCTCGGCGGCGCCCTTCGGCGGCGGGATGGCGCCGGCCTGCGAGGCGCGCCTGGTACTCGGGGTCGTCCTTCAGGTCCTTGCCGACGAACATCGAGACGATCGCCGCCGCGACGACGCCGGTCAGGGTGGCCGGCACGCAGATCATCAGGATCTGGGGCAGGCCCCACTGGGTGAGGCCCTTCTCGGCAGAAGAGCCCGATCATCGCGGCCGTCGCCGCGGCCACCGGGCTCGCGGTGATCGCCTGCTGCGAGGCGATGGTCGCGACCGCCATCGGCCGCTCGGGCCGGATGCCGCTCTGGTGCGCGGTCTCGTAGATCACGGGGAGCAGCGGATAGACGATGTGCCCGGTGCCCGCCACGAAGGTGAAGCTCCAGGTGGTGAGCGGCGCCACGATCGTGACGTACTTCGGGTTCGCCCGGATGATGCGCTCGGCGATGCGCACGAGGAAGTCGATGCCGCCGGCGGCGTCCATCACCGAGGCGGCCATGATGACCGCCAGGATGATCAGCATGACGTCGATCGGGCGGCGAGGTGGGATTCACCCCGAAGGCGACGACGAGGACCAGCAGCCCCACCGCGCCCCAGAGGCCGAGGCCGACGCCGCTCGAGCGCGCACCCATCCAGATGGCGGCGAGCACGACCACGAACTGCAGCGCGATCGAGATCGTCATCGGCGCCCCTCCGCGGGATTCCGCCGCGCGCTCATTGCTCGAACTTGGGGTTGATGAGGTTCTCGAACGAGAAGACCTCGTCCCATTTCTGCTGGGTGAGGAGCTTCCGCTCCTTCACGACGATGTCGTGCAGGCTCTTGCCCGTCTCGTGGCCCTCGTGGGCGATCTCGGCGCACTGCTTGTAGCCGAGCGAGGGCTTGAGCACCGTCACGATGCCCAGCGAATTGAGCACCATGTCGCGGCGTGTGCTCGGCGTTGGCGGTGATGCCCTCGACGCAGTTCACCCGCAGGCTGGTGACCGCGCGCTCCATCGTCGCGATCGAGGCGAAGAGCGCGAAGGTGATCACCGGCTCCATGACGTTCAGCTGCAGCTGCCCGGCGGAGGCGGCGAGCGTCACCGTGAGGTCGAGCCCGATCACGAGGAAGCCGGTCTGGTTCACGACTTCCGGGATCACGGGATTCACCTTGCCCGGCATGATCGAGGAGCCCGGCTGCATCTGCGGCAGGTTGATCTCGTTGAACCCGCAGCGCGGCCCCGAGGCCAGCATGCGGAGGTCGTTGCAGATCTTGGTGAGCTTGGCCGAGGTGTGCTTGAGCACGCCGGACAGCAGCACGTAGTCGCCGGTGTCCGAGGTGGCCTCGATCAGGTCGTCGGCCAGGGTGAACTTGATGCCGGTGATGTCGGAGAGGTGCTTCGTCGCGAGCGCGGGGTAGCCGGGCGCGGCGGTCACCGTCGTGCCGATCGCGGTGGCGCCGAGGTTGACGCCGTGCAGGAGCTGCCGGACCTCGGCGATCCGCTGCACCTCCTCGCCGATCGTCGTGCCCCAGCCGTGGAACTCGGCGCCCAGGGACATCGGGACCGCGTCCTGCAGGTGGGTGCGGCCCATCTTGAGGACCCGGTCGAACTCCCGGCCCTTGGCGAAGAAGGCCTCCTGCAGCCGGCGCAGCGCCTCCATGTAGCTCTCCAGCCGCAGGATGAGGCCGAGGTGGAAGGCGGTCGGATAGACGTCGTTCGTGGACTGCCCGAAGTTCACGTGGTCGTTGGGGTTGACGTACTGGTACTCGCCCTTCTTGTGGCCGAGGCTCTCGAGCGCGAGGTTGGCGATCACCTCGTTGGCGTTCATGTTGGTCGAGGTGCCGGCGCCGCCCTGGATGAAGTCGGTCACGAACTGGTCGAGCATCTCGCCCGCGATCAGCCGGTCGCACGCGCGGATGATCGCGTCGGCGATCTTCGCGTCGAGCACGCCGAGGTCGCGGTTCGCCATGGCGGCGGCCTTCTTCACGTAGCCGAAGGCCTTGACGAAGTTCGGCTCCCGGGACATCGGCATGCCGGTGATGTGGAAGTTCTCCTTGCCCCGGAGCGTCTGGACGCCGTAGTAGGCGTCGTCGGGAATCTGCTTCTCGCCCAGGAAGTCCTTCTCGATGCGGTATCCCATTGGTCACTCCTGCTCGCGCAGGGCGCGCCGTGTCGTTACTTGAGCCCGGCCACGACCATCTTCCGTCTCAGGAAGGCGATCTGGGTCTGGAGCGGCAAATCCTTCGGGCACAGGTCGTGACAGGCGAGCAGGGACATGCAGCCGAACACGCCGGCTGTCGTCGCCGATCAGCTCGTAGTACGCGGCATCGTCGCGCGTGTCCCGCGGGTCGAGGCGAAAGCGCGCGATCCGGTTGAGCCCCACGGCGCCGACGAAGTCCTCGCGCATCCGCGCGGTGCCGCAGGCCGCGACGCAGCAGCCGCACTCGATGCAGCGGTCGAGCAGGTAGATCTGCTCGGCCAGCTCCGGCTCCATGGCCGCCTCGATGCGCTGAGGTCGACCTCCGCGGTCTTGAGGTGCACCCAGGTCTCGAGCCGCTCGCTCATGTCGCGCATCCACTTGCCGGTGTTGACCGACAGGTCGCCGATCAGCTCGAACACCGGGAGCGGCGCCAGCGTGGTCTCCGGCGCGAGCTGCTTGGTGAGGGTGCGGCAGGCGAGCCCCGGCCGGCCGTTGATCATCATCCCGCAGCTGCCGCAGATGCCGGCGCGGCAGACGAAGTCGAACTGCAGGGACGGGTCCTGCTTCTCGCGGATCTCGTTGAGGGCGATGAACAGCGTCATGCCGTCGGCCTCTTCGAGCTGATAGGGCTGCATGCGCGGCGGGCTGGTCGGGCTCCTGCGGGTTGTAGCGGAGGATCTGGAGCGTGAGCGTGCGGGGCGTGGCTTCGTCGGCCATCGGTCAAAACCTCTCGTCGATGCGTTCGTTGCGACCGCGGAAGCGCGGCGGCAGCAGCTCCTCGTACGGCATGAGCGCCTCCTGCACGGCGAAGCGGTCCGGCCGGCGCCAGCTTCGCCCTGATCGCCTCGACTTCTTTCTGTCGCGCCGGCGTGTCGGGATGGTCGGTGTAGTCCTTGGCGCCATACCCGCGCCAGCCGGGCGGCAGCTCCATCGTCTTCACGTCGAGCGCTCGTAGCGGAGCGTGGGCAGCGTGTCCTGCTCGTTCCGTCCAGGAGGCGAGCGTGCGCTTGAGCCACTCGGCGTCGTTGCGGCGTGGATAGTCCTCGCGGATAGTGCGCGCCGCGGCTCTCCGTGCGCATGAGGCGCGCCGTAGGCGACCGTGACCGCGAGCTTCAGCATCTTCTGCGTGCGGTACGCGGTCACCAGCTCCGGGTTGGCGCCGGCGGCGCGCGAGCGCACGCCGATGTTGCGGCTGCGTACCAGCAGTGCCTGCAGCTCGTCGACCGCCTGCTCGAGGTCCTCGCCGCGCCGGAAGATGCCGACCTTGCGCGGTCATGGTCTGCTGCATGGCCACCCGGAGCGTCCACCGCCGACTTCCGTGCCGCGGCCCGTGAGCATGGCGGCGAGCCGGGCCTGCTCGCGCTCGAGGTAGCCGTGGACCAGGGCGGTCGGGATGTTGACGTCGTTGTCGGGTCGATCGCAGAAATCAGCCGATGAACTCGCCCACGATCATGCCGGCCACGACGGTCTCGGCCACCGAGTTGCCGCCCAGACGGTTGAAGCCGTGCATGTCCCAGCAGGCCGCTTCGCCCGCCGAGAACAGGCCCTTGCAGCGTCGGGCTCTCGCCGGTCGGCGTCGGTGCGCACGCCACCCATCGTGTAGTGCTGGGCCGGGCGCACCGGGATCCACTCCTTGGCCGGATCGACGCCGAGGAAGTAATGGCAGATCTCGTAGACCTCGCGCAGGTTGTGCTCGATGTGGTGCTCGCCCAGCAAGGTGATGTCGAGCCAGAGGTGTTCGCCGAACCGGTTCTTGGCGCCATGGCCCTTGGCGATGTGCTGCTCCATGCGCCGCGAGACCACGTCGCGCGAGGCCAGCTCCTTCTTCTCGGGCTCGTAGTCCGGCATGAAGCGGTGGCCGTCGGCATCCCTGAGCAGGCCGCCGTCGCCGCGGCAGCCTTCGGTGACCAGGATTCCGGCCGGAAAGATACCGGTGGGATGAAATTGCACGGCCTCCATGTTGCCGAGCGCGGCGACGCCGGTCTCGAGCGCGATGGCGTGGCCGATGCCCTCGCAGATCACGGCGTTGGTGGTGACGCGATACAGGCACCGGCGCCGCCGGTGGCGATCGCGGTCGCCTTGGCCACGTAGGCGGTGAGCTGACCGGTGATCAGGTCGCGCACGACCGCGCCGTAGCAGCGACCGCCGTCGTGGATGAGCGCAAGCGCCTCCGTGCGCTCGTGCACGGGGATCGACGGCGGCGATCGCCTGGTCCGCCATCGCGGTGAGCATCGCGTGTCCGGTGCCATCCGAGACGTAGCAGGTGCGCCACTTCTTGGTGCCGCCGAAATCGCGCTGCGCCAAGAGCCCGTGGGCCGCGTCGCGCTCGGTGATGGTGGTCTTCTGGCCGTTGATGATGACGGTGCGATCGCCCTTGCGGATGCGGCTCCACGGCACGCCCCAGGCCGCCAGCTCGCGCACCGCCTTGGGCGCCGTGTTGACGAACATGCGCACGACGCGTTGATCGGCGCCCCAGTCGCTGCCACGCACCGTGTCCTCGAAATGGCACGTCTTCGTTGTCGCCCTGCACCCTTGATGACGTTGCCGAGGCTGGCCTGCATGCCACCCTGCGCGGCCTTCGAGTGCGACCGCTTGGCCGGCACGAGCGACAGGATGATCGCGTCGTGCCCGCGGCGCCTGGCGCCGATCGCCAGGCGCAGTCCGGCAAGCGCCGCCCCCGATGACGAGCACATCGGTGTAGACGATCCTCATCGGCCGACTCCGGATGGCGGGCCGCGCTGGACCCAGCTCGGCACGTACTCTTCGCCGACCCTGTCGCGGTGCTGGTAGCCGAGCTTCATGTAGGCCGCGAGCGTCAGGAGGCCCAGCGCGAGAAAAAACGCGGTGATGCCCCACTTGAGCCGGGTGAGGCGCCGACGGGTGCGGTTCGGATCAGCGCCTTCGAACCATCCCCACTTGACCACCAGCCGGTACAACCCGACGCCGCCGTGCAGCTCGACGCAGAACAGCAGGACCAGGTAGAGCGGCCACCACGTCCCGCTCCAGACGCGATCCGCGGATCCGTAGGGGCCGATGCCCGCCGGATGCACCAGCATCTGGTAGAGGTGCGGCGGCGTGAGGAAGAAGAGCAGGAAGCCCGTCACGACTTGCAGCCACCACAGCCCGGTGTCGGGGTGACGCAGCAGGCTCTTGTGCCCGATGAACAGGCGGTATTGCCGGTAGTCGGCCGGGAACTTTCTCAGCGCGAGAAAGGCGTGCGCCATGAACAGCACGGAGACGATGGCGACGATCACCGAGACGATCTGCGGAAACGCGCGGCCGAAGACGTAGTAGCCTTCGAACGCCTTCGTCACCGTCCACATCGCGTCGGTGCTGATCAGGATCGTCGAGACGAACGCCATGTGGCCCCACATGAAGAGTCCGAGCAGCAAGCCGCTCGCGCTCTGCGCGAGATCCATGCGCGCCGGCCAGCGGCTCTTGCGCTGGCGATCCGCGAGACCGACGCCCGCGATGACCTCGTGACTCCTCCGGGTCGTCTGAATCGCCATCTGCGCTGGTGTCCTCCGGTGGAGTGTCGGGTGCGCACGCCCGAGGTGCCATCCGACCTTGGTCTAGTGCCATCTGCCGCTCGCGGGCCGACCTCGAGCGGGCGAGGGGGGCCAGGCCCCATGATGCGCGGTGGAGCCGCTGCGGATCTCGGCCAACGTCCTATTGCCGCGCGGATCGCCACCTCGGCTTACTGGGTTCTCTGCGTGCGCTGTGCGGCCGCTGAGGAGGGGACATAGATGACGACGCGCCCCCCGCCCGCGATGCCCGTGGAGCCTGGTGGCGGTCCTCCTGGCGGCGATGGCCGTCGGGCCATCGATGGTGGTGGCCCAGACCGCGACCGGGCCGGCCCCCGCCGCGCACGTGCCCGTGTCCGAGCAAGGCGCGCCGGCTGGTCGCGGAGAGGACGAGCTCGTCCGGTCACCCGACGCCCCGCCGGTTCCTCCTCGCGAGACCGGACTTCTCCCCGCGGCATTTCCGACGTTCCGGGAAGGTCTGAGCCGGCTCCCTCCGTTCTTCCGGGACACCGACCTGAACGTGGACTGCGCACGTTCTATTTCAACCGCAGAACGACGACAACACGGCGAGCGAAGCGTGGGCCCTCGGCGGGTGGGCGCAGTACGCGTCGGGCTGGCTCTTCGACACCTTCGCCATCGGCGCGACCTACTACACGTCCTGGCCGCTCTACGCTCCCGACGACCGTTCCGGGACGCTGATCCGGTCACGCCGGGGCAGAGACGCGATCGGGGTCTTCGGTGAAGCGTGGGGCGCCCTCCGATACAAGGACTACGCGCTTCTGAAGGGATATCGGCAGCGGATCGAGGAGGGTACGTGAACCCGCAGGACAACCGGATGGTTCCCAACACGTTCGAGGCCGTGACGCTGTCCGGCAAGTTCGAGTGGGTCAGCTACGACGTGGGGTACGTCTGGAACATCAAGCCGCGAGACTCGAACGACTTCATCTCGATGTCCCGCCAGGCCGGCGCGCCCGGCGACAATCAGGGGGTGCGCTGACCGCGCTGACCTTCACGCCGATCAAGGATCTGTCGATCTACGCGGGCAACTTCTCGGCGTCGACGTGTTCAACACCGCGTTCGCGAAGGCCGAGTACACGTACACGATCTGAGGACCTGGCGCTGCAGTTCGGCGTCCAGTACACCGACCAGCGCAGCGTGGGCGACGGAGCGCGTGGGCGACTTCAGCACGTGGAACGTCGGCGCGGGCATGAGGGTCTGTGGAAAGGACTCGCCCTGGGGGTCGCCATGCACTTCACGGGTGACGGGCCTCGATCCCTCGCCGTAGGGCACGTGGCCCGGCTACTCTCCCTGGCGGTGACGGACTTCGATCGGGCCGACGAGAAGGCCTATGGGGTCGGCGGTCCGGTACGACTTCGGCGGCACGCTGCTCGCCTTTCAAGACTCCAGGGCCTGAACGTGCACCTGATGTTCGCCGCCGGGCAACGATCGCATCGACCCCGTGACGCGCGATGGGCAGCCGACGACGTACGAGGGCGAACCTGGACATCATCTACAACGTGCGGAGGTCAAGGGTCTCTCGCTGCGCTTCCGCAACGGCTACGTCGGGCGGGGCCAGCGCGAGGTGGTGAAGGACTTCCGCATCATCCTCAACTACGAGCTGAACCTCCTGTGACGTCGTGACCTCGCTTCCGCGCGCGCGCACGGGTAGAGGGCCGTTTGGCCCTCGCATCAACGTCCGAGCGTCGGCCCAAAGTCCCATAGCCTCGCTCGATGCCCGCTGTCATCGTTCCAACGTGAGGACGGCGGCGGGCGGTCGCGTGAAACGCGTTCCAGGGCCGCAGGGCACTCACGCGCGTGTGCGCCGTCACGCAGGGCTCCTCGTGGCCGCGCTCGCGCTGGGCGGGTGCACGGTGGGGCCCGACTACAAGCGCCCGCCGTCTCCGATGCCGGCGACGTTCCGCGGCGACGTGTCCTCGGCGGCGGAAGCGTCCATCGGGGATCTGGCGTGGTGGCGGATCTTCGACGACGAGACCCTGCAGCACCTCATCCACGAGGCGATCCGCGAGAACTACGACCTGCGAATCGCCGCCGCGCGGGTCCTCGAGGCGCGGGCGCAGGTGACCATCACGCGATCGTTCCAGTTCCCCGAGCTGAACCGTTCGGGCAGCGCCATCTACTCGCACGTCCAGGGCGAGCGGACGATATTCCAGGCCCAGGATCAGTTCGCTCCGATCGCCAGCCTCGACCTGTCGTTCGAGATCGATTTGTGGGGTCGCTTCCGGCGAGCCACCGAAGCGGCCCGCGCCGACCTGCTGGCCTCGCGTGGACTTCCAGCGCTTCGTCCTCAGCACCCTGGTGGCCGACGTGGCGACGGCCTACCTGAACCTCCGGTCACTCGACAGCGAGCTGGAGGTCTCCCGGCGGACGCTGGCCGCGCGCCAGGAGAGCGTGCAGCTCGTGAAGCTGCGCGAGACGGGCGGCGTCGCCGGGTTGATCGACGTCCGCCAGGCGGAGATCCTCGTCGCCCAGGCCGCCGAGGCCGTGGTGGAGACCGAGCGGCAGATCGAGCAGACCGAGAACGCGATCAGCGTGTTGATTGGCCACCCTCCCGAGTCCATGCCGCGCGGCCGTCCGCTGCTCCAGCAGATCACGCTTCCGACAGTGCCGACCGGCGTGCCGTCAGCGCTGTTCGAACGGCGGCCGGACATCCGCCAGGCCGAGGATCAGCTCGCCGCCGCCACCGCGCGCATCGGCGTGGCGAAGTCCGACTTCTATCCGCGGGTCTTCCTGACCGGCGCCGCGGCGGGGGGCGCCTTGCACATCGATGGCTCGTGGATCGGCCCCCAGGGACTCTTCAGCATCGGCCCGTCGATCCATGTGCCGATCTTCAACATGGGTCGCACCCAGGCCGGCGTCGACTCCGCCGAAGCGCGGGCGCAGGCCGCCGTCGAGCAATACCGCCAGACGATCATCCAGGCGTTCCGCGAGGTCGCCGACGCGCTCGTCGAGCACCGCAAGCGCCGCGAGTTCCGGGTCCACCAGGAGGCGCTGGCCCTGGCCGCCGGCGATGCCTCGCGTCTGTCCAACATCCGCTACAAGGGCGGCGTCACCACCTACCTGGAGGTGCTGGACAGCGAGCGCCAGTACTTCGACGCCGAGCTGGGGCTGGTCCGCTCCAGCCGTGACGAGCTGCTGGCGATCGTGCGCCTGTACAGGGCGCTGGGCGGCGGCTGGCAAGACGAGCAGGACGCCCGGGCGGCACCGCCCACCGGAGAAGGGGAGACGAAGTGATGGTCGATCTGGCCACCAGGCCGCCCGCGATCTGGCTGCTCGGACTCGCGTTGCTGATCACGACGGCAGGATGCAAGCGCGAGGAGCCCAAGGCCGCCGCCGCCCCCGGAGGTCGTGGTCGCGCCCGTCGAGCAGCGCGCGGTCTCGATCGAGCGTGATTTCATCGCCCGCACCGAGGCCGTGCCGACCGTGGAGCTCCGGGCCCGTGTCGCCGGCGTCCTCGAGGAGGTGCTGTTCAAGGAAGGCAGCGACGTCAAGAAGGGTCAGACGCTCTTCATCATCCAGCAGGCCGAGTACAAGGCCGCGCTGGCGACCGCCCGCGCCCAGCTGGCCAAGGCCCAGGCCGATCTGACCCGGGCCAACGACACGTCGGTTGTCGATCGGTAAGGGCCCAGCTCGCCCAGCGCCAGGCCGACCTCGGGAAGGCCCAGAAGGACGTGGCCCGCTACAAGCCGCTGGCCGAGGCGCGCGCGATCCCACAGCAGGACCTGGACACCTCCGTGGCGGCGGAGAAGGTGGCCGTCGCCGGGGTGGACGCCGCCGCAGGCGACGCTGAAGGACGCCATGCTGCTGCAGCGCACGGAGATCCAGCTCGCGGAGGCGGCTGTCGAGTCGGGGAAGGCGGGCATCATCCAGGCCGACCTGAACCTGAGCTACACGACGATCACCTCACCGATCGACGGCATCATCGGCAAGATCAACGTCGATCGGGGCAACCTCGTGGGCAAGTCCGAGCCGACGCTGCTCGCCACCGTGTCCAAGATGAACCCGATCTACGTCGATTTCTCGGTCGCCGAGGCCGACTACATCCGTCTCGCGCCGCGGATCAGCCGCGACATCCAGGGACGGCCGGACGGCCCGCGCCAGCCGCTCGAGCTGTTCCTGAGCGATGACCGGCCGTTGCCCCAGAAGGGTCGCGTGGCCTTCGTGGACAGGGCGGTGGACAACCGGACCGGGACCATCGGCATCCGCGCCGAGTTTCCCAACCCCGACCAGCTGATCCGGCCCGGTCAGTTCGCGCGCGTGCGCGGCGTCATCGAGGAGCGCCCCAGCGCCATCCTGGTACCGCAGCTCGCCGTGCAGGAGCAGCAGGGCGCCAAGACGGTGCTGGTGATCGAGGCTGGCGACAAGGTCGGGCTCCGGCCCATCAAGGTGGACGAGCGGGTCGGCAACTTCTACATCGTGACCGACGGGCTCAAGGCCGGCGAGCGGGTGATCGTGGAAGGGGTGCAGCGGGTGCGGCCGGGGATGCAGGTGAAGCCGGTCACGCCACCGGCCGGGAAGGCCGGAGCGTAGCGTGGCCGAGTTCTTCATCCGGCGACCGATCGTCGCGATCGTCATCGCGATCCTCACGGTGCTCCTGGGCGTCTTCACGCTCACCGGGCTCAGCTTCGAGCAGTATCCGTTCCTGGCGCCGCCCATCATCCGCATCACCGCGAACTATCCCGGGCGCCTCGGCGGTGGCCGTCGAGCAGTCGGTGGCCACGCCGATCGAGCAGGAGGTCAACGGCGTCGAGTCGATGATCTACATGCAGTCGTCCAACACGAGCGACGGCCGCATGCTGCTCGACGTCAACTTCTCGGTCGGCGTCGACCAGGACAAGGCCAACGTCCTCACCCAGAACCGCGTCAGCCACGGCCCAGGCGCGCCTGCCGCAGGAGGTCATCGCGCAGGGCGTGACCGTCAAGAAGCAGAGCCCCAGCATCCTCATGGTCATCTCGCTCTACTCGCCCGAAGGGCACCTACGACGCGAACTACCTGATCAACTACTGCGGCATCAACCTGCGCGACCAGCTGCTGCGGATTCCCGGCATCGCCCAGGTCGATCTCTTCGGCGGCACCGACTACGGCATGCGGATCTGGCTGCGGCCCGACAAGCTGGCCAAGCTGGGCATCACGCCGTCCGACGTGATCTCGTCGATCAAGGAGCAGAACCTCCAGGCCCCGGCCGGGCGGATCGGCGCGGCGCCCTCGCCCAAGGACCAGCAGTTCACCTACACGGTGGCCGCGCCGGGCCGGCTCGTCACGACCGAGGAGTTCGAGAACATCATCATCCGCGGCACGCGAGGCGGCGCCCAGGTCCGCATCCGGGACGTCGGCCGCGCCGAGCTCGGCTCGCAGGACTACAACGCCTTCGGCCGGCTCGACGGCAAGCCGGCCGGCGCGATGGCCGTCTACCTGCTGCCGGGCGCCAACCAGCTCAAGGCGGCCGAGGCGATCTACGAGACCATGACCCGGGCCAAGGGCGATCTTCCCGCCGGACATGGACTACAAGATCGTCTACGACACGACGCCCTCGGTGCAGGCCTCGATCCACGAGATCGTCAAGACCTTCGTCGAGGCGATCATCCTCGTGACCCTCGTGGTCTTCATCTTCCTGCAGAACTTCCGGGCGACGCTCATCCCGCTGCTGACGGTGCCCGTGTCGCTGGTCGGCACGTTCATCTTCTTCCCGCTGCTCGGCTTCTCGGTCAACACGCTGTCGATGTTCGGTCTCGTGCTCGCCATCGGCATCGTGGTGGACGACGCCATCGTCGTCGTCGAGGCGGTGATCCACCACATCGAGCACGGTCTCGACCCGCGCGCGGCGACGATCGCAGGCGATGAAGGAGGTGTCGGCGCCCGTCATCGGCATCGCGCTGATCCTGTCGGCCGTGTTCGTTCCCGTGGCCTTCGTGCCCGGCCTGACCGGCCGCATGTACCAGCAGTTCGCGCTGACCATCGCCATCTCGGTGCTGCTCTCGGCCTTCAGCGCGCTGTCGCTCTCGCCGGCGCTCGCGGCCTTGCTGCTCAAGCCGGCCAAGCCGATGCGCGGGCCGCTCGGCGCCTTCTTCCGCGGCTTCAACCGGGGCTTCGACTGGGTCACCGGCCGCTACGTCGGGATCGCGCGAATCCTCGTCCGGAAGGCCTTCCTGACCATCCTGCTGGTTGGCGTGGTCATCCTGGGCGCCGGTCTGCTCGGCCGCCAGCTCCCGGCCGGGTTCATCCCCGAGGAGGACCAGGGACTCCTCGGCGTCAACGTGCAGCTGCCGCCCGGCGCCTCGCTGGAGCGGACGGCCGCGGTGCTGACCCGCGTCGAGCAGATCGTGGCCAAGACCGAGGGCGTCGACTCCTTCGCGACGATCGGCGGCTTCGGCCTCGTCACCAACACGTACCAGCCGAACTTCGGCACCATCCTCGTGCGCCTCAAGCCCTGGGAGGAGCGCCACGGCGCCGGTCCTGAACGTGCGCGGGATCCTGGCCACCCTGCCGCGGGAGTTCGCGAACATTCGCCGAGGCGATCGTCTTCGGCTTCAACATCCCGACCATCTCCGGCTTCGGCGCCTCGGCGGGCTTCAAGTTCCTGCTGCAGGACCGGAGCGGCACGCTCTCCGTCGAGGAGCTCGGTGCGCAGACCACGCAAGTTCCTGGCCGCCGCGCGCCAGCGGCCCGAGCTGAGCAACCTGTTCACCTCGTTCGACCCGAACTATCCCCAGGTGAAGGTCGATCTGGACCGCGACAAGGCGCGCAAGCTCGGCGTGCCGATCAACGACGCCTTCCAGGCGCTGTCGGCGGACCTCGGCAGCAGCCTACGTGAACGACTTCAACCGGTTCGGGCGCCTCTACCGCGTGTACGTGCAGGCGGAGGCCGCCTACCGCCGCCAGCCCAAGGACATCGGGGAGATCTACGTCCGCAGCCAGCGACGACGAACGCGATGATCCCGCTCTCGACGCTCGTCACGATCGGCTCGGTGCCCGAGCACCGAGATCACCACGCGCTTCAACCTGTTCCGCTCGGTGGAGATCAGCGGCGCACCGGCGCGCGGCTTCACGTCGGGGCAGGCGCTGGCCGCGCTGGAGGCGGTCTTCGCGGAGACGATGCCGAAGGAGATGGGCTTCGCCTACTCCGCCCTGTCGTACCAGGAGAAGACCGCGCCGCCCGCGATGCCGACGCTCGATCCTCGCCATCGTCTTCGTGTTCCTGCTGCTGGCCGCGATGTACGAGAGCTGGCGGCTGCCGTGGGCCGTGCTGCTCGGCTCGCCGCTGGTCGCCCTCGGCGCCTTCTTCGGCGTGTGGCTCATGGGCTACGACAACAACGTCTACGTGCAGATCGGCCTGATCATGCTGATCGGGCTCGCCGCCAAGAACGCGATCCTCATCGTCGAGTTCGCCAAGGCCAAGCACGAGGAGGGCAAGTCGATCGAGGAGGCGGCGCTCGAGTCCGCGCGCCTGCGCTTCCGGCCCATCCTGATGACCGCCTTCGCGTTCATCCTGGGCGTGGTGCCGCTGATGCTCGCGACCGGCGCCGGCTCGGGCGCGCAGAACGTGATGGGCACCGCGGTGTTCTGGGGGATGCTGGTCGCCACGGTGCTCGGGGTGTTCATCATCCCGGGCAACTTCGCCTTCGTCGAAGGGCTGCGCTTCCCGCGACGCGCGGCGGCGCGACGCCCCGTCGTGACGACGGGAGCGGTGCCCCACGGCGAAACCTAGCCTCGAGACCCGGGCCGAAGGAGGCTCTGCGCGGTCGTCGGGCGGCTCGCATCACGCGCGACGGTCGTGCCCGCGTGCTGAGCGGAGGCGGTCTTCCTTGGGCATCGCGGCGACGAGCTCCCGGCACCCCGAGCCCCACCGCGAGATGGACTTGACCGCCTGCGTGAAGGGGACGTCCACAGGATGCACACGGTCTCGGCTGAGGACGTAGACCGCTCCCGCGAAAGGCGTCGGCACCGAGGGCACGAAGACGGTGAAACGTCCGTCGTCACACTCCTCGATGATGAAGCCGGGAACCAGGGCGTCCTCGATCTCGACCAGCGCCGGTTGCCACGTGTTCTCCGCGCTCGTGCCCGCCAGCCTCTGCGCGAGACTTCGTAAGAGCTCGTAGCCGGGAATCCTGTCGAGCACCTTTCGCCGGATTCGCTCACGTATCACCTTCAGGCCTGCGGTCCGGACGGCGGCGCCGACGAGGAAGCACACGACCAGGACCAGGACGAGAGAGAGGACACGCTCGGCGGGCACCCATGCCGGGAGCAGCATGGCCAGTGGGCGGACCAAACCCACCAGCGACTGCATGGCCTTGAAGAGCAGCAACACGGCAAGGTAGAGCGGGGCCAAGACGAGCAGGCCGCCGACGAGCGTGCTCACGATGAATTCACCCAACCGCTTCATGTCGTGCACGCTGCCACCGGCGTGAGGTCGTGGCTAGGGCTGTTCGGGCCTACTCCACCGGGACATGGGGGGTGCGAGACGCACCCCCCAATCCCCCCACGCTCCGCGGCCCGGCGGAGCCGGACCGCTCCGCGACTGCTGTTACTCCGACGAACTCCTACTCGACGGTGAGCACGGCCTTGCCGTGGAAGCGTCGTGCCATCAGCTCCTGCGCGACCTGGGCGATCTCGGTCCACGGCCGCTCGAGGCTCACGTGGGGCGCGAGCTGGCCGGCGGCGACGAGCTCGGCGAGGCGGCGCAGGCCGACCGAAGCCCGCTCGCTCAGCAGCTCCGTGAAGAGATAGAGCCCGTAGAGCGTGGTGCGGCCCGCGACGAAGAAGTCGCGGGCGTTGAAGGTCACCTGAGCATCGGCGGAGACGCCGAGCGTCACGCACGTGCCGGCGCGCTGGAGCGCGCCGAGCGCCGTGCCGAGCGTGCGCCCGCCCACGGACTCGACGATGAGGTCGTACTTCGGCGACGGAGGGATCTCGTCGCCCACGATCACGTCGTGAGCGCCGAGTGCCTGCACCGCCGCCGTCTGATCCTCGCGCCGCACGCTCGCGGTCACGTGAGCGCCGGCGAGACGCGCGAGCTGCACCGCGAAATCACCCACGCCTCCGGTGGCGCCCGTGATCAGCACCCGGCGCCCGAGCAGCAGGCCGCCCTTCGCGAGGGCGTGGAGCGCGGTGAGACCCGCGACGGGAAACGTGGCGGCCTGCGAGAACGTCACCTTCTCCGGCAGCTCGGCGAGCGCATGCGTGGGGACGGCGACGCGCTCGGCCCACGCGCCCTCCAGCACGACCCCCACCACGCGCGCGCCCACGCGCGGACCCGAGCCGTCCGCCGCCCCGACGTCCACCACCCCCGCGAGGTCCCAGCCGGGACGCCAGCCCGCCGCCGCCATGCTCGCCCGGCGCACCTCGCCGCGATTGAGCGAGATCGCGCGCACGCGCACGACCGCTTCGGCGCGCTCGGGCGCGGGATCGGCGACCGGCGCGATGACGAGACGTCCGGGAGCGTTGGGATCGACGACCACGGCTCGATTGACACTCATAGTCCGAGCTCCTCGCGAATGAGTCTGCCCACGTCGAACGCGATGCCGCCACCGAAGATCGTCGGCTGCAGCTTGTTGACCGTGACCGCGATCGCCAGGCGCACGTCCGGCTCGGCCCACGCGGCAGAGCCGCCGCGTCCGGGATGGCCGAACGCCGTGCGCCGCGCGCCCATGAAGCTCGGCAGTCCGCCCGGCGACCAGAGGCCGCCCAGCCAGAACCCGATGCCCTTGGGAATCCTGAGCCCGAACAGCACACGGTCGGGCAGCTCGGTCTGCACGCGCTGCATCTCGGCGATCCGTTCCTTCGAGACGAGGCGCACGCCCTCGATCTCCCCGCCGCACGCCAGCGCGCCGTACAGACGAGCGAGCGCGCGCGCGCTGAAGTGCCCGTTGGCGGACGGTAGACACGCGCGCCGCACTTCGCGGTCGTTGAAGTCGAGCGAAGGGCCCGCTCCCATCGCCTTGAAGTAGTCATGGTCCGGCGGCAACGCCGCGACGGGATCCGGCGTGCCGGGCGCCGGCGGGGGCGGTTCCTCCAGTGTCGTGAGCCGATGATCGACGCCCTCGGGGATGCCGACGTAGAGCTCGCCCGAGACGCCGAGCGGACGCGCGAGATCCTCGTCGAGCACATCCGCGAAACGCCGGCCGCTCGCACCCTCGACGATGCCGCCCACGATCCACCCGTACGTCAGCGCGTGATAGCCGGTGGCCGTGCCCGGCGTCCACGCGGGTGCCAGGCCCGCGACGTAGTCGAGGCCGCTCTGCCAGTCGAGGATGAAGGGCCGTACCGGGCGCGGGGTCGTGTGCAGACCCGCCTGGTGGCTCATGGCCTGCGCGACCGTGATCTCCGCCTTGCCGTTGGCGGCGAACGCCGGCCAGTACTTCGCGACGGGCGCGTCGTACTGGACGAGGCCGCGATCGGCGAGGAGGTGAAGCGCGGCCGCCGCCACGCCCTTGGTGGTCGAGTAGCTGCTGAAGAGCGAATCGGCCTGGACCGGCCGGCCGTCACCGGGGCCCATCGTGCCGGCCCACGCATCGACGATCAGCTCGCCGTCCTTGTAGGCGGCGGCCTGCAGGCCGCGGTGGCGGCCGTCGGCGATCGCGGCATGGAGGAGCTCGTGCATCCTGGCGTTCAGACGCGCATGCATGGCGGCGACACTACGAGGCGAGGGCGGCGGCCGTCAAGCGAGCCGGCGGCGTATCGCCGCGGCGTTCAGTCGTCGTGCCGCCGGCCCCGCAGGGCGTCCAGGCTCCACGCGCCGGCGCCCGCCGCCGCGAAGTAGAGCCAGATGAAGCAGAACAACACGGCCGGTTCGCCGCGATTGAGCAGCGGCCAGAATCCGCGCGGGGCATGCGTCATGAAGTAGGCGACCGCCATCTCCCCGGAGAGGAGGAAGGCGACCTGACGGGTGAACAGCCCGAAGAGCATCAACGTCCCGCCGACCATTTCGAGGATGCTCGCCAGGCCACGCAGCGAGTTGAGCGCAACGCCGGCGCGCGGCTCGATGCTCGGGAATCCGAAGAGCTTCTGGGTGCCGTGCGCGATGAACAGAAAGGCGACGACGATCCTGAGGACGCTCAGGAGGTACGGCGCCCAGTGTGCGGGGAACGGACCATTCATCGTCGGCTCCTCATGCGCGCGCGACCGGCAGCTGCAGCAGCGTGATCGAGTGGGCCGGGAAGGTGTAGTCGAAGCGTGCGCCCCGGACATCGATGCGCCGCGCGCGGACGTCGACGGCGCGGGGCGCCTCGAACGAGTTCGTCGCGGTGACCGCGGGCCCGTTGACCTCCCAGACGTCGGCCGCGCCCCCGGCCGTCGCTCCCGTGAGATCGATCGTCGCGGCCAGGTCTCGCTCACGATCGCGATTGACGACCGCCAGCGTCAGCCGCCGCCCGGCGTCGTCGCACGTGGCCGCGGCGTCGAGCAGCTGGAAGGGGCCGAGATCGGCGACGTGATGGATGCGGCCGGCGCTCGCCAGCTCCTGCGCCGGTGAGAGGTCGTAGGTCTCGCCGGCGACGTGGACGTCGAGCGCGACGGGGTGCATGTGCTCGGCATAGAGGCGGAGCGGGTGATAGATCGTCTGCAGGAACACGCCCTTCGCGTCCGTGAAGATCGGCGCGATCGCGTTGACGAGCTGGGCGAAGTTCGCGAGCCGCACCTCACGACAGTGGCGGATGAACCCGTTCAGGTAGGTCGCGATCGCCAGCGCGTCCGAGAGGTCGTAGCGCTCCTCGATCCCGCCCACGCGGTCCTCGTGGCTGCGCGTGCGGTACCACACGTTCCACTCGTCGAACGCGATGTGGATGGGATGCGCGATGTGCTGGAGCTTCCGCACACGCTCGATCAGCGCCGCGCAGATCCGGATCGCGCGCTCGGCCTGGTGCGACGAGAACACGGTCGTGTAGTGGTCGCTGGTGCCCGTGTAGAGGTGGATCGAGTGGAAGTCGACGAATTCCGCGAGGCCGCCCAGGACGATCTCGTCCCACTCGCTCCAGCCGTTCAGGCCGCAGCCGATGAGCTGGATGGTCGGATCGGTGCGCTTCATCACCATCGCGAACGCGCGCGCCTTCTTCACGTAGTCGTGCGCGTTCATGTTCCCGATCTGCCAGCCGCCGTACATCTCGTTGCCGAGGCCCCAGTACCGGACACGGTACGGCTCGGCGTGGCCGTGCGCGCGCCGGAGGTTGGCCCAGGACGTGTTGCCGGTGCCGTTGCAGTACTCGACCCAGGCCTGCGCCTCGTCCATCGTGCCCGAGCCCATGTTGACGCAGATGAACGGCTCGGCGTCGATCGCGCGGCAGTACTCGATGAACTCGTCGGTGCCGAAGCGGTTCGACTCCTCGGCGTACCACGCGAGCTCGGTGCGGCGCGGCCGCTCGTCCTTCGGGCCGACGCCGTCGAGCCAGTGGTAGCCGCTGACGAAGTTGCCGCCCGGCCAGCGCAGGATGGGAATGCGCAACGGGCGCACCGCGTCGAGGACGTCCGTGCGGAACCCGCGCGCGTCCGCGAGCGGGGACCCCTCGTCGGAGATGCCGCCGTAGATGCAGCGGCCGAGATGCTCGATGAACTGTCCGAAGATGCGCCGGTCAACCACGCCGATGCGCCGCTCGAGATCGATGCCGATGCGCGCCATGCGGCGGAGTCTGCGGGACGTCGCCGTGGCGTGTCAACGCAGCGGGTGATAGAGTCCGCCCCACGATGCCGAGAGCGGAGGCCGAACCATGAGCGTTCACGTCACCCGTCGCGCATTTCTCGTCGGTAGTGCCGCCGGTGCCGCCAGCGTCGCGTCCGCACGCCGCGGCGGCGCCCAGCCGAAGGTCACGATCACCTACTGGAACGGGCTGACGGGCGCGGACGGCAAGGTGATGGACGAGCTCATCGACCGCTTCACCGCGCAGACCGGCATCCGCATCGAGCAGCAGCGTCTGCCGTGGGCCGAGCTGTACGCGAAGCTGCAGGTGGCGGTCCCGGCCGGCGAAGGGCCCGACCTCGCGCTCATTCACACCGTCGAGGTGCCGCACTTCGCGAACGACGGCGTGCTGGAAGCCATCGACGAGGCGACGCTGGCGGGGAAGGGATTCCGCGGCGACGACTACCTGCCGGCGACGTGGCAGGGCGGCACGTTCCAGGGCAAGCGCTATTCGCTCCCGCTCGACGTGCCGCAGCACATCCTCTACCTCAACACGAAGGTGATGAAGGACGCGGGGCTGGCCGGCAAGGTGCCCGGGAACCGCACCGAGCTCGTCGCGATGGCGAAGCAGATGACGAAGCCCGACGCCTTCGGCTTCGCGATCGGCACCGCCAACCCCGGCCGGTACACGTGGGGCTTCCACAACCTGCTCTGGCAGAACGGGGCCAACATCTACGGGCCGGATCTCAAGCGCGCGGCGGTGGCGGACCCGGCGGCGGTCGAGGTCGCGGAGTTCTGGAGCGGGCTCGCCACCCAGCACAAGGTCGCGCCGCCCGCGAACGCCAACTGCCGCGACGCCTTCATCGCCGGCAAGCTCGGCATGTGGATCGCGGGGTCGTGGAACTTCACGGGCCTGCGCGAGGCGAAGGTCGAGTTCACGGTCGCGCCGCTCCCGCGCCTGTTCAAGCAGCCCGTCGTGTGGACGATCCCGCATCAGTACAGCTTCCCGAAGCCGAAGGCCGCGGACCGGGCGAAGCGCGATGCGGCGTGGACCCATGTGCGGTGGATGACCGACAACGTCGCCGAATGGACGCTGAAGGCCGGACAGGTGTCGGCGTACCGCAAGGCGCACACGCGACGCGCGCATCACGGCCGACCCGGTCCTCAAGACGCTGCTGGCGCAGGCGTCCAACTGGCAGGTCGGCCAGCCGACCCCGAAGTGGGTGGCGGCCGAGAACGTCACGCGCCCGATCATCGACAGCATGTACACGGGCCAGAAGCCGCCGAAGGCGGCCATGGAAGACCTCGCGAAGCAGATCAACGCCCTGCCGGATTGACCGGGCGCGTGCGCGGGCGTCAGGCACGCACGGCGTACCTGTTCCTCGCGCCGGGCCTGCTGCTGTTCGTCGTCTTCCGCGTCTATCCGCTGCTCGAGGGCCTGCGGCTCTCGTTCACCAACGCGCGGCTCGGCCGCCCGACGTCGCAGTACGTCGGCCTCGCGAACTACACGCGCCTGCTCGAGGACAGCCGCTTCCACGTGAGCCTGGCGAACACGGCGTTCTACACGGTCGCCAGCACGCTCCCGATCCTCGTCATCCCGCTCGTGCTCGCCCTCGCGCTCAACCGCGGCGCGCTGCGCACGGTGCTGCGCGGCGTGTTCTTCTTTCCGTTCACGCTGTCGGTGGTGACGGTCGGGCTGACGTGGCTGTGGCTGCTGGATCCCGTGGTCGGCCCCTTCAACTACTACCTGCGCACGGCGGGCGTGCCGGCGCGCTCGTGGCTCGCGGATCCCACGACGGCCATGTGGGCGATCATCGCGACCACGGTCTGGTGGGTGACGGGCTACTACCTCGTCATCTATCTCGCGGGCCTTCAGGATATTCCCCGCGATCTCTACGAGGCGGCGGCCCTCGACGGCGCCACCGGGTGGCGGAGCTTCCGGGCGATCACGCTCCCCCTGCTGCGTCCCGTGCTGCTCTTCGTCGTCGTGACGCACGTCATCGGCTCCTTCCAGCTCTTCGGGCAGGTCTTCGTCCTCACGGGCGGCGGGCCGGGGGATGCGACGCGGACCGTCGTGCAGCACCTCTACGAGGCCGCGTTCCAGAACTTCTTCCAGTTCGGCGCCGCGTCGGCCATGGCGTGGGTGCTGTTCGCGATCATCCTGGTCTTCTCGGTCCTGCAGTTCCGGCTGCTGCGCGGGCATACGGAGTACTGAACGTGACGGCGACCGCATCGACTGCCCCGCGGCGTCGCCCTCACGGCCGCGTTGCTCGTGCTCGCCGTGGTGTGGCTGCTGCCGATCGTCTGGGTGGTCGTGACCTCGCTGAAGATGAACGCCGACATCGTGAAGGTCCCGCCGGAGTGGATCCCGTGGCCGGCGACGGGCGCCCACTATCACGAGGTCCTGCTCGGCAGCTCGCGCACGGCGCGCATCGGCCGCGCGTTCGCGAACAGTATCGTGGTGGCCGTCGGCACCGCGGTCGTCGTGCTCGTCACGAGCGCGATGTCGGCCTATGCGCTCGCGCGCCTCCGGTTCCCCGGCCGTGGCCTCGTCTTCACCGCGCTCGTCGGCAGCCTGATGATCCCGAACGCGGTCGTGCTCGTGCCCCAGTACGTGCTCGTCCAGAAGCTGGGCTGGCTCAGCACGTTCCAGGGACTGATCGTGCCGGAGGCGGCGACGACCTTCGCGTTCGGCGTGTTCCTCCTGCGCCAGTTCTTCCTCACGATGCCGGGCGAGCTGGAAGACGCGGCGCGGATCGACGGCGCCAACGCCTGGCAGGTGTTCACGCGGATCGTGCTGCCGCTGTCACAGCCCGTGCTGGCGGCGCTCGGCATCTTCGCCTTCCGCTCCGCCTGGAACGACTTCCTGTGGCCGCTGATCGCGGTGAACAAGCCGGAGATGTTCCCGCTGCCGGTGGCCCTCGCGCTCCTCCGCAGCGCCTACAGCTCGGAGTCGTACGGGCCGATCATGGCCGGCGCGGCGCTGAGCGCGCTGCCGCTCTTCGTGGTGTTCCTCGTGGCCAACCGTCGCATCGTGGAGGGGGTGCGGCTCAGCGGATTGAAGGGCTAGCGTAGGGCCGACCTTCCAAGCCGGACGGCCCTAACCCGCGCGCGCCGACCGGCGAGACGATCGCGGTGAGATCCCGGTCGTTGCGGAGGCGCCTCCATGGCAGACGCGAAGAAGCCGAACATCCTGTTCATCATGGGCGACGACATCGGCTGGTACAACATCAGCGCGTACAACCTCGGCGTGATGGGCTATCGCACGCCGAACATCGATCGCATCGCGAAGGAAGGCGCGCTGTTCACCGACTGGTACGGCCAGCAGAGCTGCACCGCCGGCCGCGCGGCCTTCATCACCGGGCAGTCGCCGATCCGAACCGGACTCACCAAGGTCGGGCTTCCGGGCGCGGACATCGGCCTGCGCGCCGAGGATCCTTCGGTCGCGCGACGTCATGAAGTCGCTCGGCTACGCGACCGGCCAGTTCGGGAAGAACCACCTGGGCGACCGCAACGAATTCCTGCCGACCGTGCACGGCTTCGACGAGTTCTTCGGCAACCTCTATCACCTCAACGCCGAGGAAGAGCCGGAGAACCCGGACTATCCGAAGAATCCCGAGTTCAAGACAGAGGTTCGGGCCGCGCGGCGTGCTGCGCTGCCGGGCCACCGACAAGGACGATCCCACCGAGGACATGCACTACGGGCGCGTCGGGCGGCAGACGATCGAGAACACGGGGCCGCTGACGCGCAAGCGCATGGAGACGGTCGACGAGGAGTTCCTCGGCGCCGCCAAGGACTTCATCCAGCGCCAGCACAAGGCCGGCACGCCGTGGCTCTGCTACTTCAACTCCACGCGCATGCACATCTGGACGCATCTCAAGCCCGCGTCCGAGGGCAAGACCGGGCTCGGCATGTATCCCGACGGCATGGTGGAGACCGACGGCCACGTGGGCGAGCTGCTGAAGCTCCTCGACGACCTGGGAATCGCCGACAACACGATCGTCGTCTACACGACCGACAACGGCGCCGAGGTCATGACGCTGGCCCGACGGCGGCAGCACGCCGTTCCGCGGCGAGAAGGCCACGAACTGGGAGGGCGGCTTCCGCGTGCCGTGCGTGATCCGCTGGCCCGGCGTCATCAAGCCGGGCACGATCGTCAACGACATGTGCGCGCACGAGGACTTCATCCCGACGTTCGCCGCCGCGGCCGGCGAGCCCGAGATCGTCGAGAAGCTGCGCAAGGGCCACAAGATGGGCGCGCGCACCTTCAAGGTCCATCTCGACGGCTCACAACCTGCTGCCCTTCTTCAAGGGCGAGGCGAAGGAATCGCCGCGCAAGGGCTTCCTCTACTGGAGCGACGACGGCGATCTGCTCGCCATCCGCGCGCTGCACTGGAAGGCCGTGTTCAAGGAGCAGCTGCACACGGGCATCGGCGTCTGGCAGCGGACGTTCACGGACCTGCGGGTCCCCAAGATCTTCAACCTCCGCGCCGATCCGTTCGAGCGCGGTGACGAGAGCATGCTCTACGACCAGTGGATGGTGGACCGGGCGTTCCTCCTGGTGCCCGCCCAGGCCATCGCGGCGCAGTGGATCTCGAGCTTCAAGGAGTTCCCGCCGCGCCAGAAGCCGGCCAGCTTCAACCTCGACTCGGTGATGGACAAGATGTCGAAGGCGACGCCGCAGGCGGCGTAGCCCTCCGGTCAGGGCTCGGATTGAAGATACGGGTCCCACCACCCGGCGACTGGCTCGATTTGCTCGACCACGTCGATCCAGACGCCGGCCGGGTCGAACAGCCCGAAGCGGCGCTGGCCGAATGGCTCGTCGCGGAGCGCAAGTGCGATCGGCGCACCCTCCCGGACGAATCGCTCGTATTCCGCCCTCGCGTCGGCGACCTGAAACTCCAGGCACATCCCCTTGCCACTGAACGGCTCGGGCCCCGGCGGGGCCGAAGGGTGGCCGGGATGCATGAACGCAAGGCTGGCCTTTCCCTCCGCGCCCGCCGTCAGTAACACGAACCAGCTCGCCTCGAACGCCACCCCCAGCCAAACCAGCGCCGATAGAAATCACGACAGCCGGCGAGGTGCTCGGTCACGACGATCGGGTAGAAATCCTGCAGCCGCACGGCTGGCTAGACGCCGCGAGGGGCGGAGCCGACCTCGTCGAGCCGGCGCTTCGCTTCCGCGTACACGTCCGCCGGCAACGGGCCTTGCCGCAACACCTCGACGTTGTGCTGGAGATGGTCGGGATTGATCGTGCCGACGATGTTCGTGTGCATGTCGGGATGGGTGAAGGTGAAGCGCAAGATGAATTCCATGGGCGTCGCGCCCTGGAGCAGGTCATCGAGATGCACCTTCCGCCACCGCTCCCACTGCACGCCGTCCTGCTTGCCCTCGGTCGGCGCGCCCTTGGCGGCGCCGCCGCGAATCACGATGCCGGCTCCCGCCCTGGCCGCGGCCGTGATGTGCGCCTCGTGCTCCCGCTCGACCGCGGAGTAGGGGATCTGGAAGACGTCGAACACGCCCATGGCGATGTGGTCCGCGAGGTTGGGCAAGGTGCCGGACATGCCGACGAAGCGGACGGTGCCGGCGCGCTTGAGCTCCAGGACGGTGTCGATGGCGCCGTGCTCCTCCAGGGTCTTCCGTGACGGCGAGATGTGGAACTGGAGCACGTCGAGATGGTCGGTGCGCATCCGAGCCAGACTTTGCTCGACGCCCTTCAGGATGTTGTCGCGCGTGAAGACGTGCGGGCTCGTCTGCCCGCGCGGCGCCGGCGGCGCGCCCACCAGACAGCCGCACTTGCTCGCGAGGTAGTACTCGGAGCGCCGATCCCCGATGTAGCGGCCGATCCGCTCCTCGCTCACGCCGTAGTCGATCGACGTGTCGATGTAGTTGATGCCGGCGTCGAGCACGGCGTGGAGGATCGTTTCCGCCTGGGCGTCGGTCACGTCACGGCCGCGCGGAGCGCCACGGAGCTCCATGGCGCCGTAGCCCAGCATGGTGACCTGGAGCCCGGTGCGTCCCAGCTCGCGCTTCGGTAGCCCTGCCATGGTCGTCTCCTTTGCGCCGGCGATCGTACTACACGAGGCCGCGTAGGGCCGTCCGGGAAGGTCATCCGGCCCTTACCCGGCGCCGGCGGCGATCCCACACTGGCCGCAATCAACCGAGCGCGCGGGATCGTGCGTCGCGAAAGGAGCGCATCATGCAGATCGGTGCGTGGCTTGCCCTCGTCATCCTGGCCGCGGTCGTCTCCGGCGCGGCGGCGCAACAGGCGGCGCCGGCGGCCGACACGGGCGTCGTGGCGCTGCTGCGGAAGCACGACGAGGCCATGAAGCAGCACGACCTCGACGCCATGATGGCGTTGTTCGCGCCCGGCGAGAAGACCGTGATGATCGGAACGGGCCCGGGCGAACGCTGGGTCGGCAAGGACGAGATCCGCACCGCGTACGTCGAGTTCTTCAAGGACTTCGACAAGGGCTCGCTCACGCGGAACGTGTGAATGGTCCACCGGCGAAGTCCAGAAGGAGATGGCCTGGGGCGCGGCGATGTGTTCGATGTCGGATTCGCTCAAAGAGCGGAAACGCGCCTTCGAGCTCAACGTGTCGGCGGTCGCCACCAACCAGCGCGGGCAGTGGTTGTTCCGCTCGCTGCACTTTTCGAACCTGACGGGACCCGTGCAAGCCGTCTCCGGGGAAGTGAGGAACGGGATGGACGCGCAACGGCGGGAGTTCCTGCTCAGCCTCGGGAAGTGGTCGATGGTCGTCATCGGCGCCGCCGTCCTCACGGCCGAGCGCCTGCCTTCCGTCGCGGAGGCGGGCTGGTTGAACGGCCGCGGAGGCGGCGGCGGCTGGATCAACGGCGGCGGGGGCGGCTGGATCAATCGTCGCGGCGGGGCCGGCTGGCTCAATGCCCGCTGAGACCGTCGACGATGTCGTCTACGACATTCCGATCGAGGCGCTGCCGGCCTATCGAGGTCGCAGAGTCATCGTCCGGAGCCGGAGTCCCGCCGGAGTCGTGAGCGCCTGTCTCGGTGTTCCGGATGCCGAGATCGTCTGCGTGCAGCTCGAACATCTGCCGGGCGACGTCGACGCGCTCGCCGACTGGGGCCACGGCATTCCCGTCCAGCTCGTGATGTCCGATCCGGCGAGCGAGTTTCCGACGCTGTACCGGTATGCGCGCCTCATCGAGAAGCATCCCGTGCGTGTCGCGGTGGCGGTCCGGCCGGGATTCAGCCGTGCCGTGAAGCTGGCCACGTCGCTGGAGATGGCGGTCAAGCTCGAGGTCGGACAGCCGGGACCGGCCGAGCTGGCCGAGCTGGCGGCCGTGCTCGAGTTCTATCTCCACGAGCGCTCCTGCACCCAGCCGATCGAGTTCTTCCACGGCGCGCTGCGCACGCTCTATCACGGCCACGCCACCACGCTGTGGACGATCCAGGACGAGGATCCGGCGCGCATTCGCCATATCGATCACGACGGCGTCGAGACGCCTCGCGGGGGGATGCACGAACAGGCCGGCGAGTGTGCCGTGTGCGACTTCCAAGGCCTCTGCGACGGGTACTTCAAATGGCCGCGCCGGGAATACGACTGCGACGGGGTCAAGACGATCTTCCAGACGCTCGTGACGGCGGCCCTCGACCTTCGGCGCGACGTCGCCGCCGCCATCCGTGACGAGTCCCCGTCGTGATCGGACGCCACTTCTCGCTGATCCTGCTGCCGATCAACGAGTGCAACGTCGCGTGCGACTACTGCTTCGAGGACAAGACCAGCGACTTCCTGTCGCTCGCGCAGCTCCGGGTCGTGATCGACAAGCTGCTGGATCACATGGAGCGCAGGGCCATCGACGCCCTCACCATCTACTGGCAGGGCGGCGAGGTCATGCTCCTGCCGCCGGACTGGTTCGCGCGGGCGCACGCGCTCATCGGCGAAGCGGCGGCGGCCCGCGGCAAGCGCGTCCGGCACCACCTGCAGTCGAACATGATCGGCTATACGGCGTCCTGGAACCCGATCATCGCGGAGATGTTCGGCAACAGCGTGGGCACGTCGATGGATTTCCCGAACCTCTACCGGAAGACGCGCGGGCATGCCCCGTCGCACTACACCGCGCTGTGGACGCGCAACGTCCGCGCGGCGCGCGAGGCCGGCATCCACATCGGCGTCATCGCCATTCCGAACGCCGCGACGCTCCAGCGCGGCGCCGAGGACTTCTACGCGTACTTCGTGGACGAGCTGGGCATCGACGACTTCCAGGTCAACACCGCGTTCCCCGGTGGCGCGCCCACCGAGGCCAAGCGCGAGCTCCTCCTCGACGTCGACCGCCTCGCGCGGTTCTTCGGCGACCTCGCCGACATCTGGATCGCGCGGGGCCGGGATCACGGCATCGCGCTCGGCCCGTTCGACGAGCTCATGCGCCACTTCACGGGCGGGTCGGCGCGGCTGCCGTGCATCTGGCAGCAGAACTGCGCCGACGAGTTCGTGAGCATCGACGCGCGGGGCCGGGTCGCGCAGTGCGACTGCTGGGTGATGAGCTATCCGGAGTACGGGTTCGGGAACGTGTTCGACCCGCGAAGCTTCACCGAGCTGCTGGAGACGAGCCCGGCCCGACAGCGGTTTCACGCCCGGCCCGAGCGGCTGATGCGGGACGACACCTGTCTGAGCTGCGACTACCTCTCGATCTGTCACGGGGGCTGTCCGGTGCGCGCGTACGCGATCACCGGCAAGTTCTTCGTCAAGGATCCCTACTGCGGGGTCTACAAGGCGATGTTCTCGCGCCTGGACGCCCACGCCTCGCCGCGCCGCGCCCGCCGCCCGCTGCCCCTGATCAGCGCGGCGGGGTAGTCCCCCTCCCGCCTCCCACCCCCTGGCGGAAGGGTTCACAATGCGTCTGTCCATTCGGCGCCTCGCCGTTCGTCGTAGGGATAGAGGAGGTGGAGGATGAGCCGAGTACGGGTTCTCGTCGGGACGCGTAAAGGGGCGTTCGTGCTGACCGCGGACGGCACGCGCACGCAGTGGGACGTCAGCGGTCCCCACTTCGGGGGATGGGAGATCTACCACCTCAAGGGATCGCCCGCCGACCCGAATCGCCTGTACGCGTCGCAATCGAGCAGCTGGTTCGGGCAGGTGATCCAGCGGTCCAACGACGGCGGCACGACGTGGGAGGCGGCCGGGAACAAGTTCGTGTACGACGGTCCGACCGGCACGCACCTGTGGTACGACGGGACGCCGCACCCGTGGGACTTCGCGCGCGTGTGGCATCTCGAGCCGTCACCGGCCGATCCGGACACCGTCTACGCGGGCGTCGAGGACGCCGCGCTGTTCCGGACGACCGACGGCGGTCAGACGTGGCTGCGAGCTGCCCGGGCTCCGCACCCACGAGTCGGCGACGCGTGTGGCAGCCGGGCGCCGGTGGGATGTGCCTGCACACGATCCTGCTGGACCCGAGCCGGCCCGAGCGCATGTTCATCGCCATCTCCGCCGCGGGTGTGTTCCGGAGCGACGACGCGGGCAAGACCTGGCGGCCGATCAACCGTGGCCTCGTCTCGGAGCAGATTCCCGACCCGAAGGCCGAGGTCGGCCACTGCGTGCACCGCATCGCGATGCATCGCTCGCGTCCGGACGTGCTGTTCATGCAGAAGCACTGGGACGTCATGCGCAGCGACGACGCCGGCGAGACGTGGCGCGAGGTGAGCGGCACCTTGCCGAGCGACTTCGGCTTTCCCGATCGACGTGCACGCGCACGAGCCGGAGACGATCTACGTCGTGCCGATCAAGAGCGACTCCGAGCACTATCCGCCCGACGGCAAGCTCCGCGTGTACCGGAGCCGCACGGGCGGCAACGAGTGGGAGCCGCTCACGCGGGGCCTGCCGCAGCAGCACTGCTACGTCAACGTGCTGCGCGACGCGATGGCCGTCGACACGCTGGAGCCGTGCGGCGTGTACTTCGGCACCACCGGCGGCCAGGTCTACGCGTCCGCCGACGCGGGCGACACCTGGGCGCCGATCGTCCGCGATCTGCCGCCGTGGTGTCCGTCGAAGCCCAGGTCTTGCCGTGATCCGCGTCGTGCTCCCGGCGCATCTGCGCACGCTCGCGCGCGTCGACGGCGAGGTGAAGCTCGACCTCGCCGGCGCCGTCACGCCGCGCGCGGTGCTCGACGCGCTCGAGGCCGAGTACCCGATGCTGCGCGGGACGATGCGCGACCAGGTGACGCGGCAGCGCCGGGCGTTCCTCCGGTTCTTCGCGTGCGGCGAGGATCTCTCGCACGAGTCGCCGGAGGCGCCGCTCCCCGAGGCGGTGGTGACGGGCGCCGAGCCGTTCCTGATCGTCGGCGCGATGGCCGGAGGGTAGGCGTTCCGGAAGAATGTTGCCTGTTGACAGCACAATGAAACTATTGTTTCATTCGCTCCATGAGCCAGCAACGCTTCTCCTCCTGCTGGTCGGAGTGCCGCCGACGCCCGTCGAGCCTGCGCGTGCGCGTGTGGCGGCGGCTGCGCTCGCTCGGCGCGGTCGCCGCTCAAGCGCTCCGCCTACCTGCTGCCCGACACGCCCGAGCGGTACGAGGACTTCCAGTGGCTCGCGCAGGAGATCCAGCGCGAGGGTGGCGACGCGACCCTCGTCCGCGTCCAGCAGATCGAGAACGTGACGCCCGCCGACGTGCTGCCGGCTCTTCCACGAGCCGCGCGACCAGGACTACCGCCAGCTCGCCGTCGCGCTACCGCAAGCTGCTCCAGAGCCTCGACACGAAGTCGGCGGCGACGCGCGCGCGCGTGCAGCGAGGAGCTGGCGCGCCTGACCAAGGACCACCAGCGGATCCGCGACATCGACTTCTTCGACGCCCCCGGCGGCGCGGAGGTGCAGGCGTCTCGAGGAGGCCATCGCCATGCGCACTCGACGTCCGGAATCGGCCCGCCCGCGAGCCGGCCCACCCTCGACCTCACCGAAGCTCCGCGGTCGGCGCTGGGTCACCCGCCCGCGGCCCGCACGTGGATCGCATCGCCTCCGCGTGGCTCATCAAGCGCTTCATCGATCCCGACGGCGACGTTCGTCTTCGCGCCGCCGGCGGAGTTTCCCGACCGACGCGATCCCGTTCGACGCGCCCGGCGTGGAGCTGAGCCACCACGGCGAGGACTGCACGTTCGAGACGCTGGTCAAGCGCGCCCGCCTGCGCGACCGCCGTCTCGCCCGGCTCGCCGAGGTCGTCCACGAGGCGGACCTGCGGGACGGCAAGTATCCCGCACGAGGAGGCGCGAGGCATCGACGTGGCGATCCGCGCCCTGCTCGCCGCGTCGCCCGACGACCACCAGGTGCTCGCGCAGGGCATGACGCTGTTCGAAGGCCTGTACGCGACGACGGCGAGGAAGTCCTGATGTCGACGCTCATCCTGTCACGCGACGCGACGTGCTGGAGCTGCTGACGCCTGCGCGAGTGCATCGACGCGGTCGAGCAGCGCCTTCCGGCTCCACGCGGAGGGGCGCACGCTCGGGCCCGGCGTGCTCGGCGTTCACGCGGCGGATGGCGGCTTCCACATCAAGGCGGCCGGACTCGTGGGCGACCGTGGCTACTTCGCGGCCAAGACCAACGCCAACTTTCCCGACAACCCTCGGCGCTTCGGGCTGCCGACGATCCAGGGCACCGTGCTGCTGGCCGACGCCGAGCACCGGCGAGCCGCTGGCGGTGATGGACTCGGCGAGCGTGACCGCCTTGCGGACGGGCGCCGCCACGGCCGTGGCGGCGAAGTTCCTCGCGCGGCGCGATGCGCGGACGGCGACGATCGTCGGCTGCGGCGCCCAGGGCGAGGTGCAGCTCGCGGGCGATCGCCGCGGTGCTGCCGCTGCAGCACGTCTGGGTCATCGACGCCGACCACGCGCGGGCGGAGCGCCTGGCCGCGCAGGCCGCGGCGAGCCTCGGCCTGCGCGTCGAGGCCACCAAGGATCTTCGGGCGGCGCTGCGCCAGAGCGACGTGTGCGTGACCTGCACGCCGTCGCGTCGCGCGTTCGTGGCCGCGCGCGACGTCGCCCCCGGGCACGTTCATCGCCGCGGTCGGCGCGGACAGCCAGGGCAAGCAGGAGCTCGACGCCCGAGCTCGTCGCCTCGCGCCACCCTCGTCGTGGACGTGCTCGAGCAGTGCGCCGAGATCGGCGAGCTGCAGCACGCCCTCGCCGCCGGGCTGCTGACGCGCGATCGGGTGCACGCCGAGCTCGCCGACGTCGTCAGCGGGCGCCGGCCGGGCCGCACCCGTGACGACGAGATCACGGTGTTCGACAGCAGCGGGACCGCGCTGCAGGACGTGGCCGCGGCGGTCGCGGTCTACGAGAAGGCGCGCGCCACCGGGCGCGGGACCAAGGTGACGCTCGATGCCTGAGTCACGGGCGAAAGAGATCGCGGTGGGGTTCCTCAAGGTCGGCGCGACGGCCTACGGCGGGCCCGCGATCATGGGCGTCATGCAGGCCGAGTTCCAGGAGCGGCGCCAGTGGGTCACGAAGCCGCAGTTCCTCGAAGGCCTCGCGCTGGTGAACGTCCTGCCGGGCGCCACCGCGACCCAGCTCGGCATCTTCCTCGGCTACGCGCGCGGTGGATGGTGGGGCGGGCTGCTCGCGGGCGTCAGCTTCGCGCTGCCGGGCTTCCTCATCATGCTCGCCCTCGCGATCGCGTCCGCGAGCCTCGGCGTCAGCCCGCTCGTGCGCGGCGCGCTCTACGGGCTCGGGCCCGTCGTGGTGGGGATCTTCGTCGCCGCGCTGGTGCGCCTCGGCAGGAACGCGGTGCGCTCGCGCACGCACGCGCTCATCGGCGTCGGCGCGGCGGCCGCCGCGCTGCTGAGCCCGCTCGGGGCGGCGGCGATCCTGCTGCTCTCCGGCGGCGTCGGCCTCGTGCTCTTCTACTCGAAGCGCGTCGGTGTGCTGGTCCTCGCGGGCTTGATGATCGCGCTCGCGCTCGTGCCCGCGATCGGCTGGTCGCCGATCAGCGCCGTCGCCACGGTCGGCGCGGCCCCGAGCCTCACGCGCGTGGTGGCGCTGTTCTCCGCGATCGGGGCGGTCACCTTCGGTGGCGGCATCGCGATGATCGCGCTGCTCGAGGATCACCTCGTCGCGCAGCTGCAGTGGCTGACCCCGCAGGAGTTCATCGCGGGCCTCGCGCTCGGGCAGCTCACGCCCGGCCCGGTGCTCGTGGTCGCGACCTACGTGGGCTACAAGCTGCTCGGCGTCGGCGGCGCCGTGGCCGCGGCCGCCGCGGTCTTCCTGCCGTCGTTCGTCCTGATGCTCGCGATCCTGCCCGTGATCGACCGCGTCCGGACCCTCGCGTGGACCCGGGCGGCGATCCAGGGCATCGCGCCGGCGGTCATCGGTGTCATGGCCGTCGCCCTGGCGCGGCTGGTGCCGCACGCCGCGCCGGATCCCCTGGCCCTGGCCGCGCTCGTCGTCACGGTGTTCGTGTTGATCGTGTGGCGGCTGGCGCCGTTGAAGCTCATGCTCGCAGGCTCCGTGTTCGGGGTCCTGCGTCACCGTGTGTAACAAAGGAGCAACGTCATGAAGTGGATCACCCGTGAACGAGCGCGCGTCGATCGTATCGCCTGTCCGTGGCTCATCAGCCGGTTCATCGATCCGGCGCCGCAGTTCCTCTTCGTCCCGGCGAGCGAGGTGCGAGAGGCGGCGAAGCGCGAAGGCGCGACGCCGTACGACATTCCCGACGTCGAGCTCGGGCACCACGGCCCGCGGTGCTCGTTCGACGCGTTCGTCGAGCGCTACGAGCTCGATGATCCGGCGCTCCGGACGCTCGCTCCGATCGTCCGCGGCGCCGACACCGACGACCGCGGCCTCACGCCGGAGTCGGCGGGGCTCTACGCGGCGGCCACCGGCTTCCAGGCGAACAGCCGGGACGACTTCGAGAACATGGCGCGGCAGTTCCCGATGTACGACGCGCTCTACGCCTACTGCCGGACGCAGGTCCCCTCGGCGACACGGTCGCGCGTGCTCTTCGTGTGCCAGCACGGCGCGGCGAAGAGCGTGGTCGGCGCCGCGTACTTCCGGAAGCTCGCGGCCGCGCGCGGGCTCCAGATCGACGCGGCGGCGGCCGGCACGGAGCCGGACGCCGAGCTCGGACCGCGCGCGGTGAAGGGGCTCGCGGGCGACGGCCTCGCGGCGGCGCCGGCCCGCCCGCGGCCCGTGACCCTCTACGATCTGCAGAGCGCGACGCGTGTCGTCAGCTTCGGCTGCAACGTCACGCCGAAGGCGGGCGTGAAGGTCGACCAGTGGGACGTGCCGGCGGTCAGCGACGGCTACGAGACGGCGCGCGATCGCATCGTCGAGAACGTCGACCGGCTGGTCGCCGAGCTCGCGACCGGACGCTGACGATGGCGCTCCAGCTCCGCGGCTTCATCGATCTGCCGCCGCACGCGGGCCGCGGTGGCTTCGATCACGCCGCGGTCCACGGCGCCCGCGGGCGCGTCTACGTGGCGCACACCGCGAACGATGCGGTCGACGTCATCGACCTCGCGTCGCGGAAGTACGTGGGCTCGATTCCCGGGCTCGCGGCGGTGGCGGGCGCGCTCGTCGCCGAGGACATCGACCTCGTCTTCACCTCGAACCGTGGTGAAGACACGGTCGCGATCTTCACGCCCGGCGATGAGTCCTCCGTCGAGAAGATCGGCGTGGGTCTCCGGCCGAACGGCCTCGCGTATGACCCGGGCCGTCGGCGGTTGCTCTCCGCGCACGTCGGCGATCCCGCGGTGCCGGGCTCGTGCTCGGTGTCGCTCGTCGACGTCGCGGCCCGCCGGCGCGTGGCCGACGTGGCCGTGGCCGGGCGCACGCGCTGGGCCATCTTCGATCCGCCGGCGGACGCCTTCCACGTCAACATCGCGGATCCGCCGCAGATCGTGGTGGTGGAATCGAAGGATCCAGTGCGTATCCGCCGCATCGTGGACGTCGCGCATGAGGGACCGCACGGGCTCGATCTCGACGTCGCACGGCGCCGGCTCTACTGTGCGTGCGACGCCGCCGTGCTCGTCGAGCTCGATGCGGATACCGGCGCCGTCGTCGCCACGGCGCCGCTCACCGGGGCCCCTGACGTCGTCTTCTTCAATCCGGCGCTCGGCTGCGTCTACGTGGCGATCGGCGATCCCGGGGTCATCGACGTGTTCGATACCGCGCCACTGCGCCGACGCGAGACGGTGATCACCGAGGCGGGCGCGCACACTTTGGCCTTCGATCCCGCGCGAAACGTCGTGTGCGCGTTCCTGCCCGGCTCGCATCGCGCCGCGCTGTACGTCGACGAGCCGTGATGGAGGCCGCAGTGCCGGCCACCACCGCCACGAGGGTGAGTCTCGGCGCGCTCGTGCGCTACTTCCTGTACCTGGGAAGCCTCGGCTTCGGAGGCCCGGTCGCGCTCGTGGGCTTCATGCACCGCGACCTCGTCGAGGAGCGGCGCTGGGTGCCGGAAGACGAGTACCGGCTCGGCGTGGCGCTCGCGCAGATCATGCCCGGCCCGCTGGCGGCGCAGCTCGCCATCGCCCTCGGCTACTTCCAGCACGGCGTGCTCGGCGCGACCGCGGTCGGCCTGGCCTTCGTGCTGCCCTCGTTCCTGATGGTCGTCGCGATCTCCATGGCGTACGTGCGCTATGGCGGCCTCTGGTGGATGCAGGCGTTGTTCTACGGCATCGGCGCCGCCGTGATCGCCATCATCGCCATCGCCGCCTACAAGCTGGCGCGCTCGACCAACAAGCGCGATCCGCTGCTGTGGGCGATCTTCGCGGCGCTGGCACTCGTCACCGTGTGGACGCAGGCCGAGCTGGCGGAGTTCTTCGTGCTGGCCGGCCTCGTCATGCTGTTCGCGCGCTCGCGTCCGGACCGTCGCGCAGGCGGTGACCGCCGCGCGTCGGCGGTGTGCTCGTGCTGGCGGCCGTCTGGGGCGTCGAGCGCTGGTTCAAGACCCTCGACGGTCGGCGGCGACAACGTGCTGCTGCAGATCCTCGCGTTCTTCACGAAGGCCGGCGCCTTCGTCTTCGGGAGCGGCCTCGCGATCGTGCCGTTCCTCCATCAGGGCGTTGTCCAGCAGTTCGGATGGCTGACCGAGCATCAGTTCGTCGACGCCGTCGCGGTGGCGATGATCACGCCGGGCCCGGTCGTGATCACCGTCGTCTTCATCGGCTACCTCGTCGCCGGCTTCGGCGGCGCGGTGATGGCGGCGATCGGCATCTTCCTGCCGGTCTATCTCTTCACGATCATCCCGGCGCCGTGGTTCAGCCGGAACCGCGACAACCCGCAGCTCAAAGCGTTCGTGCAGGGGGCGACGGCGGCCGCCACGGGAGCGATCGCGGGCTCCGTGGTCGTGATCGCCCTGCGCGCCATCTACGACGTGCCCACCGCCGTGCTCGCGCTCGCGACGTTCGCGGTCCTCTGGCGGTTCAAGGTCCCCGAGCCGATCGTGGTGGCGGCGGCGGGTCTCATCGGCGTGGTCGTCTGGGTCCTCCTGAAGGGCGGATGAGCCCGCGCCCGGCAACATCGACCTAGCCGCGCCTCGGCCGTGATCGAGCGATCCGCTCGATCTGGTTGATTCTCCAGGGGCTCCATCCTCGTCTCGGGTCCGGCGTCGCGATTGCACGGAGGAGGTGCGGGCGCGTGCCGGCATCGCATCTTTCCGCTTCAGACGGTCACGCGGGCGGCCGATGAGGACGGGAAAGGAGGCGAGCGATGCGACGGATGCGTTCTGCGATAGCAGTGTTCGCCCTGGCGGTGGCCGCGGCGACGCCGGCAGCGCGGGCGGACGAGCGTGCCGACTGGGGAAGGCTCGTTGCCATCGGCGACGATCTGGGTGCCGGCCTGCTGCTCGAACGGAACGGCGACTTCACGCTGCTCGCCGTGGACCCGCTCACACCCGTCCATCGCGCGGATCTCCGCCCGATGACGTGGACCGATATGCGGCCCGGGGATCTCATCGACTACTCGGTGAGCCGCTGGGCCGGCATGGACATCGCCGGGGTGCTCCGGGTGACCCCGCAGCGTCGCGCGGCGTCGGCTCGGTAGTCGACGCGCGGATACCACCCGAGTTCGCACACGAGGAGGGACGTCATGATCCGCTCGTTGATCGCCACGTCAGGCATCGCGATCGTCGTGCTCCTTGCGCCGGCGCAGGTGCTCGCGCAGGCCTTCCAGATGACCCCTGCGGTGCAGGCCGAGCTGGACAAGCAGAAGGCGCTGATCGCTGACTGGGCCGGGGACGCCGCGGTCGTCGCCGCGGTGAAGGACCAGAACGCCAAGGGGCCGATGAGCGGCATGGACAATGCCAAGTGGAAGACGACCCGGCGCAGCGATCCGATGGTCAAGGAGTTCCAGGCGAACGCGGCCGGCCAGTATCTGAAGAAGAAGGTCGAGGGCTCGGGCGGCGCGTTCAACGAGGCCTTCCTCAACGCGAGCAAGGGCGAGAAGGCGGCGTTCGTCGAGAAGACGACGAGCTACATCCACGTGGGGCAGGCGAAGTTCGACGTCCCGTACGGCACCGGCAAGCCGTGGCAGGGCAAGCCCGAGTTCGACGAGTCGTCGCAGACCTACGCCGTCCAGATCTCGGTGCCCGTCCTCGCCGACGGCAAGCCGATCGGCGCCCTCGTCGTCGGCGTGAACCTCTCGCACCTCGAGAAGGTCGCGAAGAAGTAACGCCACCGGCAGTCCGATGACGGTGGCCATCTCGCTGACCGGGCTCTCGATCCGCCGCAAGCTCCTCGCCGTGTGCGGGGGGCTCGCGGCGGTCACGGCGTTCGTCGGCGGCTGGGGCCTGTGGACGTTTTCCGGGGCCAACGCCGCCTTCCAGGTCGCCGTCCACGAGAGCCTCCCCGCCGTCGACCATCTGCTGCACGCCGAAAACGATCTGCAGCAGGCGCTCGTGATCGAGCGCAGCCTCCTGTTCATGAGCGCGAGCTCTGCCCCGGCCAAGGCGCAGGTCGGCACGCACGCGCAGAAGATCGATCAGGTCGCGGGACGCTGGAAGAAGTACACCGCGATCACCGCCAGCGGGGACGAGCGCACGCGGTGGCCCGAATTCGAGCGAACGCTGGCCGAGTGGACCGCGGTGTCCCGCGAGGTCGTGAAGATCCTCGCCGAGGACACGCCCGACGCGCGCCGCGACGCCATCGACCTGTCGATGGGCGAGGGCGCCGAGAAGTTCGCGAAGGTGACCCACGTGCTCGCGGCGCTGAGCGAGCTGCGCATCGAGGATGCCCGGCGGCAAGCGGCCGCCCAGGAACACCGCGCCGTTCACCTGCGCTGGTGGATGGTCGTCCTCGTGGTCGGCGCCGTCTCGGTCGCCATGGCGCTCGCGCTCCTCGTGGCCCGCGCGATCGCGCGGCCGCTCGAGCAGACCGTGGTGCTCCTCAAGGACATCGCCGAGGGCGAAGGCGATCTCACCAAGCGACTCGACGTGAGAGGGCGCGACGAGATCGGGCAGCTCAGCGTGCTGGTTCAACCGGTTCATGGACAAGCTCGCAGGACGTGATGCGCAGGTGGCCGGCAGCGCGGACGACGTGACGACGGCCTCCCAGGACCTCTCCGCCGCGACGAGCCCATCTGTCGAGCGGGGCGCAGGAGCAGGCGGCGGCGCTCGAGGAGACGGCCGCCTCGCTCGAGGAGATCACCGGCACCGTCAAGCAGAACGCCGACAACGCGCGGCAGGCGAGCCAGCTGGCCGCTCGGGTCGCGCAGCGTCGCCGAGCAGGGCGGTCAGGTCGTCGCGGAGGCCGTGCGCTCCATGCGGGCGATCGACGAGTCGTCCACGAAGATCGCCGACATCATCACGGCGATCGACGAGATCGCGTTCCAGACGAACCTGCTCGCCCTGAACGCGGCGGTCGAAGCGGCGCGCGCCGGGGAACAGGGCCGCGGCTTCGCGGTCGTGGCGGCCGAGGTGCGGAACCTCGCCCAGCGGAGCGCCGGCGCGGCCAAGGAGATCAAGACGCTGATCCACGACTCGGTGCAGAAGGTCGCAGTCCGGCGAGCGAGCTGGTGGACACGTCGGGCAAGACGCTCGATGAGATCGTGACGTCGGTGAAGCGCGTGACCGAGATCATCGCGGAGATCGCGGCGGCGGCGCAGGAGCAGACGGCGGGCATCGACCAGGTGAACGATACCGTGACGCAGATGGACCGCGTCTCGCAGTCGAACGCCGCCCAGACCGAGGAGATCGCCTCGACGGCGCACTTGCTCGCGTCGCAGGCGGAGCAGCTCCAGACACTGGTAGGCCGGTTCAAGCTGACCGAGAGTGCGGCGACTCAGCCGCCGCGGCGGCGCCGACGCGCCCCGGAGCGCGGGTGCCCCAGGCGGCGCCAGACGAGCTCGAGCCCGAGCTGGAATTCGCCGGGGCGCCGCCCCGGACTACTTGACGACGAGGTTGACGATCGTCGGGCGGGGCTTGAGGACGGCGACCACGCGCTGGATCGCCTTGCCGTCCGTGTGCTTCTGCACCTTCTCGTCGGCGAGGACGCGCGCCTTGAGGTCGGCTTCGGAGATGTCGGCCGGCACCGTGAGCACCGCGCGGCGCACGCCGTTGATCTGCACCGGCACCTCGACCTCGTCGTCCACGATCTTCGCGGGATCGTAGACCGGCCACTCGAAGCGGATCACCGACCGCCGCGCGCGATGCTCCTCGGGGTAGAGGAGGTTCAGCGTCTCCTCCGCGAGGTGCGGCGCGAACGGCGACACGAGCAACACCAGCGCCCGCACGTGGTCGGCGTGCACGGCCGGCTGGCGCGAGAACGCGTTGAGGAGCTCCATGAGCGCCGACACCGCGGTGTTCATGCGGAGCGCGTCGATGTCGTCGCCGACCTTGCGGATGGTCTTGTGCACGAGCCGGTCGATGTCGGGATCGAGCGTCTGCGCGCGCGGCTTCTCGGTGGCGATCTGCCAGATGCCCCGCAGGAAGCGCAGGATGCCGATGATGGCCTCGGACTGCCACGGCTTCGTCGCGTCCAGCGGCCCCATGAACATCTCGTAGATCCGGAAGGTGTCGACCGTGTACTCGTCACAGATCTCTTCGGGCGGGATCCCGTTCTTGTAGCGCTTGCCCATCTTGCCGGGATCGATGACGAGACGCTGGCCGGTCTGCTTCTCGTACGCCGCCCGCTGCCCGTTCTCGGACCGGACTTCCACGTCGTGCACGTCGACGTACACGCCGCGGTCGTCGGTGTACGCGTCGGCGGTGATCATCCCCTGGTTGAAGAGCTTCTGGAACGGCTCGCGCGTCGAGATGAAGCCGAGGTCGTAGAGCGCCTTGTGCCAGAACCGCGCGTAGAGCAGGTGGAGCACCGCGTGCTCCGCGCCGCCGACGTACAGATCGACGGCGCCCGCCTTGGCGCGCCCGTCGGGCGTGTGACCGAGCGCCCAGTAGCGCTCCGCGATCCGGCCGACGAGCGTGTCCGAGTTCTTCGGATCGAAGTAGCGCAGGTAGTACCAGCAGGAGCCGGCCCAGTTCGGCATCGTGTTCGCGTCGCGCCGGAAGAGCCGCGCGCCCGGCGTCGTGGGCGGCACCACGCGGACGGTGCCGTCGTCGAGCACGATGCCGTGCACCGACATCCACTCGGTGGCGCGCGACAGCGGCGGATCGGGCATCGAATCCGGCGCCTGGTCCATCACCGGCTCGAAGTTGGCGAGCTCGGGCAGCACGACCGGCAGCTCCCGCTCGTTCAGCGCGAACACCTCGCCGGTGTCGGGATCGTGCACGACCGGGAACGGCTCCCCCCAGTACCGCTGGCGGCTGAAGAGCCAGTCGCGCAGCTTGTACTGGAGCTGGCCCTTGCCGAGCCCCCGCGCCTCGAGCCACGCGACGATCGTCCGCTTGGCCACCGGCGTCGGTTGCCCGTCGAGCGACACGCCGGGGCCGGACGAGCTCACGGCCGTGCCGTCCTCCGTGAACGCGTCGGCGAACGCTTCGGGATGCGCGCGATAGAACGCGCGCAGGTGCGCGGCGTCGAGCTGCGCGCGTGCGGCCGGCGCCTGCGCCTTCAGCCACTCGTCGGGTGGATCGACGACGACGCGGATGGGCAATCTGAACTTCCGCGCGAACGCGAAGTCTCGCGAGTCGTGCGCGGGCACGGCCATGATCGCGCCGGTGCCGTAGCCCATCAGCACGTAGTCCGCGATCCAGACCGGGATCCGCTCGCCGGTGGCGGGATTCGTCGCGTACCCGCCGGTGAAGACGCCGGTCTTCGGCGCGTCCTCGGCCTCCGGCCGCTCGCCGCTGACCCGCGCGGCCTCGGCGCGGTACTCGCGGACCGCGGCCTCCTGCGCGGGCGTGGTGAGCTGCGCCACCAGCGGATGCTCGGGCGCCAGCACCATGAACGTCGCGCCGAACACGGTGTCGGGGCGCGTGGTGAACACGCGGATCGCACCGCCGTCGATCGGGAAGTCGATGCGCGCGCCTTCGCGTCGCCCGATCCAGTCGCGCTGCATCTGCGCGATGCCGCGCGGCCAGTCGATGTCCTCGAGGTCGTCGATCAGCCGGTTGGCGAACGGCGTGATGCGGAGGATCCACTGCCGCAGCGGCCGGCGATACACGGGATGATCCCCGCGCTCGCTGCGCCCCTCGTTCGTGATCTCCTCGTTCGAGAGCACGGTGCCGAGCATCGGGCACCAGTTCACCTCGACGGCGTCGACGTACGCGAGGCGCGCGCGGTCGAGCAGGTGCGGGATCTCCGCGTCCGCCGGCGTGCGCCCGTCCGGCGCCGCACGCCGGGGCACCGGCGCGCCGTCCTCGTTCACGACCCACTCGCCGGCGCGCAGACGCTCGATGAGCTCGGCGATCGGCCGCGCCCGGCCCACGGTGTCGTGCCCGTCGGGGCCCGTCCAGCGCGCGTCGGGGTCGTAGTAGGAGTGGAAGAGCTGCAGGAAGATCCACTGCGTCCAGCGCATGTAGTCGGGATCGGTCGTCGAGAAGCGCCGGTGCGGGTCATGGCCGAGCCCGAGCCGCTCGAGCTGGGTGAGCATCGTGCGGATGTTGTTCTCGGTGGTGATCCGCGGATGCTGGCCGGTCTGGATCGCGAACTGCTCGGCGGGCAGCCCGAAGGAATCGAAGCCCATCGCGTGGAGCACGTTGAAGCCGCGCATGCGCATGAACCGCGCCTTCACGTCGGTGGCCAGGTACCCGAGCGGGTGGCCGATGTGCAGGCCGATGCCGCTGGGATACGGGAACATGTCGAACACGACGTACTTGTCGCGGGCGGCGTCGAACTCGGGGTCCCCGGGATTGGGCGTCCGGTAGATGTCCTGCTCGGCCCAGTGCTGTTGCCAGCGCGCCTCGAACTCGCGGGCGCTCGTACGATAGTCGGACAGTGCGATCTCTCCCCCGGCGACGGTGTGTAGATTATTGATTTTACATGGGATCGCGTCGCGTTTCACGAACGCCATGCACCGGTGTCATAGGCGGCCGAGGAGGGGATATGAGCACACCTGAGACGGCACTCGGAGCCCTGGCTGGATTCGACCGGAAGTGGGCGGCGCTCGAGGAGATGGTGACGCGCTTCGACGAGCACGCGCTGACGGAGGTGCGTGATCCCGCGGGCTGGTCGGCCAAGGATCACCTCATGCACATCGCGCAGTGGGAACAGGCGCTGCTCGCGAAGGTGGACGGACGCCCGCGTCACGAGGCGCTCGGCATCGACGCCGCCACGGATGGGAGCGGCGACGACGACACCATCAACGCCGCGATCTTCGCGGCGACGCGTCAGCGCCCGCTGAAGGAAGTGCTGCACACCTTGCGCGCCACCCACGACGCCACACGCGCCCGGCTGGTGGCGGCCCTCACCCTGCTCACCGAAGTCCCCGGCTACGCCGACCACTACGAGCAGCATCGCGGCTGGATCGGCGACCTCGTCGACACGAAGTAGGCGGAACACCCTCACTACGCCCATTCGGCCCTATCCACGGGCCGAATGGCCTCTTTCTCGGTGGCCGGCGGCCGCGCGAGACTCGCGCGGGGGGACGCCGCCATGACCAACGAGGAGCGTCGGCTTCAGCTCGCGCAGCAGCCGCGGACGCCGTGGATGAAGTGGCGACCATATCGCTCGGGGTTCGCCGGGATCTCGGACGACCAGCAGCGCCTGTGCCTGACGGTCGCGCTGCGCAACAGCTACGGCGATGACGTGAACCCGGCCGAGTCGTTCCTCGACAGCACGCCGACCTACTCGTACATGCGCTATCTCGCCCGCTACCCGCAGCGCCTCCTCGACGTGCTCGTCGAGTACGCCAAGGCCGCGCCCGAGGATGTGCTCGTGCGCCTCCGCGTGCAGAACCGCGCGCCCGGCATCACGGCGCTCCACGTGCGGCCCTGCCTGTGGCTCCGGGGCAGCAGGGAACCCTGGCTCTGCAGTGTGCTCGGCCCGGACGGCATGCGCGCCATCGAAGCGTCGCATCCCGGCCTCGGCGATCGCTACCTCTACTACGACGGCGACCCCGAGCTCATCTACACGCAGGGCGCACCGGACGGCGCCATCGCCGTCGCGGACTATCGGACGAGGATCGAGGGCCGCCAGACCATCGAGATCCGGCTGCGGCTCACCATCGCCCCTCCGGAGACGTGCAACGAGGGGACGCTCGGCGATGATTTCGAGCGCGTCTTCATCGTCCGGAAGATGGAGGCCGCGGAGCCCTCCGCTCCCGCTCTCTCGAGGACCCGTCGGGTGGCGGCCGCCGCCATCCCCGCCACGGCCGACGCGGCGTAGCGCGCCACGCGCGATGGCACCGAAGCTCGCGCTCCTCGCCGTCCTCCTCGCCGCGGTGCTGCCCGGCCCAGCGGCCGGGCAGCAGGCGTCGCCGCCGAGCGTCGATCTCTCCATCGACCGCATGCAGCGCCGGCCGGTGGTGCTGCCGAAGCCAAGTCCCGAGCAGATCCGCACCGATGCGGAGGAGGCGATCCGCGACTACGCCGCGCGGGCGAACGTGCCGTACGTGGTCGAGCAGACGTCGCCCGTGCGCCCGACGTCGCGGCCTGACCTCGGCGATGACGTGAGCGGCGGCATCCAGACCCGACGTCTCAACGACGCCCTTCGCGGCCGGTAGTCACGGCGAGACGAGGATCCACGCCTCGGGGCAACTCGGGACGGACGGGTAATACGCGCCGGCGCTCGCGCAGAAATACCAGTACGACGGCGCGGGCCGCTGGATGTAGACGTACGGCTCCACGGCGTAGCCGTAGGGCGCGTACGCCGTACCCGTAGGGTGGTGAGTACCAGAAGGGCCCACCCCACCCCCACGGCCCGACCCCGACGAAGACCCCTCCGTGGAAGTGGCCCCCGTGACCATGACCGCGGTGGCCATGCCCTCCGTGGAAGCCGTGTCCCCCGCCGCCATGGCCGCCGCCGCGATGCCCTCCACCGCCATGGCCTCCCCCGCCACCATGGCCTCCGCCACCGCCATGGCCTCCGCCACCGCCACCGCCGCGGCCCGGCGAGACTCGGGGAAACGCCCAGGACGACGAGCAGGAACGACACGAACACGATCCTGAGGCCACGTCTGAAACTTCTCATCGGACTTCCTACTGCGACGGACGACGAGGTCGCGCCTTCAAGGCCCCGCGCACGATCCGAACATCAGATAGCCGCCTGGCTCGCTCAGGACCGCGCCCGTCATCTCACCGGAGTCCTCCTTGATCGCGACGTTCCACGCGCGCCCGCCGATCTCGATCTCTTCACCGTGGAGCATCAGCCGTCCGCCGCCGCGGCCCACCGCGGTGATCTTGACGGTGCGTCCGGCACGATCACCACTGGCGACGCGGCGACCGACGTCGATCATGAGCACGGGCGGGAGGACGACGGTGGCCGCGGTCCCGCGGACGCAGCTCTCGGGTCCGGTGCACGCCATCACGGTCTTGATCGCGCATTGCATCGGCGCCGAGCCGTCGTACGGCGGCGCACCGGAGGCCACGGACACGCTCGCAAGCAGCACCACACTCGAACTCAGCAGTAGCGTCGTGTTCACGGCTTTCCTCCGCTTCCATTGAAGCGGAGCGCCGGCGCCGCGGCTAGTACCGATTCCCGCGTCGCACCACGCCGAACGGCTCTAGCCCTGTAGCGACACACGCCCTCGTCGCCGTTCCCCGTTCGGCACTTCCTCCTGCCCGCCCCGCCTTCCAGAATCGCGGTGACGGCGGAGGACGTGTCCGATGAGGAAGGCAGGCGGTTGCATCGTCAGCGCGCTGGCGCTGGTCCTGATCGCGGTTGCGGCGCCGCCGCGTGCCGCGGCGCAGGACGGTGCCACGCTCTTCAAGCCCGAAGAGCTCGAGCAGATCGTCGCGCCGATCGCGCTCTATCCGGATCCTCTCCTGGTCCAGGTGATGATGGCGACGACCTATCCCCTCGAGATCGTCCAGGCCGCGCGCTTCGCGAAGGCCAACCCCTCCTTGCAGGGCGATCCGCTGAACGAAGCGCTCAAGCAGCAGACCTGGGATGACAGCGTCAAGTCGCTCGTGGCCTTTCCCCAGGTGCTCACGATGCTGAACGACAAGCTCGACTGGACGCAGAAGCTGGGCGACGCCGTGCTGGCTCAGCAGGCGGACGTCATGGCGGCGGTGCAGCGCCTGCGCGTGAAGGCCCAGGCGGAGGGCAATCTCCAGACGACCGCCCAGCAGACGGTGGCGGCCGCGCCGGCGCAGGCCGCCGCCGGTGCGCCCCAGCAGACGATCATCACCATCGAGCCGGCGAATCCCGAGGTCGTCTACGTGCCGACCTACAACCCCGCGACGATCTACGGCGCGTGGCCGTATGCCGCGTATCCGCCGTACCCCGTGTACGCACCCGGCGCGGCCCTCGCGGCCGGCGCCATCACCTTCGGCGCCGGCATGGCGGTGGGCGCCGCGCTCTGGGGCAGCGCCGACTGGGGTCACGGAGACGTGAACATCAACTCCAGCCGCTACAACAGCTTTTCCAGCAACGTGAACACCTCCGAGCGCCGCAACCAGATCCAGGCGAACCGCGCGAACGTTCAGGGCGGCAACTCGTGGCAGCACAACCCGGAGCATCGGCGCGGCACGCAGTACCGCGACACGGCCACGCAGCAGCGCTTCAACCGGACGGGCGCGCCGAACCCGGAGTCGCGCGAGGCGTTTCGCGGCCGCGCGGAGCAGGGGCGCCAGCAGCTCGCCGCCGGCGGTGGCGCTCAGGGCGCCCGCGCGAGTCAGGCGGCCGGTCAAGCGCGCGCGGGGCAAGGCGCTGGTGAAGCGCGTGCAGGTCAAGCGGCGGGACAGGCTCGCTCGGGTCAAGCGGCCGGTCAGGCGCGGGGCGGGGAAGGGATCGGTCAAGCCCGCGCGGGGCAAGGCGCCCCGCAGGCCCGCGCGAGTCAGCCGGCCGCTCAGGCGAGAGCCGGCGGTGCCGGTGGCGGCGCGTTCGAGGGCGTCGGGCAGGGACGCGCCGCGCAAGCGCAGAGCAGCCGCGGCCAGGCGAGCGTCGGCGCGGCCCGCGCATCCGGCGGTGGCGGTCATGTCGCGGCGTCTCCGGGCGGCGGCGGTGGCCGCGGCGGTGGCGCTGGCGGTGGCGGTGGGCGCGGCGGCGGTGGTGGCGGTGGGCGCGGCGGCGGCGGACGGGGGCGATGATGCGCACACTCGTCATCGCGATCGCGCTCGTGATCGGCACGCACGCGGTGTCGTCGGCGGCGCAGGCCCGGCGCTTCGAGTCCTGGGACGACGCGGTCGACGCGCTGGTGGCGGCGGTCCGCGCGGGCGATCAGAAGGCGCTCATGGCGATTCTCGGACCGCAGGCGCGGACGCTCGTCTCGTCGGGTGACCAGGTCGCGGACCGGCAGCGGTTCCAGCAGTTCGTGTCGGCGTACGACCAGAAACACTGGCTGGAGGGCGGTGGCGGCGAGGTCCGGCTCTACGTGGGCGACGACGACTTCCCGTTCCCGATTCCCCTCGTGCCGGACGGGCCCTGGTGGCGGTGGAACACGGCGGCGGCACGGGACGAGATCCTCCGGCGCCGCGTCGGCCGCAACGAGCTGAACGCGCTGCAGGCGTGCCTCGCGTACGTGGACGCACAGCGCGAGTACTTCGCCGAGGACCGCGACGGGAACAACCTCCTCGAATACGCGCAGCGCTTCCGCAGCCGGCCGGGCACCCGCGACGGCCTCTACTGGGAGACGCAGCCCGGCGCGCCGCTCAGTCCGCTCGGGCCGCTCGTCGCGCAGGCACGGAGCGAAGGGTATCGAGCGCGCGCGACGGGCGCGACCCCGTACCACGGGTATCTGTTCCGCATCCTCACCGCCCAGGGACCGGATGCGCCGGACGGCGCCTACGACTACGTCGTGAACGGGCACATGATCGGCGGCTTCGCGCTCGTGGCGTTCCCCGCGCGGTACGGCGACTCCGGCGTGATGACGTTCATCGTGAGTCACGACGGCGTGATCTATCAGAAGAATCTCGGCGCCGATACGGCGCGCGTGGCCGGCGCGATGACGTCGTTCAATCCCGACCGCTCGTGGGACCGCATCACCTTCACGACGGCGCAGCGATGAGAGAGCCGCTCGCTGCACGCGGGGATGACGTATTGGCTGGACGTCGCCGCCGTCGCGCGGCTCTCGATCGCGATTCTTGGCGCTGTGCTGTTCCTCGCCGGGGTCTCGCAGCCGCTGCGCGCCCTGGCCCTTCGGAGCGTGCTCCTGAGCGTCGCAGGGGTGCTGCTCTTGTTCGCGCTCTATCGCATCGCGACGTCGCCGCTGGGATGAGAGAGAAGGAGAAGAAGTCATGCGTGCAACGATGAGACTGGCGTGCTTCGTGGGATTGGCGCTCGTGGTGGTCGCCGGGTGCACGGCGCGACCGACGTCCGAATGGAGGATCGTCGGACCTCCCGGACCTGCCGGACCTGTGGGCCCTCCCGGACTCGCCGGCCCGACCGGCCCGGCCGGACCGTCCGGCCCGATGGGCGCGCAAGGGCCCGCCGGCGCGCAAGGCGTGGCGGGCGCGGCCGGGCCGCGTGGCGCGGACGCCGTGTGGCTGACCATGTCGGACATCCTGTTCGAGTTCGACAAGGCCGTGATTCGCCAGGATGAGGCGCCGAGGATCAAGGAGCTGGCCGACTTCCTGAAGAAGAGCGACGGCGTGGTCCTCAGGCTGGACGGGCACACGGATCCACGCGGGAGCGATGGGTACAACGCGAAGCTGAGCGAGCGCCGCGTGGAGGCCGTGCGCAAGGCGCTCATCGACGCCGGCGCGCCTCGCGACCGGATCGACATCGCCGCCTACGGCGAGAAGCGTCTGAAGTGTGAACAGAAGAGCGAGCAGTGCTTCCAGCTCGACCGCCGCGTCGAGGTCCTGTTCGCGACGCCGGGGGCCGCCGGCATGGCGAGTCCGGGCGGTGCGGGTGGACGGAGCTTCGGAGTCCCGCGATGAGCCGCGCGATCGCGTGCGGGGCGCTCGCTGTCGTGGCCCTCGTCGCAGCGGGCTGCGGCAAGTACGGATACGACGGGCCGACGCTGTTCGCGGACGGCAACGTGTACGTCGGATGGGTCACGGGTCCTTGCGAGCCGAAGGATCCGTACTTCATCCCCGGGCCGCCGGGACCGGCCCCACAGGGACCCACCGGGCCCGCCGGGAAGCCGGGCCCGGCCGGCCCAGCGGGCCCGACCGGCCCAGCGGGCCCGGGCGGCACTCCCGGGCCCACCGGGCCACAGGGTCCTCCGGGCACGCGGGGGAGAACGTCCTGGGTGCCGCTGGATAGCGTCCAGTTCGCGGCGCAGCAGGTGGACATCCCGGCGCGCTGTGGCGACAAGCTCGGCAAGGTCGTCGCGTTCCTGCACGAGAACCCGGCCGTCGACGTGGCCCTCACCGGCCATGCCGACCCGAGCGTGCCCAACGACCGCGGGCTGGCCGAGCGTCGGGTGGCGGCCGTGCGGGCCGCGCTGATCGCGGGCGGCGTCGAGGCAACGCGCATCAAGGCCTCGCCCGCGCTCGCGGCGATCTGCACCGCGGCGCGCGACGACTGTGAGCAGGTGAATCAGCGCGTCGAGATCCTGGCGGCGCGTCGAATGTGAGGTGACGGTCGTGTGTTCCGCGCTCGTCGTCGTCTGCGTGGCGCGCCCCGCTCTCCTGGTGCGCGCGCAGACGGTGCCGAGCGCGGAGCCTGAGACGGAACGGCTCCTTGGCGCGTCAGCGAGGAGGCGCGGACCGCGGGAGAGCCTGCGAGCCACCGGACGCCGGTGAGAGATCCACGCTCACGTTGCCGAGCGGCGGCAGCGTCCCACTCAGCTTCAAGATCGGCGTGCCGTCCTGGGCGCGCACGAGCTGCAAGGAGCCCTGACCCTTCTCGGAGACGTAGCGCAGCTGATCGCCTTCCTCGTGGATGCGCCCGCGGCTTCGGAACACGCCGACCTGGCGGTAGGAGACCGCCTCGTACGCGCCGTCGGGCGCGATGGTCATCTCGACCCAGTCCTGGTCCACCGTCTTCATGCCGCGGACGACGCCCTGCCACGTGCCGACCAGCGCGCCGAGCTCGGCCGCATGCGTGACACTCGTCCAGGCGAGGGTGAGCAAGAGCGCACAGAGACGACACAGAGTCAGCATGGGGGTCCTCCGCAGTCCACAGTCATGCGCTCAGCATCGTCCACGCGCTCACGCGCGCGATAGAGCCATCTTGCCCTGCACGCCAGGAGACGTTAGGACCCTGGTGTCCACGCACGAGGGCGTCCACGATGTGCGGGTTGCTCGGCGCCAATGGCGTCGTGGCAAGAGTAGTCGCGCGACACAGGAGAAGTACTGATGGAAGAGCAGACGATGACGAACGATCTCAGCCAGGCGATCCAGACGGCCGTGAGCGGCCTCCAGCGGCAGGGAGGGGGCGGCGCCGCCTCCATGCCGTCCGGTGAAGGCGCGATGGAGACGGTGAAGCAGCGCATCCACGAAGCCGTCCGCGATCGCGTCGCGGACGCGGTCCAGGATCGGCTGGAGGACCTGATGCGCGAGCGCGTCCGCGAGGCCCTGCGCGATCGCCTGCAGCAGGCGCTGAGCGCCGCGATCGTCGAGGGCCGGCAGCAGGGCGAATTCGATGTGGAGCGCGTCGGCCAGATCGTCAAGGAGCGGCTGGGCGACGCGCTCGAGCAGCGCCTGACCGAGGCGCTCGGGGAGCGGGCGGAGGACGCGATTCGCGAACGGCTGGGCGAAGCGATCCGCAGCGCGCTCCTGCAGACTCCGCTCGCGGCGCGCCTCGGCTTCTCGGAGTCGGAGCGGCTCACGTCGACGGTGCGCGACTCCATGCTCGAGGGGATCCGCGAGCGCCTGGGCGACGCCGCCCGGGAGAAGCTGCGCGAGGGCATCCGGGAGCGGCTCCAGCAGGCGTTGCGCGAGCGCCTGCACGATGCGCTGCGATCGGCGGCGGCGCAGGCGCAGTCGGGAACCGGCGCCATCGACGGCCAGCGCTTCATGGAGGTGCTCAAAGGCCGGCTCGAGGACGCCATCGGTGAACGGATCATGCAGGGCATGCGCGCACGTCTGCGGGAGGTGGTGCGCGAGCGCCTGGAAGAGGCGGCCCGTCAGCGGCTGCACGAAGCGCTGCGGGGGGCGATGGTGCGGCGAGTGGCCGCGGGCGACAGCGAGGGGATCGCCTCTCAGCTCCGCGAGCGTGTCGGCGATGCGATCCGCAAACGGGTCGTCGAGGCCGTGCACGAGCGCGTCGGGGCCGCCGTGCGCGAGCGGGTGGAGGAAGTCGTGCGCGATCGGCTGCAGGGCGTCATCCGGACCGCGGTCGCGGAGCAAGTCGCGCTCGGTGGGGGGTTCGATACCAATCGCGTCGTCGAAGCGATCCGCGATCGGCTCGACGAGGTGATCCGCGAGCGCATCCTCGAGGGAGTCCGCGAGCGGATCGGCAACACGGTCCGTGAGCGGCTGGGCGAGGCCATTCGCGCCGGCGTCGAAGGGGGAGGCCCCGTCGCTTCGCATCGCGGCGTGATCGTGCGTTGACAGGCGGGGCTCCCGGGTGACCGGGAGCCCCCGCGCTGTTCCCGCGCGCCCAGGAGGAGGGTTCTCGATGACGAGACGGTGCCTGGCGGAGCTCATCGGGACGTTCTGGCTCGTGGTCGGAGGCTGCGGAAGCGCGGTGCTCGCCGCCGCGTTTCCCTACGCGACGGTGCCCGAGCGCGACGTGAACCTGTTCGGCCTCGGCTTTCTCGGCGTGGCGCTGGCGTTCGGTCTCTCGGTCCTCACGATGGCCTACGCGATCGGGCACGTGTCCGGCTGTCATCTGAACCCGGCGGTGTCGGTGGGGCTGTGGGCCGCCGGACGGTTTCCGCGGGCGGCGGTGCTGCCGTACGTGGTGGCGCAAGTGCTCGGCGCCATCGTGGGCGGCGCCTTCGTGTACGTCGTCGCGAGCGGTCGCGACGGCTTCGTGCTGAGCGGGTCGAATCCGCTCGCGACGAACGGCTACGGCGTCCACTCACCCGGGGGGTATTCGCTGCTCGCGTGCGCGCTCGTCGAGTTCGTGCTGACCTTCATGTTCCTCCTCGTGATCCTCGGCGCGACGGACGGGCGGGCGCCTCAGGCGCTGGCCGGGCTCGCCATCGGCTTCACGCTGACGCTGATCCACCTGATCAGCATCCCGGTCACGAACACGTCGGTGAACCCCGCGCGGAGCACGGGCGTGGCGGTCTTCGCCGGCCCCGAGGCGCTGGGTCAGCTGTGGCTCTTCTGGGTGGTGCCGCTCGTGGCCGCCGCGTTCGCCGGCCTGTTCCATGGGGCCGTGTTCGGTGAGCACGCGGCCGCCGGCGAGGACGCCGCGCGCGAGGCACGCGCGCGCGCCGCATGATCCCCGAGGGGCGGCGGCGACGAGGTGCGGTGGAAGAGCGCGTAGAGGCCTTGTCCCAGCAGCACGCCCGCCGCCCAGGCACCGACCTGGATGCCGACGAGCCCGGTGACGAGCGACAGCGCCACGACCACCGCAGAGGCGACGGTGAGGAGATCCTTCGCGTCACGCATACCGTGAGTGTCGCGGGTGCGCCGGCTCCCTGCTAGGGCTGAACAGCCCTAGGCCATTCGCCTCTTTCGCTCGTCGCCGCACATCGCCAACGATCCAAGCGCCGCGGGGTGTCACCGCACCGAGGAGAGAGCGCCGATGAAGAGGCCGTTCTAGGGCCGGATGGCGCGTGGCTAAGGACGAACGGCGCGACTGCCTGGTTCTTTCGCGTGGTCGCTGCCCGAGACTAGATTCGCGGTGTCATGGCCATGCCTCAACGGCGCGGATCGCACATGCGGTGGATGCTGCACGCTGAGCCCCGGGCTTCCGCTGTGTCGTCCGCGCCGCTGACCGTCCATCGTGAGCTGCGCCGCTCAGTTCCGCTTCGTGAGCTCGAACGAGTAGGGCCCCGCGTCGTTCCGCCCGTCGCCGCTGATCACCGGCCGTCCGCCCCTGTCCACGATCGTCACCACCGACTGGCGATCGGCGCCGAAGGCCGAGCCGCTCAGATGGCCCTTCGTCAGGACCTTGCCGTCCACGACCTGGAACGTCCCGCTCCCGCTCGACGCGCCCATCTTGCTCGTGTACGTGCCATCGGGATTGACCGTGACCTGGACCGGGGCCGAGCCGCCCGTCGCTCCCTTCATCCAGCCGTCCCAGTTGCCGGCCAGGCTCTTGACGTCCGCGGTGGTCACCGTCATCGCGCTCGGCGATCCGGTACTCGAGCTCTTGGACGCGCACCCGGCCATCGGTACGCTGATCAGAAGGGCAAGCGCCGCCATCCGTGTCGCTGTGAGCATCATCGACCTCCCTCTCTTGTGCCTCGGGGCTTCTCCGTGACGTCCTTCGCACGTGTCCAGCATCGAAGGCACCGTCACGCACCGTCGAGGGCCGTTGAGGGAGGCGTGCCTTCCCCATTCGGCTCGGAGCCGACCGGTCCATGAAGCGCCCGCGCGTGCTGCTCGCCGACGACCACCGCATCGTCGCCGAAGGTCTGCGGCGCCTCCTCGAGGACGCCTTCGACCTCGTGGGCACCGTGGGCGACGGGCACGCGCTCCTCGAGGCGGCGGCGGCGCTCGAGCCCGACGTCATCGTGTGCGACATCGCGATGCCGGTGCTGAACGGGCTCGACGCGGTCCGCCAGCTGAAGAAGAACGGCGTCGCGGCGAAGGTCGTCTTCCTGACGATGTACGCGGACACGCACCTCGTCACGGAGGCGTTCCGCGCGGGCGCGGCGGGCTACGTGCTGAAACACTCGGCGGGCGAGGAGCTCGTCGCCGCGATCCGCGACGCGCTCCACGGCCGCACGTACGTGACGTCGCTCCTGCCGCGCGAGGTGACCGATCGGCTCGCCGGCGACGCGCACGGACGATCGGCCGGCGCGCCGAAGCTCACGCCGCGCCAGCGTCAGGTGCTGCAGCTCGTGGCCGAAGGCCATACCATGAAGGAGATCGCCGCGATCCTGTCGATGTCCACGCGCACCGCGGAGACGCACAAATACCAGACGATGCAGACGCTCGGGTGCCGCACGACCGCGGACCTCGTGCGCTACGCCGTCGCCTCCGGCATCGTGCCGATGTCCACGCAGGACCCATAGACGGCGCTCCTCCGCCTCGCGGTCGGGCCGGGTAGTATGCGATTGCTGCGCTCCGACCCCCGTCATCGCTCGCGTTTTTGCCCTTCCTGTACGACGTTGCTCGGAACGTGACGTCCTCATAGGTATAAAACGCCGTCTCCGTAGTTTTTCGGACTGGACTCGTGGACGCGCGGATGTATTGTTGGCGCATGTTTACGGGCCATTCCGGACTACGGCAAGAGATGCTCGAGCGGCTGGCACGAACGAACGGGACGAACGGCGCCGGCCGCCCGCTGATGCGCCGCTCCACGGCGGCGCGCGCCGACGCGCGGACGCGGCCACCGCACGTGACGATCCTCGTCGCCGAGGGCGAGGAGATCGTGCGTCTCGGCATCCGCGCGGTGCTGAGCGCCGAGAAGGACATCGTGGTGGTGGGCGACGCGGCGACGGTGGCCGAGACGCTCGGCCAGGCGGCGCGCCTGCATCCGACGGTCGTCATCATCGCCGGCGCGCTCATGGACGGCAGCGCGCTCGACGTCTGCCGGCGCCTGCAGGCGACGCTGCCCGACCTGCGCGTGATCATCCTCTCGCGCGACGTCGAGCCGGCGTCCGTCATGGAAGCGATGCGCGCGGGCGCGGCGGGCTACTTCACCAAGCGCATCGGCCGCACGGAGCTGTGCCGTGCCGTGCGCGCGGTGGCGGCGGGGGAGGTGCTCATCGACCCCGCCTCGACGCGGGTGCTCCTCGAAGGCATCCGGCGCGGCGTGAGTCCCGCGGTCGTCCCCGACACGACGCCGCTCGCGGTGCAGGAGCGCCGGGTGCTGGCGCTGGTGGCGCAGGGGAAGACCAACAAGGAGATCGCGGGCGCGCTGAACCTCAGCGACAAGACCGTGAAGAACTACCTGTCGCACGCGTTCGAGAAGCTGAACGTCTCGCGGCGCGCGCACGCCGCCGTCCTCTTCGCGCAGATCAACGGCTCGCTTCGTCAGGTGAGCTAGTCCTGGCGCGCGCGCGCGGCGCCTTCGACCGCCCGGGCGCGCTCGCGCGGACGGCGCTGGGCGTCGCGGTCGCGTACTACCTCGGCGCCGTGATCGGCCTCGCGCTCGTCATCTCGCCGACGCCGGTCTCGACGCTCTGGCCGCCGAACGCGATCCTGCTGGCCGCGCTGATGCTCACCCCGGCGCGGATCTGGTGGGTGCTGCTGCTCGCCGCGTTCCCCGCCCATCTGCTCGCGGAGCTGCAGGGAGGCGTCCCGCTCCCCATGGTCATGAGCTGGTTCATCAGCAACATGACCCAGGCCCTGCTGGGCGCGGCCGCCATCCGCGCGTTCGACCGGGAAGGCCGGCTCGACAACGTCCGGAGCTTCACGCTCTTCGTCGTCTTCGGCGTGCTCCTGGCGCCATTCGCCGTCTCGTTCCTCGACGCGGGATTCGTCCGCCTGTTCGGATGGGGAGATGCTCACTACTGGCACGTGTGGCGCATGCGGTTCTTCGCGAACGTCCTCACCACGCTCACCATCGTGCCGGCGGGACTCGCGCTGTTCCCCCGCGACGCACCGCTGCGCGACGGACGGCGCGGTCGCGCCGAGGCGATCGCGCTGCTCTTCGCGCTCATGGTGGTCGGCAACGTCGCCTTTTCGCGGCCCAGCGTGTACCTTCACGCGGAACCGGCGCTCCTCTACGCGCCCCTGCCGCTCCTGCTGTGGGCGGCCCTGCGCTTCGGGCTCGCCGGGGTGAGCGTCGGCGTCCTCGTCATCGTCGTGCTCGCGGTCCGCGCCGCGATGCACGGGCGCGGCCCCTTCGTGGGTCTGTCAGCGGCGGAGAACGTGCTGTCGCTCGAGCTCCTGATGATCGCGATCGCGCTGCCCCTCATGCTCCTCGCCGTGCTCCTCGACGAGCGACGAAGGAGCGAGGCGAACTTGCGGGAAGGCGAGCAGCGCTACCGGGACGTCGTCGAGAGCCAGACCGAGCTGATCTGTCGCTATCGCTCCGACACGGCCTTGACGTTCGTCAACGACGCGTATTGCCGCTACAGCGGCGCGCCGCGCGAGGCGTTGCTGGGCCGGTCGTTCATCGAGCGGATCCCCGACGACGCGCGGCTCGAGGTGGCGCGCCACGTCGCCGCGATCTTCGCCCGGCCGGAACGAGACCACGCGTACGTCTACGAACACGCCGTGCTGCAGCCCGACGGGCGGCGAGGGTGGCACGTCTGGACCGCCCGTCCGATCGTCGGGCCGGATGGGCGCGTCGCCGAAGCGCAGGCGGTCGGCCGCGACGTCACCGACCAGCGCCTCGCGGAGCAGGCGGTGCGCGAGCGCGACGAAGCGCTACGCGCCAGCTACGACCGCATCCAGGAGCTCGCCGGCCGGCTCATCCGGGCCCAGGAAGACGAGCGCCGGCGCCTCGCGCGCGAGCTCCACGACGACGTCAACCAGCAGCTGGCCGCGGTCGCCATCGGCCTGAGCGGGGCGCGGCGCGTGGTCGGCGACGCCACCGCCGCGGGCGACGAGCTCGCGCGGCTCCAGGAGCGCGTCGTCGCGCTGACGCACGACATCCGCCGGCTCTGTCACGAGCTGCATCCGGTGGCGCTCGTGCACGTGGGGTTGGCGGCGAGCCTGCGCGCGCATTGCGCGGAGTTCTGCAAGGCCACGGGCATCGACGTCGTGTTGAGCGTGGACGACGACGCGCCGGCGGTGGCGCCGGCCATGGCGCTCTGCTTCTACCGCGTCCTCCAGGAAGCGCTCCACAACGTGGCGCGCCACTCGCACGCGCGGGCCGCGCACGTGCGGCTGCGCCGCGCCGGCGAGGTGCTGGAGCTCTCGGTCCGGGACGACGGCGTCGGCTTCGACCTCGCCGCCGCCCGGGCGCAGAGCGGCGGACTGGGGCTGGTCAGCATCGAGGAGCGCGTGCGGCTGGTGCACGGGATCGTGCAGATCGTCACGGCGCCCGGCCGGGGCGTCGAGGTGCGCGCCTGGGCGCCGCTGGAGCGCCGGCCCAGCGCGCAGCCCGCCGACGCGGCGTGAGCCTCAGCGCGTGACGTGCGCCGAGACGGCCAGCCAGCGCCCGTCGCGCCGCGCCCACACGTCCGTGTAGCGTCCCGCGCGCGACGGCCCGTCGGGCAGCGTGTACGACGTGCGCGCGTGGATGATCGCGACGTCGCCCAGGAGGCGCACGTTCACGTCGTGGGCTTCGAGGTTCGCGATCGTCACGGGCCGCGCCGTCTGCGCGAGGAACGCCTTCTTGTCGACGAGCGTGCCGTCCGGATTGCTGCACAGGAAATCGTCCGCGAGGATCTCGTCGAAGCGTCCGACGTCGCCCTTCTGCACGGACTGGATGTAGTCGCGGTTGAGCGCGACGAGCGTGTCGTGGTCGTTCATGCGTGCTCCTTGCAATAGCGCGCGACCTCCTCGTGCGTGGCGAACCAGACGCCGGGCGTGGCCTTCATGTGCCGCACCAGCTCCTCGAGGATCGCCATGCGCGAGCGGTGCCCGCTGATGTGGGGATGCAGGGTCAAGAGGAAGAGCCCGCCTTCCGCCACCGCGCCGTCGAACTCGCGCCTGAAGATCTCCAGCACGCCCGACGGCGGCGTGTACGGGCCGGATGGCCTCGAACCGGTTCATGTTGAAGTAGGGGGCGTCGTCCTTGATCCACTCCACCGGCAGCTCGACGACGCCCGTGGGCACGCCGTCCTCCACGCAGCTCGTACGGCTCGTCGTCCGCCATCAGCGACGAGTCGTAGAGCAGGCCCATCTCGCGGATGAGCTTGAGCGTGTTCGGGCTGAAGTCCCACGACGGCACGCGCACGCCGACCGGCGGCTGTCCCGTCGCCTTCGACAGCGTGTCGAAGGCGCGCGCCATGAGGTCCCGCTCCACGTCCTCGGGCAGCGGGCTCGTGCGCTCGTGGATCCACCCGTGCATGCCGATCTCGTGACCCTCGGCGACGATGCGCGTCTGCTCGTCGGGGTAGAGCTTGGCGACCACGCCGGGCACGAAGAACGACGCCTTGAGGTCGTGGCGGCGCAGGAGGTCGAGGATTCTCGGGATGCCGGCCCGCGAGCCGTACTGGCCCTGCGAGAGCCGGCCGACGGAGGTCGAGCCCTCGCGCAGGACGCCGGTCTCGTGATCCGGATCGAACGACAGTGCGACGCACGCGCGCGCGCCGTCCTTCCACCGCGCCGGCTTCAAGGAACGTCCGGCACGGACCTTGTCGACGGCGGCGCGCCACCGGGCTTCGGGCCAGCTCCAGGATTCCTCGTTTGTCATGGGCCAGATGATACGCGGTATCATCGCGCCCGGGAGGGCCGTCCATGAGCGCCACGCCGTTCCGCGCCGAGCTCGAGCAGGCCGTCAACGCCCGCCACAGCCGCATGAACCCGTTCACGGAGCAGTGGGTCAGCGGCGGGCTCACGCGGACGCAGCTGGGCGCAGTGGGTGTGCCAGCACTACCAGTACGTCGGCGCAGTTCTCGCAGTGGTGCGCGGCCGTCTACGCGGGCTGCCCGGACGCCGACGCGCGCGACTTCCTGCTCGAGAACATCATCGAGGAGGAGAGCGGCGTGAAGCACGTCGACCTCCTGATCCGCTTCGGCGAGGCGTGCGGCGTGAGCCGCCAGCAGGTGCTCTCGACGCGCCAGCTGCCGACGACGCGCGCGCTGACCGCGTGGTGCTACGAGACCTCGCGGCGCGCCGTTCCACGTCGCCGCCGCCGGCCTGCTCGTCGGCCTCGAGTCCCAGGTGCCGGGCATCTACAAGCGGAACCTTCCGCCGCTCAAGCAGCACTACGGCTTCACCGACCACGAGGTCGAGTTCTTCGCGATCCACATCGAGGCGGACGAGGTGCACGGCGAGCGCGGCTACCAGATCGTCGAGCGCCACTCCACCACGCCCGAGCGGCGCGCGGAGGCGCTCGAGCAGGTGCGCCAGGCCACCGAGATGCGCTGGCAGTACATGAGCGGCCTGCATCGCGCGTACGTCCTCAAGGAAGACGGTGTGAGCGAGAGCGATCCGGGTGGCGGCGACCCTGGCGGACGTCGGTCGCCGGGCGTTCCGTCACGCTCGGTGCGACGTCGAGACGGCACGCGGCTCGTGCTCGTGCGGGTCGGCGATCAGGTCCACGCGATCGGTGACGTGTGCTCGCACCAGGGCGGTCCGCTCGGCGACGGCAAGCTCTCCGGCACCCGGCTCGCGTGCCCGTGGCACGGCTGGATGTACGACGTGCGCACGGGGCAGTGCCTGTTCCCCGGCCGCGGCGCGGCGGTGCCGTCGTATCCGGTCGCGCGTGGACGGCGACGCCGTGTGGTGGAGCTGCCGTGAGCGTCACTGCGCGACCAGGCGCGCACCTGCATCGCGCGCGGCCTCAAGGAAGCCGCAGCGGCTCGGCTTCAAGGTGGCGATCGCCGTCGTCGACGACGCCGGCCACCTGTGGCGTGCGAGCGCATGGACGGCGCGCTCTGGGTCACGCCCGGAGATCGCGCGCGCCAAGGCGAACGCGGCGGCCGGCTTCCACGCGACCACGCTCGATCTCGAGGAGCGCTTCACCAAGCGGATGCTGTTCGCCGACAACGTCGCCACGCTCGGCGGCTACGAGTTCGTGTTCGGCAGGGGCGGCGTGCCGGTGGTCGACGGGGACCGGATCATCGGCGCCGTCGGCGTCAGCGGCGCCGTCCCCGCCGACAACGACCACGCGATCGCCGACGCCGCCGCCGGCCATCCCGAACTTGCGAAGTCTCACTGATCTCGAAAGGAGCAACGACGACCATGGATGTTCGTGATCTGTTCCTCGCCCAGCACGCGGCCGTGCACTCCGCCGCCGTCGGCGGCAACCCGGCCTCCGCCGCCGAGCGCACCTTCGGCGGCCTCACCGACGACCAGATGCGCGTGCGCCCGCGCGAGGACCTGAACTCGCTCGCGTGGATCATGTGGCACATCGCGCGCGCCGAGGACATCATGCTGAATCCCGTGCTCACGAGCCGCGCCCAGGTGCTCGACGACGCGTGGCTCAAGCGCCTCAACATCGCGCGCCGCGACTTCGGGATCGGCATGAAGAGCGACGAGGTCACCGACGCTCACGCGCGCAGATCGACGTCGGGGCCCTGCGCGAGTACCGTGACGCCGTCGGCAAGCGCACGCGCGAGATCGTCGGCGCCTTCAAGGACGCGGACTGGGACGGCAACGTCGAGGCGGCGCGCGCTCGAGAAGGCGGCGGCGCAGGGCGCCTTCGGGCCGCCGGCGTGGTGAAGGTCTTCACCGGGCCGGCCGCGCACGGCGGTGATGAGCGGCATCGCGCTGTTCCATCCGTCCGGCCACATGGGCGAGGCGGTCACCGTCCGCAGCGCGGGAGGCTTCGGGACCGGCATCTGAGCTGGTTCGTCCTGTCGCTCGGCGCGGCGGTCACGCAGGCGACGCAGTTCGCGGTGGTGAAGGGGCGGGGACGGGCGATCCCGCCCCTCGTCATCGTGACGTGGACGCAGAGCGTGGCGTTCACTCGCCTGGCTCGTGTTCTTCGCGCTGTCCGCGGCGCCCTTCGTCGTCGCCCGCGGCGGCGTGGCCCGCGATCGCTCGCCTCCACCGTCCTCGTCGCTCGGCATGAGCGGCGCTGCTCGCGCGCGCGAGCGCGCGCGGCGACATCTCGATCGTCGGGCCCGTCTTCGCGCTGAGCCCGATCTTCACGGTGCTCCCGGACTTCGTGCTGTCGGGCACCGTGCCGAACCGCGCTCGGCTGGCTCGGGCTCGCGCTCGCCGTGGCCGGCACCGTCAGCCTCTCCGGCGGCGTCGCGGGCCCGCTGCGTGCGATCTTCGCGCGGCGTGACGCGCTGGACGCGCTCGGCGCCGCGGTCCTCCTTGGATTCCTGGCGGCCGTCGATCGCTGGGCCGCGCTGGCGATGGGGCCGCCGAGCTATCTGCTCTGCTCGCACGGCGCCACCGCGCCTGCTCACCGCGCTCGGCTCGTGATCGCTGACCGCGCCCCGCGCGGCACTGTCGCGCGTCGCGAGCGTCACGCCGCGCAACCTCGTGACGCTGGTGGCGCACGGCGTGCTCGGCGTGACCGGCACCGGGCATGCAGACGACGGCGCTCACGATGGCGCCCGCCGCCTACGTCAACGCGATCCGCCGGATGTCCGCCGTCATCGCGGTGCTCCTCGGCGGCGCGCTGTTCCGCGAGGCCGACGTCGGCCGCCGCCTCGTCGCCGCGCTTCCTGGCGTGCGCCGGCGCGGCGTGCCTGTCTCCTGATCGCGCACTGAGATGGCGGTGAGCGCGCGCTCGACGTTCGCTGCGCTCGCGTCCGCAACTACCGGCTCTACTGGTTCGGGCTGATCTGCTACGTCCTCGGCCATCGCGCCGAGTACGTGACGTTCGCGTGGCTGATGTGGGAGGTCACGCGCGAGCCGCTCTACCTCGGTTACCTCGGGCTCGCGCAGGGCGTGCCGCTCATCGTCTTCCAGCTCTTCGGCGGTGTCCTCGCCGACCGCGTGAACCGGCTGCGCCTGCTGCTGATCACGCAGGCGCTCACCGCGACGACGCTCACCATCGCGTTCGGACTCACCGTGTCCGGCCTCGTGCGCGTCGAGCACCTGCTCGCGCTCGCCGCGCTCAGCAGCATCTTCCGCGCGTTCGACGAGCCGAGCCGCATGTCGCTCGTGCCGCAGCTGATCGAGCGCGCGCGGCTCTCGAACGCGATCGCGCTCGGCTCGATTCCGTGGCAGGCGAGCCGGATGATCGGTCCGTCGATCACCGGGGTGCTCATCGCGGCGTTCGGCGGCGCCGTGGGCATCGGGATGGCCGCGCTCTGCTCGTGCGGCGCGCTCGCGTTCTACAGCCGTGTCCGCATCGCGCCGGGCGCGCCCGCGCACGGCGGGCAGGGGATGCTGCCGGAGCTCCTCGAAGGCATCGGCTTCGTCGTCCACAACTTCGTGTTCGCGAGCCTCGTGTGCCTGGCGCTCTTCAACGCGGTGTTCGGGCTGTCCTACGTCACGCTGCTCCCGGTCTTCGCGGACGTGTACTTCCACGCCGGCTCGGTGGGCTACGGGCTGCTGCAGGCCGCGCACGGCGTCGGCGCCCTCGTCGGGACGCTCACCATCGCGACGTTCGCGTCGCGGATCCGCCGTCCCGGCCACGCGCTCCTGATCGGGGCCGCGGGCATGGGACTCGCGCTCGTGGCCTTCTCGCGCGCGCCGGTGATGGGGATCGCGCTCGCCATGCTGCTCGTCGTCGGGTTCAGCAACACGTTCTACCTGACGCAGGTGAGCACGTTCATCCAGCAGAAGGTGCCGGACCACCTGCGCGGGCGCGTGCTGAGCCTCTACGCGCTCTGCTGGAACCTGCTGCCGCTCGGGCGGCCTGGTCGGCGGCGCGCTGGCGGCGGCGGTCGACGCGCGCTTCGCGGTGCTGTTCGGCGGGAGCATGGTCGCCGCGAACGCGGTCCTCTTCCTCCTGTCGCGCCGCCTGCGCGGCCTGGGATAATTCCTGGAGCGCCGTGAAGCCGTCGCGGTCTTCGCCTTGCGGTCATCGCCGCCCTGGCGCTCGTGGCGCTGATCGTTGCCGGTCTGGTGGCCCTTCCCGCGTCGCCCGCCGCGTCGCTGGTCTGGCGCTCGGGGTGACCACCGGCCGCGCCGTCACCTGGATGCTCTGCACCTGCGCCTGCTCCGCGGCGACGTCGCCCTGCGCGGGCTCCGGGTGATGGATCGCGACGGCGCCCGCTCCTGACGCTCGACCGCCTCGACGTGCGTGTCCGTCCGTTCGGGACCTGCTGCGCGGTCGCGTGCACCTCGTCGACGGGACGCTCGACGCGCTCGACGGTCCGGATCGTGCGGACGGGACCGCGGAGTTCAACGTGTCCGACCTGCTCGCGCGGAAGGCGGACACCGGCCGGGGTCTCGACCGTCGTGAGCGACGATCGATCGCTTCACCGTCCGCCGGGTCGCGGCGGTCATCGAGGACCGCACGCTCACGCCGCCTCGCGCACCTGGCGCGTGGAGCTCGACGCCGACGTGCAGGACGTGTCACCGGCCGACCATCGGCCGGCGTCGCCTCCCTGCGCGCCACCGTGGCCGGCGCGCCACTGACGGTGCAGGTCACGGACCTGCGGCTCGCGCCGCTGCGCCTGCGCGCGAGCGGTCACCGCGCGCGACATCGACGCGACGCTCGCCGGGCTCGTGCTGCCGTCCGGACGCCCGGTCAGCGTCTCGCGCGGGACCGTCGGCGTGTCCGCCACCGTCGAGCACGACGCGGCCACCGGCAGCCTCATCGCGGGCGAGGTGCGGCTCGCCGGTCTCGAGCTCGAGCGGTACTACACCACGTTCCTCGCCGCGCCCGCGGTGCGCGTGACCGTCGAGAACGCGCGGCGGCGCGACGGACCGTCGAGGTCGGGCGGGTCGGGGTCGACGGCGGCACGCTCACGCTCGCGGACTCGCAGCTCGGCACCGGCCGCCGCTGGACGGTCGACGGCGTCACGTTCGACGCGCGCAATCTGTCGAGCGCGCGGGACTGCGCCCGCCGGGACCGCGACGGGTGAGCGCCACGCTCGCGGGCGCGAGCATCGTCTCGCTGTGGGCGGGGAACCTCCGGCTCGCGCCGCGTCGAGGCGTACGCGACGACGATCGTCCGGAACGTGGATCTCGCGTCCTGCGCGCGTACCTGCCGCCGACGCTCCCGGTGGTTCCCGAGCGCGGCACTCGTGAACGCGACCGTCCCGTGAGCACCACGGCGCACGCGGGACGCGCTTCGCGCTCGATGCCGGGCTGACCGGCATCGAGGTGCGTCCGCGCCGGGCCACGTCGTGACCGCGCCCGCGCTGCGGATCGTCGCCGACGACGTGGTGTCAGAGGGCCGCGGTCATCGGGCGACGGGCGACCGTGACGAGCGCGAGCTGACCCTCGAGGAGCGACACCGTCACGCCGGTCCGCACGTGGCTCGTGCAGAACCTCGCGGTGGAGGCGAAGGACCTCTCGAGCCGCCCGGACGCGGTGCAAGGGATCGCCACCGTGCAGGCCACGGTCGCCGGCGCGACGGTCTCCGCGTGGATCACGCGCGTGCGTCTCGATCCGCTCGAGGCGCACGTGACGGCGAGCCTGCGCAACGTCGACCTCGCGCTGCTCCGCCTCTATCTGCCCGCCCGAGGCGCCGGTGGAGTTCTCGCGGGGCGCGATCGACGCCGCGCTCGACATCGACCACACGGTGGCGGACGGCACACGCGTCGTCGGCGACGCGACGCTCACCAGGATGGAAGCGCGCGGCCGATGGCAGCTGTCCACGCTGCGCGCCACGGCGCCGTCCGTCCGCGTGACCGTCGCCGACGCGCGGCGCCGGAACGAGCTGGTCAGCGTGGGGCGCATCGAGGTGACCGGGAGCGGATCGCTCGTCGATAGCCGCGGCGCCGCGTCGCGGCTGGACTTCACGCAGGGCGCTTCGCGACGGAAGGCTTGACGTGGCCGGTGCGCGCGCCCGCGCGCGTCGAGGTGAGCGCGCGCTTCGGCGACCGCGGGGAGCTGGACGCCAAGCGGCACCGCGCGAGCTGACGGCGCCGCTGCCGACCGTCGCGTGGGTCGCGGAGCTCGCACTGGCGGTCCGCGGCGTGGACCTCACGCCGCTCGGCGTCTACGTGGAGGAGGCGCGGGGCATCGGCGGCCGGGTGCGCGCCAACGTCACCGCGACGGTGACCTACGCGGGCGCGCTCACCGCGCGCGTGCGCGGCGACGTGGCGGGCGGGCGGTTCGCGCTCGCGGAGGGCGACCGGACGTTGCTGTCGCTGCGCCGCATCGACGCGAAGGGCCTCGACGTGCAGTGGCCCGAGCGCGTGACGATCGCCGAGGTCCGGCTGCGCGAGCCGTACGCGCTCGTCGAGCGTGACCGCGAGGGACGTCTCGTGCTGGTGGAACGCTTCGCGGGCGACACGCCGGCGGAAGCGGCGCCGTCGCCGGCGCCCGCGGATCTGCGGCGCTCCCACCTGCCGATCTCGATCGGCCAGGTGATCGTGGAGCGTGGAAAGGCCCTCGTCGTCGACGCCACCGGCGGGGCGCCGATGCGTGTCGAGCTGCCGAGCGTGACCCTCACCGCGCACGACGTGACGTGGCCGCTGTCGGGTGGGCCGATGCGGGTGGCCGCCGATGTCGAGCTGCCGGGTGGCGGCCGCGCCAAGGTCGACGGCACGGTGATCGGCGAGCCACGCAGCGTGGATCTCAAGATCACGCTCGCCCGCGCCGACCTCGCGGCGCTGCAGCCGCTGCTGCCGTTTCGCGCGATCGTGCGCGGACGCATCGACACCACGCTGGCGGTGGCCGGTCCCCTCGCGCCGGCGCCCCGGCTCTCCGTGAGCGGGGAGTCGCGCATCCGCTCGCTCGCGGTCTCGGACGGCGCGACGTCCCTCATCACCGTGGAGGCGATCGACGCCACCGGCATCGCCGGTGTGTGGCCGGAGCAGATCGCCGTCGACCGGGTGCGGATCCGCCGCTCGTGGGCGCGCATCGAGCGCGATCGGCAGGGCGGCTTCCCGCTGCAATCGATCTTCGAGTACCGCACGCCGCGGTCCGCTCCGCCCTCCGTCGGGCCGCCGTCGAGCGGCGCCCCAAGAGGCACGCCGACCGCGCTGCGCGTGCGCGAGCTCGTGCTCGAGCAGCAGGCCGCGACGATCATCGACGCCGTGCCGACGCCGCCCGCGAAGTTCGAGATCGCCGGCGCGCAGATGACCGTGCAGAACCTCCACTGGCCCGCGACGGCGCCGATGTCGGCGACGTTGACGTCGCCGATGCCGGGCGGCGGCCGCCTCACGGCCTCCGGCACGCTCGAGCTCGAACCGCTTCGCATCGAGGCGCGCGTGGGACTGGACGCGGTCTCCATCGAGCCCGCGCAACCGTACCTGCCGATCGAGGGCACCGTGGCGGGGCAGGTGACCGGCGAGGTCGGCGCTGAAGGTACGACTCCAGCCGGTCACCGTGCGGGTCACCGGACAGACGCAGCTGCAGCGCTTCCGCCTGAACGACGGCGACCGGCCCGTGATCACGGTGGCGCGCGTGGACGTCGCCGGCATCGACGTCGACTGGCCGCGGCGACTCGGCGTCGAGAGCGTCCTGTTCCGTCGTCCGCGGCTGCTCGTGGAGCGCGACGCGCTCGGTCAGATCCGCCTCTGGCGCGTGGCCGTGCCGGACTGGAGCAAGACGCCGGTGGTCCCGACGGCGGCGCCCGCGCGCACGACTCCCGCCGGACCGGCGCCGGCGGCGCCCGTGGTGGACGTCGCGACGTTCCGTCTGGAGCGCGCGTCGGCACGCTTCGTCGATCAGTCCACGACGCCGACGTTCGCGGAGGAGCTCACGGACATCGAGCTGACGGCGACGCCGCTCACCTCGGCGCCGGGTCGTCACACGCGCTTCACCGCGAGCGGGAGCGTCGGGGGTGGATCGCTCAAGGCGACCGGGACCGCCAGCATGGGCGAGCGCACGAGCGCGGACGTCACCGTGGATCTGCGCGACTACATCCTGCCGCGCGCGAACCCGTACCTCGACCTCTACACCGGCTGGGTCGCGACGCGCGGCAGCCTGAACGTGACCGGGACGTACACGCTCGCCGGCACGCGAATCGAGACGCGCCAGGAGCTCGTCGTCCGCGACCTCGACGTGGATGCCGTCGACACGCGCGACGAGGTCGCGCGCCGCGTCGGGTTGCCGTTCGGGCTCCTCGTCTCCCTGCTGAAGGACTCGCGCGGCACCATCAAGCTCTCGATCCCGGTGGCCGGCGACCTCGGCAGCCGCACGTTCGACTACCAGGACGCCGTCTGGGGCGCGGTGCGCGCGCTGGCGCTGCGACTGGTGGCGCTGCCCTTCAGCAAGATCGGCTCGCTGTTCGTCAGCGAGGACTCGAAGGTCGAGTCCGTCGCGATCACCCCCGTGCTCTTCGATCCGGGGACGAGCCGGCTCACGTCGGGCATGGACGCGCACCTGCAGAAGGTGGCCGGCTTCCTGCGCGATGCGCCGGCGGTGACCCTCGAGCTGGCGGCCATCTTCACGCAGGCGGATGCCGACGCGCTCAAGGCCGACGACGTCTCCGAGGCGCTGCGCAAGCTCGGCGAGCAACGGCTGGTGGCGGTGCGCGAATCGCTCGCGCGCGCCGGCATCGCCGCCGCGCGCCTGCCGGGGCGCGTGGCGCGCCGGCCGCTCATCGAGGCCGCGGGCACCTCACGCGTGGAGCTGAATCCCCGCGCGCGCGAGACGCCAGACGGGGTATCGCGCGGGGGCTAAGGTGCGGTCGCGTAGTCGCGCGCCGTGAGCGCGTAGGTCCGGGCTCGATAGACCGGTCCTTGGGTCTCGCCGGTTGGCGTGAATCCAAGCCGCGTGACCATGCGATGTGACGCCTCGTTTGGCACGTCGACGACGGCGACCAGACGCGCGAGTCCGACCGTCTCGAACGCGTACCGGATGAGCGGCGCCAGCGCCTCGGTCGCGTAGCCGCGGCCCCATACCAGGGCCTCGAAGGCGGCCAGCACCTCGATCGATCCGACGAAATCGGGGTCGTGCGGAGCGACCGTCGGGGTGCGCAGGAGGCCCACGGTGCCGACGACGCGTGCTTCGGCGCGCGGCCGTACCGTCCACAGGCCCACCTTCCGGACACCGCGCACGAGCGTGGTGCGGAGCGCTTCGGCGGCGCGCTCGCGGGTGACGGGCACGTCGTCGAAGAGGTAGCGGCGGACCTCCGGCTGTTGCCAGAGGTGCCACACCGCATCGAGGTCGTCGGAGGTGGCCGGCGCGAGCTCGAGCCGCCTCGTCGTGAATCGCGGGAGCGTCACCGCCGCGATCGTACGTCCTGGATCGCGCGCCACACGCGCTCGGGCGTGGCCGGCATCTCGACGTGCTCGACGCCCAGCTCCGCCAGCGCGTCGACGATCGCGTTGACCACCGCGGCCAGCGCCGGCGTGGTGCCGCCCTCGCCGCCGCCGCGCAGCCCGAGCGGGTTGGACGTCGAGGGCACCTCGCTGATCTCGCGTCGGAACGCTCGGGAAGTGGTCCGCGCGCGGCAGCGCGTAGTCCATGAAGCGTCGCGGAGCTGCATCTGGCCCGTCTCGCGGTCGTAGTGGCACAGCTCCCACAGCGCCTGGCCGACGCCGGCCGCGATGCCGCCGTGCGTCTGGCCGTGCAGGATGAGCGGATTCACCGCGCGGCCGACGTCGTCGACGGTGGTGTAGCGCACGATCTCGACGACGCCCGTCTCCGGATCGACCTCGACCTCGCACACCGCGCAGCCGTAGGGATACGACGGGATCGCTCATGGTCTCGTCGCCGACGCCGGCGAGCGGACCGCGCAGATCCGCGGGCGCGTCGGCGCGCAGCGCGGCCGCCGCGACCTCGAAGAGGCCGACGCGCGGTCGGTGCCCTCACGCCGAAGCGCCCGCGCGGCGAACTCGATGTCGGCCGCCGCCGCCTCGAGGAGCCACGCGGCGATTCGCGCGCCGCGCGCCACGATCTCGTCCGCCGCCTTCGCCATCACCCAGCCGCGCCATGCGCATCGAGCGGCCGGAGTGCGAGCCGCCGCCGACGGCGGCGACGTCGGTGTCGCCGGTGAGGAGCCGCACCTGCGCGAGCTCGACGCCGAACCACTCGACGACGAGCTGCGCGAAGCTGGTCTCGTGGCCCTGGCCGGCCGACAGCGTGCCGATCACGACGTCGATGCCGCCGCTCGGGCCGCACGGTGATCTCCGCGCGCTCGCGCGGCATGCCGGTGTTGAGCTCGATGTAGTTGGCGATGCCCGATGCCGCGATAGCGCCCGCGCCGCCGCGCCTCGGCGCGGCGCGCCTCGAAGCCCGCCCAGTCGGCGAGCGCCACCACGCGGTCCTGCGCGCGCCGCGTAGTCGCCGCTGTCGTAGAGCAGGCCGAGCGGGTTGCGGTACGGCATCGCGCTCGCCGGCACCAGGTTGCGACGGCGCAGCGCGCACGCGATCGAAGCCGTGCCGGCGCGCGGCGAGGTCGATCAGCCGCTCGATGACGAACATCACCTCGGGGCGGCCGGCGCTGCGGTACGGCGTGGTCGGCATGGTGTTGGTGATGCACCGCGCGCCCGCGCATCGACGCAGACCGGGATGTCGTACACGCTGCGTCGACACGGCGACGCCCTTGGCGAGCGGGATGAACGACACCGCGTGCGCGCCGACGTTGCTGGTGTTGACGCCGCGGAACGCGAGGAACCGGCCGTCGGCGTCGAGGGCCAGCTCGGCGTGCGACGTGAGGTCGCGCGCCATGATAGTCGGTCAGCAGCGCCTCGCGCCGGTCGCACGTCCACTTCACCGGCCGGCCGCAGCGCGCCGCGCCGCCCACGCGACGAGCGCGAACTCCGGGATAGCGAGCTGTTGCGCGTGCCGTAGTTGCCGCCGACGTCGCGCGCCACCACGCGCACCGCGCTCTCGGGCACGCCGAGCGCGCGCGGCGACGTCGCCGCGCACGCGCTGGACGCCGCCGCGCGCCCGCGTAGACCGTGTAGCGGCCGCTCGCCTCGTCGTGGACCGCGACGACCGCGCGCGGCTCCATGCGGCACGCCGGTGACGCGGTTGATGCGCGTCTCGAGGCGCACGACGTGCGCGGCGCGCGCGAAGGCGGCGGCCGCGGCCGCCGCGTCGCCGGCGTGCGAGGTCGACGCACACGTTGGACTTCGCCTCGTCCCACACGAGCGGCGCGCCGTCGGCGCGTCGCGTCGGCGGCGGTGGTCACGGCCGGGCAGCGGCTCCCAGTCCACGACCACGCGCTCGGCGCCGTCGCGCGCGATGGCGGCGCTCTCCGCGACCACCATGGCGACCGCCTGCCCGACGAAGCGCGCGCGGTCGACGGGCAGGGCGGGATGCGGCGTGAGGAAGAACGGCGACGCCGTCGGGACTCTTCAGCGGGACCTCGTGCGGGTTCGTCGGGACCGGCCGGTGCGGGATCGGTCCCGCACGCCGTCGGCGACGGCGTCGGCGCCGGTCAGCACGGCGAGCACGCCGGGCACCGCGCGCGCGGCGCTGACGTCGATGCCGCGGATGCGCGCGTGCGCGTGCGGCGAGCGGACGAAGGCGGCGTAGGCCTGGCCCGGCGAGGTTGACGTCGTCGCTGTAGCGCCCGTGCCCGCTGATGAGCCGCGCGTCCTCGACGCGCGGGACGGGCTTGCCGATGCCCTGCGGCGCGGACGACGAGACGGGACGAAGGAACGAGGTCATGAGCGCGACAGCTCCTCCAGCTCGCGGATCAACGGGGTGGACGTCAGACCGTGCCGTAACCCCGGATCGTGCGTCCGCTCGCGGAGCCCGGCGACGATCACCTGCGCCGCCTGATAGCTCCGGCGCGCGTCGTCCCGGCGGCCTTGCGCCGCGCGCAGCCGTCCGAGCGCGAGGTGACTCAGCCACGTCTGCCGCGGGTGATGGATGCTCTCCGCGATGGTGAGGGCGCGCTGCAACGCCTCCTCGGCCTCCCCCCACGCGTGTCGCATGGTGGCGCTCTCGCCCTTGACCCGCCACGCCCAGCTCTCGAACTTCCTCGATGCGGTCCGAGTGCCGATCTCCAGGCTGTCATCGGCGAGACGGCGTGCGCGCTCGGGGTCGCCGCGGAGGAGCGCCAGCTGCGCGAGGCTCGCGTAGCAGTGCGTCCCGTACCGCCACGTCATCCAGCGCGACGGGGGCGGGTGCGTGACGGTGTGCAGACTCTCCTCGAGGGCGTTCGCCGCGGCGGCGAGATCCCCCTGCGCCATGAGCGCATCGCCCTCGTTGTTGCGGATGAACGCGCGCCGCTCGGCGCCGGTGCCGTGGCCGGCGCGCGACGAGCGCGCGGTCTCCTCGTACGACCGCTCCGACCAGGCGATGCCCTCCGCGAAGTCGCCGCCTTCGATGCGGGCCCACCCGATCGTGTTGAGGTAGCGCGGGATGAACGCGTCGTCGCCGATCTTCTCGGCGAGCGCCAGTCCCTCCGTGAGCGCCGTGAGCGCCCGGTCGTACTGCCCGGTGTCGTTCCACGCGAGCCCTTGCGTCCAGACGGACCGGAGCAGCGGAATGGCGAGGCGATGGTCGCTCGAGATCCGCACCGCTTCCTCGAGGATCGTCAGGCTTTCCCCGTACCGTCCCTGCCACGACTGATACAGCCCGAGCAGATACAGCGCGTGCGCCTGGTCCGCCGGGTGGCGCTCCTGCCGCGCGATGTCCAGGCTGCGGTTCAGGTCCTGCTCGGCGAGGCCGAGCTCGCCGCTGACTCCGTGGAGGTAGCCGCGGACGTAATGCGCGCCGGAGAGTGGCCCCCGCGCGCCGACGCGCTCCGCGAGCTCGATCGCCTCCTCGACGCGGGCGTGCGCTTCGGGAAAGCTCTCCGACCACTGCAGGCTCGACGCGAGCTGCACCAGCGCGCCGGCCTCCGCTGCGCGGTCGCCGGCCTGCCGCGTGAGCGCGAGCAGCGTCTCCGCTTCCTCGCGGGAGCGGACGAACTCGCCGATCCCGAAGAACAGGTCGGCCCGCGCCTGATGGATCTTCATCAGCGTCTCGACGGGCACGCGCTCGCCCAGCCGTTCCGCGACCTCGCGCGCTTCGCCCAACAGCTCCAGCGCCTGGCGCAGACCGAAGGCCTGGGTCGCCTTCTCGGCGGCCTTCAGCAGATAGTCGAGCGCCTGCTGCCACTCCTCGCCTTTCGAGAAGTGATGGGCGAGCATCTCGTACTGCTCGGGCAGACGATCGGCGTAGAGCTCCTCGATGGCATGGCCGACCTGGCGATGGAGATCCTTGCGGCGCTCCCGCAACAGCGAGTCGTACGCGACGTCCTGCGTGAGCGCGTGCTTGAACATGTAGGCGAGCTCGGGATACAGGCGGCGCTCGTGGATCAGCTCGAGCGCGGTGAGCTCGCGCAGGAAGCCGTCGGTGCGCTCGCGGACCTCCGCCGAGCCGGTCCACGAGCCGGCGCGTGAACTCGCGGCCGATGACGGAGGCGAGCTGGAGCGTGCGTTTTGGCGCCTCGGCGAGCCGGTCGATGCGCGCGGCGATGACGTCGTGGATCGTATCGGGGATGGCGAGCTCCGCCACCGGCGTGGTCAGCGTGAGGCGTCCCTCGGCGTGCCGGAGGACGCCGCTCTCCTCCAGTGACTTCACCAGCTCCTCGACGTAGAACGGGTTGCCCTCGGCCTTCCGGCTGACGAGCGTCCGGAGCTCGGCGGGAAGCGCGTCGGCGGCGAGCACGGCCGCCGCCATCAGCGCGCTGTCGTCCGCGGACAGTGACGCGGGCACGACGCGCGTGACGTAGCTGCGCTCGCCGAACGGGCTCGCGTAGCCGGGGCGGTACGTGAACACGAGGAGTGCACGCAGTGCCGGCACGCTGTCCACGAGCGAGACCAGGAACTGCTCGCTCGTGCTGTCGATCCAGTGCAGGTCTTCGATCACGAGGACTTGAGGATGCCGCTCGGCCGCGCGCACGAGCAAGCGCCGCATCGCCTCGAACGTCTCCCCGCGGCGCTGCGGAGGACTCATCGCACGCACCTCGGCGTCGCCGGGATCCACCGAGAGCAGCGCGCGGAGGTACGGGGCGGCGACCCTCGGGTCTTCGCCCACCTCCGCCACGCCGCGCTCGATCTTGGCGGCGATCACGGTCTCGCCGTCTGTCTCCTCCACGCCGAACTGGCGCCGCACGAGATCGACGAGCGGATGGAACGCCATCGCTCGCCCGAACGAGAGGCAGTGCCCTTCCTGCCACGTGGCGGCGTCGCCGATGCGATGACGCAGCTCGCGGAGCAGCCGGGACTTGCCGATGCCCGGATCGCCGACGACGAACACGACCTGGCCGTCACCATTCCGCGCGCGCTCGAACGCGTCGAGGAGCAGGCCGAGCTCGCGCGCGCGCCCGACGAACGGCGTCAGCCCCCGATCGGCCTCCACGTCCAGGCGCGTCCGCGACTCGCGCGCGGCGACGACGTCCCACGCCGCGACCGGTTCGGACTTTCCCCGAAGGTGCATCTCGCCGAGCGCGCGCGTCTCGAAGTAGCCGCGCACGAGCCGATGCGTGGCGTCCGAGATCACCACGCGGCCCGGTTCGCCCGACTGCTGCAGGCGCGCCGCCACGTTGGTCGTGTCGCCCACGGCGGTGTAGTCCATCCGGAGGTCGCCGCCGATGCTTCCGACCACGACGAGACCGGTGTTCAGCCCCTGCCGCGCGCGGAAGCTGATGCCGCGCGGCGCGAGCTCCTTCCGGTAGTCCTCGAGCGTCCGGGCGATGCCGAGCGCGGCATGGACCGCCCGGCGCGCATGATCCTCGTGCGCGATCGGCGCGCCGAAGAGCGCCATGATCCCGTCCCCGAGGAACTGGTTCACCGTGCCCTCGTAGCGATGGACTTCCGCGAGCATGAGGTCGAAGGCACGCTTCATGAGCCGGTGGACCTCTTCGGGATCGAGGCGCTCCGACAGCGACGTGAACCCGGAGACGTCGACGAAGAGGACCGTCACCTGCTTGCGCTCGCCCTCGAGCGCGCTCGCCGACGTGAGGATCTTCTCGGCGAGGTGCTTCGGGGTGTAGGTGCGTGGGGAGGCGAAGGGGCCCGTGGCCGCCGCGGTCAGCGGGCCGCCGCAGGCGTGACAGAACCGATTGTCCGGCGGGTTCGACGCCTGGCACGCGCCGCACACCAGCTCGAGGCGCGCCCCGCAGCCGCCGCAGAACCGCGCGGAGCCGGGGTTGTCGTGACCGCAGCCGGGACACGTCATGGCGCGGGAAGTATAGTCCCGGCGCCGGGTTGGCTCCGCGGCTGGACTCCGGCGTCGGCTCGACGTACGCTAGCCTCACACATACGCCACCCGGGAGGAGCGCGCCCATGACCCCCAGCACACCCGGAAACCACCAGATCGACATCGAAGAGGTCGAGTACGTCCGTCACGGCGACCAGGGGCAGATCGCGCGCCTCTTCAAGCCGCGCGGCGGCGGGCCGTACCCGCTCATGGTCTCGCTGCACGGCGGGGCCTGGTGTCGCGAGAGCCGCATGACCGACGAGGCGATCCACGAGGTCCTCGCGAAGAGCGGCGTGGTCGTGGCGTCGCTCGACTTCCGGATGCCGCCCGCCGCGTCGTATCCCGGGCTCGATGGTCGACATCAACTACGGGATCCGCTGGCTCAAGAGCAAGGCCGCCAGCCTGAACGCCCGCGCCGACGCGATCGGCGTGATGGGCACCTCCAGCGGCGGGCACCAGGCGATGCTCACCGCGATGCGTCCGCGCGACACGCGCTACGCTTCGCTGCCGCTGGCGGGCGGAGGCGACGCGAGCGTGCGCTGCGCCATCCTCCTGTGGCCGGTCATCGACCCGCTCGGCCGGTATCGCTACGCGAAGGATCTGAAGGCCTCGGGGCAGGCGGACTTCGCCGATCGCGTGCTGCCGGCCCACGACCAGTACTGGCAGACCGAAGCCGCGATGGAAGAGGGCAACCCGGTCATGGCGCTCGAGCGCGGCGAGAAGGCCGAGATGCCGCCGGTGCTCTACCTGCAGTCCACCAAGGACCAGGCGCATCCGCGGCCCCATCTCGATCGCTTCGTCGCCGCGTACCGCAAGGCCGGCGGCTCCCTCGATCTGGAGCTGTACGAGGCGGCCGGCTCGGGATTCGCGCGCCAGGGTGAGACGCCGAGCGGGGCCAGCGCGCAGGCGCGCATCATCGAGTTCGTGCACAAGCACCTCGGGTAGGCGCCATGGCGACCAAGATCGCGATCAACGGGTTTGGCCGCATCGGGCGCCTGGTCTTCCGGGCCCTCTACACCCAGGGCCTCTTCGGCAAGGACCTCGACGTCGTCGCCGTCGGCGACATCGTTCCCGCCGACAACCTCGCCTATCTGCTCAAGTACGACTCGATCCAGGGACGCTTCGAAGGCACCGTGAGCTCGAAGAAGTCGAGCCCGGACAAGACGGACGACGACGTGCTGGTCGTCAACGGCCAGGAGATCCGCGTGGTGAGCGCCAGGACGCCCGGCGGATCTGCCGTGGAAGGCGCTCGGCGTGGACATCGTCATCGAGTCGACCGGCCTCTTCACCGACAAGGCCAGAAGGCCAAGGGCCATCTCACCGCCGGCGCGAAGAAGGTCATCATCTCCGCGCCCGGCCAAGGACGAAGACATCACGGTCGTGATGGGCGTGAACCACGAGAAGTACGACCCGGCGAAGCACCACATCGTCTCCAACGCGAGCTGCACCACCAACTGCCTCGCGCCGGTCGTGCACGTGCTGCTGAAGGAAGGCTTCGGCCTCGAGCGAAGGCCTGATGACGACCATCCACGCCTACACCGCCACGCAGAAGACGGTGGACGGCCCGTCGCAAGAAGGACTGGAAGGGCGGCCGCTCGGCCGCCATCAACATCATCCCGTCCACCACCGGCGCCGCGCAAGGCCGTCGGCCTCGTGATCCCCGAAGTGAAGGGCAAGCTCACCGGCATGGCGTTCCGCGTGCCGACGCCGACCGTCTCGGTCGTGGACCTCACGGTCAAGACGCGTCAAGGAGACCAGCTACGACGAGATCAGCGCCGCCATGAAGAAGGCCAGCGAGACCTACCTCAAGGGCATCCTCGGCGTACACCGAGGACGAAGTGGTCTCCACCGACTTCATCCACGACCAGGCGTCGAGCGTCTTCGACGCCGGCAGCTCGATCGAGCTCAACAGCGGCTTCTTCAAGCTGGTGAGCTGGTACGACAACGAGTGGGGCTACTCCAACCGCGTGGTCGATCTGACGCGGCACATGGTGAGCGAAGGCTTCTAACCCGGACGCGGCGCGGGCCGGCCGGGCGCCGGGGGCCTCGCGCTTCCTGCTAGGTCGGGAGTGGGCATTCGCCCACTCCCGACCGCTGATGTCAGCGCGAGACCCCCGGCGCCCGGCCGGCCCGCGCCGCGTCCGGGGCGCCTTACTCGTTCAGAGCTCTCAGAGAAGAGACGGCTTCAGATCGTGACGTCGTGCGACCGCGACCGCGCGACCGTCGCGTCACCTCCGCCCGTAACGCGTCCAGAGCGGGCGAGCGATAGCCCTCACGCCAGACCAGCATCGTTCTTCCGTCGCGCCACGTCGCCCGCGATCGCATGGACCGTGACGTCTTTACCCGCGGGGACCGTTGCGATCACCGATCGCGGGACCAGCGCGACGCCCGAGCCCGCGGCCACGCACGCGACGATCGCGTGGTACGACGTGAACTCGATGACCCGCCCCGGCACCACCTTCGCGCGCGCGAGCCACTCCTCCAGACAGCGGCGATAGCTGCAGCCGGCGCCGAACGCGATGATCGTGCGGTCGCCGACGGTCTTCGGCCCCGCGAGCCTCGGCAGGCTCTTCGGCGCGATGAGGACGAGGCGCTCCTGGAACGCGGGCTGCGTCTCGAGGCCCGCGGCGGAGAACGGCTCCGCCACGAACGCGGCGTCGAGCTCGTCACGCAGGATCTTCGCGACCAGCGCGCCGCTCGTGCCGGTGACGAGGTCGAGCCGCACGTCGGGGTAGGCGAGGTGATAGCGCGACAGCACGGGCGCGAGCCGCGTGGCGGCGGTGCTCTCCAGCGTGCCGAGGCGGAAGGTGCCGCGCGGCGCGCCGCCGTTCAGCGCGGCCTCGGCCTCCGACGACGAGCCGGAGGAGCCGGTCCGCGTACGCCAGGAGCACCTGGCCGTCGGATGTCAGCACCAGGCGCCGGCGTCGGCGATGGAACAGGGCGACGCCGAGCCGCGCTTCGAGCTGCTTCACCCGCGTGGTCACGTTCGACGGCACGCGGTGCAGACGGGACGCCGCCTTCGCCACGCCGCCCTCGTCCACGACGGCCTTGAAGATCTGGAGCGCGCCGAGGTCGATGGTTCTCATCGAGAGAAATCATATGTCACAACTTTTCAGTTTTCAGGACGGAGGGAGCCTGCCTACAGTGGCGGGGTGAGGTACGGGATCGTCGCGGGGGCGGGGCTGGCCGCGCTCGCGGTCGCCATGGGCATCGGGCGCTTCGCGTTCACGCCGATCCTGCCGATGATGCAGCAGGACGCCGGCGTGTCGGTGGCGGCGGGCGGATGGCTCGCCTCCGCGAACTACGTCGGGTACCTCGCCGGCGCGCTCACCGCCACGCGCGTCGGACTGTCGGCGCCCGTGGCCATCCGCGGCGCGCTCGTCGCCACCGGCCTCGCCACGCTCGCGATGGGCGTCACCGACTCGTTCGCGCTCTGGCTCGCGCTGCGCGCGATCGCCGGCGTGGCGAGCGCGTGGGTGCTCATCCGCGTGTCGGCGTGGAGCCTCGAGCGGCTCGCGCCGGCGGGGCGCCCGGCGCTCAACGGCACGGTCTTCGCGGGCGTCGGCGTGGGCATCGCGCTCGCCGGCGCCGCGTGTCTCGCGCTCATGCATCTGCACGCCGCCTCGCCGACCGCGTGGACGGTCCTCGGAGGCGTGGCGCTGATCCTGACCGCCATCATCTGGCCGGTGTTCACCGACGGCGACGGCCGGACGGCCGTCGCCGGATCAGCGACGACGCGGGGACGCGGCCGGCATCCGGATGCGCGGCGGCTGGTGCTCTGCTACGGCGCGTACGGCTTCGGGTACATCATCCCGGCGACGTTCCTGCCCGTCATGGCGCGGCGGGAGATCGCGGACCCCGCGGTCTTCGGGTGGGCGTGGCCGATCTTCGGGATCGCCGCCGCCGTCTCGCCGGTCGCGGCGGTGCACGGGACCGCGAACGGCGGCAACCGCCGCGTGTGGGTGGTGGCGCAGGTCGTGATGGCGATCGGCGTCGCGCTGCCGGCCGTATGGTCCGGGATGGTGCCGATCGTGGTCGCCGCGTGCGCGGTCGGCGGGACGTTCGTGGTCATCACGCTGGTGGGAATGCAGGAAGCCCGACGGATTCTCGGGACCGACGGACGCCCCGCCCCTCATGGCCGCGATGACCGCGGCGTTCGGGGCGGGGCAGATCCTGGGACCGCTCTGCGTGAGCGCGGTCGCCGCAGCCGGGGCCGGCTTCACGCCGGCCCTGCTGCTGGCGACCGCGGTGCTCGCCGTCAGCGCGTGGGCGCTGACGCGCGCGGGATCAGCTGCGACCCGCGCCGTTCCGACCCGCGCGTAGGATCCGGCCCGGCAGCGCGCCGGTGTGCTGGCCGTGGTTCAGCACGACCTGCCCGCCGACCACCACGTGGTCGACGCCGCTCGCGCCCTGCACGCGGCGCGGCGAGCCGTTCGGACCGTCGCGGGTGATCTCGTCTTCCTTCACGCCCATCGATGCCAGGTCGAACACCATGAGGTCGGCCACCATGCCCTGGCGCACGAGCCCGCGGTCGTGCAGGCCCATGATCCGGGCGGGCTGGAAGGTGAACCGGCGCACGGCGTCTTCGAGGGAGAGCAGCTGCCGATCGCGCACCCACTCGCCGAGCACGTACGTCGACTCGCCGGCGGTGCAGAAGTTCGTGTTGAGGTGGGCGCCGGCGTCGGTCTGCGACGGCAGCGCGTGGCCGGTCTTCACGTAGTCGGCCATCGCGGCCTCTTCCTCGGGGGAGCGCGACTGGAGCAGGAACTCGGTCTCCAGCTTCTCCTCCACCGCGAGGTCGAGCACGAAGTCGGCGACGTGCTTGCCCGTCTGCTCGGCGAGATCGAGGACCGAGTGGCCCTCGAACGCGCGATGCTTGTCGAGCGCGGCCTTGCTGACGATGATCGACTTCCACTTGATGAACCGCCCCAGCACGCCGGGCCGGCGGCGCTGCCGCTGCAGGGCGGCCTCACGCAGCTCCGCGCGCTTCTCGGGATTCGTGAGGAGCGCCAGCTTCTCTTCGAACGGCTTCGCGATCACGACGTCCCACACGTCGAGGTTCGCGAAGTACGTGGTCTTCTTCAGCGTGAAGCGCGGGTTGAACGGGATGGCGCGGAGCAGGTTGTAGAGCTGCGCGCCCTCGCGCGCCGCCGCTTCCACGAAGGGCCGCGCGCCGGTGTCGAACCCCAGGAAGAACACCGGGCGCCCGCTCGCGCGCGCGACGTCGAGCAGGTGCTGCTTGTCGTTGTCGTCGGGCTGGCCCGCGCCCGGCGGCAGGATCTCGATGATGCCGCGGTTGAACTCGCCCAGCGTCCGGCCGAGGGCCACGCGCTCCTCGTCGTTCGCGAGCCGCGTGGGCACCGGCTGCCCCTGCGGGCCCGGCGTGGGTCGGCGAGTTCGTGGTGCTCCAGCCCCACGCGCCCTCCTCCATCGCGATCCGCAGCATCCGCTGCATGTCCTTGGTCTCGTCCTCCGTGGCGTTGCGATCCCACGCGGCCTTGTCCATCGCGGAGAGCCGGAGCGGGTTGTGGCCGACGAGCGGCATCATGTTGACGCCGAGGCCGATGTCGATCGCGTCGAGGAACTGGCCGAAGCCCTCCCACGTCCACGGCAACACCGCGCTCAGCGAGCGCACCGGCAGATCTTCGACGCAGCAGAACGTGGCCAGCATCGTCTCGCGGTGCTCCGGCCGCAGCGGCGCCAGCGTGAGGCCGCAGTTGCCGATGAGCACCGAGGTGACGCCGTGCCAGATGGAGGACGTGCAGAGCCGATCCCAGAACGGCTGCGCGTCGTAGTGCGTGTGGAGGTCGATGACGCCCGGCGCCACGAAGCGGCCGTCCGCGTCGATGGTGGTGGTCGCGGCCGCGCCGTTGAGCCGGCCGATGTCGGCGATCTTGCCGTCCGTCACCCCGACGTCCGCGCGGTAGCGCGCGAAGCCGGTGCCGTCCACCACCATGCCGTTCTTGATGAGGATGTCGTAAGCCATTGAGCGATCCCTCTCAGTTGCCCGCCTGGTGACGCGCGTTCGTCAGCACGCGCCCCGGCAGCGCGCCCGTGTGCGTACCCTTCTCCATGCAGCACTTCGCCGTTCACGACCGTGTAGTGGATGCCCTCCGCCAGCTCGCGCATCCGCCAGCCGTCGCTGGGGAAGTCGTGGACGACGTCTTCGGCCACCGGCCGCACGGTGTCCGGATCGAAGACGACGATGTCGGCGGCCATGCCCGGCTGCAGGAGCCCGCGGTCGTAGATGCCGAAGGCCGTCGCCGAGTCGAAGGTGAGCCGCCGCACCGCGTGCTCGAGCGACATGATCTGCTTCTCGCGCACCCAGTAGCCGAGCAGGCGGGTGGGGTTCGAGACGTTCGAGTGGAACTGCACGTGCGCGCCGCCGTCCGACAGGCCCACCACCGCGTACGGGCTGCCGAGGATCTGCGCCACGGCCTCGGTGTCCATGTTGATCTCGCCGAGGCTGAAGACCGTCTCCAGCGACTCTTCGACCGCGAGGTCGAGGAACGCGTCCATCGGATGCTTGCCCTGGGCCTGCGCGATCTCCGCGATGTGCTTGCCGTCGAGCGCGCGGTTCTTCGGCAGCTTCGTCTCCTCGACGATCATCAGGTCCCAGCGCTTCGAGAACGTCGAGTCCGGCCCGAGCGGCGCGTCGACTTCCTCGCGCAGCTTCGCGCGGATCGCCGGGTCGCGGTAGGCACGCAGCTTCTCCTCGTCCGAGCCCTGGAGGATCGGCAGCCACGTCGGCATGCTCCGGAACACCTGGCAGTTCTTCATCGTGAACCGGTTGACGACGCTGCCCGGGTTCACGAGCGGGATCGCGCGGATGCCCTGGCGCACCGTCTCCTCGACGTGCGACAGGTGCTTCTGCCACCGGCCGGGCTGGCGCGCCTGCTCGAGGAGCGTGTTGTACATGACGGGGCGGCCGGAGGCCTGCGGAGATCCGGCTCAGCAGCTTGTCCTTCAGCTCGGGATTGGTGCCGCCGCCACACTGGATGACGCCGGTGCCGAGCTCGCGCAGGACGTCCGCGAGCGCGAAGAGCTCGGACTCCGGCGCGGCCGCGGCCGGGATCCGTACCCCGGCGATGTCGAAGTGGTTCATGTTGCGCGTGATCGACAGCCCGAGCGCGCCGGCGTCGATGGCCTCGCGCACGATGCCGCGCATGGACTCGAGCTCGTCAGGGGTCGCGTCGCGCTCCGAGCAGTCCTTGCCCATCGCGTAGAGCCGGACGGCGGAGTGCCCGATCAGGGTGCCGACGTTCACGCCGAGGCGCTGCCCGATCGCGCGCATGTAGTCCGGGAAGCTCTCCCAGTTCCACGGCACGCCGGCCTGCAGCACGTCCATCGGGATCGCTTCGACGTACGACAGCATGCCCGCCAGCTTTTCGCGCTCGGCCGGCTTCACCGGCGCCAGCGCGAGCGAGCAGTTGCCGATGATGACGGTGGTGGCGCCGTGGTGAGCACGAGAACGTGCACAGCGGATCCCAGAGGACCTGGGCGTCGTAGTGGCAGTGGTTGTCGACGAAGCCCGGGGCGACGACCCGTCCGTCGGCCTCGATCGTCCGCCGGGCCGGCCCGTCGAGCTTGCCGATCTCGACGATCTTGCCGCGCATGACGCCGACATCTCCGTGGAAGGCGGGGCGACCGGAGCCATCGATGATGCGGCCGTTCTTGATCAGGAGGTCGTAGGCCATGTCGCGCTCCTCTCAGCTGTGGCGGGCCGTTGGACCGGGGGGTCTCGTGGCGGAATCATAACGCCAACGCCGTTCCTGGACACGTCTTAGCGCATCCGGTATTTCGGCTCGGCGTCCGGGGTGAGGGTGAGGCCGTGCCCCGGGCGGTCGGACAGCCGGAACTGGCCGTCCTCGCACACCGGCATGCCATCGAAGAGATCGGCGGGCGCCCAGTCGATCCACTCGGCCAGGAAGCCGTTCGGCAGCGCGCCGAGCACCTGCAGCGACAGCTCGTGCACGACGTGCGGGGACACGAGCACCGTGTGCGCGGCGGCGAGCCGCGCGATCTTCAGCGTCTCGCTGAACCCGTTCGCGCGGCACACGTCCGGCATCAGGTAGCGCGCGGCGCGCCGCTCGATGATCTCGCGGAACTCGTACCGCGTGTAGTTGTTCTCGCCGGTCGCCACGGGAATCTTGATCGCGTGCGCCACCTCCGCGCAGGCGGCGAGGTCGTCGGCGAGCACCGGCTCCTCGTACCAGACCAGGTCGAATTCCTCGAGCAGCGCGGCCTGGCGCAGGTTGCCGAGCACGTCGAGCTTCTGGTTGACGTCGACCATCATCCGCACGTCGTCGCCGAGGGCCTTGCGCACGGCCTCGACGCGCTGGCGGTTCACGCGCGGGTCGGGATCGTGGATCTTCATCTTGTAGTAGCGGCAGCCGAGGGCCTTGTAGCGGAGCGCCTCCTCGATGACGTCCTCGACGCTGTAGCCCGGCCAGCCGCCGCTGCCGTACGCGGGCACGCGATCGGTGACGGCGCCCCAGAGCTTGAAGAGCGGGAGGTTCGTCGCCTTGCCCATGACGTCCCAGAGCGCGATGTCGAGCGCGCTGAGCGCGTACCCGGCCACGCCTTGACGCTTGATGCCGCGATCCGACCGGTACATGCGCTCCCACAGCCGCTCGACGAAGAGCGGGTCCTGGCCGAGCAGCAGCGGCTTCAGCCGGGTCTCGAGATAGACCTGGATCGCCTCGGCGCCGCCGCCACCCATGGCGAGGCTGTAGCCGAGGCCCGTGAGGCCTTCATCCGTGCGGACGTGCGCGCAGACGAGCTTCTGCTCGGGGAACTCGAGCGCGATCGGCTTTCGGGTGGGCACGCGGAGGATGAAGCTGTCGACGGCGCTGATCTTCATGAGGATCCTTCTTATTTGCGCTTGAGCTTCACGTCTTCGTACGGCGCCGAGAACGCGTAGGCGGCGATGAGGCCGAAGCCGGATTCCTCGACGCGGTGGCCGACGCCGTTGAGGAACGCCAGCTCGTAGATCGGCGCGAAGACCGCGCGCTCGTGCACGATCTGCTGCATCCGGTGCAGGATCGCCTGGCGCTTGCCGCGGTCCGTCTCGCCCGTCTGCTCGCGGAAGAGCCCGTCGAGATCCGGATAGCCGCCGTAGACGAACGTGCCGCCCGTGACCACGAATTCCTCGAAGCGGGTGGCCGCGTTGCCGTTGACGCCGGCGATCACCTGGACCAGGTTCTTCAGCTTCTTCTCCGCGATGCTCTTGTTGAACGCGGCGCGCTCGATGGGCCGGAGCTTCGTGCGAATGCCGGCGGCCTGCAGGAAGGTGACCATCATCTCCCCGGCGTCGGACGACGTCATGTCGCAGTAGTAGTCGCCGGCGTCGAGGCCGTTCGGATAGCCGGCCTCGGCGAGGACCGCCTTGGCCTTCGCGGGATCGAACGCCGGTGGCGGCGGCGCCCAGTAGAAGTCCACGGCGCTCGGGAAGATGCTGCCGGTGATCTTCGAGAGCCCGAACGTGCGGGCCTGGCCGATCGCCACGCGGTCGATGGCGAGGTTCGCCGCGAGGCGCACGCGCCGGTCGTGCCACGGAGACTTCGGATCCCACTGGTCCGCGAAATAGAGCCAGTGCAACGACGGGTACACGGCCTTCAGCGTGAGGCCGGCCTGCTTCACCTGCTCCGCGAATTCTCCCGGCATCGAGTACGCGATGTCCACTTCGCCGCGCCTGAGCGCGGCGATCCGCGTGGCCGGGTCCGGCACCACGCGGAGCACGAGCCGCTTCACCTCGGGCGTCTTGCGCCAGTACCCGTCGAACGCTTCGAGCACGAGCTCGATGCCGGGCGTGAACGAGACGAAGCGGTAGGGGCCGGCGCCGATCGGCGCCTTCTTGAAGCCGTCCGGGCCGACCTTCTCGACGTACTTCTTCGGCACGATCCAGCCGGCGGCGGCCATGGTGGTGCCGTAGAACGTCATGAAGTCCGGCCACGGCTGCTTCAGACGGAACCGGACGCGCCGCGGGTCCGGCGTCTCGACCGCCGCCACGCGATCCCGGAACGCGGCGCCGAACACGCCGCGATAGCGCTCGAACGAGAACTTCACGTCCTCGGCGGTGACCGGCTCGCCGTGGTGGAACTTGACGTTCCGGCGCAGCACGAACTCGTAGACGAGCCCGTCGGGCGACGCGGTCCACGACTCCGCCAGGCTCGGGGCCATGCTCTTGCCTGGCATCGGCTTCACGAGCGCGTCGTGCAGCGCGTACATCACGAGGAACGACGAGCCGATGATGGTCTCGGCGGGATCGAACCACGAGGGCACGAGGGTGGTGTGGACGGCCCACGTCATCTGACCGTCGGGGGTGGCGCCGGCGGGCGCGACAGCGGCCAGCACCAGCACGATGAGAAGCGCGGCGATGAGCTTCACGCGAAGGCCTTTCTAGAGCTTGTAGAGACGCGCGCAGTTGTCCCAGAGGATCTTCTTCTTGCTCGCCTCGGGGATGTCGGGCAGCCCGAGGAACGTGTCGATCGCGTGCGGGTAGCGCGAATCGTCGTGCGGCCAGTCGGTGGAGACGACGAGGTTGTCGTCGCCGAGCTCGGTGACGACGTGCTTCGCCAGCGCCTCTTCCGGTTCGACCGACACGACGCACTGCCGCCGGAACAGCTCCGAGGGCATCGCGTCCTGCTCGAACAGCTCGCGGTCGCCCCACGCCTCCCAGCGCTCGTCGAGCGCCCAGAGCCACCACGGGCAGCCAGCTGCAGTTGCCTTCGAGGAAGGCCATGCGCAGGCGGGGGAAGCGCGAGAGCACGCCGCCGGTCACGACGGCGCCGAGGGTCAGCATCATCTCGACGGGCTGGCCGCACGCGTGGCTCAGCACGAGGTTGTCGAGGTAGCGCTTGGCCAGGTGCTCGGCGTAGGCGGCGTGGTTGCCGTGGAAGGAGACGGTGACGTCCAGCTCCTGCGCGGTCGCCCACAGCGGATCGTAGTACCGGTCGTAGATCGGGCCGCTGGTTGATCATGTGCGACGGAAGCACCAGCGTGACGACGCCGAGGTCGCGCACGGCGAAGCGCGCTTCGGCCACCGCGAGGTCGATGTCCTGCAGCGGGATCAGCGCCGAGCGCCTTGAGCCGGTCGGGGCTCTCCTGGCAGAAGTCGGCGATCCAGCGGTTCCAGGCGCGGCTCATGGCCGCCGCGAACGCGGGCTCGAGGCCGTCGATGTTGATGGCCTGCGTGACCCACGTCCGGAAGAGGATGCCGACGTCGATGCCCTCGACGTCCATGGCCTCGAGCGCTTCCTTCGGCAACGTCCCGTGCTGCAGGCGCTCGGCGCCGGGCCGGTTCATGCCGGAACGACCACGCGCGCTGGCGCTCGGGCCGGTCCGCGTACGGCGGCAGGACCTTGCCGTCGACGGGGGCGCGCAGTCACGCCGTCGTCGCCGGGCACCTTCGCGATCCGGCCGCGGAACCGGGATCGAGGTAGTCGTCCCAGAGCGTGCGCGGCTCGATCACGTGGAGGTCGCTGTCCATCACCCGCAATCCATGCTTCGCCATCGCCGCCTCCGGGAATGCCGCTGTGTGGCTCCTGACTAGCACGGAACACGACCTCGGGCCAGCGCCCTCTGGCGCCGACGCCAGACCCCTGGCGCGGACGCCATGAACCTCGCCCGAAATGACGCGAATTGCCGGGATATTTCGCCGAACAGGGCTGGTATGGATCGTGCGATGGAGAAGACGCGATGAATGACATGGAGCTCTTCCGACAGCCGGTCACGGTCAGCGATGTGGTGCGGCGGACCTCGACCCCCGAGGCCCGCGGAGCAATCGGTGCGCTGGTGGCGACGATCGCGACGGTCAACGATGCGCTCGATCAGGTCGAGAGCTCGGCGGACGTGCACCCGGAGCTGCACGGCGAGCTCGTGGCCGCCGTGAGCGACGCCCTGGCGCGCGTGCCGGGGATCGAGGCGATGGGCGTCCGCTTCGCGCGCGCCGATGGAAAGGAGAGACTCGTCGTGAACCCCGAGGCCCTGGCGGCGGCCCTGTGGAAGGATCCGCACGCGCTCGATGCCCTGCTGAGCGGCGACCATCGGCTGTCGGAGACCCTGGGCGCCGCCCTCGTCCCCGACGCGGACGTGCCCGCCGAACCCCGGCCCACGCCCGAGATGGTTCACCCCGGACACGTCCTCGCGCAGATGCGGGCGGTGCAGTTCCTGGACTCGGCGCCGTCGACGTCGCGTCACCGGCTGGAATTGCTCGTCTAGGAGGCGCGCGAGCCTACAACGCGGCGGCGATCGCCTTCCCGAGGTCGCTCGTCTTCGCGGTGCCCCCGATGTCCGGCGTACGCGGCGCGCCGCTCTTCGGCTCCAGCACCGTCTCGATGGCCTTCTCGATGGCGGCGCCCGCCTCCGGGATGGCCGAGGTGGTCGAGCATCATCGCGGCCGCCCAGATCTGGCCGATCGGATTCGCGATGCCCTTGCCGTAGATGTCCGGCGCGGAGCCGTGCACCGGCTCGAAGAGCGACGGGAACGCGCGCTCGGGGTTGAGGTTCGCCGACGGCGCGATGCCGATGGTGCCCGTGCACGCGGGGCCGAGGTCCGAGAGGATGTCGCCGAACAGGTTCGAGCCGACGACCACGTCGAACCAGTCCGGGTGCGCGACGAAGTGCGCGGTGAGGATGTCGATGTGGAACTTGTCGGTGCGGACGTCCGGGTACTGCTTCGCCATCGCCTCCACGCGCTCGTCCCAGTACGGCATCGTGATCGAGATGCCGTTCGACTTCGTCGCGGACGTCAGGTGCTTCTTCGGGCGCTTCTGCGCCAGCTCGAACGCGAACTTCAGGATGCGGTCCACGCCCAGGCGCGAGAAGCACGACTGCTGGAAGACGATCTCGCGCTCGGTGTCCGCGTACATGCGGCCGCCGACGCTGCGAGTACTCGCCCTCGGTGTTCTCGCGCACCACGAAGAAGTCGATGTCGCCGGGCTTGCGGTCCGGCGAGCGGGCTCCGGATGCCGGGCATGAGCCGGCACGGGCGCAGGTTCACGTACTGGTCGAACTCGCGGCGGAACTTGATCAGCATGCCCCACAGCGAGACGTGGTCGGGGACGGTGGCGGGCCAGCCGACGGCGCCGAAGAAGATCGCGTCGTGGCCGCCGATCTGGTCCTTCCAGTCCTCCGGCATCATCGTGCCGTGCTTGGCGTAGTAGTCGCAGCTCCAGTCGAAGTGATCGAGCTTCAGGTCGATGCCGAACTTGCGCGCCGCCGCGTCGAGCACGCGCAGCCCCTCGGGCACGACTTCCTTGCCGATGCCGTCGCCCGGGATGACCGCGATCCTGTGGCTTGCCATCACTTCACCTCGATCTTTCCGATCTTCTTGACGACGTCGGCCAGGCGCGCGGCGTCGGCGTCGAGCCACGGCTTGAACTCGTCGGCGTCCTGGTACATGGCGGGCGACGAGATCTTCTCCAGCGCGCTCTTGAACCCCGGATCCTCGACAGCCTGCCGGGTGGCGTCGCGCAGCGTCTTCACGACCGGCGCGGGCGTCGCCTTCGGCGCGAACAGGCCGATCCAGAGGTAGTACTCGACGTCGACGCCGAGCTCCTTCAACGTCGGCACGTCCGGGAACGACTCGTGCCGCTTCACGGACGTCACCGCCAGCGGGCGGATCTTCCCGGACTTGATGTGCGGCGTGGCGGGGCCGATGGTCGACGCCCACAGGTCGGCGTGGCCGAGCACCGCGGTCGTGGCGGGGCGCCCCCGCCGTCGGCAGGTGACGCATCTTCAGACCGCCCCTCCGCCCCCCGCCGTCGGCAGGTGACGCATCTTCAGACCGCCTGCCGCGTTGAGGATCATCTCCATCGGCACGTGCGTGGCTCCGTAGATCCCGGCCGAGGCGAAGATGATCTCGCCCGGGCGCTTCTTCGCGTCGTCCAGCAGGTCTTTCAGAGTCTTCCACGGCCGCTCGGCGTTGCAGGCGACGATGAGCGGATCCGCGTTGAGGCGCGCGATGGGCACGAACTGGTCGCGCGTGAACGTCTGCGGGCGGCCGAAGAGCTTGTCGACTTCCGGCAGCGTGTGCAGCGACGGCACCGTGATGAGCAGCGTGTAGCCGTCGGGCTTCGCGACCGCCACCGACTGCATGCCGACCGCGCCGGCGGCACCGGACTTGTTCGCGAGGACGACCGGCTGCTTCAGCACTTTCTCGAGCGCGGCCACGAACGGCCGGCCGCTGAGATCGGCCTGCCCGCCGGGCGGATACGGGTTGACGATCGTGATCGGCCGGCTCGGGAACGGCTCCTGCGCAAAGGCGGGGCCGGCGACGAGGAGCGCGAAGATCGCGACGAGCAGACGCCTCATGATCGTTCTTGCCCTCCAGCCGCGCCGGCGTGAGGCGCCGTCCGCCGCGCGAGCGATTCTACTCTGCCGTCTAGCATGGGGGGCTCGGCGCCCCAGGAGCCGCCCCGACGCCTCCGGGCGGACGATGAAGTCCGCCCTCCGGCGAGATGCCTATCGGGCGCGCGGACGAATGTATTTGTTGTCGTGGCGCGGCAGCGAACGGAACGAGCGCCATTCCTTCTCGGCCGGTTCCGGCTCCGCTCGTCCTGCGGCCACCGCGCGCTGATGCACGGCCTCGAGGCCCGGCAGCTCTTCGCCTGCGCGCAGCATCTTCACCTCGGGATGCTGGAAGACGTCCTCGGCCACGAAGATCGGCGCGTCGTGATCGAGGGCCAGCGCGATGGCGTCGCTCGGCCGCGCGTCGATCTCGTGCGTCTTGCGCCTCCGCGCGGATCCAGAGCGATCCGAAGAGGAGGCTCCTCGCTGAGACGCGTCACTCCTCACCTTCTCCAGCGTCATCGACCCGACGGAGCACGCGGCGATGCGTCCAAGGCATCGGCCGGAAGCCCTCGAGGCCGGCCAGGCGGAGCGCGATGGCGTCCCCGTCGGGAGCGCCCACCCAGATCGGCAGCACGCGCTCGCCGCCGCGCTCCTTGAGCAGCAGCACGCGGATCCAGCCGAGCTTGTAGTCCTTCTCCTCTGCGAGCCACTTCGCGTCCTCGTGCTTGGGCGCGCGGACGACGACGTCCTCGAGCGTGACTTCGACCATGATGTCCTCCCTCGCGACCGCCCGCGCACGCGGCGCGGCCGCCATCGTCTCCATGAGCGCTTCGCGAAGCTGCGCGCGCGCCCGGTGCAGGCGCGCCTTGATCGTGCCGAGCGGAGACCCGAGCAGGCTGGCGATCTCCCAGATCCTCAGCCCTTCGATGTAGTGGAGCTGCACCGCGGCCCGTTGCTCGGCCGGCAGCGCGGCGATCGCGTCGTCGACCATCCGATGCATCTCCAGCGACTCCTGCACGACCTCGGGCGACGGCCGCGGATCGAGCAGCGCCGGGTCGTGGATCTCGCGGCCCCCGGCGAGATCCTCCAGCGAGTACGTCACGGGCCGGCGCCGGCGCGTCCGCGCGAGGTTGACCACGATGCCGAGGAGCCAGCCGCGGAAGCGGTCCGCCGCGCGCAGGCGATCGAGGCTCAGGAACGCGGTGAGCAAGGCCTCCTGGGCCACGTCCTCGGCCTCGTGCGGCGCGCGCACGAGGCGCCGGGCGAGCCGGACCGCTTCGGCCCGGTGGCGGTCGATCAACTCACCGAACGCGGCCTTGTTGCCGCCGAGCACCCGCCGAACGATCTCCTCGTCGCTGTCCATGACCGTTGACCGTTCCTGACTATATGTCGCATCAGCGCCCCAAAAGGTTGCGCGCGGCTTGCTTCGCGGGACCATGCGCAACCGCGTGCTAGGCTGCTCGCATGCAAGATGCTCTGCGTCGGGGCCTGGAGGCCGAGCCCGATGTGGCGTATGCGCTGCTCTTCGGGTCGACGTGCCCGCGTGAACGGCGGCATCCCGCGCAGCGATGGTCGACAGGGCGCCGTGCGAACTCCGTCCCGGCGCGCGCGCGACGACGATCCACGAACCCGGGGTGGGCTTGCGGGCGCGCCGTCGAGCTCGTGCAGCCCGCTGGACGGATCAGGTCTGGTGGACGGGCTCGTCGCGCTGCTCGACGAGGCAGACCCCGGCCCTCGCGTACCGGACATCGCGCTCCCGCACACCGACGTGCCGACGCTGCGCGCGTTGCTCGAAGCGCGCGGCTACCGCGACGTGCCGCGCGACGACACGAGGGACTGCAACTTCGTCCTCGGGGATGCGGAAGGTCGCGAAGTCGACGTGCACTCGTACACGTTCGACGCCCAGGGGAACCACGTGTTCGGTGTCGCGTATCCTGCCGAGTCCCTCACCGGCCACGGATCGATCGGCGGGTATCCCGTGAAGTGCATCGCTCCCGAGTGGATGGTGAAGTTCCACACCGGGTACCGGATCGACGAGACCGACTACCGAGATGTCAGCGCGCTCTGCCGGCGCTTCGGTCTCGAGCTGCCCGCCGAGTATCGGCCGTTCGAGCGCGGCTAGCCCGTGCGCGCCTGGACGAACCCGCCGATCCGGTCGATCGCCGCCTGGCCTTCGTCGAGCATCGGGAAGAACCAGTGCCAGACGTGGATCATCTTGTCCGACACCTCGAGCGTCGCGTCGACGCCCGCCTTCCGCACGCGCTCGGCAAGCTGCACGGCGTCGTCGAGCAGGACCTCGTCGTCGCCGACCTGGATCAGCAGCGGCGGGAGCCCGCGCAGGTCCGCGAAGAGTGGCGACGCGAGCGGCGTCTTCGCGTCCTTGCCCGCGAGGTAGGCCGTCGCCATGCCCGCGACGCTCTCACGCTTCACGATGGGATCGACCTCGGCGCGCGTCGTGTAACTGGCGCCGCCGCACGTCAGGTCCACCCACGGCGAGATGCAGACGCCGGCCGCGGGCAGCGGCAGCCCGGCGTCGCGCAGCGCGAGCAGCGTCGCCACCGTGAGGCCGCCGCCCGCCGAGTCGCCGCGCGATCACGAGGCGCGCCGGCGCGAGCTTCCGGTCGATCAGCCACCGGTACGCCGCCACCGCGTCGTCGACGGCGGCCGGGAACGGATGCTCCGGCGCGAGGCGGTAGTCCGGCAGCAGGACCGGGGCCGTCGCCGCCGCGCCGATCGCGGCGGCGAGGTGACGATGCGAGCGCGGCGAGCCGATGACATAGCCGCCGCCGTGGAGATAGAGGATCGCGGCGTCGGCGCGTGCGCCGGACGGTGAGAGCCACTCGGCCGGCACCGTTGCCGCCGTGACGTGCTCCACCTTCACCTCGGGCGGGGTGGGGAAGAACTTCTCCGCGCGCTCGTACTGCGCGCGGCGCTCCGCCAGCGTCATCGAGTCCGACGGCGGCAGCTTGGCCAGGTGCGCGCGCACGGCTCCGATGCCACGATCCATCACTTCACCTCGACCTTTCCGATCTTCTTGATCACCTCGGCGAGCCGCGCGGAGTCCGCGTCCCACCACTTCTGGAACTCGTCGGCGTCCTGGTACGCGAGGGGCGACTGGATCTTCTCCAGCGCGCTCTTGAACCCGGGATCCTCGACCGCTTGCCTCACGGCCTCGCGCAGCGCCTTCATGATCGGCGCGGGCGTCGCCTTCGGCGCGAAGAGGCCGATCCAGAGGTAGTACTCCACGTCGTAGCCGAGCTCCTTCAGCGTCGGGACGTCGGGGAAGGACGGCTGCCGCGTCACCGACGTCACCGCCGAGCGCGCGGAACTTGCCGGACTTCACGTGCGGCGTGGCGGGGCCGATGGTCGAGCACCACAGTTCGGCATGGCCGCCGAGCACGGCCGTCGTGGCGGGGCCACCGCCGGCCGTCGGCAGGTGCCGCATCTTCGTGCCCGCCGACTGCAGGATCATCTCCATCGGCACGTGCGACGCGCCGTAGATTCCCGATGAGGCGAAGGTGATCTCGCCGGGCCGCTTCTTCGCGTCGTCCAGCAGCTCCTTCATGCTCTTCCACGGCCTGTCGGCGTTCACGACGACGAGGCACGGATCGGCGTTGATGCGCGCGATCGGCACGAACTGGTCGCGCGTGATGACGGGCGGCCGGCCGAACAGCTTGTCGACTTCGGGCAGCGTCGAGATCGCGGGCACCGTGATCGAGATCGAGTAGCCGTCGGGCTTGGCGACCGCGACCGACTGCATGCCGACCGCGCCGGCGGCGCCGGCCTTGTTCGTGAGCACGACCGGCTGCTTGAGCACCTTCTCCATGGCCGCGGCGAGCGGCCGGCCGCTGAGATCCGCCTGCCCGCCGGGCGGGAACGGATTGACGATCGTGATGGGCCGGCTCGGGAACGGCTCCTGCGCGCCGGCGGATCCGGAGATGAAGACCAGGAGCGTCAGGGCGGCGGTCGCGAGCACTCGCACCATGGTGTCCTCCGTGTACGCGGAGCGGACGGATGGCCAGAGAGTGACGCCACCCGCCGGCATCTGCAAGTCGAGGACGCGGTCGGGGGCGGGCCTGCCTCCTAGGCCTACGGCGAGCTCGCCGACGGGCTGCGGAGCGTCCCGTGTCCTCGCGCGCGAGGGCGTCATGACCGCGGCCGACGGGTCATCGTCATGCGCCGTCGCCATCTCGACGCCGTCGAGACGGAAGCGGCGGGCGCGCGCCTCGAGCTCGACCGCCTGGTCGGCGAGGGCGTGAGCGGTCGCTCCGATCTGGTCGGCCTCGCCCACGGTCACGCCCGTGATGCGCTCGATCTCGCGCACCGACCGCTCGACCTCGGCGAGCCCCGTCGTCTGCGTCTCGGACGAGGCGGCGACCTCTCCGATGAGCTCGTTCACGCGCTGCACCGCGGTCACGATCTGCTCGAGCGTCTTTCCTGAGCGGTTCACGAGGTCCGCGCCGGTCTCGACGGTGCCGAGCGAGGTGTCGATGAGCCCCTTGATCTCCTTCGAGGCGGCCACGCACCGCTGAGCCAGGCTGCGCACCTCGGAGGCCACGACGGCGAAGCCGCGCCCGTGATCGCCCGCGCGCGCGGCCTCGACCGCCGCGTTCAGCGCGAGGAGGTTCGTCTGGAAGGCGATCTCGTTGATGGTGGAGAGGATGTCGCCGATGCGCTTCGACGACGTGGTGATCGCCGCCATCGCCTCCATGGCCGAGCGAACGACCGCGCTGTCCCGCTCCGCGTTCGCCTTGGACTCCGCCGCGACCTTCCGGGCCTGGCCGGTGTGTTCCCGGCTCGTGTGCACCGATGCGGTCATGCCGTCGAGCGAGCGGCCGGTGGCCTCGATCGCCGTGGCCTGGTCACGGGCTCCCGCGCGCAGCCCCTCGATGGCGCCGGAGAGCTGCTGGGCCTGTCCCGAGAGGCCGCTCGCCGTGGTGACGATGCCGCGGACCATCTCCCCGAACTGCGCGGCCACCGTGTTGTAGGCCCGCGCGACCTGTCCGATCTCGTCGCGCCGGCCGTCCGCCATGCGGCCGGTGAGGTCGCCGGCGGCGAGCGCATTGAGATGCTCGACCAGCCCGAGGATCGGACGGACGATTCGCCGCGCGAGAAGCCAGAACGCCGCGAGACACAGGATGGCGGCGATGGTCATGCCGATGTAGGTGACCCGGAGGGCGAGCCGGCCGGTGGCGGTCGCCGCCTCGCGGAAGTTGAAGCCCGCTTCCGTCGCCTGATCGCTGAGCGCTTCGAGGTTGCTCTCGATCCGCGCGGACAGGTCGCCGGCGCTGGATGCGAGCGGGGGCTGGCCCTTGGCCAGGCGCTCACGCGCCTCCTCGAGCAACACCTGCCGCCGCGGCTCCCACGCCTCGACGTCGCGGCGGATCGCCGCGGCCAGCTCCGGGGCCTTCGCGCCGAGCGTCCGGTCCTCGACGACGCGGAGGTCGTCGAGGGAGGTGTTGAGCGACGAGGCGGCGACCTTCGCCTGCTGGTCGATCTCGGCGGCGTCGCGGGCCACGAGCGCGCGCCGGAAGGCCCGATCCGCCCGGACGAAGTTGGCCTGCGCGCTCTGGGCGAACGTGCTCGCCATGAGCGCGCGGTCGTATGTGCTGCGCACCAGATCGTTCAGGGATCCCACGGTCGCCGCGCCGAACGCTCCGAGCCCGAGCGTGGCGAGGACGGCGAGCGCCGCCGCGCCCAGGAGCTGCGCGCGAAGGCTGACCAGCGACGCTCGCGTCACCCGCAGTCGCATTGGTTAGCCGCCCACCTTCACCGGCAGCTTCATCTTCGGATGGATCGCGCACTCCACGAGGAGCTGGCCGGCCTTGTCGAACTTGATGGTCGAGGACTTGCCGGGCGGCTGGGTCCGGAGGTCGAACTCCATGCCCTTGGTGACGGAGTAGACGTTGTGGGTGATGTCGTCACTGTTGACGAACGTGACGGAGTCGCCCACGGCGATCTTCAGCTCCGCTTCCGAGAACGTCTTGTCCTTCTGGTTCACGGTGAAGTCCTTGGTGAAGCCCGGAGCGGCGACGGCGAGGGCCGCCGCCACTCCGACGAACGCGAACGTCCGACGCATGGTCATTCTCCTTAGCGAGGCAGCACCGGCACCGGCACGGGGGCGTCGGCGCTGGTGAGCGTCTTCATGAACGCGACGATGTCGCTGACCTCGGCCGGGGTGAGGCCGAGCGCCTGGATGTCCTTGGACAGGCTCGGGCGCGACACGAACTTGGAGTTGTAGTACTCGACCACGGCTTCGAGCGACGCCACGGAGCCGTCGTGCATGTACGGCGCCCGGTGGTCGACGTTGCGCAGCGTGGGCGTCTTGAAGGCGTGCTGCATCCGCTCGACGTTCGGGATCAGCTTGCCGCGTCCCAGGTCGGGCGAGGCGATGCCGATGTCGTGGAAGCGACCCGTCCGTGAAGCTCCAGCCCGAGTGGCAGGCCGAGCACCGCGCCTTGGTGTTGAAGAGCATGAAGCCGCGCTTGGCGCTGGGCGAGATCGCGTCTTCCTTGCCGGCGACCCACTCGTCGAAGGGCGCGATGCCCGACACGACCGTGCGCTCGAAGGTGGCGATGGCCTTGCCGAGCGTCTTCTCCGTGACGCCCTCGCCCGGGTACGCGATCTCGAACAGCCGCCGGTAGCCCTCGACGTCCTTGAGCTTGGCGATGGTGGCCTCGAGCGACTGGTTCATCTCTCCCGGCGCCTGGATGGGGCCGAGCGCCTGCGCCTCGAGGTCGGGCGCGCGTCCGTCCCAGAAGAGCGGCTCGATCCACGCGAGGTTGAGGATGGTCGGCGTGCGCCGCCCGACTTCCTTCATGCCGTGCCCGATGCCCTTCGGCAGCCCGTCGCCCCACGAGAACGCGGGATTGTGGCAGGTCGCGCAGGAGATGAAGTTGGAGCTCGACAGCCGGGGATCGAAGAACAGCGTCCGACCGAGCAGCTCGCGGTCACGCGTGAAGCCGTTCTCCTTCGGGAACGGGACGGTGGCGGGGCGGCGATACTTCGCCTTCAGCTCCTCCATGGCGCTCTCCGGCGGCTTCACCATCGCCTGCTGTCCGCGGGCGGGCGCCACGCTGAGCCCGATGACCACGGCCAGGATCAGGGTCGCCAGGATCCTTCGACCACGAGCAGACATCATGACGCTCTCCTCCCAGGCACGCAGGTGGACGCAGTCACCAGGTGACCACTTGATCGGTAAGCCATCGAGCGGGCTTGAGTTGAATCCGACCATCGCCTGCAGAGGGCAAGTCTGGTGCCGAATGGAGCGAGTCACGCACTGGCGGTTCTCCCATGTGCGCTGCCGAGTGGGCCGGTCGCGGTGGCGCGGAGCCGGAACAGGCTTACCGGGCTTGAGACCGGGAAGGGGACGCCGCAGCCAAACGCCGCGCCCCAGTCATCTCACTTGACGATTGACGCCTGTCAGCGCCGCCGCGCATCCACGCTGACGTCGCCCAGTCGACATTCCCGGCGAGGTCGATCGCTCCGAGCGCGGCGAGGACATCGAGTGGAGGAGACCATGAAAAGGCTCCGTGAACGGCGCGTCGAATCGGGGCGCTCCTGTCCTGTCTCGTCGCCGGGGTGAGCGCATGCGCCGGCCCCATCGTGCTGACGACGGTCGTCCTTGCAGGCCGACGGCCATCGGCGTAGGCTTGCATCACCGCCGTCAAGGCCGCCACCGTGACCGCTCAGCTCGTCCATGAAAAGCGGCGACGCAGAACGCTGTACGACCAGCCTCGCGTTGCAACGCGGGCGAATTCGTTCGGATGTCGCGATGCCCGAGCTGCGCCGTCCTTCCCTCTGTACGGCTATCTGCCGGTTTCATCGATACGAGAAGGGTGGCAAGGCGGGCGTGCGTGGCAAGTGCGTGTGCCTACGACGGGGCCACGCGATGCACCGGCGATGACGGACGCTCGCTAGCCCGTCAGTAGAGGTGGCAGGCCACCAGGCGGCCGCTCTCGGGGCGTAGCGCCGGCTCCTCGGTCGCGCACCGCGGGAGCGCGAACGCGCAGCGCGGATGGAAGCGGCAGCCGCCCGGCGGCGCGAGCGGGCTCGGCACCTCGCCCGCGAGCGCGACCTCCTCGCGCACGGCCGTCGAGGTCGATCGGCAGCGCCGCCGCGAACAGCGCCTTCGTGTACGGGTGCTTCGGCGCCAGCGCGACCGCGTCCGCGTCGCCCCACTCCACGACCTTGCCGAGGTACATCACGGCGATGGTGTGGCTCATGTGCGCGACCGCGGCGAGGTCGTGCGCGATGAAGAGGTACGACACGCCGAGGCGCTTCTGCAGGTCCGTGAGCAGGTTCAGGATCTGCGCGCGGATCGACACGTCGAGCGCCGACACCGGCTCGTCGAGCACCACGAGCTTCGGCGACAGCGCGAGCGCGCGGGCGATCGCGATCCGCTGGCGCTGGCCGCCGGAGAACTCGTGCGGGTACAGCGTGGCGGAGCGCTCGGGCAGACCGACCAGATCCAGCAGCTCGGCCACGAGGCGGCCGCGCGCGCCCGCGTCGAGGTCGCTGTTGATCACGAGCGGCTCGGCCACGATCGTGCCGACGCGCATCCGGGGGTCGAGCGAGGCGTACGGGTCCTGGAAGACCGCCTGGACCGCGCGCCGGTAGCGCCGCCGGCCTTCCGCGTCCAGCGCGAGCACGTCCTGGCTCGTCGAAGCGGATCGCGCCCGCCGTCGGCTGCTCGAGGCCGAGGATGAGCTTCGACGTCGTCGTCTTGCCGCAGCCGGATTCGCCGACGAGCCCCAGCGTGGTGCCGGCGTCGAGCGTGAAGGAGATGTCGTCCACCGCGCGGACGAGCGCGGTGGACCAGCCGAGCGCGCCGCGCCGGACCAGGAAGTGCTTCGTGAGATCCGAGACCTCGAGCAGCACGCTCATCAGCGCGGCCCGTGCAGCCAGCAGCGCGTCGCGTGGCCGTCGTCCAGCGCGGTCTCGGGCGGCGCCTCGACGCGGCAACGGTCCATGACGTGCGCGCAGCGCGGCGCGAACGCGCACCCGGGCGGCAGCGTCGCCAGGTCGGGCGGCTGGCCCTCGATCGCGGTGAGCTGCTCGGTCTTCGCGCCGAGGCGCGGCACCGACGCCAGCAGCGCCTGCGTGTACGGATGCGCGGGCTCCTTGAAGATCCGGCGCACGGGCCCGATCTCGACGATGCGGCCCGCGTACATCACCGCCACGCGGTCGCACATCTTCGCGACGATGCCGAGGTTGTGGGTGACGAAGATCATCGCGAGCCGGTGTTGCTGCTGCAGCTCCTTCAGGAGATTCAGGTACTGCGCCTGGATGGTGAGGTCGAGGCTCGTCGTGGGCTCGTCGGCGATGAGCAGGCGCGGCGGCGCCGCGATGGCCATGGCGCCGACGACGCGCTGCCGCATGCCGCCCGACATCTGGTGCGGGAACGCGCGCAGCCGCTCGCGCGGCGAGGGGATGCGCACCGCCGCGAGCAGCGCCGCCGCGCGGTCCGTGAGCGCGCGGCCGCGGAGCCCGTGGTACGACGACACGGGCTCGCGCATCTGCATGCCGATGGAGAACACGGGGTTCAGCGAGCTCATCGGGTCCTGCAGGATCATCGCGACCTTGCGGCCGCGGACCTTCTGCATCTCGCGCTCGCTCTTCGCCAGGAGATCGTCGCCGTCGAGCAGCACCTGGCCGCCGAGGATGTGCGCGGCCGGCTTCGGCGTGAGCCGCACGATGCTGAGGCACGTCATGCTCTTGCCGGAGCCGGACTCGCCGACGAGGCCGAGCGTCTCGCCCTCGTGCACGGCGAACGACACGCCGTCCACCGCCTTGATGGTGCCCCAGCGGGTCACGAGGTGCGTGCGAAGCTCCCGACGTCGACGACGGGCGGGGCCACGGTCGCGCGGCTCAGAGCTGGCGGAGCTTGGGATCCAGCGTGTCGCGGAGCCAGTCCCCGAGGAGGTTGAACGCGAGCACGACGAGGAGGATGGCCGCGCCCGGGAAGAAGGACACCCACCACGCGCTCGTCACGAAGTCGCGGCCCTCCGCGATCATCGAGCCCCACGCGGGCGTCGGCGGCGGGATGCCGGCGCCGAGGAACGACAGCGACGCCTCCACGATGATCACGTAGCCGATCTGGAGCGTGACCAGCACCACGAGCGTGTTGAAGGTGTTCGGCAGCAGGTGGCGCGTGATGATCCGCGTGGCACCGGCGCCCGCGATGCGCGCCTGCGCGATGAAGTCGAGCTCCATCAGCGTGAGCACCTGCGCGCGCATCACGCGCGCGTAGCGCGCCCACAGGATGACCGCGATGGCGACGACGACGTTCGTGAAGCTCGGCCCCACGGTGACGGCCAGGATCAGCGCGAGCAGGATCACCGGGAACGACAGCGTGGCGTCGGTCATTCGCATCAGCGCTCCGTCCACGCGGCCGCCGTAGTAGCCGGCCACGAGCCCGACGCCGGCGCCGAAGGCGCTCGCGAGGAGCACGGTGAGCACGCCCGCGGCCAGCGAGACGCGCGAGCCCCACACCATGCGGGCGAGCATGTCGCGACCGAGACGGTCGGTGCCCAGCGGATGCGCCCAGGTCCCGCGTTCTTCCCACACCGGCGGACGGAACTTGAGGCGGAGCGACTGCGCCTGCGGATCGGGCAGGTTGACGAAGGGCGCGAGCGATTCCCGCGAGGACGAACACCGCGATGATCCCGAGCGGGATGTACGGGCAGCGCGCCGGCTCCGGCGCTCCGGCATGCGGCCGCGCGGCCACCTCCGGAACGACGATCGTGCTCACCGCGCCACCCGGATGCGCGGGTCGATCACCGCGTAGAGGCAATCCACGCCGAGGTTCACGAGGCCCACGATCGCGGCGGTGACGAGCACCACCGCCTGGATCACCGGGAAATCACGGCCGGTGATGCCCTCGTACGCGAGCCGGCCCAGGCCCGGCCACGCGAACACCGTCTCCACGACGATGGCGGTGGTCACGAGGATCGAGAAGTAGATGCCCGCGAACGTGACGACCGGGATGAGCGCGTTCTTGAGCGCGTGCAGCCACACCACGCGCGGCTCGATCACGCCCTTCACGCGCGCGAGCTTGACGTACTCGGAGTCGAGCACCTCCAGCATCCCGGAGCGCAGCAGCCGCATCATGCCCGCCACGACGAACCACCCCAGCGTGAAGCCCGGCAGCACGTAGCTCGCGAAGCTCTCGTCACCGACGGCGGGCAGCCACTGCAGGCGGCCCGCGATGAACTCGACCAGGATGATCGCGAGCCAGAACGTCGGCAGCGACTGGCCGAGGATCGAGATGACCTGCGCCGTGCGATCCACCCACGTGTCCTTCTTGACCGCCGCCATGATGCCGAGCGGGAACGCCATGGCGATCGATACGCCCATGGCGAAGGACGCGAGCTTGATGGAGTTCGGCAGGCGCTCCGCGGAGCAGCTCGCTCACCGGACGGCGCGCGCGGATCGACGTGCCGAAGTCCCCGGTGACCGCGCGGCCGACGAACGAGAGGTACTGCTCGACGTACGGCCGGTCGAGGCCGAGATAGGCGCGCGCGTTCGCGTAGTCCTCCGGCGACGCGCCCATGGGCAGGACCATGCTCAGCGGGTCGCCCGTGGCCCTGGCGAGGATGAAGACGACCACCGACAAGATCGCCAGGGCCACGAGAGACTGCAGCAGCCGGACGACGACGAAGCGGATCAAATCATCATGGTCAGGGGGAGCGGACGCCGCTCCCCCCGACACCCCCCACCGAACGATCGCGCGGCGGACGTCGATCGATTGCGGCGGCAAAGCCGCCGCTCGAAGGGCACTCCGCTCACTTGGTGGCGGCGAGCTCGTCGAAGAAGAAGTCGTACATCACGGTGCCCGGGTTCCAGTTCGTGAGCGCCTTCGAGCTGGCGTACGGCGCGTGGATGTACGCCACCGGGTAGCCGAGGTGCTCGCTGCGCAGCCGGGTGAAGATGTTCCGCATCAGCGCGTTGATCTTCTGCTGGTCGGTCTGGCTCATCACCTGCTTGATCATGCCGTCGATCTCGGCGTCGGCCGCCGTGTCGTTCAGCTTCGACGGCGTGTAGGCCATCTTCTCCAGGAGCGCGTAGGCGCCGATCCAGCTCCGGTTGGCGATGTTGAAGTAGCCGGTGCCGCCCGGCGTCTTGCGGTCGACCCAGTTCTTGCGGAAGGCCGCGTAGTCGACGGGGATGAGCTTGGGCTTGAGGCCGACCTTCTCCCAGTAGCCCGCGATCGCCTCCGCGAACGCCTTGCCCTCGGGGAAGCCGGGGAGCTGGAACGCGTAGACGTCGATCGGGAAGCCGTTCGGATGGCCGGCGTCGGCGAGCAGCTTCTTCGCCCGCGCGGGATCGTAGGGATAGGCCATCTCCGGCGTCACGCGGAAGCCGATGTCCTTGAACGCCCACGAGAGCCCGAGCGGAATGGCCGCGGCCTCGCCGTGCCCGGCGAAGATCCCTTGCACGATCTCGGCGCGGTCGATGGCCAGGTTCATCGCCTCGCGCACGCGCTTGTCCTTCATCGGCGCCGGCCAGCCGTCGGGACCGAAGATCGTCCACATGGAGACGACGGCCTCCTCCTTGCGGAAGTGCATGGGGAAGCCCTCGCGCTGGAGCTCCTTCACCCGCTCACGGCTGATGTCGGCCACGTCGACCTCGCCGCGGCGCAGGAGGGCGATGCGCGTCGTCTCTTCCGGAACGATCTTGAAGGTGATCGTCTTGTACTTCGGCGTGCCGGTGCGCCAGTGGTTGTCGAACGCGGCGAGCTTGATGTGCGAGCCCGAGACGTGCTCGACGAACCGGTACGGGCCGCTGCCGACCGGCTTGCGCGCGAACGCGTCGTCGCCGTTGGCCTCGATGTACTTCTTCGGCACGATCATCCCCTCGCTGGAGAGCGCGCGCGAGAGGTACGTGGCGATGATGAGCGTCGGCTCCTTGGTGACGATCACCACGCGGTCCGGCGCCGGCGTCTCGATGCTCTGGATGAGCGTGCGGAGCGGGCCCGCGTAGCCCGTGGTCGAGCGCTTGCCGATGGCGCGCTCGATGCTGAACTTCACGTCCTCCGCGGTGAGCGGATCGCCGTTGTGGAACTTCACGTTCTTGCGCAGGTGGAAGGTCCAGCGCTTGCTGTCGGACGAGGTCTCCCACTTCTCGGCGACGCCGCCCTTGGTCGACAGTGTGCCGTCGAGCGTGGTGCCGACGAGGTAGTCGTACATCAGCGACAGGTAGTACTTCACGAAGTGCCCCGCGACCGGGGGATCGAGCGTCTCCTGAGCCAGGCCGGCGAGGCCGACCGTGAGATCGGTCTTGCCCTGGGCCTGGCCGTCGTACGCCAGGCCGAGGACGAGCACGAGCGACAGCAGCGACACGCCGACGACGCGACACACACGCATGGGACGGCTCCCTTCGGTGTGACGGCTTGCGCCTCGTGGGAGCATCGGCCCCCGGGGCGGTGCACGACCGTATCGCGGGATGCCGCGAGTGGCAAGTCGCTCCGCTTGTAAGATACGGGGCCAGCGGAGGTGCGAGATGCCGAAGGTGCTGACCGAAGAGCAGGTACGGACCTACGAGCGTGACGGCTGCCTCTCCCCGGTGCGCGCGATGAGCGCCGAGCGGGCGCAGCACTACCGCGCGAAGTTCGAAGCTCTCGAGGTGCGCACGGGCGAGCAGATCAAGAAGATGAAGACGAAGTCACACCTGCTCTGCCCGTGGGTGCTGGAGATCGCCGAGGACCCCCACATCCTCGACATCTTCGAGGACCTGATCGGCCCGAACATCCGGTGCTGGAGCAACGCCTGGCGCGTGAAGAAGGCCGACAACGTGACCTTCGCCGGCTGGCACCAGGACTCCTCCTACGGCGCCGCCACTCCCGTCGTGCTCGGCGCGCTCGCCCTGTCCGAATGCGGCGTGACGCAGGGCTGCCTGCGCGGGATTCCCGGCTCGCACAGGTGGGGCATCCTCAAGCACGAGGAGAAGGACGACCCGACGAGCATCCTCGCGCGCGGCCAGTTCATCACCGATCCGTTCGACGAGTCGAAGGCGGTCGACTTCGAGCTTCAGCCCGGCGAGATGGTGATGTTCGACAACTCGCTCGTGCACGGCTCGGGAACGAACAGCGGCCCGGACCGGCGATTCCTCCTGCTCGTCGAGATGCTGCCGACGTGGGCGAACCCGCCCAAGGTCCGCCAGCCCGCCATGCTGATGCGCGGGGTCGACACCTACGGGAACTTCGACGACGAGCCGCGCCCGGACGGCGAGTGGACCGAGCAGGCGCTCGCGAACTGGCTCGGCGGTCACCACCCAGCGCGCGAACCTGCTCTTCGCCGACAGCAAGATCGGTCCGAGCGTGGCGTACGGCGGCGCGCGCCAGGCGGTGTAGGCCCTAGCGCCAGGCGCTCGCCTTCTCGAGGTCTGCGGTCGCGGCGTCGTCGAGCTTCAGCTCGACGGCGCCGACGATCTCCTTCAGCTGCGCCACCGTCGTCGCGCTTGCGATCGGCGCCGTGATCCCCGGGCGGTGCACCATCCACGACAGCGCGATCTGCGCGGGCGTCGCGCCCGTCTTCGCCGCCACCCGGTCGATCGCCGCGAGCACCGCGAAGCCGCGGTCGTTCATGTACGCCTTCTGGACGCCCGCCGCGCGCGCGGTCGCCGGCAGGTCCTGGCCGGCGCGGTACTTGCCCGAGAGGAACCCGCTGCCGAGCGAGGAGTAGGGGATGACGGCGATCTCCTGCTCGCGGCAGAGCGGCTCGAGCTCGCGCTCGTACTCGTCGCGGAAGACCAGGTTGTACTTCGGCTGGATCGACTCGTAGCGCACGAGGCCGCGCTTGTCGCTCTCCCACAGCGCGCGCGTGAGCCGGTAGGCGACGTGGTTCGAGGCGCCGATGTAGCGGACCTTGCCCTGCGTCACGAGATCGTCGAACGCGCGCAGCGTCTCGTCGAGCGGCGTGTCCGCGTCGTCCCAGTGCGCCTGGTAGAGGTCGATGTAGTCGGTCTGGAGACGACGCAGCGAGGCCTCGACGGCATCGATGATGTGGAGACGCGACAGGCCCTTGTCGTTCTCGCCCGGGCCCATGGGGCCGCAGACCTTCGTCGCGATGATCACGCGCTGCCCGGTTCTTGCGCGCGTGCATCCACAGGCCGAGCGCGTGCTCGGACTCGCCGCCCTTGTTGCCCGGCACCCAGCGCGCATAGATGTCCGCGGTGTCGATGAAGTTGCCGCCGTGGTCGAGGTACGCATCCAGCACGGCTTCCGACGCCGGCTGGTCCGTCGTCCATCCGAACGTGTTGCCGCCGAGACAGAGCGCGGCGACCTTCAATCCCGTGCGACCGAGCTTGCGCATCAACATGGGCACCGTCCTGGAATGTGTGGAGTGCGCGAATGGTACCGCCCACCGCGCTGTATCCGAAGCGAGACATTGACGGCTACGCAGCGACCTGCCTAGCCTTCCCGCATGGTGCGCGACGCGGCCGTGCAGGACGAAGCGCTGGACGCGCGCCCAGTACGAGCGCGCGATCGAGTGCGGCATCTTCCGCGACGACGAGCGCCTCGAGCTGCTCGACGGCGTGCTCGTCGTCAAGGAGCCGCAGAGCGATCCGCACGCTGGCCGCCATCGACCTGGTGGCGGATGTCCTGCGCCGCGCGTTCGGCGAGGGCTGGCTCGTGCGTCAGCAGGTGCATTTCGCGTCGGGCCGGATGTCGCGCCCGGAGCCGGACGTCTACGTCGTCCCGGGGTCGCCGCGCGACTACGTCCGCGCCGCGCCCACGCGGCCCGTGCTCATCGTGGAGGTGTCGAAGAGCCGGCTCGCGTTCGACCGCCGGCGGAAGAGCGCCATCTACGCCCGCGCGGGGGTCCAGGACTACTGGATCGTGAACCTCGTCGACTCGGTGGTCGAGGTGCGTCGCGATCCGGGGCCGCTCCCGCCGCCGCAGCGCGGACGCGGCTATCGATCGGTCGAGACGCTCAGGATTCCCGCGGTCATCGCGCCGCTCGCCGCCCCCGACGCGCGCGTCGCCGTCGCCGACCTGCTCCCGTAGGCCGCGCCGGGCGACGGAGACGTCCGCCCGGCGCGGGACGGTGGCTACAGCGAGCGCAGGAAGTTGAGCAGGTCCTGCTTCTCGCGCTCGTCGAGGCGGTTGAACTTGTCGATCACGGCGTTGGCCTCGGACGGGCCGAACTTGCCGTTGCCGTCGCTGCGGTGCGCGCGGATCGCCTCCAGCAGGTCGTTCGTCCGGCCGTCGTGGAGGAAGAAGATCCGCTGGCCGAGCCCCCAGAGCGGCGCGGTCCGGAACTCGTCCCCGCGGGCCGCGCCCTGGAGGATGTCGTCGGCGAGTCCCGGACCCATCTGGTGCAGGGCGAGGTCGGAGTAGAGGTGGGCCGTCTGGTCGCGCAGCGCGGCCACGGTCGCGTTGCCGGTCTTGAGCGTCGGCGTGTGGCAGAGGGCGCAGCCCACGCTCGCGAACTGCTGGCGGCCCCGGCCGATCGAGGCGGCGCCGCCCGGCGTGTCCGTGGACGGGGTCGCGGGGGCGAGGAAGCGCTGGAAGCTGGCGAAGTTCTCGATGGCGCTGATCTGTCGGACGCTCGCCGTCACGTCGTTGGGCGTCGTCGCGAACTGACAGCTCGGCGTCTCGTCACGCTCTTGCTGGAACAGCTCGTTGGTGATGCCCATCTCGACGTTGTACGCCTCGCCCGAGAAGAGCAGCAGCGACTTGTTCTGCGCCTTCCACCCGAACCGGGTGACGGTGCCGTCGTTGCCGTTCCGGTTGACCCGTCCGCTGATGCCGAGGTTCTTCTTGGTGAGCGAGTTGGCGCTGAGGTTGGCGAGGATCGCTCCGTCGGTGATCTGCTCGATCAACCCGGCCCCGAACGTCGGCGTGGGGATCCGGAAGATGACGTTGTCGTTCCGGACCTGCCGCTCGAAGTCCTCCTGCCTGATGTTGCACCCCGGAGCCTCCGGGTGCCCGGTGATCACGAACAGGGCGTGGACACCGCCGTCGCGGCTGCCGTCGGGATTGAACTGGAACCGCGCCTCCCGGATCGGGCCGTTCGGCGTGATGAACGAGGGGATGACGTTGCCCGCGAAGCGGAGATCACCGACCACGCGGAACAGCGGATTCACCGCCGGGCTGGTGCCCCCGACGGCGGGCTGGCTATGACAGGCGGCGCATCCGACGAAGTTGAAGCGCGGCCCCACGCCGTCGGCCACGCCCTCCTCCTCCGAGAAGTCCTCGAGTCCCACCTGGAACATCTCCTGTTCCTCGGCGGTGAGACCCGGGAGTCCGCCACCGGCACCGGCGGGACCGCCGCGAACGCCGGGATCCTTCGCGCGGAAATTCTGCGCCGGCGTCACCTGCGTGAAGACCAGGATCGTGACCACGAAGACGACGGAGAGCAACTGCCACTTCCTGCTCATGGCTGGCCCCGCTTTCTGTCCGCGGTACCCTCACGCGCGACACGACGTGCGGGTCCCTGGGGGCAAGCGGAATGCCACACCGGAGGCGACTCAACGTCCCGAAAACAGTGGCGACCGCGCGCGGCGCGTTCTCAGTCGTGAGAACGCGCGTCGGTGTCCGTTCTCACGACTGCGACTGTTCGCTGACGTAACGGTGCGCGTCAGTGCGCGGACACGAACCGTGCGCGACGCACGACCGCGGTGCGTCGCGCGCATCGCCACGTGGCCGAGAATGCGCGATTCGCGGGCGTCGCACGATTGGCGCGCCGATTGCGGGGAGGTGGACGGCGCGCGATCCGTGACCGTCACGAAGTGGCCCACGTCGGGCGGAGTGAGATGAAGACTTGAGATGAGTACGGCCATCCTCGTCGTCGACGACGAGCCGCGGGTGCTGGAAGCGCTCGGTGACTCCCTCCGCTTCGAGGGCTACGACATCGCGACCGCGAGGAGCGGCGAAGAAGCCCTGGCCCGCATCGAGGCCCGCGAGTTCGACGTCATCATCACCGACATCGCCCTGCCGGGTCTGAGCGGCCTGGAGATTCTCGAGAAGGCGCGCGTCTTCAACCCGCTGGCCGGCGTCATCCTGATCAGCGCCTACGTGACCGTCGAGACCGCGATCGAGGCCCTGCAGAAAGGCGCGTGCGATCTCCTGCAGAAGCCGTTCAAGCTCGACGAGCTCACCGCGTGCGTCACGCGCCTGGTGCAGTACCGTGGAGCGCTCACCGCCACGCGCCTGCGCCGGCGCGCGATCCATCCGGCCCGCGTCGGCGAAGGCCTCGTCGGCGAGAGCCAGGCCATCCAGGCCGTGCGCCGTCAGATCGCCCGCTGCGCGCCCGCGCCGACCAACGTGTTGATCACCGGGGAGAGCGGCGTCGGCAAGGAGCTCGTCGCGCGCGCCATCCACGCCGGGAGCCCCCGGCACGACCGCCCGTTCGTGCCCGTCAACTGTGGGGCGATCCCGGAGGCGCTGCTCGAGAGCCAGCTCTTCGGCCACGTGAAGGGCGCGTTCACGAGCGCCATCTCCGCCAACCCCGGCCTGTTCGTCGTCGCCGGCGGAGGCACGCTCTTCCTCGACGAGATCGGCGAGCTGCCGTTCCCGCTCCAGGTCAAGCTCCTGCGCGTCATCGAAGACCGGCAGGTCTGGGCGGTGGGCGCGACGAAGCCGGTGCCGATCGACGTGCGCCTGGTGGCGAGCACCAACCGTGACCTGGTCCGCGAGGTCGACGCCGGGCGCTTCCGCGAGGACCTCTTCTAGTCGCCTCAACGTCGTCCACATCACGCTGCCGCCGCTGCGCCAGCGCCCCGAAGACATTCCGCTGCTCGTGGATCATCTCGTCCAGCGGCTCAATCCCAAGCTCGGCACCACGTTCGTCGGCGCCGATCGGGCGGCCCTGTCCATCCTCAGCGCCCAGCCGTGGAAGGGGAACGTGCGCGAGCTCGAGAACACCCTCGAGCGCGCGATGCTCCTGAGCGAGGACGACGTCATCCGCGCCCGACATCTCGCCATGGACGCCGCCGCGGAGTCGACGCGGCCCACCGCGCTGCGGGACGCGGTCCGCGACTTCGTACGGCGGCACATCCTCGAGGTGCTGCAGACCTGCGACGACGACAAGCGTGCGGCCGCGGCGCCTCGGCATCAGCCTCGCGTCGCTCTATCGCAAGCTCGCCCTCGACAGCGAGCCGTCAGGCGGGAGTGAGCCTGCCTGAATGGACGGCGCGGATCTCGAGCTCGGCGTCGCCGGGGAGGCCGAGCATCCGCAGCGCCGCGGAATCCACCTCGACCTGACGCCCGTTGCCCGCCATGACGCTCACGACCCACGCCCGCAGGGGCGCGCCCCGGGGATTGACCAGCTCGACCACGGCGCCGGCCCCGACGTCGAGCGCGCGCGCCGTCTCCGCGTCGAGCCGGATCGCGCGGCCGCGTCTCGCCCGCAAGGTCGCGCGCCGCCCGCACGCGCACGCGCGGCCGCGCGGCTCGCAGCGCCGCCCGGCGCGCACCCGTCGCCGCCGCGTCGATCGCGTCGCCGCTCCACACCACGCCGTAGATGCGCTCCGCGGCGTCGCGCGTGACGTAGCCGTCGGCGACGTCCGCCGCGACGGCCGCGAGGTCACGCTCGACCGGGTCGCCGAATCCGCCGCCGCCCGAGCTCTCCATCATCAAGACATCGCCCGGCTCGACCGGGAAGCTGCTGACCTTGCCCGGGAGCGGCGACGGCGCGATCGGGCGGCCATCGCGCGAGATCCAGAACCGGTTGCGCGCGCCCGCCTCGCCGCCACACACGCCGAACGGCGGCAGCACGGCCTTCTCCGCCAGCACCGAGAGCTTCGTGGACGGCGCCAGGATGCGCACCGCGCGGGTGAGGCCGCAGCCGCCGCGCCACCGGCCGGGGCCGCCGGAGTCGTCGCGGATCGCGGTGGCCTCGACGTGCACGGGGTAGAGCTGCTCGATCGCCTCGATCGGCTGCAGCGTGGTCATGTCGCTCTCGGTCCACGCGCGGACCGTGTTGCTGCCGTCGCCGCCGTCGAAGGCGCCGGTGCCGCCCGCCGGGTACTCGTAGAAGATGAAGGTCTCGCCGGTGCGCGGGTGCGGGCCGCCGACATAACAATGGTTGCCGCCGCCCTTGAGATCGCCGGCCACCTTGCCGTCGAGGGCGGGCGCGAGCGCGCCCATCACCGCGGTCTCCACGCAGTACTTCACCTCGACCATGCCGCCGCACGGCGCCGGCGGGTTCGCGTTCACGATCGTCCCCGGGGGCGTGATCACCGTGAGCGGCCGGAACGCGCCGGAGTTCACGTCGGAGCCCGGATCGAGGAACGACTTGATGATCGTGAAGGCGCCCGTCGGCGCCATCGCGGGCCCGACGTTGGTGGGGCCGGCGGTCTGCGGCGACGTGCCGGTGAGGTCGACGGTGATCGTGTCGCCGGCGACCGTGACCTTCGCGCGCACGGTGAGGGGCTCGAGCCGCTCGCGCCCGCTCTCGAGGTGCGCCTCGTAGACGTACTCGCCGTCGCGAAGATCGCCGATCGCGCGGCGCATGCGCAGCTCCGCGCGGTCCATCAGCTCCGCGACGGCCGCGCGCACGGTGGCGACGCCGTACTTCGCGGCGACGCCCTCCACGCGCTCCGCGGCCTTCTTGCAGGTGCCGATCATCGCGTCGAAGTCGCCCTGCCGCTCGCGCGGCCCCCGCATGTTGCTGAAGATCAGGTCGAGCGCGGCCTGGTTCGGCTTCCCGCGGTCGATGATGCGGATCGGCGGGATGCGCACGCCCTCCTGGAAGATCTCGGTGGCGCCGCCGGAGAGGCTGCCCGGGCTCATGCCGCCCACGTCGCCCCAGTGCGCGCGCACGACGGGGAACACGAACATCTGCGCCCGTCGGCAAAAATGGGATAGATCAGCGCCACGTCGTTGAGGTGCGTGCCGCCGGTGTAGGGGTCGTTGTGCAGGAACATGTCGCCGGGATGGATGTCGTCGCCGAACTTCTCGCGCACGGCCTTCATCGACCAGGCGATCGGCACGATGTGGAGCGGATGGTCCTGGCCCTTCGACATGGCGACGATCTGCGCGTCGCCGTCCATCAGCACGCAGGAGAAGTCCTCGCCCTCGTAGAGGATGGACGAGTACGCGGTGCGCACCAGCGTGACGCGCATCTCCCGCACGATGGAGACGAACGCCTCGCGCAGGACCTCGAGCGTGATCGGGTCTGACTGACGTCCCGGCGAGGCTCATCTGCTCGTGAACTTCGGCATGACTTCCTTGCCCAGCCACGCGAGCTGCTCGACCATCTGCGCCTGCGGCGTCCCCATGCTGTTGCTGAGGTGCACGTACTCGAGGCCGGGGAACTTCTGCTCCAGGTCTCGCAGGTAGGCGACCAGCTCCTCGGGCGTCCCGGCGAACCACGCGCCCACCTTCATGTAGTCGGTGACCTTCGGCACCCCGGCCGCATCCCAGCCGCCGCGCTTCGTGGACGCCTCGAGCTGCTCGGGGGTGATGCCGGGCACGAAGCCGAGGGGCCCGAACATCTTCACGTGCTCCTCGTACCACGGCGTGATCTCGCGGAGCGCGCGCTCCTGGCTGTCGGCGAGGTGGTAGAAGATCCCGAGGCTCAGGCCCTCGCCCAGCGTGTAGTCCTTGCCGGCGCGGTGCGCGGCGTCCTGGAAGGCGTAGATCGACTTTTGCGCCATCGTCGCGGCGCCGCCGCCGATGAGCCCCTTGATGCCGTGCTTCATCATGAAGTCGAGGCCGCGCGGGCTCGCGCTCACGACCGGCTGCCAGCACTCCGTGGAGTAGACGGGCCGCGGCACGAGCGTGAGGTCCTTGAGGTCGTAGCCGCGGTACGGGACGCTCGGCGGCAGCGTGTAGTGCTTCCCCTTGTGCGCGAACGACTCCTCGCGGAACGCCTTCATGATGATCTCGACCTGCTCCTCGAACAGCGCGCGGTTGGCCTCCGCGTCGAGCATCGGCGCGCCGAACGCCTCGACCTCGCGCGTGTGGTAGCCGCGGCCGACGCCGAAGACCGTGCGGCCCTTCGTGAGGATGTCGGCGGTCGCGTAGTCCTCGGCGAGGCGGAGCGGATGCCACATCGGCGTGATGTTGAACCCGCAGCCGATCTTCAGCCGCGAGGTCTTGCTCGCGAGGTGGACGGCGGCCATCGGGATGTTGGGGATGCACTCGTAGCCTTCGTGCTGGAAGTGGTGCTCGGCGAGCCAGAGCACCCAGTAGCCGTGCTCGTCCATGGTGCGCGCGATCGCTTCCATCTTGTCGAACACGGTGGCGAGGTGCGCGTTCGAGTAGCGGCGCTCGTTGGCGGGCGTCGCGTCCTGGCCCATGTCGCCGAGGTCGACGTGCCCCGCGTAGACGTTCGAGAAGTGCTTGATCACGGAAGTCTCCTCAGGCGGGCATCAGCTCGCCGGCGTCGAGGTCCTCGATCGCGGCGCTGCGCCGGTGGAGCCACGCGCGGAAGACCGCCATGCCCCGCTCGTTCGAGGGATTCAACGAGCCGGTCGCGATCACGGTGTACACGTGGCAGTAGAGCACCGCCCGCCGGTAGGCGAGCAGGGCGTCGTCGAACGTGAAGCCGGCGCGGCCGCCGGCGGCCAGCTCGTACCAGAGGCGCACCAGGCGCATCTCCTCGGCGCGCCGCACGGCGGGATCGAGGCAGCCGCCCAGGAAATACGCGAGGTCGAAGGCACCGGTGCCCCGGAACGCGATCTGCCAGTCGATCGCCGCCACCCGCGCGCCGTCGAAGAACATGTTGTCGAGCCGGAAGTCGCCGTGCGCGAGCGTGATCGGCGGACGGGCCGAGAGGTCGAGCATGTCGACGACGTGCTTGGCGAGGCGCTCGGTGATGCCGCGCATCCTCGGGGAGAGATGGTCGCCGAACAGCGTCAGGAACGGCTCGACCGACTGCTGGTACGCGGGCTCGGCGAACTGGTGCACGGGCGCGTTGGCCATGGGCACCCAGTCGAGCCCATCGAGCCCGTCGCTCGCCCACCATGCCGCGTGCAGCCCGGCGATCGTGCGGACCGCGGTCTCCGCCTGCGCCGCCGAACACCCCGGCCGCATCGTCGCCCATGGGCAAGGCGGGAAGTCCTCCAGGAGGATCATGTAGTCGTCGGCGTCCACGTCCATCAGGCTCGCGTAGCAGCGCGGCACGCGCACGGGAATGCGTGACGGCCAGCTCGCGGTAGAAGCGGATCTCGCGCTCGTAGAACTTGAAGAGCTGACAGATCTGGCGGCCGCCGGGATCGAGGGTCGGCAGCTTGCCGATGATCGCCCGCGGAAGCTCCGGCGCCGCTCGGTCGTAGCGCAACCGCAGCCGCGCGAGCTGCCCGAGGAAGCCGACGCCGACGCCGATCGGCTCGATCGCGATGTCGGTGATCCGCGCCTCGCCGAGCGTGCCGCTCTCGCGCAGGAGCGTCGTCAACCACGCGGGCGTGATCTCCTCGAATCGCCGCGGCGTTGCGCCGGTCATGGCACGCGCTCCAGGCGGAGGTTGCCGTGCTCGTCGAGCGCGCCGCGCCAGCCCGGGAGCACCACGGTGGTCGCGCCGAACTCCTCGAGGATCGCGGGCCCGATGAACGTCGCGCGTTCGGGCAGGCGCTCGCGCTCCCACACCGGACAGTCGTGTGGCGCGCCGCCGAACCACACGGTGCGTCGCTCCGACAGGGCCTCGTCGAGCGACCGCGTCTCGCTGCGATGCCGCTCGGCCGCCGGCTTGGCCACCACGCCGTACGCGACCAGCCGCGCGTTGACCAGCTCGATCGTCGCCTCGGGGTTCGCGTGGCCGTACGCGCTCGCATGCTGGCGATGGAAGTCGGCCTCGATCGCGGCGAGATCGGGCCGCTCGTCGGCCGCCACGTTCAGCTCGAACGCCTGCCCGCGATACCGGAGATCGAGCGACCGCTGCAGGCGCTGCTGCTCGGGCGGGAAGCCTTCGAGCTCGAGCTGGCGGCGCGCGGTCGTCGCCATCTCGGCGAAGAGCTCGGCGACCAGCGGCAGCTGCGCGCGGAGCGGGCCCACGCGCGTGCGCACGTCGTCGTGCTTGATGTCGGAGGCGAGCAGCCCGAGCGCCGAGAAGTTGCCGGGATGCCGCGGCACCAGCACGCGCGGGATGCCGATCTCCTCGGCCATGGCGAGCGCGTGCATCGGCCCGGCGCCGCCGAACGCGATGAGCGTGAAGTCGCGCGGGTCGTAGCCGCGCTGGATCGAGATCTCGCGGATCGCCGAGGTCATCCGCGCGACGGCGATCCGCACGATGCCTTCCGCGAGCGCTTCCACGCCGAGCGCGCCGCCCATCCGCGTGGCGAGCGCGTCCACGACCGCGCGCGCCTTCGCCGCGTCGAGCGCGATGCTGCCGCCGAGCCGCCGCGAGACGCCGATCCGGCCGAGCACCACGTTGGCGTCGGTCACGGTGGCGTCGGCGCCGCCGAAACCGTACGCCGCCGGTCCAGGCCGCGCGCCCGCGCTCTGCGGCCCGACCTGCAGGCTTCCGTCGACGTCGAGCCACGCGATCGAGCCGCCGCCGGCGCCGACGGTGTGCATGTCGATCTGCGGCACCTTCACGGGAAACGCGCCGATCATGCTGTCGGACGTCATCACGGGCGTGAGGTCGCGCACGAGGCACACGTCGGTCGACGTGCCGCCCATGTCGTAGGTGATGAAGTCGCGCACGCCGGTCGTGGCGCCGACGTAGCACGCCTGGCTGACGCCGCCGGCGGGCCCGGAGAAGATCGTCTTGATCGGCAGGCGGCGCGCGGTGTCGGTGGTCATCATGCCGCCGCTCGAGCCGACGGTGAGGACGCCGTGCGCGTAGCCCGCCGCGAGCAGCCGCTCCTCGAGCCCGCTCAGGTACGCGTCCATCAGCGGCTGGAGGTACGCGTTCAGGACGGTGGTCGAGAACCGCTCGAACTCGCGGTACTCCGGCACGACGTCCGCCGAGCACGACACCGGCAACCCCGGCGCGCGGCCTTTCGCCGCGTCGGCCACGAGCCGCTCGTGCGTGGGATTCAGGTACGAATGCAGCAAGCACACGGCCAGGGCTTCGGCGCCCGCCGCCAGCGCGCCGTCCAGCGCGCGCTCGACGCTCCGCGGATCGAGCGGCGTGAGCACCGGTGCCGTCCGCGCGCAGCCGTTCGATCACCTCGAAGCGATGCTTGCGATCCACGACGGGCTCGCGGACGCACGAAGGTCGGCACGAACAGCGCGGGAATGTTTCGCTTCGTGCGTCCGATCTCGATGAGGTCGCGGAACCCGGCGGTGGTCAGCACCGCGACGCGCGCGCCGCGCCGCTGGAGGACGGCGTTGGTGCCGACGGTCGTGCCGTGCACGAGCCGCCGGACGTCGCGGCTCGCGATGCCGAGCGCGTCCAGCCCCCCGAGGAGGGCCGCCGCCTCGTTGCGCGCCTGCGACGGGACCTTGGTGACGACGACGCGACCGGAGTCCTCGTCGACGGCGGTGAGATCGGTGAACGTCCCTCCGACGTCGACCCCGACGATGAACATGGGCGGATGATACAGTACGCAGCATGACGACGACGCTGGCGGCCGCCATCCGCCATCTGTGGACGCACAAGACCCAGGACCACCCGTGGCTCGCGGACGAGGAGCTGGTGATCGACCGCGGCGAAGGCGTGTGGGTGTGGACGGAGCGCGGCAAGAAGCTGATGGACAGCTTCGCCGGCCTCGCGGTCGTCAACGTCGGCCACGGGCGGCGCGAGATCGCCGAGGCCATCGCCGAGCAGACCGTGCGCCTCGCGTACTATCCGACCACGCGGCAGTTCTCCAACCGGCCCGCCGCGGAGCTCGCCCAGAAGCTCTCGTCGCTGACGCCCGGCGATCTCGACCTCACCATGTTCGCGGTGAGCGGCTCGGAAGCCAACGAGCGGTCGATGCAGATCGCGCGGCACTACTGGATCGCGAAGGGCCAGCCCGACAAGCACAAGGTGATCTCGTTCAACGGCGGCTACCACGGCGCCACCATGGGCACCTACGCGATCTGCGGGCTCCCGCATCTGTCCGCGCCCTACGACGTGCTGAAGCCGGCCGGCTTCGCGAAGGTGACGGCGCCGTACCCCTACCGCGATCGCGGGACCGGCAGCGACGAGGAGCTGATCGAGCGCCGCGCGCGCGAGCTGCGCGAGGCGATCCTGAAGGAAGGCCCGGAGACGGTCTCGGCCGTGATCCAGGAGCCCGTGCTCTCGTCCGGCGGGTTCATCATGCCGCCCATCGGCTGGCTCCGCCGCGTCCGCGCGATCTGCGACGAGCTCGACGTGCTGCTGATCGCCGACGAGGTGATCACGGGCTTCGGGCGCACGGGGCGCTGGTTCGCCGTCGAGCACGACGGCGTCGTCCCCGACCTCATGTCGGTGGCAAAGGGCATCACCTCGGGCTACATCCCGCTCTCCGCCAGCATCGCGCGGCGGCGCCTCGCCGAGGTCTTCGCCGACGACACGAAGGACGAGAACGTCCATCCGAACACGTACGCGGCGCATCCGGTCGCGTGCGCGGCCGCGCTCGCGAACCTCCAGATCATGGAGAAGGACCATCTCGTCGAGAACGCGGCGGCGATGGGCACGCGGCTCGTCGACGGGCTGCGGGACGCGCTCGGCAAGACCCGCATCGTCGGCGAGGTGCGCGGGCGCGGTCTGCTCGTGTGCGCGGAGCTGGTCGAGCCGAACGGCTCGGGACGCCCCCTCGAGAAGGACGTCGTCGCGGCGCTGGACCGGAAGGCGTGGGACCGCGGGGCCATCGTGTACGCGCGCGGGAGCGTGCTCCGGCTGGCGCCCCCGCTCTGCATCACGCGCGAGGAGGTCGACACGCTCGTCGACATCGTGGCCGCGTCGGTGAAGGAGCTGCGACGCGACCTCGCACGGTAGCGCGACAGAGAAAAACTTTTCACACCGCGGCGCGCTTTCGCTGGCACCGCGTCCGGGCTACTGGCACCATATTGGCAAGCCCGTAGACATTGGTGAGCTCGTGACCACGATCAATGCGGTGGCGACCATGACGCGTGAGGACGGTCGATGACGCCGTCGGCCCCCTGGTACGACGTGCTCGCGACGCCGTCGGCGGGGCAGCACATCGCGCAGCTCTATACCCAGCGGGAGTTCCTCGCACGGGCGGTCGGCCGCTGGGTCGGTGATGGGCTGCGGCAGGGCGAAGGGGTCATCGTCATCGCCACCCCGCTGCACTGGCGTGCCACGGTGCGCGAGCTCGATGCGCGCCACCTCCGCGTGGAAATATTTCAACGCCGTGGTCAGCTCATCGTCCGGGACGCCGAGGAGACCCTCGCCGCGCTCATGGTGGACGGTCGACCTGACCGCGATCGTTTCCGGACCGTCATCGGCGGCACGATCGACGAGGCGCAGGCGAACGGGTTCCGCAAGGTTCGCGGCTTCGGTGAGATGGTCGACCTCTTGCGCCGTACGAGCTGGGCAGCGACCTTCCGGCTCGAGGCCTTGTGGAACGAGCTGCTGGTCGAGCGCGGCATCGCGCTGCTGTGCGGGTACTCCCTGGACGCCTTCGATCCGAAGATCTATCGCGGGCTGCTCCAGCAGCTGACGGGCAGCCACTCGGATCTCATCCCCGTCGAAGACTATGCGCGGCTGGAGCATGCGGTGGACCGCGCCTACGAGGAAGTGTTCGGCGGCGGCCGGGACGCCGGCGACCTGCGCCGCGCGTTCCTGCAGCACTACGCGCGGCCCTCGGCCATGCCCGACGCCGAAGCCGCCCTCATGGCGGTGCGGGAGTTCGTCCCCCGCACGGCGGACGCGCTGCTCGCGAGCGCCCGCCGACACTATCACAAGATATGGGGGGCTCCGGGCGCCCCCCAGGCCCCCCACGCCTCCGGGCGGACATGAAGTCCGCCCTCCGGCGAGTGCCGCTCCGCTAGACGCCCTTCGGGCGGTCGCCGGCCAGCGTGATCCGGTGCATCAGGCGGCGCTGGCCCGGGTAGTCGTTGATCGCGTTGTGCTGCGCGCAGCGATTGTCCCAGAGCGCGATCGAGCCCGGCTGCCAGCGGAAGCGGCAGGTGAGCTCGGGCCGGACCTGATGGCGGAACAGGTACTGGAGGAGCGGCGCGCTCTCGTCCTTCGTCATCCCCTCGAACGCCACCGTGTGCGCGACGTTCACGTAGAGCGCGCGGCGTCCCGTCTCGGGGTGGACGCGCACGACCGGATGCGCCGCGACGTACTCCTTCCGGGCGTCCTCCCGCGCGCTGTCCTTGATCCGGTCCTCGCGCGTGCGTGACACGTCGGCGGAGGCGGAGCTGTTCACGGCGGAGAGCCCCTCGAGCATGCGCTTCATCCCGTCGGAGAGCGTCTCGTACGCCTGGTACATGTTCGCGAACTCGGTGTCGCCGCCCGCGGGCGGCACGTCGCGCGCGATGAGCATGCTGGCCATCGGCGGCTGCTCGAGATACGCCGTGTCGGAGTGCCAGATCCCGCCGAAGTTGATCGTCTCGTGGGCGAGCTTGAGCACCGGGATGATGTGGGGATGGTCGTCGAGGCCCTTCACGAACGGGTACTCGATCGGCTCGCCGAAGCGCCGCGCGAACGCGAGGAACTGCGCCGGGGTGAGGTCTTGATCGCGGAAGAAGATCACGAGGTGCTCGAGCCACGCCTGCCGGATCGCCGCCGTCGTGGCGTCGTCGAGCGTCGCGAGATCGACGCCGCTGATCTCGGCGCCGAGCGCCCCCGCGACCGGATGGACGCCGATCGCCGCGCCCATCAGGCGGGCGTGAACGTGGGCACGGGCGGGCCGCCGTCGGTCGGCGTGAAGACGAGCTTCACGCGCTGCCCGATCTTGAGACGGTCGAAGTCGCAGTCCACGAGGTTGGTCATCATGGTCGGGCCCTCGTCCAGCGTGACGTACGCGATGGCGTAGGGGACCTCCGCCCGGCGCATCACGCTGTACGAGTAGAGGGTGCCCGTGCCGGCGGTGGGCTGCCATTCGGTGGCGTCGCTTCCGCAGAACGGGCAGAGCGGGCGCGGGTAGTAGTGACTGTCGCCGCACGCGCGGCACTTCTTGATCAGCAGCTGCCCCTTCGCGGCGGCGTCCCAGAACGCTTTCGTTTCGGGGCCGGCCTCCGGGGCCGGGATCTTCCGTTGCGCGGTCGCCATGGCTCTACTCCCGCTCCATGATGAGGGTGGCGCTGCCGTGACGGGTGCCGAGCGAGCCGCCGGTCCCGTGCGCGAGGGCCACGTTGCAGTTCTTCACCTGCACCTTCGGATGGGCTTCGCCCCGCAGCTGGCGGACGGTCTCGATCACCTTGGTCATGCCGCCCCGGTTCGCCGGGTGGTTGTTGCAGAGCCCGCCGCCGTCGGTGTTGAACGGCAGCCGGCCGGTGCCCGCGATGAGATTGCCGTCCGAGACGAACTTGCCGCCCTGGCCCTTCGCACAGAAGCCGAGGTCCTCGAGCGTCATCAGGACGGTGATCGTGAAGCTGTCGTAGATCGAGACGTACTTGATGTCCGCGGGGGTCACCCCGGCCTCGTCGAACGCGATCGGGCCGGAGCGCGCGCCGCCGCTGTAGGTGAGGTCGATCTTGCCCCCCATCTGCAGCTTCGTGGCCTCGCCGGCGCCCAGCACCTTCACGCGCGGCCGCGCGAGGCGCTTCGCCACGTCCGGATGCACCACCACGACCGCGCCGCCGCCGTCGGTGATGACGCAGCAGTCGAGCCGGTGCAGCGGGTCGGCGATCATCGGCGAGGCGACGACCTCCTCGACGGTGACGACGTCACGCAGCAGCGCGTGCGGGTTGTGCTGCGCGTGGTGCGAGGCGGCCACCTTGATCCACGCGAGCTGCTCGCTGGTCGTCCCGTACTGGTGCATGTGGCGCATGGCGCACATGGCGTACTGGTTCACGACCGTCGGGCCGAACGGATACTCGAACTGGACGTCCGGCGCGGCCGAGCCGTAGTTGCGGGGCGCCGTGCCCGTCGCCATGCCTTCCGCCCGCGGGCGCCCGGCCAGCGTGATCAGCGCGACGCTGCACTTGCCGGCCGCGATGGCCTGCGCCGCGTGGCCGACGTGAACGACGTACGACGAGCCGCCCGTCTCCGTCGTGTCGACGTGACGCAGCTTGCCGAGGCCCATGTACTCCGCCATCGACAGCGGGCCGAGGCCCGGGGCGTCGCCGGCGCAGAAATAGGCGTCGACGTCGTTCTTGCTCAAGCCGGCGTCGTCCAGCGCGCCCTTCGCCACGTCGGCGTGGAGCTGCGCGAGCGAGATCTGGTCCGCCTTGCGCGTGGGGTGCTCGTAGACTCCCGCGATGTACGCCTTGCCCTTGATCGTCATGCGTGCGCGTGCCTCCTCCTCCGCTGCTCTGCGCGACGATCATAGCAGCAGGGGGCTTGGGGGTCCTGTGCGGTGGGGCCCCCATGTTCAACGGCGGCACGCGAACATCAGGCGGCGCGGGGCATCGCCGCGCGTGGCTCCTCGCGGAACGCGCGGAGCCGGAACGCCACCGCGAGCAGCAGGCCGCCGAAGATGACCGCGTAGGCGCCGATGTAGAGGACCACGGCGAGGGCGCCCGCGCCGGGCGCGAACATCACGAGGAGGCCGAACGCGATCGAGAGGACGCCGCTCAGGATCAGCCAGGCCTCGCCCTCGATCTCCTGGCGCAGGCGGATGGCCGCGGCGATCTCGAGCGCGCCGGTGATGATGGCCCATGCGCCGATGAGGTAGACGAGGGTCAAGGCGGTCAGGCCGGGCCACAGGAACGCGACGATGCCGGCGGCGACGCTGACGATTCCCTCCACGAGCAGCGCCCACCACGGCTGCTCCTCTTCACGGCGGCGGAAGACGGCGAGGATGTTGGCGATCCCGTCCACCAGCGCGTAGGCGCCGAAGAGCAGGACCAGGACGCCGAGCGTGAGGCCGGGCGTGACGAACGCCAGGATCCCGAAGACGATTGCGGCCGCACCGCGCAGCGCGACGAGCCACCAGTTCCGTGCCAGGGCTGCCATGTCCATGTCGACGCTCCTTTTCTGGCTAGTGCCGCGTATCTGACGCTCGCGGACTGAGACACTAGCAACAGAGGCACCAGCCGGCGTCGTTGTGAGAATTACGAGGAGAATCGGGCGGCGGGCGCGGAGCTCAGCGCCCTCGCCGCGCCGCGATGCGGCCGGCGGCGTCCGCCCACCCGGCGTCGAACGCGCAGCCCGGCGCGTCGACGTCGATGACGAGCGGGGCGTGATCCGACGGCATCGGCTTGCCCTTGCGCGCCTCGCGGTCGATCTCCGCCGCGACGAGGCGTGACGCGACGGGCGCGGTGACGAGCAGGTGGTCGATCCGCATCCCGAAGTTCTTGTGGAAGTTGCCTGCGCGGTAGTCCCACCACGTGTACCGCCCGGGCTCCTTGCGTTGCTGGCGATACGCGTCGGTGAGGCCCCACGCGCAGAGCCGCATGAAGGCCGCGCGCTCCGGCTCGGACACGTGCGTCCCGCCGTGACACGCGGCGGCGTCCCAGACGTCCGCGTCCGCCGGGGCCACGTTGAAGTCGCCACCGATCGCGAGCGGCTGCGCCGGATCCGCCGCCTCGCGCAGCCACCGCGCGAGGCGCTCGTACCACACGAGCTTCGCCTGGTAGAAGGGCGAGTCCGAGGGAGCGGCCGTTCGGCGCGTAGATGCTGACGACGCGGACGTCGCCGCAGGTGGCCGCCACCATGCGCGCCTCGGACAGCGGCTCGTCGTCGGTGACGTCCGGCGTCTTCGGAGGGCGCAGCGGGTCGCCGAAGTTCGTGACGACGTCCGCGATCCCGCAGCGGCTCGCGATCGCGACGCCGTTCCAGCGCCCCTCGCCGTGGTGCGCGAGCTCGTAGCCGGCGTCGCGGAACGCGGCCACCGGCGCGTCGGCGTCGGCGAGCTTCGTCTCCTGCATCAGCAGCACGTCGGGCTGCGCGCGCGCGAGCCACCACTGCACCTTCTCGAGGCGGGCCCGCAGCGAGTTCACGTTCCAGGTCGCGATGCGCATGGCCCTAGAGGATACCCTGGCGGCCGCTCGGGCGCGGCCTCCCGTCCCGGAGCGGTGCCGGATGTGGGAAAAACTTTCCCACTGAGAACTTTTGGTTGGTCGGGCCGCATCGATTTGGGTATGCTCGACGAAGCGTTCCCTTCCCATGCATTCCCTCACGGACGGTGGCCCGGCATGAGAGTGCTCGTGGTGGACGACGAGCCCCAGGTCCGCGCGGCCGTGAGCGAGTTCCTCGCGTTCAGCGACCTCGACGTGCTCGAGGCCGAGAACGGGCTCGAGGCGCTGCTCAAGGTCAAGCGCGAGCGGCCCGATGCGGTCGTCCTCGATCTGCGGATGCCGCGGCTCGGCGGGCTCGAGGCGCTCAAGCGGATCCGCACCCTGGATCCGAAGATCGCCGTGGTGGTCGTCACCGGCGACCTCGAGGACGACGTGCACCAGCAGGCCATGGCCCTCGGCGCGCGGGCCGTGCTGACCAAGCCCGTGCATCTTCCGGGGCTCGTCGAGGTGCTCCGCGGCGGACACGCCGTGCCGGCGGTGGTGCGCGAGACGCCGGCCGAGAGCTCGGGGAGCCCGGCGGCGCCCACCAAGGCGACGACCCGGGTGCTCGTCGTCGACGACGACGACGAGGTGCGGGGGATGCTCGCCGAGTTCCTCCAGTCACGCGGATACGACGTGACCACGCAGCCCAGCGCGACGGCGGCCATCCGGACGCTCGTCGACCACCCGCCCGACGCGATGCTCCTCGACATCAACATGCCGGGCCTCAGCGGCGAGGCCGCGCTGCCGACGATCCGCGCGGTCGCGCCCCGCGTGGCGGTGATCATGGTGAGCGCCAGCGCCGACGAGGACGTCGCCCGGCGCACGCTCGCCCACGGCGCGTTCGACTACATCGTGAAGCCGGTCGACCTGACGTACCTCGAGCGCAGCCTCGAGACCGCGGTCACCATGCGGGCCGTGGAGGACTGACGCCCGCGCCCACGCGGTACACTGCGGGAGTGACGAACGAGCCGCCGCTGCAGTCACGCGCCTACGAGGTGTCCGACGCCTCGGAGGCCAACGAGCTCTTCCAGAAGAACGGCTGGACCGACGGGTTCCCGATCGTGCCGCCCACCGAGGACAGCGTGCGGCGCTTCGTCGCCGCCGGTGGACTCTCGCCCGCGGACGTCGTGGGTACCGAGCCCGTCCGCCGCCGCCGCATCACCGCCGAGAAGATCGCGATCGCGGCCGTGATGGCGGGGGCGCTGCCGGAGTACATGCCGGTCGTGGTCGCGATCATCCAGGCGATGTGCCGGCCCGCGTTCAGCCTGCACGGTAGCAACGCGAGCACCGGCGGCAGCGCGCCGTTCATCGTCGTCAACGGACCGATCCGCACGGCGCTCGGGATGAATGCCACGCACAACGTGCTCGCGAACGGCAGCCGCGCCAACGCGACCATCGGCCGGACGATCCGGCTCTTCATCATCAACGTGCTCGGCGGCGTGCCCGGACACCTCGATCGCTCGACGCTCGGCCATCCCGGGAAGTTCAGCTACTGCGTCGCCGAGGACGAAGAGGACAGCCCGTGGCTCTCGCTGGCGGCGGAACGCGGCGTGCCTCCGGGGGCCTCGGCCGTGACCGTGCTGGGCTGCGGCGCGCCCCATCAGCTCATGAACGAGTGGACGCACGATCCGAAGGAGATCCTCGACACGTACGCGGCCGTGATCCGCGCCAACATGCTGACGTACTCGATCTGGCCGGGGAACTACTTCATGGTTGTCCCGAAGCAGCACCGTCAGATCATCGCCGCCGCCGGATGGACCAAGAAGGACGTGCGCGAGTACGTGCACGAGGCGGCGCGCGTGCGGCGTGGGGAGTGGCGGACGGTCGGGAAGGCGGCGGTCGCGGGCCGGAGCGACGAGCACCGCGTCTACACCGCGCTGCGCTCGCCGGACGACCTTCTCGTCGTGGCGGCGGGCGGCCCCGCGGGCGGCTTCGGCGCCGTCATCCCGCCGTGGTATGGCACCAAGGGGCAGGCGCAGACCGCACAGATAGGAGAGACACGATGACGCTGAGAGTGCTCGATCCGCGACAATCCGCCGAAGGCGAGCCGGTCACGATGGCGCCGCCGCTCGGCGCGCTCGAGGGCGCGGTGGTGGGCCTGCTCGACAACGCGAAGATCGGGACCGCGACGTTCTACGACCACGTCGAGAGGCTCTTGAAGACGCGCCACGGCGTGCGGGAGGTGGTGCGCCGCCGCAAGCCGGACTCGAGCCGTCCGGCGCCCGACGCGATCGTCGGCGAGCTCAGCGCCGCCGACGCGATCGTGTCCGGCATCGGCGACTGAGGGAGCTGCTCGTCGTGCAGTATGCACGACGCCCTCGCCGCGGAGATCCGCGGCATTCCGGCCGTGGCCGTCATGACCGACCGCTTCGAGCCGACCGCGCGCGCGGTGGCCGAGGTGAACGGGATCCCGGACTATCCCTACGTCGTGATCGAGCACCCGATCGCGAACAACTCCGATGAGCAGCTTCGCGTGAAGGCCGAAGCCGTCATCGGCCGCATCGTGGCGCTATGACCCTGGGGGTGGACGCACCCCAGCCCACGCTGCGCGGCCCGGCGAAGCCGGGCCGCTCCGCGGCTGACGCTACCGGCGCACCGTCCCGCGAATAGCTCCAGGGCGGCCTTCGCGAAGGCCCACATGTTGGCTTCGCGATCGCCGCTGCCCGTCTCCAGCGTGATCGCGCGCTCGACCGGGCCCGCCACCGCAAGGCAGGCGTGGCCGGCCGCGTCGCCGTACCGGTTGCCCGTCGGCCCGGTGGCCCCGGTCTCGGACAGGCCCCACGTCGCGCCGACGCGCTCGCGGATGTTGCGCGCCTTGACGAGGGCATACGGCTCGGAGCTCGAACGGATGCCCTTCACCGCGTCGTCCGGCACCTGCAGGATTCCCCGCCGCGCCGCCTGCGTGTAGATGACGCCACCACCCAGGAAGTAGGCGGATGCGCCCGGTACCGCGAGCAGCGCGGCGCAGATCAAGCCGCCCGCCGATGACTCCGCGACCGCGATGGTCTCCTTGCGCTCCTTCAGCGTGACCGCGATGGACTCGGCGATCGTGACCAGCTCACGCATGGGGGTCTCCTTCCCGTTGGCGCCCGCCACTCTAGATCAATCCCGGTGCGCGAGCCAGAGCCCGGCCGCGACGCAGATCAGGGCGACCAGCGCGCCCGCCGACACGGGCTCGGCGAGGAACAGCGCGCCGAGCGCGGCCGCGGTCACGGGGCTGAGCGAGAGGAACACGGTCACCTGGGTCGCGGGCGCGTGGCCGAGCGCCCAGAGCCAGAGGAAGTACCCGACGCCGCTGTTGACGCCGATGAAGACGCACGGCGAGCCAGCCGGCGGCCGTGAAGTGCGGCAGCGCGCCGAAGAAGCCCTCGGCGGTCGCGAGCAGCGCGAGGAACGCGACCGACGCGAGCATCGCGAAGGCGCTCACGGGCAGCGCCGGATACTTCCGGAGATACGGGCGATAGAGCACGCTGCAGAGCGCCCCGCTCAGCGCGCTCGCGAAGACCGCCAGCTCGCCGGCCCATCCCTGCAGGCTCGCGCGCTCCAGCGCCTTCTCGCCGAGCGCGAGCGCCGACGCCGGCGATCGTCAGCAGGACCCCGGCGGTCTTCACGAGCGTGAGCCGCTCGCGGCCGAGCGCGGCGGACAGCAGCATGGTGAGGAGCGGCAGCGTCGCGAAGATCAGCGCGGCCCGCGCGGAGGGAATGAACGCGAGGCCGTAGTTGAGGAGCGCGATGAGGATGCCGAACTGCGTGATGCCGAGCAGCGCGATCGGCAGGACGTCGCGCCGCGCGATGGAGACGCGGGCCGACAGCAGGACGGGCGGCAGCAGACAGCAGAACTCCGATCGCGTAGCGGAGCAGCGCGAGCGACGCCGGGCCGATGTCGTGCGACGACGACGCGCGTCGCCACCATGGCGCTGCCGACCAGGATGCCGGTCGCCGCGGCGGCGCCGACGGCTAGAGGTGAGCCCGCTCCCACGTCTCGCCGATCAGGGTCTGGCCGAAGCTCCGATGACGTTCCTTGTGCACCAGGCGAAAGCCGGCCTGCGCATAGAGGTGGCGGGCCGCGAGCAGCACGCTGTTGGTCCACAGCGTGACCTTCCGGTAGCCGGCCTCGCGCGCGAAGCGGAGGCACTCGTCGACGAGCCGGGCGCCGATGCCGAGGCCGCGCGCGCGCGGATCGACGATCATCAGGCGCAGCTGCCCGACCGTGCGCGACTTCTTCACGAGGAACACCGAGCCGACGACCTCGCCGTCCAGCTCGGCGATCCAGCAGCGCTCGCGCGCGGGGTCGTAGCGCTCGATGAACCGGGCCGCGATCCGGGCCACGAGCGCCTCGAAGGTCTGATCCCACCCGTACTCTTGCGTGTAGACCGTGCCGTGGAGACGGATCACGGCGCCCATGTCGCCCGGCCGGTGCTGACGCACCACGTAGGGCGCGGGCCGGCCGACATCCCGATGGAGCAGCGCCTCGATGGTCCGCATCGCCGCCACGACCTTCGCCTGCTGCGGCGGCGCGAGCGGACGCAGCATCGCGCCGGCGTCCGCGTGCGAGCGCGCGTTGAGCGGCGCGAACGCCTTGCGGCCGCGGGCAGTGAGGCTCAGGTGGCTCCGGCGGCCGTCGGTGGCCGAGCGCGTCTTCCGGACGAGACCGCGGCGCTCGAAGTCGCGCAGGATCCGGCTCAGGTAGCCGGCGTCGAGCCCGAGGTCCTTGCAGAGGTCGGTCGCGGTGGGCCGTTCGCGATGCGCCAGCTCGTAGAGGACGCGCGCCTCGGTGAGGGGAAACGCGCTGCCTGCCAGCCCCTCGTGCAGCAGGCCGATCTGGCGCGTGTAGAAGCGGTTGAAGCGCCGGACCGTGTGGATGCGACCGTCGAGCTCCACGGCCGCATCCTCCGGCGAATGGTTGACTATGTCAAGGATCGATCCCACGGAGGGTCAGCGCCGATACGGGCCGCGGCCGCTGACTCGCCGAATTGTGGAACCTACTTCTTGATGACCTTGGTCATGCACTCGGTTTCGGACTTGAGACCGAGCTTCTGCCAGCCCATGTTCTTGCAATCCTCGGCGCTCGCGGGCATACCCGGCGAGGCCTGGCCGGCGCTGCCCGTCCCCGTGCCGGTGCTGGGGCTGGTCGAGGGGCTGGTGCTGGTGCCCGGCGTCGTCGACTTTTCGCTCCCGGCGCCGCTCGGGCTCGGACTCGAGGGCGTCTGCGCCAGGGTGACGGCGGGCAGCGCGACGAGGAGAAGGGCGAAGACGAGAACCAGAACACTCTGTACCTGCTTCATGTGTTCCTCCACGCGCGGGATGCGCGTGCCGGTAATCGATGCACCCTCGATGCCACCGACTCGACGAGGCGGGGGGCTCGACGCCGGGGCGGACACGCCCTACCATGCGGAGGCCGTCACGAAAGGAGCCCTATGGAACCCGATCGTCCGCTGCCGCAGCCGATCACGCCCGAGGCCAAGCCGTACTGGGATGGACTCAAGGAAGGCAAGCTCATGCTCCCGACGTGCGGGGACTGCGGCCACACCTTCTTCTATCCGCGCGTCGATCTGCCCGCCGCTGCCAGTCGCGGGCGATCACCTGGGTGCAGGCGAGCGGCAAAGGCAAGCTCCACTCCTTCGGCATCGGCCACCAGTCGTTCAACAAGGCGTATCAAGGTGCCACCGCCCTACGTCCTGGCGATGGTCGAGCTCGACGAGGGACCGCGCATGATGTCGAACCTGGTCAACGTCGACGCCCGATCCGAAGACGATCAAGTGCGACATGCCGGTCGAGGTCGTGTTCCACAAGCTCACCGACGAGCACACGGTGCCGCTCTTCCAGCCGGCCGAGGGAGGTGCAGCGATGAAAGAGCTCTCCAGAACGCGGCCTGCATCGTCGGCGTCGACGAGAGCGACGAGATCGGCACGCTGCCCGGCAAGAGCCAGCTCTCGCTGCACCTCGAGGCGGTCTCCAACGCCGTGCGGGACGCCGGCCTCAAGGTGAGCGACGTCGACGGCATCTTCACCGCGGGGCAGCACTCGCCGGCGCTGCTCGGCGAGGCGCTCGGGATCACGCCGCGCTACGTCGACGGCACCACCGTGGGCGGCTGCTCCTTCATCATCATGGTCGAGCACGCGGCGGCCGCGCTGCACCACGGGCTCTGCGACGTGGCGGTGATCTCGCACGGGGAGAGCGGACGCTCGCAGGTGGGCGTCACGCGCGCGCGCGATACCGCGCTCTCCGGGCCAGTACGAGATCCCGTACGGCTACGGCGCCGGCGCCGACCCAGTTCGCGCTCATCACCACGCGCCACATGCACGAGTACGGCACCACGCTCGAGCAGTGGGCGCAGGTGGCCGTGTCCACGCGCGCGTGGGCGGCGCTGAACCCGAAGGCGATGCACCGGAAGCCGCTCACCATCCAGGACGTGCTCAACGCGCGGCCGGTGATCTAGCCGTTCACGCTGCTCAACATCTGCCTCGTCACCGACGCCGGCGGCGCCGTGGTGCTCACGCGCCCCGATCGCGCGCGGGACTGCGCGAAGAAGCCGGTGTGGGTGCGCGGGCATGGGCGAGGGCACCGAGCACGTCAGCCTCACGCAGATGAAGAAGCTCACCTTCAGCGAGGCCACGCGGATCTCCGGCGAGCGGGCCTTCGCCATGGCCGGGGTGACGCCACCGCGACTTCAACCACATCATGCTCTACGACGCGTTCACGTCGGGGCCGCCGATCATGCTGGAGTCGCTCGGGCTTCGCGAAGCCGGGCGAGGGCGTGCAGCTTCTTCGAGGACGGCCGCTCCACGCCCGGCGGCACGCTGCCGATCAACACCAACGGCGGCGGCCTCTCGTACACGCACACGGGCATGTACGGGATCTTCCCGATCATCGAGGCGGCCCGGCAGCTGCGCGGCGAGTGCGGCCCGCGGCAGGTGCCGAACGCGAAGGTCTCGCTCGTCAACGGCATGGGCGGCATGCTCTCCGCGGCCGGCACGCTCGTGCTGTCGAACGAGAAGTGACGGCCACGACCGTCACGCTGCTCTACGGCGCGCGGCCACCGGTCTCGGTGGCCGCGACGCCGCAGGGCGACGCCCTCTGGCTCGCCGCGGACGCGCTGCCGATGGCGACCGGGTGGACGCTGAAGCCCGAGGGGCTCTGCCAGGACGATCGCTGCGTTCCGGTGCCGCGAGGGAGCTCCCGCTCGCTCGTGACGTCCGACGTGGACCTCACCGCGCTCGCCCGCCTCCTCGGACAGCCCCTGGTCCACGATGCGGCGCACGGCGTGTGGTGCGTCGGCGACGCGGCGACGGCGCGCCGGGCGGCCATGCAGTCGCTCGCAGGCGCCGGACTTCACGCTGCCCGATCTCGACGGCCGCCGTCATTCGCTTGCGCGACTATCGCGGCAAGAAGGTGTTCCTCGTCTCGTGGGCCTCGTGGTGAGGGTGCCGGCTCGACCTGCCCGTGTGGCAGGCGCTCTACGAGGACGTGAAGGACACCGGCTTCGTCGTGCTCTCGGTCGCGCTCGACAGCGGCGGCCGCCGCGACGACCGAGCCCTGGATCCGCGCCGCGATCGCCGACCTATCCGTGCCTGATCGACGAGCGCCACGTCGTCGCCGAGCTCTACGGCATGGTCAACGTGCCCGAACGCGGTGTGGATCGACGAGCGCGGGCGCATCGTGCGGCCGTCGGAGACCGCGGGATCGAGCGACGCGTTCCGCACGCACCTCGATCGCACCACGAAGCAGATGAGCGCTGACGGCCTGGCGGAGCGCGAGCGCACGCGCACGGCGTACTTCGATGCGGTGCGCGACTGGGCCCGGACGGGCGCGCGAGCCCGTACGCGCTCTCCGCGGACGCCGCGCGCCGCCGGCAGCCGCCCGTCACCGAGGACCACGCGCTCGCCGCCGCGAACTTCCGTCTCGGGCAGCATCTCCACGCGGCCGGACATCGCGAGGCCGCGCTGCCGTATCTCGCCGAGGCGCGGCGGCTGCATCCGGAGAGCTGGAGCTATCGGCGGCAGACGTGGGAGCTGGAGGAGCCGGGCAAGGCGGGCAGCCCGACGTTCTGGGCCGCGGTCGATGCGCTCGGCGACTCGGCCGTACTACCCGCCACCTTGGAATGGGGGCCCCACACACCGGACCCCCAAACCCCCTTGTGACCTGGCTCACTCGAACGGGATCGTGACGCGCGGCCCGCCGGCGACCGGCTCGCCGCGCTCTGGGCGAAACCGGGGATCGTCCGCATGCCCGGCGCGCACGATCCGCTGGCGGCGCTGCTCGCTCGTCGCGCGGGCTTCGAGGCGCTGTACCTCTCCGGCGCCGCCGTCACCGCGAGCCTCGCGCTGCCCGACCTCGGCATCCTCACGCTCGACGAGCTGGCGTTCTTCACGCGCGCCATCTGTCGCGCCTCCGGGCTTCCGCTCGTGGTGGACGGCGACACCGGCTACGGCGAGGCACTCAACGCCATGCGTCTGGTGCGCGAGCTGGAGGACGCCGGCGCCGCCGCCGTGCAGCTCGAGGACCAGGTGCTGCCGAAGAAGTGCGGCCACCTCTCCGACAAGCGCCTGGCGAGTCCCGAGGACATGGCGCGCAAGATCGCCGCCGCGGTCCGGGCGGCGCGCCACCTGCGCGTCATCGCCCGGACCGACGCGGTCGCGTCGGAAGGTCTCGACGCCGCCATCGCGCGCGCGCAGCTCTATCTCGATGCCGGCGCCCACGCGATCTTCCCGGAAGCGCTCGCCACGGAGAAGGACTTCCGCGCGTTCGCGGACGCGGTGCGCTGCCCGCTGCTCGCGAACATGACGGAGTTCGGCCGGAGCGCGCTGCTGCCCGCCGACGAGCTCGCGGCGCTCGGCTACAAGATGGTGATCTGGCCGGTCACCGCGCTGCGCGTCGCCGCGCGCGCGATGGAAGACTGCTACGCGGAGCTGGCCGCGCGCGGCACGCAGCGCGCGCTGCTCGACCGGATGCAGTCACGCCGCGAGCTGTACGACGTCATCCGCTACGAGGACTACGAGGCGCTCGACACCACGATCGCGAAGAGCGTGGTTCCAGAGTCCCCGGCCCCGCCCTCGTAGCGCGCGCCATGGCCGGCTTCGTCGATGTCCTCCTGCGCGGGGTGATGCTGGTCGGCGCCGCCGCCGCGCTCGGCGGCGTGGTCTTCGTGTGGGTGGTGCTGCGCGCCGGGCCCGGCACCAAGCCGGACGTGCGCACGCGCCGCGCGCTCCGTCTCGTCGCGCTCGGCGCCGGCGTGGTCGCGGCGGCGCAGGTCGCGGTGGGCGCGGTCGCCCTCGGCACGCTCGTGCTCGACCACGGTCCGGCCGTCGCGGCGCCGTTCGCGCGGACCACGTTCGCGTTCGCGTCGGTCGGACGTGCCGCGGTCGCGATGGTCACGTTGCTGCTGGCGCGACGGCTGAGCGAACGTGCCGGCGGCCGCGCGAGCTGGAGCGTCCTGGCCGCCGCGGCCGTCGTGCTCGTCGCGTCATCGGCCACCATCAGTCACGCCGCCGCGCGTCTGGATCACCGCGCGACGCTGATCGGCCTCGATGCCGCGCATCAGCTCGCCGTCGCGGTCTGGGTGGGCACGCTCATGCACCTCGTCGTCGCGCTCGGCGCCGGCGTCGGGCTGCTGGATCGCGACCAGCTCCGGCGCGTGTCGTCGATCGCCTTCGTCTCGGTCGTCACGCTCCTCGCCTCCGGCGTCGCCCTCTCGGTGGCGTACGTGGGCGATGTCTTCGCCCTGGTTGAAACGGCGTACGGCGTGATGGTGCTCACCAAGGTCGCGCTGCTCGTCGCGATGCTGGGGTTCGGATTCGTCAACTACCGGCTCGTGCGCCGGACGGCCGCGCGGGCAGGGGACAGCCGGCTGGCGCGGTTCGTCGAGGTGGAAACCGGTCTCGCGGTGACCGTGCTGTTCGCGGCGGCGTCGCTCACCTCGCTGCCGCCCGCGGTCGACGTCCGCGAGGACCGCGCGACGGCGAGCGAAGTGGCCGCGCGCTTCTCCGCCATCCCGCCCCGCCTGGCGAGCCCTGCCATCGGCGACCTGCTGCGGGAGACGAACCCGCTCGGCGGCGGACCGGCGGCGCGCCTCCGGATCGAGCGCGAGTGGTCGGAGTTCAACCACCACTGGGCCGGGGTGTTCGTCCTCGCGATGGGCCTCGCGGCGTTCGCCCACCGCGCCGGCCTGCGGACCGCGCGTCACTGGCCGCTGCTGCTGGTCGGGCTGGCCGCGTTCCTCTTCGTCCGCAACGATCCGGAGGTGTGGCCGCTCGGCCCCGTCGGGTTCTTCGCGAGCCTCGCGCAGCCGGAGGTGCTGCAGCACCGCGCGTTCATGGTGCTGGTGACGGTGTTCGGCCTCTTCGAGTGGGCGGTGCGGACGGAGCGCGTGGCGTCGCGGCCGTGGGCGTACGTGTTCCCGATCGTGTGCGCGGTCGGGGGCGGCCTGCTCCTCACGCACTCGCATGCCGTCTTCAACCTCAAGGAAGCGTTCCTCATGGAAGTGACGCACGCGCCGATCGGCGTCCTGGGCGCGTTCGCGGGCTGGGCACGGTGGCTGGAGCTCCGGCTTCCCGACGCGGGCCCGTGGCCGGGACGCGTCTGGATCGCCTGTCTCACGGGCGTCGGGATCGTGCTGATCGTCTACAGCGAGGGCGCGGGCTAGCGCTTGATCCAGTCGGCGATCGCCTTCACCACCTCGTCGTCGATGCCGAAGTACCCGTGCGCGGCCCACGGGCCGCAGGCGCGGTCGCCCGTGCCGCCCCCGGCGCCGCCCCGGAAGAGCAGCAGCTCCTTGCGGGCCGCGCGCACGCGCCCGATCAGGGCACGCGCGTCGCTGCCCGGCGTACCGACGCACGCGTCGCGTTCGTGGTGAACGACCAGTGTCGGCACGCGGACGTCCGCGAGCCCGGCGTCGAACACCGTCTCCGAGCATCCGCGGTGTCGTGCGCGTGACGCTGGAGGTGATGACGAGGCCGTCAGGACCGCCGGTGGTCAGGCGTGCGGCCGCGTTGACGGCGGACACCGTGCCCTTGCTCGTTCCCACCAGCCAGACGGGCACCGCGGCGCGCTCGCGCAGCGCCGCGATGACGGCGGCGACGTCACGCGCGTGGTCCTCGGTCAGGCGAAAGCGCCCGTACCCGCCCGCGTGATCGGACGGCACGTCGATCACGGCCACGAGCAGTCCGTGCGCCGCGAACGCCTGCCGGTTGCGGATGAGGAAGTTGGCGCCGCGCGGGAAGGGGCCGGGGCCCGTGAATCCGACCACGCCCTCGCCTCCGGTGAACAGGATCACGCTCGCCACGGGCGGCCCGGGCGGCTCCACGAGGAGGAACGGCTGCGTCACGCCGGGCCGGGAGTCGATCGTCTTCAGGCTCTCGACGGGCTGCGCCGAGCCGCGCGCGAGCGCGACGACGGAGACGGTCATCCCGGCGACGACCGTCACGAGCGCGCGGCGGATACCGCACGGCGGCGCGCGCTACCGCACGAGGTCGGCGAGCTTGACGCGCAGCGCGTTGGCGATGCGCTCCAGCGTCTCGAGGTTCGGCGGATGCAGCGCGCGCTCGAGCCGGGCGAGCGTCACGCGGTTGAGGCCGGTCTTCTCCGCGAGCGCCTCCTGGGAGAGGCCGCGCGCCCGGCGGAGCGCGATCACGCGTGCGGCGACGCGCTCGGTAGCGGAAGCCACGGCGCCTCTCAGCGCGACGCCGCGATCTTGTCCGCGAGATCGCGCCGCCACTCCGTCTCGCGCTGGAAGCGCGGCTGCGAGTCGGCAGTACGCCTCGGTCGCCTGCTTGATCTGCTCGGCCGGCTGCGTGAGGTCGAGCGGCTCGCGGCACGGCTGCGGCGTGTACCACGGCGTGTCGACGAAGACCTCGATGCGGTTGCCCTCGGGATCCTTGAAGTAGGCCGACCACGCGTTGCCGTGCGACACCGTCACCAGGTCCTTCACGCTGCGCTGCACCAGCTCGCCGTGCATCTCCTGGAGATGCTCGAGCGATGCGAGCTTGAACGAGATCTGGTTGACGGTGGTGAAGCCGACGTCCGCGGGGCGGCCCCGCGCCAGCACGATCTGGTGGTGGTCGCCCGGGCTCTGCGAGAGGAAGACGAGCTCGGTGTCGCCGATGGGTCCGCGGTCCGTCATCACGAAGCCGAGGACGTCGGTGTAGAAGTCCTTCATCGTCTCGAGGTCGGTCACCCAGAGACCGACGTGACTGAACGTCAGGACGGGCCGCGTGCCCATGACTTCATCTCCCCCTGAATTGCGGCCGGCGCTTCTCGGAGAACGCCTTGACGCCTTCCTGGTAGTCCTCGCTGTTGAAGCAGTCCGCCATCAGCTTGTCGAGCAGCGCGAGGTCGCGCTCCCCGGCCGGCTTCAGGAGCTGCTCGACCGTGTTCTTCGCGGACTTGATGGTGAGCGGCGCGTTGCCCGCGATCTTCTTCGCGTACTCCCGCGTGAAGCTCTCGAGCTCCGCCTTCGGGACCACCTGGTTCACGAGGCCCATGCGCAGCGCCTCCTGGGCCGTGAAGTCCGTGCGCGCGGTGAAGAAGAACTCCTTCGTGTAGGCGGGGCCGATCAGGTGCATGAGCTTGTCCATGCCCTTGTAGTGGTAGCCGAGCCCCAGGCGCGCGGCGGGGATGCCGAACCGCGCGTCGTCCGCCGCGATCCGCAGATCGGTGGTGATCGCGATGCCGACGCCGCCGCCGATGCACACGCCCTCGATCATCGCCAGGAGCGGCTTCTGGAGGTGGGCGAGCGCGTCGCTGCCACGGCCCGAGATCCGCCGGTACTCTGCCTCGTCGGCCGCGTTCCGGCGCCGGTCCTTGAACTGCGAGATGTCGGCGCCCGAGACGAAGTGGCCGCCCGCGCCGCGCAGGATCACCACGCGGATGGCGTCGTCCTTCTCCACGTCCTCGACGTACTCCGCCATCGCCTGCCACATCTCCTGGCTCACCGCGTTGCGCTTCTCCGGCTGGTTGAAGATGATCCAGCCGAGCGCGCCGTCTTTTTCCAGAAGCAGCTTGTCGGTCACGGGTCTCTCTCCTTTAGCCCTGCATGACCAGGCCGCCGTCGACGCTCAGCGCCTGGCCGGTCATGTACGCGGCGCGCGGGGACGCGAGGAAGCCGATCACGCTCGCGACGTCTTCGGGCGTCTCCATGCGGCCGAGCGGCACCGTGGCCTTGCGCATGCGCGTGAACTCCTCGGCGGACATGCCGAGCAGCGCGCCCTGCTCCTTCGACACCATCGTCCACATGTCGGTCTCGACGAAGCCCGGGCACACGCAGTTCACGCGGATGCCGTCGGGGGCGTGCGCGAGGGCCAGGCTCTTCGTCATGCTGATGACCGCGGCCTTGCTCGCGTTGTACGGCAGGTTGGTCTTGCTGCCGATCTTGCCGGCCATCGACGCGAGGCTGACGATGGCGCCGCGCTTCTGCGCGATCATCGCGGGCAGCACCGCCTGGGTCGCGAAGAAGACCGCCTTCGCGTTGATGGTCATGATCGCGTCCCAGTGCTCCTCGGTGACGTCGAGCGTCGCCGCCGCGCGGTAGATCCCCGCGTTGTTCACGAGGATGTCGATGCGGCCGAACTGCTTCTGCGTGCGGTCGGCCATGCCGGCGAGGTCGGCGCGCTTCGTGACGTCCGTGGGGACGACCAGCGCCTTGCGTCCGAGCGCCTGCACCTCGGCCGCCGTCTTCTCGGCGCCCGCGACGTCCAGCTCGGCGACGACGATGTCGGCGCCCATGCGCGCGAGCTCGAGCGCGGTCGCGCGCCCGATGCCGCGCCCGGCGCCCGTGACGATGGCGGCCTGTCCGGAGAGCTCCATCACATTCCTCCTGGCGGGAGTGAGGGGATTATCGCACGCGGCCGCAGCCCGTGATCGCGCCGTGCTAGGCTCGCCGCCATGTCGGTGGCGATCGTGGGCGGCGGTCTCATGGGGCTCAGCGCGGCGTTTCACCTGCGACGCGCCGATCCCGGCGTGCCGGTGACGGTGGTCGAGCGCGCGGGCGTCGGCGCCGCCGCGTCCGGCGCCAGCGCGGCCGGCGTCCGCGCCATGGGCCGCGATCCGGCCGAACGCGCGCTCGCGCTTGAAAGTCTCCGGCGGTGGCCCGAGCTCGACCGTGAGCTGGACGGCGAGACGCGCTATCGGCGCGACGGCGGGTTGCGCGTGGCCCTCGACGCCGGCGCGTGGGCCGCCGCGCCCGCATGGGTCGAGGAGCAGCGCGCCGACGGCGTGCCGCTCGAGCTCATCGACGCGCGGGGGCTCCGGAGCCTCGCGCCTGGGCTGTCGCCGTCCTGCCTCGGCGGAGTCGCGGCTCCGATCGATGGCCACGCCGAGGCGATGCCCACCGTGCGCGCCTTCGCGGCCGCGGCGCGACGCCTCGGCGCGCGGATCGAGGAGGGCGTGGGCGCGCGCCGCGTCGTCGTGGAGCGCGGCCGCGTGGTCGGCGTCGAGCGCGCGGATGGCGCACGCCTCGCGTGCGACGTCGCCATCGTCGCGGCCGGCGCCTGGAGCGCCACCTTGCTCGCCGAGCATGGCGTGCGCGTGCCGCTCGAGACGCGCGGGCTGCAGATGCTCCTCACGGCGCCCGCGCCGCCCTCGCTCGCGCCGGTGCTGGGCGCCTTCGATCGCAAGCTGAGTCTCAAGCAGCTCGCGGACGGCGCGTATCTCATCGGCGGCGGCTGGCCGGCGCAGATCACCGACGAGACGGCGAATCGGTGGGAGGTGCTCGCGGAGAGCGTGCGCGCGAGCCGCGAGATCGCCGGCGTCGTCTACCCGGCGACGATCCCGACCCCGCTCGCACGGAGCTGGGCGGGACTGGAAGCGTTCACGCCCGACGGCGTGCCGCTCATCGGGCCCGTGCCCGGTATCGAAGGACTCCTCGTCGCGGCCGGCTTCTGCGGCCACGGCTTCGCGCTGTCGCCGGCGGTGGGTGATATCCTCGCGCGCCTGGCGCTCGGCCTCGACGCTCGCGACGCTCTCTGGCGCGACCTGCGCCTCGATCGAACCCTACGGGAGGCGGTCACCACATGAACATCACGATCCTCGACGACTGGCAGGACACGATCCGCACGCTGCCCGCGTTCAAGAAGGTGGCGAACCACGACGTCACGGTGTGGAAGGACCACACCAAGGACGTCGACGTGCTCGCCGACCGGTTGAAGGACACCGAGGTGCTGGTCCTCATCCGCGAGCGCACGCCGATCAAGCGCACCGCTCATCGAGCGTCTGCCGAAGCTGCGCATGATCACGCAGGCGGGCGTCTTCCCGCACATCGACGTCGACGCGCGCCACGAAGCACGGGATCATCATCTCGGCGCACACCGGGCCGGGCCGGCCGTCGTACGCGACCGCGGAGCTGAACTGGGGCCTGATCATCGCGGCCATGCGCCGCATCCCGCAGGAGGCCGCGGCGCTGAAGGCGGGCAAGTGGCAGGCGTACTCGATGGGCAGCGGCCTGCGCGGCAAGACGCTCGGCATCCTCGGCTACGGCAAGATCGGCGCGGTGGTGGCGGGCTACGGCAAGGCGTTCGGCATGAACGTCATCGCGTGGGGGCGCCCGACGACGCTCGACAAGGCGCGGGCCGACGGCTTCGCGGCGGCGAAGAGCCGCGAGGCGTTCTACGAGGAATCGGACGTCGTGTCGCTGCACCTGCGCCTCATTCCCGAGACGCGCGGGATCGTGACGGCGGCCGATCTCGCGCGCATGAAGCCGACCTCGCTGATCGTGAACACGAGCCGCGCCGGGCTCATCGCGCCCGGCGTGCTCGAAGCGGCGCTGAAGGCCGGCCGTCCGGGCATGGCGGCCGTGGACGTGTTCGAGGAAGAGCCGGTGGTGGCCGGCAACCATCCGCTGCTCGCGATGGACAACGTGATCGCGGTGCCGCACCTCGGCTACGTCGAGTACGGCTCGCTGTCGAACATGTTCGAGACGATCTTCGACAACGTCGTCGCGTACGCGAACGGGGCGCCGATCAACGTGCAGAACCCGGAGGCGCTCACGAAGCGCTGAGCGGGCGGGGTCAGAAGGCGAGCGTCTCGCGGGCCGCGCGGAGGATGCGGGTGGCGTCCGGGAGCCAGAGCTTCTCCCGGGCAAAGCCGGTATACGGGATGTCGAGGCCCGTGACGCGACGGACAGGAGCCTCGAGATGCAGGAAGGCCTTCTCGACCACGCGCGCGGCGACTTCGGCGCCGACCCCGCACGTTCGCGCCGCTTCGTGGACGACCACGACACGGCCCGTCTTACGGGCCGAGGCCACGATCGTGGCGCTATCCATCGGCGAGATCGTGAGCAGGTCGATCACCTCGGCCTCGACACCGTCCTCGCGGCTCAGGATCTGCGCCGCCTCCATCGCCTGGCGGAGCATCGCCCCATAGGCGACGAGCGTGACGGCGCTGCCCGCGCGGGTGATCTCGGCGCGGCCGAGGGGATAGAACTCGGCTTCCTCGGGCACGTCTTCCCGCCCCGCGTGATAGAGCGCCTTGGGCTCCAGGAACACGACCGGCTCGGGGTCACGGATCGCGCTGGCCAGGAGGGCGCGGGCCTTGCGCGGTCCGGAGGGCACCACGACCTTGAGGCCCGGCACGTGAGCGTAGTAGGCCTCCTCGCTCTCGGAGTGATGCTCGAGGGCGCGGACGCCGGCGCCGTAGGGCATGCGGACGACCAGCGAGCAATGGAAGCGGCCCTGCGAGCGCGTGCGGAACCGGGCCGCGTGGTTCTCGATCTGATGGAACGCCTGGAAGGAGAATCCGGAGAACTGGATCTCCGCGACGGGGCGGAGCCCCTGGAGCGCCAGGCCCACGGCCATGCCCACGATGCCCCGACTCGGCCAGCGGCGTGTCGATCACGCGGCGTTCGCCGAACTTCGCGAGCAGGCCTTCGGTCACGCGGAAGACGCCGCCGTCGAGGCCGATGTCCTGTCCCAGGAGGAGGACCTCGTCGTCCGGCTCCATCGCTTGCTGGAGCGCGAGGTTGAGCGCCTTGACCATCGTGAGCCGTGGCATGGGTGTCCTCAGGCTCCTGGCTGGCGCGCTCGAGCGCGGCGCGGGTCTCTTCTTCCTGCTCGCGCAACTCCTCGCGGCAGCTCGGCGTACACGTGGTCGAACAGGCTCCGCGGCGGATTCGCCGCCATCCAACCCTCGGCGCGCTCGACGGCGACCGGATTTCTTCGCTCGACATCGGCTTCGACCGCGGCGTGCTCGGTCTCGGTGAGGAGGCCCTTGGATTCCATGTACTGCCGGAAGCGGATCATCGGATCACGACGCTTCCCACTCCGCGCACCTCGTCCGATTCGCGGTAGCGGCGTCGGATCGTCGGACGTCGAGTGCGGCGCCATGCGGTAGGTCAGGCATTCGACGAGCGCGGGGCCTTCGCCGGCGCGCGCACGGTCCACGGCCCAGCGGACGGCGCTGTACACCGCGAGGAGGTCGTTGCCGTCGGCCTGGATGCCGGGGATGCCGTAGGCGGCCGCCTTGCGCGCGATCGTGCGCGCCCGCGTCTGGCGCGACCGCGGCACCGAGATCGCCCACTGGTTGTTCGCGCAGCAGAAGACGACGGGCGCGTCGAAGACGGCGGCGAAGTTCATCGCCTCGTGGAAGTCACCCTGCGAGGTCGCTCCGTCGCCGAAGAACGCCAGGCACCACGCTCGGCTCGTCCCGGTACTGGGCGGCGTACGCCAGGCCGACCGCGTGGGGGAGCTGGCTGGCGATCGGGATGCACAACGGCAGGTCGCGCGCGTCGTCGGGGACCCGCATGCCCTCGACGTACCCCGCCAGGTAGAGGATGAAGCGGTCGAGGCTCCAGCCGCGCCAGAGGTACGCCGACAGCTCGCGGAAGTAGGGCACCATCCAGTCGCCGGGCCCGATGGCGTACGCGGCGCCGAGGGCCACCGCCTCCTGGCCCAGGCTCGACAGGGCGGTGGAGACGCGTCCCTGCCGCTGCAGCATCACGATCCGCGCCTCGAACCGACGTGTGAGGAGCATCGTCCGATAGAGCCGCCGCAGGTCCTCCGGGGGGATGGCCGGCTCGAGCGCCTTGTCCAGACGTCCGTGCTCGTCGAGGATCGAGATCAGCTCGATGGCTTCCGGTTGGTCGACCACGTGTCGTGGCATGTCAGACCCTGCGATACCCGATGTCGCCCTCGATCCCGGTCAGGTGCCAGCCCTCGCGGGGCAGGCGGCCTTTCGGGTCGAGGATCCAGAAGGGGACGCGACCGCGCGCGACGAAGCCACGCCCCGTGAGCGCGGCCAGGAACCGCGGGTGGCAGGCGAAGACGGAGATCATGGAGCACCCAGCCTCGACGAGGCGCGCCTCCACGGCGGCGAGCGCCGAGCGCCATACACCGGGGTCTTCCCCGAGATACGACAGGTGGACGATGCGTGCGGTCCGGACCCCCGGGGCGTGCTCCTTCACCAGGCAGAGCGCAACGCCGAGAATGCTCTCGCCGCGCTTGATGTGGAAGGCCCGGGCGCCGACCACGGGGCAGCGAAGATACCAGTCAATCTGGCCGGCCGCCTCGGCGTTGGCCACCGCGGGCCATGGCCGGTCGGGTGTGGGACGAAGGCGGGCGTCGTACGGGTGCACGGAGACGGAAGATCTGCTGGCGAACGCGGGCCGCGTCATGCGCGCTCGGGCGCCGAGGACGGCGGCCTTGAGGAGCCGGCGGGGCAGCGGTCCATCCAGCGTCCGCGCCCAGACGAGCGGACGCGTCACCTTCACGAGCTGCTGGAGGTGGAAGGGCTGCACGAAGCCCAGCTCCAGGAAGAGCGCGCGAGACCGCTCCGTCCCGCCGTACTCGTAGACGAAGTCCGCGCGCGGGAACGTCGCGCGGAAGACCTCGAGGCCGAGGCCCAGCCCGCGATAGTTGCCGTCCACGACCCAGTTCACGCAGTGCAGGCCCGTGAGCTCGCCCTCCGGCGTCCGGAATCGCGAGAGCGTGTAGCCGTTGTGGCCGACGATCCGGTCGCCGTCGGCGGCCACGAAGGAGCGCGGAGCCCGACCCTCACCCGCGTCGAGGAGCCAGCGGAGGACCGGGAGCTCGTACGGGGGTGAGTAGAGGCGCGCGATGGAGGGGAGGTCCGATTCCGTTCCTGCGCGGACGATCACGCTCGTCCGCGCCGCGCCGTTCGTCCGCGCCGTCGCCACGGCCCCGTGCTCGGGCGAGGTCATCGCCGGCCCTCGGCCGCCGTCATCGACGCGCTGCGCGCCTTCGAGGGGCGCAGGGCGCCGAACAACGCGGGGCTCTCGATGCTCCAGACGAAGTCACGCGTGTTGCGGCCGACCGTCATCCGCGAGAGATCGAGCGGGTTGGCGGCGGGCGAGACGTAGCCGGAGCGCGAGGTCACGGCGGTGACGTAGCCGCTCTCCGCGACCACACGCCGGATCGCGGCGTCCACGTGGACGCCCTTGCCGGGATTCGGGTACGAGAAGTGGAGGACCGGGCGACCGAGCTCGGCCTCGAGGACGGCCTTCGAGTCTCGGATCTCGGTCACGGCGTCCTCGTGCGGGATGCTCGGGAGGAGCGGGTGGGTGACGCGTGTGCGAGCCGAACGTCATGCCCTTGCCAGCCATCTCGCGCACCTGGGTCCAGGTGAGCATCGTGCCGCGCAGGAACGAGGTGTCCTCGTTCGCGCGCAGGACGGCGAGCGCCGCCTCGCGGGCACGCCGGGAGAGCGGCACGAGCCGCGCCTTGATGTCCTCGATCGCCTGTTCACGCCGATCGGCCGTGCTCACGTCGTGGTCGCCGCCGAAGGGGCTCGGCAGCCGAGAACCCCGGGCCCGATGGACGAGACAGCGCAGCTCCGACGGCCACAGCGGCGTCCCGCCGTCCAGACAGTCCGTCGTCACGTAGAAGGTGGCCGGCACGCGGTGGCGCTGGAGGATGGGAAACGCGAGATCGTAATTGTCGCGATAGCCGTCGTCGAACGTGATCAGGGCCGCGTTCGCGCGGGAGCGGCGGACCGCCGTCGAGCGCTGCCGCGAGGTCGTCCATCGAGACGCAGCGATAGTGCGCGGCGAGGAAGGCGATCTGGCGATCGAAGACGTCGGCGGGGAGACAGATGCTCGGCTTCGCATAGTCGTGCGCCCCGGTGGCCGCATCCCCGATGGCGTGGTAGCGAACGATCACCGCGACGCGCCGATCGCCGAAGTCGACCGCTCGGAGGTCCATGGCCTTGGCCTGCTGGAGCCCCTGTCGGACGACGTACTTGACGAGCCGCTTCAGCATCTCAGGACGCGGGCTTGTTCGCGATCGGCGTAGAGGTACGGGGAGAAGCTCTGGGCCTCGACCCGGAGCCCGAGCCGCTGGAGTCCCGCAATGCAGAGCCGTTCCGTCATCCATGACGCCGGCCCCATGGCGAGGCCCCACACCACGCGGTGCATCCGCGGATGGGTGCGCTTCAGCTCCGCCCGCGGAAACCGCGAGGGCACCACCGAGCCGAGGGCGCCCACGTCCACGTTCACGAGGCCGAGGTCGCGATGCCAGCCGCGCAACTCGCGCGTCGTCATCCGGATGTGCGTCTCGAAGGTCTCGGGCTTCAGAAGGCGGTGATAGAGACCGCTCACGCCATTGAGGTTCGGGACCAGTGTCACGAGCGTGCCGCCCGGACGGAGGAGCGATGCGAGCTTGGCCAGGACATGACGGGTGTCGGTGAAGTGCTCGATGAGGCCCCCGGAGAAGACCACGTCCCAGGCGCCATCGAGCGTGAACATGTCCTGCATCAGCACCTGGCCCGGGATGCCGGCGACGGCGAGGGTCTCCCGCGCGCTGGCGCAGCCGGTCTCGGAGTAGTCGCAGCCGGTGACGTCATAGCCAAAGGTGCGGTGGAAATACACGAGCCACCGGCCGGTGGCGCATCCGAGCTCGAGCAACTGTTTGCCGGGCTCCTGGGGGAGACGTCGGCGCAGGAGGCCGTCGAGCGCCTGCCACGAGTACCGGGCGCGCACCCAGCGGAGGTCAGCCCAGCGGTGAGCGTCCTTCCGCTGCCAGAGGCGCTCCCAGTACGCGGCGTCGGTGAGATCGTCGTTCGGGGGAGCTGCCCCGACGCTCTTTGCGCTCATGATCCTTGCTCCGTCACAGGGAATGGCCTTTGAGAGTGAGACCGTGAGACTTGTCGCCAGGTAGGCGCGAGAGTGTCGATAGCACTGGGCACACAAGGTACATGTTCTGTGCCAAACCTCAATGCCGCCAGACCGTCATAAGCGCCCATATTTCAAGGCATTTCACGGTGCGCTCCATCGGCGGAAACCGGACCGAAGCTCGGTGCGGGAGCGCATGTCCGTATTCGAGTCAACGGCGACTCTTTTCCTGGCTGTCCCTGGCACACGATGACACAGTCCACGTCCGTCCGCACTGCGGGCGACCGGCCTGCTGGGCGGTCGCTAACGGTGCGGTTCGGCGGCGTTCTTGTGCAGGGCACCGTCTTTCATGATCATCCGCAGCCGTGCCTGGTCTTGAAAGAGCGTGATCTCGGCGAGCGGATCGCCGTCGACGAGCAGCAGGTCCGCCAGGGCGCCCGCCTTGACGAGACCGAGCTCGCCGGGCTTGCCCATGATCTCCCCGCCGTGTTTCGTGGCGGCGACCAGCGTCTCCATCGGCGAGAACCCGAGGACGTCGACGAAGAGCGCGAGGTCGCGCGCGTAGGCGCCGTGCGGATTCGTCGGGAAGCCGTAGTCGCCGCCGGGCAGGACGCGAATGCCGCGCTTGCGCATGCGGCTGAACGTGTCGACGGAGAACGCGACCTCGTCGGCCGCGGCCTTCGCGCGCTTCGCGGGCAGGCCGAACGACACGCCGTATTCCGCGACACTCCAGGTGAGGCCGAGCGCCGGCGCGACGAAGATCCGGTCTCGCGCGGCCTCGAGCGCGTCGAGCGCCTCCTCGTCCGCGTAGGTCGCGTGATAGATCACGTCGATGCCATGGCGCAACGCCATCAGCACGGAGCCGGCGCTCCGGCAGTGTCCCGCGACGCGCAGGTTGCGCGGACGCGCGACTTCCATGGCGGCCTCGACCTCGGCATCGGTCATCACGGTCACGTCGGCGCCCGCGCTCGACGTGCCGCCGTCGCCGGAGATGTTCAGCTTCAGGAGGTCGACGCCCTCGCGCGCCAGCGTGCGCGCCACGCGGCGGACCTCGTCGGGCCCGTTGGCGACCCAGCAGAAGGTCGGGCTCTCGTCGTACGGCAGGTGCAGCGCGTTCGTGTCGCCGAGGCCGCCGGTCACCGTGATCTCCGGTCCGTTCGCGAGCAGGCGCGGGCCCGGCACGCGGCCCGCCTCGATCTCGCGCTTCAGCACGACGTCGAGGCGCGTCTTCGCGGAGGCCGCGGAGAACGCGCTCGTGTACCCGCAGTCCAGCATCGTGCGGGCGTTGCGCACGGTGATGAGCATGTGCTCTTCCACGGGCAGCCGCGTGATGTCGTCCGCGAAGAGATCGGGGAAGCTGAGGTGCGCGTGCGCCTCGACGAGCCCCGGCATGAGCGTGCCGCCGGCCCCATCGATCACGGTGGCGTCCGCGGGGCGCGGGCCACGGCCGTTCGCGGTGACGGCTGTGATGCGGGGGCCGTCGACGAGCACCTCGCCGGCGAACGGCTCGGCGCCCGTCCCGTCGAGGATCTTCACGTTGGTGATGACGTAGGCGGCCATGGCGTCCTCCCGAGACGATCCTACCGCAGCGTCCCAGTGCTCGTGTCGCTTGACAGGCCCGTTGTCCGCGCGGTACGTGGCTGTACGTGGCCGAGGACTTCGCATGAAGGTCTACGCGTTCGATCTGCTGCCGTGGCCGTACCTCGACCGGCCGTCGTACTATCCCGACCCGAACGCGCTGTTCGATCCCGTCCGGGCCCAGGAAGTCTACGCGGAGCATCTCGAGCAGATGGCGATGTACGAGGAGTACGGCTTCGACGCCATCTGCATGAACGAGCACCACGCCAAGCCCTACGGGCTCATGCCCTCGCCCAACCTGATGGCGGCGGCGCTGACCCAGCGCACGCGTCACATCAAGATCGGCCTCCTCGGCAACCTGCCGGCGCTCCACGGCCATCCGGTGCGGCTGGCCGAGGAGATCGCGATGCTCGACTGCATGTCGGGCGGCCGCATCATCTCCGGGTTCGTCCGCGGCGTGCCGCAGGAGTACCTCGCGATGGGCGTGCCGCTGGCCGAGGCGCGCGAACGACTCAACGAGGCGTGGGACCTCGTCATCAAGGCGTGGACGACGCACGAGCCCTTCGAATGGCGCGGCAAGTACTGGAGCTACGACCGGGTCTCGATCTGGCCGCGACCGCTCCAGCAGCCGCACCCGCCGATCGTGCTGCCCGCCGACAGCGACGAGGGCCTCGAGACCGCGGCGCGCCGGCGCGTGCCGACCGGCGTCGCCTACCGCTCGCTCGAGCGGAGCCACTCGACCTTCGACAGGTACCGCGCCGCGGCCGCCCGTCACGGCTGGACGCCGACGGCCCGAGCACTGCCTCGTCCTCCGCCACGTCTACGTCGCCGAGACGAACGCGCGGGCGCGCGAGGAGGCGGAGCCGCACCTCGACTACTTCTGGCAGAAGCTCCTCTCCTATCACCGTGGCTCCGCGAAGCTGCTCGGCCAGTCGCCGCCGACGCGGCCCGCGGTCGTCCAGGCCGCCGAGGATCTCCCGTTCTACGAGTTCGACTTCGACCTGACGCAGAAGCACGGCCTCACGTTCGTCGGCGACCCGGACTACGTGACGCGCGAGATCACGGCGCAGATGCGGGCGCTCGGCGCCGGCGTGATCATGGGTCTGTTCCAGTTCGGGAGCATGCCGCACGCGCTCGCGAAGAAGAACATCGAGCTGTTCGCGCGGACGGTCCTCCCGGCGCTCAAGCGCGCGTGAGGGCGCGGAGGGGCACGACGTGAAGTACTACGACATCTCGCTGAATCTCTCGACCGACACCCCGCGCTGGGTCGTCGCGCCGCCGCTCGAGGTGCACGAACGCCGGCGGATGAGCCGGGGCGACGACGCCAATGCGTCCGCGCTCACGGTGAGCGTGCACGCCGGGACGCACGTCGACGCGCCGTTCCACTTCCTGGCCGACGGCGCGTCCATCGATGCGCTCCCGCTCGAGCGGTTCATCGGTCCCGCGCTCGTCCACGCCGTCGAGGCTGACCGCTACATCACCGAGGCGCACGTGCGCGCGATCCCGCTCGACGGCGTGACCCGCGTCCTGTTCAAGACGCGCAACTCGGAGCTGCTGAAGAAGCGGGACTACGACCCCGACTTCGTCGCGTTCTCGGAGGAGGCGGCGCGCGCGCTGGTCGCGCGAGGCGTCGAGCTGGTCGGGCTCGACTATCTCTCCGTCGCGCACGCCGACACCCAGGTCCCGGTGCATCGCGCGTTCCTGGACCACGGCGTGATCCTGCTCGAAGGCATCGACCTGTCCGCCATCGTGCCGGGACGCTACGAGCTGATGTGCGTCCCGCTCCGCCTCCGAGGTCTCGACGGCGCCCCCTGCCGCGCCGTGCTTCGCGACCTCGAGTGATTCGTTCGCGCCTGGAGGCCCGAGACAGGGCTGAGCGTTCGCTACGTCGTTGCGGAAGGCGAGACGGGCACTTTTCACTTGACGACTTTTCCACGGGCCGCGACCGCGTGTCCCCGGTGGGGGCCAAACGTCGGTCCAGAGAGCCGCAGGCGGTCTCCTAGAACGACCCGACCCTCGCGATCGAAAAAATTGAGAGTCGCGCCGACAACGTCTCTCCTCGGGGCTCCCTGGTGGCCGCGAAATCGGGGGCTAGAGTCGTGGCAACGAGGGAGACGCGCCATGGAGATTCAGTCAGCGGAAGTTCTGCCCACCCCCGAGCACGTCGAGGCATTGGAGCGGTTGGGTGACGAGATCGCCGAGCTGTCCGCCCACCTCGACGCGGCCACCGCCCGCCTCCTCGACCTGATCCGTGAGTTCGATGCGCGGGCGGGCTGGGGCAACGGGTTTCGCTCGTGTGCCGACTGGCTGAGCTGGCGCGTGGGGCTCGACAAGGGCGCGGCACGGGAGCGGGTCCGCGTGGCGCGCGCCCTCGGCACGCTGCCGCGTCTCGCCCGTGCTTTCGCCAGTGGCGAAGTCTCGTACTCCAAGGTGCGCGCCCTGACCCGCGTGGCCACGCCGGACACGGAAGAGCGGCTCCTGGGATTCGCCCGCGCCGGCACCGCTGTCCACGTCGAGCGCCTCGTGCGCGGTTGGCGGTACGTGGATCGGCAGGCCGAAGCGGAGGCGAGTCGACGGCACCACACGGGCCGCGCCCTGCACGTCGCGTACGACGACGATGGGATGGTGAGAATCCGCGGGCGGCTGGCGCCGGAGGTGGGCGCCCTGTTCCTCCGAGCGCTCGAAGCCGCCCGCGAGACGCTGTACCAGCAGAGCCGCGCCGAGGCGTGCCCAACCGACCCCGCGCAGGACGTGCCGACCATGGAGCAGCAGGGGGCGGACGCCTTGGCGCTCCTCGCGGAGACGGCGCTCCATCACGGGATCGATCCGGGCGCGCCCGGCGAGCGCTATCAGGTCGTGGTCCACGTCGACGCCACCGTCCTTGCGGATCCGGAGCAGGCCGGTCAATCGGTCCTCGAGGACGGCGTGCGCGTTCCCGCGGGAACGTCTCAGCGCCTGGCGTGCGATGCGAGCCGAGTCGTCATGCGGCACGACACGGACGGGCAGCATGGTCGAGATCGGCGCCCGCACGCGGACGATCCCGCCCGCCTTACGGCGAGCGCTCCAGCACCGCGATCACGGCTGCCGCTTCCCGGGCTGCGGCGTACGGGTGGCCGAAGGCCATCACGTCCGTCATTGGGCGGCCGGCGGTCCGACAGTGCTCTCCAACCTCGCGCTGCTCTGCCGGCGGCACCACCGCACCGTGCATGAAGACGGCTACCACGTCGCCCGACAGCCCGACGGGAGCTGGAATTCCGGCGGCCGGATGGGCGCGTGCTGCCCGACGTTCCGCCGGCGCCCGTGCGGTGCCCGACGATCCGCTTCACACTCTGCGCGCCACGAACGTCGAGCACGGCCTCCACATCGACGCGGAAACGGCGCGGGTGGGGTGGCTCGGAGAGCGTCTGGATGTGGGCTACGGTCTGCATCCTCTGGCCAACCCTTGGCAGGTTCAGACAGGGGAAGTCATACCAACGCACGGATGAGCCGCCGGAGCGAGCGAAGCGAGCCGCGGTCGGCTTCATTCAGAAGTTAGCCGTCGGACCGGCATCAACGGATCTCGCTCGCCCGCCTCAGATGGAACTCCACCTCATACTCGAAGAGGCTGACGTTGGGGACGACGGTGACGGCATAGCGCAGACTGTCACTGATGTCCTTCGCGACGATGATGCCGTTCACCTCACGATCCTTCCCGATCGTCTGTCGCACCCAGCCCATGTATCGGGTGAGCTGTCCCATGGCGTGATCGGGACTGCGTGCGCGTTTCAGCTCGAACACAAAGAACGCCCCTGAGTCATCGGCGGCCCGGATGTCGATTGGGCCGACGGCGGTCGGAAACTCAATGCCGTCGCGGCCAGTCGGATCGACGTAAAGGCGGAGCCTCTTGCCATTCACATCGAGCCTGGCGATGTTCTGCGCGATGAAATCGCGTAGCTGGGATTCGAGGCCGAAAGAGGCGTCCGCGAGTTCTGGCTCGGCGGTGTCCGCATCTTCCCCAAGGACCGTTTCCAAGGTCGCGGCCGCCGCGGCCGCTTGGGACCCGGGAGAAGTAGCCGCACCTCGGTGGGTGTCTCCTGGACGGACCATCCCATACGGCGAAGGCCGTTTCGTAGTTGATGCGAGGTGCTCATGGTCGCGTCGAGTCCTCGGGGGAGATGTTGGGGATACTGACGCAGCCATTCCTTCATCGGGTAGATCTCGAGGCCACCGTCCTCTCGCGCAACCACGATGTTGAAGCGCTTCACTCTGCCCCCATTGAACGTCACGCTCAGCGGGCGGGGCGAGCATCGCGAGCCCCGATCTGCTGGAGCGTGGAGTTATGCAGAGCGTTATAACTCATCCGCCCAGTTGTAGAAGGCCATGGGCCGCGACCGCCAGACGATGTGGGGGTCCGTCGCGCCTACCAACCTGATGTCATGGTTTTCCAAGAAGCGAAGAACCTCGACGCATTTCTGAATCGCCACGACGGCCGTCTGGCGGTGGATCCTATTAGGGAAGACGTCGAGGTGCAGACGCCGTGTTTGGCGCGTCGGTATATCAACAGCCCGGCCAAATTTGGGGTCGCCGTAGCCCGGCTGCATTGTTGCGGAGACAAGTGTCAAACCCTTCGCCGCGTCCTCGGCCACAACCGCCTCCCAGAGATGATTGTGCGCGATGACGTCGCGAAGGACGACGAGTTCCTCAATATCGTCTGCCAGTCCATCTCGACGCGTACACCAGTCTTCGACCTCTTGACGTGGCAGCATGTCAGGCGCCGGCAACTTCTTGAGTGTCTGGACGGCTGTGCGTTCAAGGTCGCCGCGCACGTATCGCACGCGATTGCAGACCGACTCGATCACGAGGGCGGTAAGAACGGCAATTGAAGCGGCATAGCCATTTTCGGCTTTCGAGGCCTGCACCTCGTTTGGTCCCTTCGGCTCCTTCTGCTCCATAAGGTCGAAGAGATCAACGATCGGCTGAAGAAGGTTTGCGAACAGCACCGACACGTAGTTGTGGGATGCCTGCACTACTATCTGCCTATGCTCGCTATTTCTGCATAACGTCAGCGCTCAGCGGCGCGGTCACCGCGCCGGCTGAAGCGGTCTGTTTGACGAGGTGCCGACAGCGCCAAGATCCTCGTCAAGGCCGCCTTGCGGAAAATGTCTTGATCGCTCGCAACTATGAGCGAGGCCATCGTAGCTTGGAACCCTTCGACGACTTCCTGCGCTTTGGTTGCTACAGCGACGCGAATACTGTCGCATCTCCGACGCAGGGGATTGCCTAAATCCGCACTTCGAACCGACGAAGACTTTCCGATTTCGACGACGACCTGTTGCGTTTCATCCAGGAGCCGACCATATCCATCGTCATCGATGTCAGCCAGCGCGGCCATGGCGCGTTGATAACGTTCTCGCACGCGCGTGTCATAACCGTACAGAGCAGCATAGGCATCTTCGATCTTCTCCTCAAGCAGTTGCTTTTTGATCTCTGCGCGAGTCGCGACAAGCGACTTCCAGAGCCTCGTCCCTTGTCTTTACGTAGTCACCCGTATCTACAAGCCGCTGATCTGCCTCCGTGAGCACCGGTTGGATGGCGTCGTACATCCAAAGCGAGATCTCTCGGCGGCGAGCCGCAGCGACCGATGCAAGCGCCGCCGCGGATCGAACTCTATCGGCGTATTCCCGTCGTCTCAAGTTCCGATCCCGGAACCATCCAATGAGCAGTGCGGTGACAGCGACGAGAACCGAAAGGGTTGTAATGAGGTCGCCGAGTTTGATCTCGTCGTTGAAACGCAAGATCTAGCCGCTCCTCATCTTCAGATCCGTCCAACTACTATTCGACAGCAAGGCGGGCATCTGCCGGTGGATGCCCGGCATCCACCGGCAGATGCAAGCATCTCCATCTGGATGCCCGCCGAGCATCCAGTATTGAATGCCGGTTCGTCGACGACGGCCGCGCAGGCCCAGGGCGACCGCGTGATCGTCGCGCTACCGCCAGACCTTCCGCTTTGGGCTCGACGTGGCGGCTTCGCGGCGGCACCTCCGAGTTCACCGCTTCGGCGGCTTCCAGAACTGGTCGACGTCGCGCACCACGTCGACCACCGTGTTCTGCAGCTTGCCGCCGACCTTCTCCACGCGGCGGATGTACGTCGGGATCACGGCGTTCTGCTTGTCGTCGAACGAGAAGGCGCCGCCCGGCGCCTCGAAGCGCACCTTGCGGAGCGTCTCCAGGAAGCGCGCCTGCTCCTCCACGTTGCCGTTCACGGCCTTCAGCGCCTCGCCGCTCGCCTTCGCCGCGAGATAGCCGAGGTGGTTGTTGTAGACGGGCTCCTTCTTGTACTTCCGCGTGAACGCCTGGACGAAGCGCTTGTTCTCCGGCGTGTCGATCGTCGGCTGGTACGACATCCAGCTCACGATGCCGAGCGCGGCGTCGCCCACCTTCTGGAGGTAGGTCTCGCTCACGGTCTCGCCGAGCGCGAGCAGCGGCAGCTTGCCCTTGAGCCCGTACTCCTGGTACGCCCTGAGCCATTGCGGCGCGCTGGGCCCCCAGAGGACCGCGACGACGGCGTCGAGGTCGCCGGCCTTGCTCTGGATCCGGGTCACGTACGGAGCGACGTCGGTGGCGCCGAGCGGCATCAGCACCTTCTCGACGGACTGGCCGCCGCTCTCCATGAACGTCTTGATGAAGCCGTCCGTCTGCTCCTGACCGGCGACGTAGTCGAGGCCGACGACGGCGATGCGCTTGTGGCCGAGCTTCGCCGCCACGTACCAGCCGCCCGCGGCTTCCTGCTGATAGCTCGACATGGCGCTGCGGAAGAGGATGGGGCTGGCTTTCTCGGCGGTGAGCTGGTTCGCCGTCGCCTGGGTGATGATCCACGGGAGCTTCCGCTCGTTCAGGTAGTCCCGGATGGCCAGCGCCACGCCGCTCGACACGGGGCCGAGGACCAGATGGACCCGATCGGACTCCACGAGCTTGCGCGTCTTGGTGAGGCCGACGTCCGGCTTGCTTTCGTCGTCCTCGGCGATCAGCCGCACGGGCCGTCCGGCCACCTGACCGCCCATCTCGTCGTCCCAGTAGAGGCGGATGCCCTCGTTGATCTCCGTGCCGTTGACCGCGAGCGGCCCGGTGCTCGTGTTGAGCAGACCGATCTTGATCGGCTCACGCTGCGCCTGGGCCACGAAGGCCGCGCCGCACACCACCATCGCGACGACGAACCCGATGAGGACGCGCGAGCGCCGTGAGGGACTCTTTCGTTCCATGACCGTCCTCCTGCGGAGACTCTCTGGCGTGGCGGATTATACGAGTCGGCGGGATCGCTCACACGCCAAGGTACTGGGCCTTCAGCGCGTCGTCGGCGCGCAGCGCCTCCGGCGTGCACTCGTGCACGATGCGGCCCTTGCTCAGGAGGTAGACGTGATCGGCGACACGCAGCGCGAAGGCCAGGTTCTGCTCGACGAGGAGAATCGATGCGCCCCCGCGCTTGAGATCGATGAGCATGCGCCCCAGCTCGCGGACCAGGAGGGGCGCCAGGCCCTCCGACGGCTCGTCCAGGAGCAGGATGTCGGGATTGCCGGTCAGCGCGCGCCCGCAGGCCACCATCGCCTGCTCGCCGCCCGAGAGCGTGCCGCCGCGGTGATGCAGACGCTCGGCAAGCCGCGGGAAGAGCGCCAGGACGCGCGCCATGTCCCACGCGCGGCCGCGGCCACTCTGCGCGCCGACCACCAGGTGCTCGCGCACGTCGAGCGACGGAAAGAGACGTCGCCCCTGCGGGACGAGACGGACGCCGCGCCTGGCGATGGCGTGCGCGGGAAGGTGCGTGACGTCCTCGCCGTTCAGAACGATCCGTCCGGCTCTCGGCGGGGTCAGGCCCGTGATCCCGCGAAGCAGCGTCGTCTTGCCGACGCCGTTCCGTCCGAGCACCGCGACGAGCTGCCCGTCGCCGACGCGGAGGGAGGCGCCCTGGACGATGAGGGACGCGCCGTACGCGACCTCGAGGTTCTGGACGTCAAGCATCGTCGGTCCCGAGGTAGATCTGGGCCACGCGCGGGTCCGCGCGAATCGCCTCGCGCGTGCCCTCGGCCAGCACACGCCCCTGGTGCAGGACCGTGATCCGGTCGGCCAGCGTGAGGGCGACGTCCATGTCGTGCTCGATCAGCAGCACCGTCACGTCCTGCGGGAAGCGCTGGATCATGCCGACGACCGTCGCCGTCTCGGCGGCCGCGAGCCCCGCGGTCGGCTCGTCGAGCAGGAGCGCGCGCGGCCGGCCGGCCAGCGCGAGCAGCAGCTCGATCTGTCGCTGCTCGCCGTAGGACAGCTCGCGCGTCGGCACGTCGCGCCGGTCGGCGAGGCTCCACGCGGCGAGCAGCTCCTCGGCGCGCTCGGTGAGGTGCCGGTAGGCGCGAAGCGGACGGAGGAGCGCGAAGCGGGCGTGGTCGGCGCCCTGCACCGCGAGGAGCACGCTCTCCAGCACGGTCAGGCGCGGGAACAGGGTGGTGATCTGGAAGGTCCGGCCGAGACCGAGCCGCGCGCGCCGGTACGGTGCGAGCGCGCGTGACGTCGTGCTCGAAGAGGAGGATCCGGCCGGCGGCCGGCGCGAGCAGCCCGGTGATGAGGTTGAAGAGCGTCGTCTTGCCGGCGCCGTTCGGTCCGAGGATCACGCGGCGCTCGCCGACGCCGACGGTCGAGGCTCACGCCGTCCAGCGCCCGCAGGCCGCCGAAGTCGTGCGTGAGCGTGTCGACGGTGAGCGCCGTCATGGTGTGCGCGCCGCGCGGCGCCGGCGCACGAGACCGAGCAGTCCGGCCGGCGCGAAGAGCGTCACGGCCACGTAGATGACACCGAGCACGAGGAGCCAGCGCTGGGTGTGGGCGCTGATGACGTTCTCGAGGAACACGATCACCGCGCTGCCGAGCGCCGGACCGAGCAGCGTGCCGGCGCCGCCCAGGATCACCATGATCAGCGCGGTCGCCGAGAGGACCACGCTGAGATAGGCTCGGGCTGACGAAGCCGTTGTAGTAGACGAACAGGTTGCCGGCCACGCCCGCCATCGCGCCCGCGAGGACGAAGGCCACGTACTTGTGCGCCCACGTGTTGTAGCCGAGCACGTCCATGCGCCGCTCGCTCTCCCGGATGCCGACGAGGGCCGCGCCGAAGGGCGAGCGGACGATGAGCCAGAGCAACGCCGTCGTCAGCGCGAACGCGACGAGCACGAGGTAGTAGAAGCGGACGCCGTCGGCGAAGCTCCAGGGCAGGCCTGCCGACGGCCGCGGGATGCCCGGGAGCCCGTCGTCGCCGCCGGTGAACGATCGCCAGCCGAACGCGATGCCCCACAGCACCTGCGCGAGCGCGAGCGTGATCATCAGCAGATAGGCGCCGTGCGTTCGGAGCGCGAGGAGGCCGAAGAGCGCGGCCGTCACGGTCGCGGCGGCGAGACCGGCGCCGAAGTCCAGCCAGAAGTGATCCAGTCCGCGGCGGGTGAGCAACGCCACCGTGTACGCGGCGATGCCGAAGTAGGCGGCGTGGCCGAGCGACGGCAGCCCGCCGTAGCCGAGGATCAGGTTGAGGCTCATCGCGAAGATGGCGAGGATCAGCATCTTCGTGAGGAGCCCGAGCTGGTACGAGCGTGAGCGCCAGCGGCGAGAGCCGAGCGCGAGCGCGCCGGCGGCCACCCCGGACGCGACGGCTCTCATCGAGTGCCGAACAGACCGGTCGGGCGAACGGCCAGGATCACCGCCATGGGCGCGAAGATCGTGAAGTAGCGCGAGCTCCGGGAAGAGCGCCTTGCCGAAGTTGTCGAGGCAGCCCACCAGCAGGCCCGCCGACGAACGCGCCCTTGAGGCTGCCGAGACCGCCGATGATCACGACCACGAAGGCCAGCAGCAGGATCTCGAAGTCCGCGCCGGGGTACACGCCGAGCACCGGGCCGGCCAGGATGCCGCCGAGCGCCGCCAGCGCCGCGCCGAGCGCCGAAGACGATCGTGCTCAGACGCGAGACGTTGATGCCGGTGGCGCGCGCGATCTCCGCATCGTCGACGGTGGCGCGCACCATCGCGCCGAGCTTCGTCCGCTCCTGGAGGAGCCAGAGCGCGACGCCCGACCACCACGCCGAGGCCGATCAGGAACAGGCGGTAGGAGGGGAACATGAGCGGGCCCCAGGGGAACGGAGCCCGACAGGATCTCGGGCTTGGGCAGCGACTGCGGCGTGCCGCCCCAGGTCCACAGCGCCACGTCACCGACGATCAGGAGGAAGCCGAAGGTCAGCAGCGCCTGGGGCAGCTCCTCGTTCGGCGGCAGGCGTCGCAGGAACACGCGCTCCATCACGACGCCGAGCACCACGACGGCGGCGATGCCCGCGAGCGCCGCCAGCGACGACGCTGTGCGGTCGCCTCGACCACCGACAACGCGACGTAGGCGCCGAGCAGATAGTAGGACCCGTGGGCGAGGTTGAGGATCCGCATGACGCCGAAGATCAGCGACAGGCCGGCGGCGAGGAGGAACAGCAGCATCCCGAACGAGAGCCCGTTGAGGAGCTGGAAGAACCAGAAGGTCACGCCCCGCCGCCGGCGCCATCGATCATCCCACGCGTCCTATTTCCCCTTGATCTTCAGGTCCTCGTACGGCGCAGAGTAGGGATGGCCCGCGATGAGCGTGAGACCGGATTCGATCACGCGCGGCCCGTGCCCGTTCAGGAAGGCCAGCTCCCAGATGGGCGCGAACATCGCCTTCTCGTGGATGAGGTGTCTGGATGCGCTCGATGATCGCGGCCCGCCGCTTCGCATCGTTCTCGCCCGCCTGCTCGCGCACGAGCCCCTCGATGTCCGGATACGTCCCGTAGGTGAAGGTGCCGCCCGCCGCGACGAACGCGTCCAGCCGGGTGGCCGCGTTGCCGGCGGCGCCGCTCGCCGTCTGGATGATGTTCTTCAGCTTCTTGTCCCGGTTCTGCGCGATGAACGCCGCGCGCTCCAGCGGACGCAGCTGCGTGCGGATCCCCGCGGCCTTCAGGTAGTTCACGACGGCTTCGCCGAGATTCGCGTACGACGCGTCGCAGTAGTAGTCGCCGGCGTCGAAGCCGTTCGGATAGCCGGCCTCGGTCAGGAGCCGCTTGGTCCGCGCCAGGTCGTACGGATGCACGGGCGGCTGCCAGAAGAACTCGAAGCTGGACGGGATGATGCTGCCCGTGATCTTGGAGAACCCGAGCGTCTCCGCCTTGTTGATGGCCGCCCGGTCGACCGCGTGGTTGAGGGCGAGCCGCACTTTCTGATTCGCGAACGGCGACTTCGGATCCGTCCACTGCTCGGGGAAGACGAGCCAGAAGGTGCCGGGCGGATAGTTCGGCTTGAGCGTGAGGCCGGGCGTGCGCTGGAGCTCCTCGGCGAGCGCGCCGCGGATCGAGTAGGCGATGTCGGCCTCGCCGCGCTTGAGCATCACGAGCCGCGTCTCCTCTTCGGGCACGGCCTTGAAGACGAGCCGCTTCACGTTCGGCGTCTTCCGCCAGTACCCGTCGAACGCCTCGAGCACCAGCTCCACGCCGGGATTGAACGAGACGAACTTGTAGGGGCCGGCGCCGACCGGCGCGCGCTTGAAGCCGTCGTCCCCGACCTTCTCGACGTACTTCTTCGGCACGATCCAGCCGGCGCCGGTGGACGGCGTGCCGTAGAAGGTCATGAAATCGGGCCACGGCTGCTTGAAGCGGAAGCGGATGCGGTGCGGGTCGATCACGTCGACGCTCGCGGTCCGCGCCTTGAACGGCCCCGAGCCGGCGCCGCGATACCGCTCGAAGGAGAACTTCACGTCCTCGGCGGTCAGCGGATCGCCGTTGTGGAACTTCACCCCTTTGCGCAGCACGAACTCGTAGGCGAGGTTGTCCGGGGTGACCGTCCAGGATTCGGCGAGGCTCGGGGCGAGCGGCTGGCCCGGCATCGACTTCACGAGCGCGTCGTGCAGCGCGTAGAGGAACTTGAACGGCGTGATGATCCCCGCGGTCTCAGCCGGATCGAACCACGCCGGCGCGAGCGTGACGTGAAACGCGAAGGTGATCTGGCCTTCGGGTGCGGCCAGAGCGGGGGAGAACGTCAGGAGGGAGAGGAGCAGCGCCGCGATCAGGGTCCGTCGGATCATTTCCGATCCTCCTCTTGTCTCGGGAGCGATCGAGCGAAGCGGAACACGAGCGGACGGTGGGGGGATTATCGAGGAAGCGGGAGCGTTGTCAATGCGCTTCCGGCCCAGCACCTGCGCCCGCCGCGGCGGGCGCAGGTGAAGGCCACGGGTGGCCTCAGGGAACGACGAGGTCGCCGCCCCTGCTCCGCTGGAACAACTCGGTCACCCTCCGCGGTCACGTCGCCGAGCGTGACCGACAGTGTGATCGTGCGTTCGCCCTGACGCCGCGGAGGCACTGGTAGTTGGCGTTCGAGGATCTCCACCGTCATCATCTACTCGTTCCCGGGCGCCGCGTCAGGCGGACGAAGACGTTCAACGCGGCACCGGTCACGCTGTCCGTCGGGTCACGCGCGCTTCGCACATCGAGGCCGCCGTTGAGCGACCGGAACGATCCGGCCGGCAGGACGGGCTGCGACAGGACGCCGCCGCAGCCGGGCTTGGCGAGCGCGAGCTGGAAGGCCGTGCCGGACGGGATCGATGGTCTGCGCGGCGGGCAGCGTGGAGCGCACCCCTCTCGCCTCGAACCGATCGGTATCATTCGGCGCACGCCTCAGATGGGAGCTGGCCAGGTCCACGAACTCCAGGGGCACGGTCTCGCCGCTCTCCGACGTCTCCGTTCGTCTCGTACGCGCCGATGTCGCAGACCGCAACGCCGTTCCCGTTGCCGTCGGTCGGCCTCACCGCGCCCCGCTCTATCGTCCCCGGGCACAGCGCGTTGTCTCCCGCGTCGATGGCCGGGCTGCCGGCCAGCAGCGCGTGCGTCTTCGTGAGGCCCCCGTTGTCGGCGAGCGGTCCCAGCATCGGATCGACGCCGGTGATCGCGGTGCCGCCGAAGATGTTGCAGCCCCCGGAGTCTCCGATCAGGACGTCCCCCAGGAGGCGACCGGCCCGGCGCAGTCGAACGGGCTCGCCACCTGTCCATCGACGTAGTAGTTGCCGGCGAGTCCTCGCGTTCAAGGATTCGAGCGAAGCGGATCAGCCCCCGGCCGCCATGGGCCGCCGGCCCGTCGCCTCGAGGGGGAGCTTCTCCAGATTGCAGCGATCGAACATCGGTGTACGGGGGCGAGGCGAGTGAGTGTCAGGGCCGACCACGGGAACATACCCTCATCGCGCGACCCCTTCCACCGAGAGGATCGGGGAGGACGTTCAACCCGCTGCGCGCGCACTGGAAGCGGATCAGCCCCTGGCCGCCATGGGCTTCGGTCGCCTCGAGGCGGAGCTTCTCCAGATTGCAGCGGTCGAACATGGGCGCGCGTCGGCGAGGCGAGTGAGTGTCAGGGTCGACCACGGGAACTTACCCTCATCGCGCGACCCCTTCCACCGCGAGGATCGGGGGACTCGGAACAATAGTCCCCGAGAAGCCCGACTCGGGGGGCCGATACTAGACTGGGGGTTCCGGGCGAGTCAAGCGACCCCGGGAGGGTCACCCGAGGCCGTGCATCCGCATGGCGCGTCGGTACGCGACGGCGACGGCGTCGCACGCGAGATGGAGCTCGGCCGCGAGGTCGAACGGCACGCGATCCGGCCGCTGCGACTCCACCACGCGCTGATCCTGCGCGAAGATCGTGCGCTCGAAGGCCTGGATGACGTCGTCGGGTTGCTCCAGGTTGTAGTTGCGGGCCACCAGGCAGTAGCCCACGCAGCGGTGTCGTCGACGGGCTGGGAGGCGAAGACGTAGATCAGCCCGTCGGCGCCGCCCCAGTCGATGTGCTCGACGATCGTGTACGGCAGGTGGAGCGCGTACCGCGTGCGGCGCGTCGGCGTCCTTGCGCTCCTCGGCGGCGAACACCGGGAACTCGTCGGTGTTGGGCGCGTCCGGCCGCCCGTACGCGTAGCGCAGCACGTGCCCCTCCGTGCGTCACCTCGTGCGGCGCCACCACCGCGTGGCCCGGGTCGCCGAGGAGCCCCTGGTGCACGAACGCGAAGTGGCCGAAGTCGGTGAAGTTCTCGACCTGTCGCGAGGCATCGCACGCCCAGGCGAACGGCCCCGTGCGCACGGTGCGCCAGCGCCGCCTCGTGCAGCTCGGGCACGTCCGGGATCGGCCAGCGCGGCGAGTCGAGGGCGACCCACACGAGCCCGTAGCGCTCCTGCGTGAGGTAGACGACGGCGCGCGCCCGCGCCGGCACGCGCGTGGGCTCGGCGAGCTGAGGGATCGCCGCGCACGCGCCGTCGCCGCGATAGCGCCAGCCGTGATACGCGCAGACGATCTCGTCGCCCTCCACGCGCGCCGAGCGACAGCGCCGTCCCGCGGTGGACACAGACGTCGCGAAACGCGTGGAGCGCTGTCCGGGCGTCGCGCCAGAGGACGAGCGGCTCTCCGAGCAGGGTGGTGGCGCGCGGAGCGCGCGCGACGTCGGCGCTGTACGCGACCGGATGCCAGCAGGCGCGCAGCGCGGCGTGCGTCTCGGTGGACATGGCGGCCCGTACGGTACACCATCGCCGCCATGCGAATCGTCTTCCCCGATGGCGCCGGCTGCGTGCAGCACCCCTCCGAGCTCGATCCGTTGCGCAAGCTCGGCGAGGTGGACTTCTACGACAACGTCCCCGCCGACTCGCGCCCAGCTCATCGAGCGCCTGCGGCCGGCGGAGGCGGTGGTGCTCGACTACTCGGTGATGGATGCCGAGGTGCTGCGCGCGTGCGACCGGCTGCGCTTCATCAGCTTCCTCGGCATCGGCTACGCGAGCTGCATCGACGTCGCGGAGGCGACGCGGCGCGGGGTCGCGATCGCGTACACGCCGGACTACGGCGCGACGTCGGTGGCCGAGCACGCGCTGGCGATGATCCTGGCGCTCACGCGGCACGTCGGCCCCGCGTTCGTGAGCGCGCGCGAGGGCCGCTGGGAGCCCGGCCGCTTCCAGGGGATGGAGCTGCGCGGCAAGACGCTCGGCATCGTCGGGCTCGGTCCGATCGGGACGGAGATGGCCCGTCTCGGCGCCGGTCTCGGCATGCGGCTGCTCGGCTGGACGCGTCGCTCGTCGCCGGCGCGCGCGCGTGCACGGCGTCACGCTCGTCTCGCTGGAGGACCTCTTCGCGCGCGCCGACGTGGTGACGCTCCACCTGGCCTACACGCCGGAGTCGCACGGCGCTGATCTCGCGCGCGCTCCTCGAGCGGATGAAGCCGGGCGCGTGGTTCGTGAACACGGCGCGCGCCCGGCTGGTCGACAACGAGGCGCTCGCGGATCTGCTCCGCGCGGGGCGGCTGCGCGGCGCGGCGCTCGACGTGCACGACACGGAGCCGCCGCCCGCCGACTACGTCGTTCCGCACGCTGCCGAACGTGCTCATCACGCCGCACATCGGCTACAACACCGCGGAGGCGTCGTCGAACATGCTGCGCATCGCCATCGCGACGGTGGAGGCGTTCGCCCGGGGCGAGCGCCTCCACGTCGTCAACGAGGCCTTTGTTTTCAAGCGGTAGGGCCTGTTGGACCTAGGTCCAATAGAGGGCCTCCGGGGAGGCTGCTAGCCTCGATCATCGCGGAGGGTCTTGGCCATGAAAGTGGAGAGCACAGCGAAGATCAAGTACGGCATCTGGGGGCTGATCTGCGGGGGCGTCGTCGCCATGATCCTCGGCTTCGTGTGGGGTGGCTGGACGACCGCCGGCACGGCGCACGGCATGACGCAGAAAGCGGTCCTGGCGAGTCAATCGGCGATCTGCGTCGCCCAGTTCGTGAAGCAGCCCAATCACGAGAAGAAACTCGCGGAGCTCGAGGCCATCAGTACCTGGTCGAGGCATGAGTTCATCGAGAAGGGCGGCTGGGACAAGATGCCCGGCCAGGACAAGGCGGACCCGGAAGTCGCCCGAGCCTGTGCCGACGGCCTGTCCCTTCTCGTGAAGAAATAGCCCGCTAGGACGATCCGGCGTCGAGCGTCGGCAGGCGATGGCGATCGGCCGGATCGTTCCAGCCCTTGAAGTTCGGCTTCCGCTTCTCCGCGAAGGCGCGCCGCGATTCCATCAGGTCGTCCTTGGCGCCGTGCTCGTGGAGCGCGGCGGCCAGGCGCTTCAGTGGCGGCGACACCTGCGCGCGCATCTGCCGCATCATGTAGACCGTGTTCACGCGCGCCGCCGGCGGCAGCGTGAGCAGGTGCTCGGCCATCTCGAGCGCGGTGGGCAGGAGCTCGTCGGATTCCACGAGGCGGTTGAGGAAGCCGAGCTGATAGAGGCGCTCGGCACTGAAGCGGAAGCCCAGCGCCATCTCGGTGGCGATCGGGTGCGGGAGTCCCGCGACGAAGCCGTGGTCGTAGCCGCCGAGCAGCCAGCGCTTGGCCTCGGAGATCTCGAAGACCGCGCCCGCACGGCAACACGCAGATCGGTGCGCTCCACGAGCTGGAAGCCGCCGCCCATGGCGAAGCCGTTGATGGCGGCGATGACGGGCTTCTGGAGCGTCCCCTTCATGAAGGGATCGTCGATCGTGCCGCGGTCCGGATCCGGCCCGCCCCGCTCGACCGACTCCTTCATGTCCTCGCCGGCACAGAACCCGCGCCCCGTTCCGGTGAAGATCGCGACGTCGAGCTCGTCACGGTCGCGAAACTCACGCCACGCGTCGGCGAGCGCCGTGCGGAGCTCTCGTCCCAGCGCGTTGAGGCGCTCGGGGCGGTTCATGCGGATCACCATCACCTGTCCGTGACGCTCGGTCTCGACGAAGGCCATGGGTAGACTATACGGGCAAACGCCGATGCGTGGACGCGGCCGCGCTTGAAGCGGTGCGAGGCGCGGTATAGCATCCCGCGCATGCCGGTCGAGCTCATCGGGATGATCGGCGTCAGGCCCGAGGGCGCCGATGGCGCCGCCGTCCACGTCATCGGCGGCGCCATCGACCGCGAGTGGACGCGCAACTTCGCGCAGGCGCACGAGCGCGCCGGCTTCGACCGCGTCCTGGTCGGGTACACGTCCACCTCCGCCGACGGCTTCCTGGTGACGTCGTACTGCGCGTCGGTCACCGAGCGGCTCGGCTACCTCCTCGCGCATCGGCCCGGGTTCGTGGCGCCCACCGTGGCCGCCCGCAAGGCGGCGACGCTGGACCACTTCACGGGCGGACGCCTCGCGCTCCACATCATCACCGGCGGCAGTGACAGCGAGCAGGCGCGCGACGGCGACTGGCTCGATCACGACACGCGCTATCGCCGGACGGACGAGTACCTCGAGATCGTGCGCCGCGTGTGGACGTCCGCGACGCCGTTCGACTACGCGGGCGAGTTCTATCGGGTGACGCAGGCGTTCTCCGACGTCAAGCCGCTCCAGACGCCCGCCATCCCGCTCTATTTCGGCGGCGCCTCGGGCCCGGCGCCCGCGGTGGGCGCCAAGCACTGCGACGTCTACGCGCTGTGGGGCGAGCCGCTGGCCGCCGTGCGCGAGCGCATGGCCGAGGTGCGCGCGCTCGCGGCGGGCCTCGGGCGCGAGGTGCGCTTCAGCGTCTCCACGCGTCCCATCATCGCGCCCACGGAAGCGAAGGCCTGGGCACGCGCGCGCGACATCCTCGCCCGCGTGCAGGCCGCGCGACCGGTGATCGTCGGAGAGGGCGCCGGCATCCGGCCGCAAGCGGAGGGCGCGCGACGTCTCATCGACTTCGCGGCGAACGCGGAGGTCTACGACAAGCGTCTCTGGATGCCGATCGCCGGCGCGATGGGCGGCGCCGGCAACACCACGGCGCTGGTGGGCACGCCCGAGCAGGTCGCGGAGTCGCTCGTCGACTACTACGAGGCCGGGCGCCACCACGTTGCTCATCCGCGGCTTCGACCCGCTGAACGACGCGGTGGAGTACGGCCGCGAGCTGATCCCGCTGGTTCGCGCGGAGGTCGCGCGCCGCGACCGCGCGGCCGCCGTCACCGCGTAGTCCCTCATCGCCGCCTGAGATAGTGCGTCACGCCCTCGAGCTTCACGTCGGGGTGGACGTAGTACGGGCCCTCCCAGGAGCCGTCGCGGACCTTCGTGAAGCGGCTCGTCACCCGGCCGTCCCGGTGCGAGAGGATCAGCTCGTCACCGCACGAGGTCCCAGAACGACTCGTTCTGGTGGCAGCTCTTGATGACCGTACCCGCGGGCCACCCGCTCCGAGGTCAGCACCGACTCGCAGAGGTGGCGCTGCACCGGCGGCCGCCCTCGCTGCGAGCGGCCGAACGACCAGGCGCCGCAGGAGGGACGGCGGGTCCACCGACTGGCTATGCGGCCAGTCCGAGAGCTGCAGGCCGCACTGAGCGTTCTGCGCGAGGTCGTCCGCGATGGACCGGGCGTTGTCCGCGTGCTTGCGCGCATCGGGGTACGGCAGGCTTGGGACCCTAACTCGGCCGCCGTCATGTCTCAGGATGGAGGCGCTGTTGATCCATACGACGGCGACGACGAGCGTGTCGCGGAGGTTCTGTCTGTCCCGATGCCGAGGGCCACGGCTTGAGTCCGGGTCGCCAGGTGCTCGTGAGAACGGGCACGAGGGCGCAGCTCGTGGGGACGCATCGGCCGAGAACAGCCAGCCCGGGGCACGACGAAGCTCTGGACCCACATGTCGGATCGTCCGTCGACCACTGTCTCGATCGGGACCGCGCTCGACGGATGACGGCCGCGCACGAGCCTGCGCGCGCAGCGTGACGCGGCGGAGTCCGCGAAGTCGGTTGCGATCCAGGCAGATCCGGTAGGCGACGAGGAGCGCGGTCGTCCGAGGGCTGGTTGAGCGCCCGCGTCCCGCCGACGCGCGACCGCGCTGATGCTCGAGCGCCCGTTTTCGGCGCTGATCGTGCGCGATCGCCGAACGACTGCTCGCGGATCGAGCTGTCGACGAGCAGGGTGGGCACCGTGGACTCGCGAGGATGTCGCGGATGTCCGCCCTGAACGTCGTGGTCGACCTGCTGGTCCTGCGTCACGTCGGATCATGTCGATGTCGGCGAGCTCGTTGGAAGACAGCTCGCGAGCAGACGCGCCGGGATCCGTCCGCGCGATGCGGCGATGAGCGAGCGCTTCGAGCGGCTGGAGCCGGCTGCGGTACCACTGGCAGCGGAAGGCGACGCTCGTCCCATCCAGGAGCTGGACATGGCCAGAGCTCGCTGGTGCTGAGCGACTCGAGGCTCCGCCCGCTGCGAGACCGACGTCGCCAGCAACGCGAGGAGCATCGGCGACCGAGACGCGCCTCATGCCGTGGCGCCGACGTCGACCGCGATGCGTGCTCAGTACCGGTTCGCGATCGGCAGCTCGTTCGCCGGGAACAGCGTGATGATCTGGGCGCCGGCCGGCGTCACGATCACCTCCTCCTCGATGCGCGCGGCCGACACGCCGTCGCGTGGCCGGGCAGTACGTCTCCACCGCGAACATCATCCCGGCCTCGAGCTCCATCGGGTCGTCGAACGAGTTGAGGCGGCTGATGATCGGACGCTCGTGCAGGCCGAGGCCGATGCCGTGGCAGAAGTTGAGACCGAACGCCGCCATCTCGCTCTCGAAGCCGATCTCCTGCGCCTTCGGGAACGCGCGCGCGATCTTGTCGGTGGTGACGCCGGGCTTGATCAGCGCGATGGCGCCGTCCATCCACTCGCGCGCCTTCACGTAGGCGTCCTTCTGCGCGCGCGGTGGCCTTGCCCACGTTGAACGTGCGGTAGTAGCACGTGCGGTAGCCGATGAACGACATGATGATGTCGAAGAATGCCTGGTCGCCGGGGCGGATGATGCGGTCGGTGAAGTTGTGCGGGTGCGGGCTGCAGCGCTCGCCGGAGATCGAGTTGATCGCCTCCACGTTGTCCGCGCCCATCTCGTACAAGCCGTTTGTTCGCGAGGGCGACGATCTCGTTCTCGCGCACGCCCGGCTTCAGCGCCTCGTAGATGTCCTGGTAGACGCCGTCCACCATCGCCGCCGCCATGTTCAGGAGCGTCAGCTCGTCCTGGCTCTTGATCATGCGCGCCTCGAGCATCACCTGCTGCGCGTCGCGCACCTCGATGCCCGAGCTCCTGGAGCGCGAAGAGGAACGGCGGCTCGACCACGTCGATGCCGAGCGGCATGTTCGCCACGCCCTCGGCCTTGAGGATCGCCTTGATCTCCTGCGCGGCCTTCTTGAAGAGCCCGGCCTTCGGGGAGACGGCGCCGCGCAGGCCGACGAGGCCCGGCGAGCGACTGCTTCTCCGGAATCCACGGCGCGTAGAGCTTGTGGTGGCGCGCGGCCGAGCCGAAGTCCCACACCCACGGCTCGCCGTTGCCGGTGAGGAGGCTCCAGCGCGTCAGCTTGTCGCGCGCCCACTCGCCGATGACCGTGCTCGAGATGTAGCGGATGTTGTACTGGTCGAAGACGAGCAGCGCGCCGAGCCCGGAGCGCGGCGAGCGCCTGGCGCACGCGGGCGAGCCGATAGGCGTTGAGCCGCCGGAAATCGACGCGCTCCTCGAAGTCGACCTGCATGTGTCCGGGCGCCTGCAGCGGCCGGTCCCAGCGATGACGGGGATCGACGGCGTCGTCGGCGCTGCGCTTCGGGTTCGGCGCGGACTTCTTCGCCATGGCTCGCTCCTTGGTTCCGGGTGGCGGTGCTACTCTACCGCAAATGCCGCGGGCGGGACGTCGGAGCGTTCCGGACGTCGCCAGAGAACGACACGCGCGCCGGCCGGCCGTGCGCCAGGCGCGCATCGCCACAGTCGGGCGACACGCCTGGCTGATTCGGGCTACGGCCGGATCCGATGCGTTGCAGTCATCGGCACATGCCACAGGGGCGCGCACGGATCGACATCCCCCGCCAGCGCATTGCCGAGGTGTGCCGCCGCCACCACGTCCGATCGGTTGGCGCTGTTGCGGGGTCGGTCTTGGCGTCGACGACTTCACGCCGCAGAGCGCATATCGACGTCCAGGCGGAGTTCGAGCCGGCCGGACCCCGGGCTTCGGCATCTTCGACATCGAGCAGGAGCCTGTCGCAGATTCTCGGATCGGCGGGTTGATCGTCCAGGACGCCGCACGAGCTGCAGCGAGTGCTTTCGCGACGAGGTGCTGGCCGAGGCCGAGGACGTGTATGTCGCGGGCTGTGACGACACGGTCTCCGCTGACGTCACATGCTGGACCATGCCAGAGAAGTCGCCGCCATGGTTGCTGGCGGCGGACGCGTCCGTGATCTCGCGCACCGATCGCATCGCCGCAGCTGCGCGCTCACGCGCCCGACCGACGATCCACTCGGCGAGGCGGCGAATCGAGTGACGCCGGCCGGATCGAGTGCGCGGTCACCCCGGCATCCCTTGGCTGAAGGTCACCTCGGCGCCACGTCACCGCGTCATGCACGGCTACGACTGCCGTCGACGCATCGACGTTGCTCGTCGGGACATGCTGCGCACGGCTGGAGGTCGCCCGGCACCGATCTGCGCGCGCTCGAACGCCGCGCAGCTGCCGTGGGCACGTGTGGACACGCAGCAGACATCTAGGCCAGGAGGCGAACCGATGACGTTCCGATCGCTCTGTGCGGGTGGGCTGGTCCTCGTGCTGCTCGCGTGCGCCCCCGGCCCCGCGTTCGCCGCCGATCCCGTGAAGATCGGGTTCATCGCGCCGCTCACCGGCATCTTCGCGCCCGCCGGCAAGGACATGCTCGAAGGGATCAAGATGGCCTTCGAGCAGGCGGGCTACCAGGCGGCGGGCAAGAAGCTCCAGCTCATCGACGAGGACAACGAGGGCAACCCCGCCACCGCGCAGACGAAGTACCGGAAGCTGGTGACGCAGGACAACATCCACGCGCTCGCCGGCGTGCTGCTCTCGAACATCGGCTACGCGCTCGTGCCGCCCATCGAGCGCGATCGTCTGCCGGCGCTCTTCCTGACGACGCCGGACGACCTCACCAAGCGCCGCCCCTCGAAGTACGTGCTCCGCAGCAACTTCGCGGCGAGCCAGCCGATGCACGCGCTCGGCGACTACGCGGCGAAGACCTTGAAGTACAAGCGCGTGTTCGCCATCGCCATGGACAACCCGTTCGGGCACGAGGGCATCGGCGGGTTCCAGAAGGTGTTCGAGGACAGCGGCGGCCGGATCGTGCAGAAGGTCTGGGTGCCGCTCAACGCGATGGACTTCGCGCCGTTCCTCTCCCAGGTGCCGCGCGACGTCGACGCGGTGGTGCAGGTGTTCGTGGCCGGCCAGGCCGTGCGCTTCGCGAAGCACTACGGCGACAGCCCGCTGCACGGCAAGGTCCCGCTGATCGGCACCGGCGTCTTCAGCGACCAGTCCGCGCTGGTCGGCATGGGCGACGAGGTGATCGGCACCATCGGCGCCGCGATCTGGGCGCCGACGCTCGACAACCCCGCGAACCGGACGTTCATGCGGATGGCCGAGGAGAAGCTCAAGCGCACGCCCTCGTACTTCCACGCCGTCATGTACAGCGCCGGGCGATGGATCATCGAGGCCGTGAAGGCCGTGGACGGCCACGCCGAGGACCGCGAGAAGCTCCTCGCCGCCATCCGGAAGGCGAGCGAGACGACGCCCGATCCGCGCGGGCCGATCAAGCTCGACGAGTACGGCAACCCGACGGAGAACATCTACATCGTCAAGGTCGAGAAGGTGGGGGGCAAGTTGCAGAACACCGTGATCCACACCTATCCGATGGTGTCCCAGTTCTGGACGTACAAGCCGGACGAGTTCCTCAAGATGCCGGCGTACGACCGGAGCTTTCCCCCGGTGAAGCCCTGATGGCCTGGAACGTCCGCCACCAGCGTCCGGTCGTCTCCGCGCGCAAGAAGCCCGAGAAGCTCCCGGAGCGCCTCCAGCAGATGCTGGAGCACGCCGAAGCGTCGGTGCGCGCGCCGTTCAAGGGCATCAGCGCCTACGGTGAGCCGGTCCGCGGTCTCTTCCCGATCGTGCCGACCGGCGTCTCCACGCAGCCGATCACCGACGCCGCCCAGCGGTTTCTGGCGGCGCTCGGTCCCGAGCAGAAGACGCGCGCGTGCTTCCCGGTCGACGGCGACGCGTGGCGGCGCTGGAGCAACATCCACCCGTACTTGATGCGCCACGGCGTCCCGCTCGAGGAGCTCACGCCGGCGCAGCGGGAGCGCGGCCTCGCGCTGCTCGCCGCCTGTCTGAGCGAGCGCGGCTTCACCACCGTGCGTGACGTCATGCGGCTGAACCACTTCATCGGCGAGGTGACGGGGCGCTGGGACGAGTACGGCGAGTGGCTCTACTGGCTCAGCGTGATGGGGACGCCGTCCGCGACCGAGCCATGGGGCTGGCAGATCGACGGGCACCACCTGATCGTGAACTGCTTCGTGCTCGGCGATCAGCTCGTGATGACGCCCACCTTCCTCGGCTCCGAGCCCGTCACCGCCGACAGCGGGCAGTTCGCGGGCATCCGCGTGTTCGGCGCGGAAGAGGCGAAGGGGATCGCGCTCATGCGCGCGCTGTCGCCGGAGCAGCAGGCGCAGGCCACGCTCGGGCACGAGCTGCCGGTCGAGCTGTTCACGGCGGCCTTCCGCGACAACTTCGAGATGAAGTACGAAGGCCTCCGCTACGACGACCTCTCGCGCCCGCAGCAGGAGGGCCTGGTCGATCTCCTCGACGTCTACGTGGGCCGGATGCGGCCGGGCCACGCCGCGATCCGCATGGACGAGGTCCGCCGCCATCTGAGCGACACGTGGTTTTCGTGGATGGGCGGCACCGGCGAGACGAGCGTCTTCTACTACCGCATCCACAGCCCCGTCATCCTCGTGGAGTTCGATCACCAGCGCGGGATCGCGCTCGACAGCGACCAGCCGTCGCGCGACCACATCCACACGGTCGTGCGCACGCCGAACGGCAACGACTACGGCCGCGACCTGCTGCGCCAGCACTACGAGCGCTTCGACCACTCGCGCGGCGCCGATCGGTGACATGGAGGTGCGAGACGCACCCCCCAAGCCCCCTCGCTCCGCGGCCCGGCACAGCCGGGCCACTCCGCGACTGCCGTTGCGCCGATCACGGCTGCTCACCAGTTGCGGGTCGTGGACCGTCAGGCTTCTTCTTCTGGCCGTACGACCCCGCGTACACGACGCGGATGGCGACGCTCGGCGAGCGCCTCGGCTTCGACCTGGTCGGCGTGGCCGACACGCCGGGCAACGCGATGGACCTGTGGGTCGCGCTCGGCATCGCCGCCGCGTGCACGGAGCGGGTGACGCTCGCGGCGTGCGTCACGAACCTCATCTCGCGGCATCCGCTGGTCACCGCGTCCGCCGCGGCGTCGCTCGATGCGGCGAGCGGCGGGCGATTCATCCTCGGGCTCGGCACCGGCCACAGCGCGGCCGTGAGCGCGGGCGCGCGCCCGTCGACGCCGAGCGCGTTCAAGGACGGCGTGGCGTTCACGCGCGCGCTGCTCGCGGGGGAGCGTGCGACGCTGAACGGCGTCACCACCGTCCTTCCGCGGCCGGCACGGCCCGTTCCGGTCTACGCCGCCGGCTCCGGACCGGGCGCGCTCGCCGCCGCCGGCGCGACGGCGGACGGCGTCTTCATCAACTATGGGCTGCAGGCGGAGCTCGTGACCCGCGCGCGCACAGGGATCGCCGAGGGCGCGCGGAGTGCCGGCCGCGGGGCCGAGGATCTCGACGAGTGGTGGATCGCGTGCCTGGACGTGAGCGAGCGCCGCGAGACCGCGCTGGAGAAGCTCGGCAACATCCTCGGCTTCGTCGCGGCCTACGTGGTCGGCCCGGATCCCGCCGGTCGCGGCGTGCCGCGCCGACCTCGTGCCGGCGATCCACGAGATGCGCCGCACGTACACGACGCGCCGGGCGGACATGGACGCGACGCTGCTCCACCGCCTCGGCCTCTTCGACTATCTGCGCGGACGCCTCGCCATCGCGGGCACGCCGGACGACTGCATCGCCCAGGTGCGCGCCGCGCGCGCGGCCGGCGCGCGCAACCTCATGTTCACGGTGAGCCTCGCCGCCGATCCCGAGCGCACCGTGGAGCTCTTCGGCAAGGAAGTCCTGCCGGTCGTGAGCCGCGACTGATCCGACGCCGGTAGGATGGGGTTCACACGCGCCAGCGGGCGGAAGGAGGGTACTGACCAATGACGAAGGACATGGCCATCATCCATCACGCCGACCGCCGGAAGGACGTGATGATGCCGTACGCGCCCGCGATCGTCGTGCGGCGCGGCGCGCTCGTCTTTCTCTCCGGTGTGACGGCGGCGCCCGTCTATCATCACCATCCGCACCGCGAGGAGGACTTCGACCTCCCGGCGACCATGCGCGAGCAGGCCGTGCTCTGCATGGAGAACCTCAAGAAGACGCTCGAGTCCGCGGGCGCCACGTTCGCCGACCTCGTGATGGCGACGCGCTTCCTCACCGACGTGAACGAGCAGGACGACCTGAACCGGGTGTGGGCCGCCTATCTCGGCGGTCATCTCCCGACGACGACGACCGTGGAGGTGAGCCGCCTCGCCACGCATCGCGCGCTGCAAGATCGAGATCAGCGCGATCGCGGTCACGGAGGGACACTGATGGCGCATCGCGCTCGCGTTCGTCGGCCTCGGCGCGATGGGCAGCCGCCTTTCGCGGCGGCTGCTCGAGGCCGGCTATCCCGTGACCGGCTACAACCGCACCGCGAGCAAGGCGCAGGCGCTCGTGGACGCGGGCATGCGGCTGGCCGCCACGCCACGCGAGGCCGCCGCGGCGGCGGACGTCGTGTTCACGATGGTGACGGACGACGACGGCGCTGCGCGCGGTCATGGGCGGCGCCGACGGTGTGCTCGCGGGCCTCCGGCGCGGCGCCACGCTCGTCGAGATGAGCACGGTGAGCCCCGAGGTGACGCGCGAGCTCGGCGCGCAGGTGACCGCGCGCGGGGCCGCGATGCTCGACGCGCCGGTGTCCGGCAGCACGGTGTCGGTGGAGCAGGGGGTCGCGTCGGTCCAGGTGGGCGGCGACGCGGCGGCGCTCGAGCGCGTGCGGCCGTATCTCGCCGACGATGGGGCCCGAACGGCGTCACGCACGTGGGCCGCTCGGCATCGCGAAGGCGATGAAGGTCGCCACGAACCTCGGCGTCGCCGTGCAGATCCTCGCGTTCTGCGAGGCGGTGGTGCTCGCGGAGAAGTCCGGCGTCCCGCGCGAGACGGCGGTGGACGCGCTCATGCGCTCGGTGATCGCCTCGCCGCTCGTGAAGTATCGCGGCCCCTACGTGATCGGGAAGATGGCCGCCCACGTCGCCTTCCCCGTGCCGATGATCCAGAAGGACCTCCAGCTCGCGCTCGATCAGGCGCAAGGCGGTCGGTGTGCCGCTGCCGCTCACCGCGCTCACGCAGGAGTGGCTGTCGAAGGCGCGCGCGATGGGGCTCGGTGACCACGACTTCGCGATGGTGTTCGACGTGCTCGCCTCGATGAGCGGCCTGCCGCGCCGCGCCGAAGCACCGCGTGATCGAGGAGGCGTGCCGGCATCTCTCCGAGGATCCGGTCATGCGCCGGATCATCGAGCGCCACGGCCCGTGCGACCTCACGCTGCGCCGTCTCTCGCCCTACGCGACGCTCGTCCGCGCGATCGCGCACCAGCAGCTGAACGGCCGCGCGGCGGAGACGATCCTCGGCCGCTTCGTCGCGCTGTTTCCCGGCAACGGGCGCTTCCCGTCGCCGGACGCCGTCCTCGCGGCGCGCCCGTCGGCGATCCGCCGCGCCGGGTTCTCGGCGGCGAAGGTGCGCGCGATCCGCGACATCGCCCGCCACGCGGTGAAGGGCGTGGTGCCGACGGCGCGCGCGTGCGCCCGGTTGAGCGACGACGAGCTGATCGAGCGCCTCGTCCAGATCCGCGGCGTCGGCCGCTGGACCGTCGAGATGCTGCTGATCTCCACGCTCGGCCGCCCCGACGTGCTGCCCGTGGACGACTTCGGCGTGCGCGAGGGCTATCGCCTCGCGTACGGCCGGCGCACGCAGCCGACGCCGAAGCAGCTCCGCGCGTACGGCGAGCGATGGAAGCCGTATCGGTCGGTCGCCGCGCGCTACCTCTGGCTCGAAGCAAATGCCGCGAAGAAGGAGAAGTCCCGGGAGGCGTCGCTAGGCTCGGAGCCATGACGCCATACCTGCCGATCACACGGCTCGGTGCTGACCGGCTGGAGTGCGCCGCGACCTGCCCCCGCTACCGCCGAGCGGGACGCTCGCGGCGAGCGCGGCCGCGCGGTCGTGACCGCCGTCGGGTGTGCGATGACATCGTAGTGCCGAGCAATCGTGTATCAGCACACGCGCGTCGACCAGGTCGTACATCGGTCGCCTGCGTGCACGGGCGGCGCGCGAGGACCTCGGCGAGCGTCCGCCCGGTGGCGGGATCGCCGTTCGGCCGCGCGAAGCCCGCGCGATGCGTGAGCAGTGCTCGACGGTCACCGGCCCGCAGCCGCGCGTCGCGCGGCTCGCCGTGACTAGCTGGCGCCACGATCCAGCAGTCTCGCCGAGCGGCGTGTCGAAGCGCAGCTTGCCCTGCTGGATCAGCGTCGCCGTGCACGTCGCGGTGATCGCCTTCGAAGGCTGGCGAGGAGGACACGGCTGTCGGCCGCCAGACCGCCATAGCCTTCGCGAGCACGAGCCGGTCACCGCGCGCGACGGCCAGCGTGGCGCGTGCGATGCCGTGCTGCTTCATCCAGCGCGTGTAGGCCTGGTCGATGCTCTCGACATGCCTGCGCGTCACGCCGGCCGCACGATCGCGAGCGTGACCAGCAGCGCGACGAGCGGCGCTCATCCCTGCACGCGGAGCCGCGGATCGAGCGTGTCGCGCAGACCGTCGCCCAGCAGGTTCAGGGAGAGCCCCGCCACGGTGAGCGCGATGCCGGGGAACAGGCTCACCCAGAACGCTTCGCGGATGACGTTCTTGCCGCTGGCGATCACGTTGCCCCACGAGGGGACGTAGGGCGGCACGCCGACGCCGAGGAAGCCGAGGATCGCCTCCGCGAGCACCGCGTACGCGAAGATGAACGTGCCCTGCACGAGCAGCGGGGCCATGCAGTTCGGCAGGATGTGGCGGAGCGTGATGCCGGTGTCGCGGCTGCCGAGCGCGCGCGCGGCCTGCACGTAGTCCAGCTCGCGCAGCGTGAGCACCGTGCTCCGCACGAGCAGCGCCGTGCGCGGCATGTAGACGAGCGACAGCGCGAGGATCACGTTCCACACGCCGGGTCCGCGCGCCGCCATGAACGCGATCGCCAGCAGCACCGCGGGAAACGCCATGAGGCCGTCGGTGAAGCGCATGACGAGCGCGTCGAGCCGGCGGTAGTAGCCGGCGACGAGGCCGATGGCGATGCCGCCGACCGACGTCAGCACCATCGTGACGCCGCCCACCAGGAGCGAGACGCGGGCGCCGTGCACCACGAGGCTCCACACGTCGCGCCCGAACTCGTCGGTGCCGAGCAGGTTCGTCGCGCTCGGCGGCTTCAGGCGGTTCACGGGATCGAGCCGCATCGGGTCGTGCGTGGCCACCACGCCCGCGGCGAGCGCCCCGCGAGCAACACGAGGAAGATGAAGGCGCCGCCGACCACGCTCGGATTCCGGAGCAGGCGCCTACCCATAGCGGATCCGTGGATCGATGAAGACGTAGAGCACGTCGACGACGAGGTTCACGAGCACGTACGTGGCCGCGGTGACGAGCACGACGCCCTGCACGACCGGATAGTCGCGGCGGAGGATCGCCGAGATGATGAGGCGGCCGAGGCCCGGGATGTTGAAGACGATCTCGGTCACCACGGCGCCGCCGATGAGGATGGCCGTGGTGATGCCGATCACGGTCACCACCGGCACCATCGCGTTGCGGAAGGCGTGGCCGATGATGACCACGGGCTGGGAGAGCCCCTTCGCCCGCGCGGTCCGGATGTAGTCCTGCTGCAGGACCTCCAGCATGCACGAGCGCGCGATGCGCGCGATGAGCGCCGACTGGTTGAAGCCGAGCGACGCCGCGGGCAGCACCATGTAGCGCAGGGCGGCCCACGGGTCGACGAACACCGACGAGTAGCCGCCGGCGGGCAGCCAGCGCAGCTGCACCGCGAAGAAGTAGATGAAGTTCAGGCTGAGCCAGAAGCCGGGGATGCACACGCCGAGCAGCGCCCCGAGCATCAGCACGCGGTCCCACACCGAGCCGGGATACGCGCCGGCGATCAGCCCGGCGGGCACGCCGATCATCACCGCCACGAGCAGCGCCGAGATCGTCAGGAGCGCGGTCGGCTCGGCGCGCTCCCACAGCGCCTGCGTCACCGGCCGGTTGAGGAAGTACGAGCGCCCGAGGTCGCCGCGCAGCAGGCGCCCGTAGAACGCGAGGAGCTGCTCGTGCAGGGGGCGGTCGAGGCCGAGCTCGATGCGCGTGGCCTCCATCTGCGCGACGGTCGCGTCGGGCCCGAGGATGACGGCGACGGGATCGCCGGGGATCAGGTGGATGAGCAGGAAGACGATGGTGACGACGACGAACATGACGGGAATGACTGCGAGCACCCTCCGGATGAGGTAAGCGGTCACGATGACGCGGTGGGGGCGGGGGCCGAGGGGGCTGAGAGGCTCGACGGGCCCGGGAGGCCCGGGTGCCCCACCCCGCGCCCGGCCCGTGCGGCCGAGCCGTCGTCGCCGTGCTCGTTCCGGCGCACGGCGAGCGCGGCAGACGGATTCGACTTCACGAAGCGCGGCCCCCTCTGGGGGTTAGGGGGATCGCGCGCGCCGTGCGCCGGAACGAGCTACGGCGACAGGCGAGGCCGCCGGGCCGGGCGCGGGGTGGGGCACCCGGGCCTCTCGGGCCCGTCGAGCCTCTCAGCCCCCTCGGCCCCCGCCCCCACCGCGTCATCGTGACGGCTACTTCTCGATCCACACTCCCCAGAAGCGCGGGCGCTCGGTCTTGTCGCTGAAGCCCTTGACGGTCTTGCGGATCGCGCGGAGACCGAAGAGATCGCCGTAACGCGCCACCGGGACCTTCTCGTAGAAGAGCTTCGTCATCTGCTCCCAGAGCGCGTACCGCTTCTTCGGATCGGTCTCGCGCGCGAGCTGCGCCTGGAGCGACGCGATCTGCTCGTCCTCCGTCCATCCCGGCCATCCCGGCGTCAGGTAGATGTGATGCGTGGGGTCGAAGAAGTTCCCCATGCCGGTGGTGAAGACGTCGTACTCCGCCGGCTTCACGCGCCGCTGGCCGAGCGTGGACCAGTCCATGACTTGAAGATCGATCTTGAAGCCGACCTCCTCGAGCTGCTGCTTGCTGACGAGCGCGAAGTCGTACATCCACTTGTATTCCTGCGTCGTCATGAACCGCACCGGCTGGCCGGTGTAGTTGGCTTCCTTCAGGAGGCGGCGCGCCTTGTCCTTGTTGCGCTCGTTCCACGGCAGCCCCTGGATCTTCGTATGCCACGTGGGCAGCTCCTGGAACGCGAGGCTCGAGTCCATCCGGTAGAACTCGGACTTCCCGCCGGCGACCGTCTTCATGATCGGCTCGATGTCGAGCGCCGCCTGCCAGGCCTGACGCAGCTTCTGCTCCTTCATCAGGCCTTCCTTCTTGTTGAAGACGGCGACGAGCCAGTAGTACGGCTTCACGAGCACGGGCTGCACCTGCGCGTTGGCCTTGAGACGGTCGTACGCGTCCGCGACGAGGTCGTCGGCCACGTCGAGGTCGCCCGATTCGATCTGCGCGGCGCGGCTCGCGGCGTCCGGCACCGGGATCCACCGCAGCTCGTCCACGTACGCGACCTTCGCGCCGCCGTAGCCGCTCTGCTTGCCGGGCAGCGGCTTGTAGTCGTCGAAGCGGGTCATGCGGATGTACTGGTCCGGCTTCCACTCCGCCAGCTTGAACGGCCCGGTGCCGACCCACTCGGTGGCGCGCTGGTCGGGCGGGAACTTGTCGGCGATCTCCTTCGGGTAGATCGCGCCCATGTTGTTGGGGACGGCGAGCGAGACGAGGACGATGGCGGACTTCTCCTTCAGCTTCAGCTCGACCGCGTACTTGTCGGTGGCCTTGAAGTCCGCGACCTGCGCGAAGAGCGACTTGCCGTACACCGAGCGCTTGCTCCAGCGCACGATCGAGGCGACCACGTCGTCCGACGTCATCTCCTTGCCGTTGTGGAACTTCACGCCCTTGCGCAGCTTGATGGTGTAGGTGAGCCCGTCTTTCGAGACCGCCGGCATCCCGTCGGCCAGCATCGGGATCGGCCGGTAGCCTTCGTCCAGCGCGTAGAGGCCCTCGAAGACGTGGTTGGCGAGGACCTCGGTGATGGTCTGCGTGCCCCAGTGCGGATCGAGCGACGGCGGCTCGCCGAGGTTCCCGATCTTCAGCACGCCGCCTTTCTTCTGCGCCTCGGCGGTGGCGACGAACAGGGAGCCGGCCAGGACGAGCGCGACCGTGAGGACGCCAATCAGCCTTCGCATCGTGCAGCCTCCATCGGACGGGGAATGGGTCTCCTTATCGGACGAGCCGCCGCCGCGGTCAAGGGGAGAGTATGCGTGCCGCCGTGACCCGGCTGTCCGCGAGGGCGAAACGCGGTATGGTGGTCACGATGCGGACTCGTGCTACCGCCCGCGCGCGGGCATGGATCGTGCGCAGGCTGCGCCGTCGCCCTCCGTTCTGGCTCGCCCTCGTGCTCGTCGTCGGCGGCTTCACCGCGCTCACCGGGGCGACCATCGGCGGCCTCGCGTGGTGGGAGAACCGTGTGACGTCGCGCGCCCTGCTCGAGACCGCCATGGAGCAGACGGCCCGGCTCGCCTCCGACCAGGCGGAGGAGTTCCTGCGGAGCGCGGAGACGACGGCCCGGCTCGGCCCGGAGCTCGTGCGGACCGGGGCCCTCGATCCGGACGACGTCGGACAGCTCGAGCGTTTTCGTGCTCGCCACCCTGCGCGCGAGCCCCGGCATCACCTGGGTCAGCTACGGGGGCGCGGACGATCGGTTCGTCGGCGCCTGGCGTGACGCCGGCGGCGCCGTGCACATCAACCGCAGCTTTCCGGTGGGCGACAAGATCCGGCTCGTCGAGGATGCGATCGCGGCCGACGGCACGCGCACGCCCACGCGGCGCTCGGAGGACCACAAGTATCGTCCGAGCGAGCGCCCGTTCTTCCGCCTCGCGGCGGGAGCGCGTCATCTCGTGTGGACCGATCCCTACGAGTTCTGGCCGGACAAGACACTGGGCGTCACGTGCGCGATGCCCCTCCTCGACGCGCACGGCAACACCCGGGGCGTCTTCACGGTGGACTTCTCGCTCCAGCGTCTCGCCGTCCTCGTCGAGCGCCTGGAAGTCTCGCCCCGCGGTCACGTCTTCATCGCCGACCGCGAAGGCCAGCCCATCATCACGCCGCGTGCCGCCGGCGCCCCTGACTCGCTCGCGCGCCCGAGCCGCGCGCTGATGCGCGAGGTGGCCGCGAACCTCCCGCGCGGCGTCGGCCGGTTCACGTTCGACCGGGACGGGGTCCCGTACCTCGGGCACGCCGAGAAGCTGCACATCGGTGATCTCGGCTGGCTCGTGGAGGTGATCGTCCCCGAGGCGGACTACACGACGAGCGTGGACGCGTCCGCCCGCCGCACGGTCGCGTTCGGTCTCGCGGCGATCGGGCTCGCGATCGGAGGCGGCGTCGCGACCGCGCGCTGGGTCGCGCGCCCGCTCCGCGTGCTCGCGGAGGCGGCGCGGCGCATCCGCGGCGGCAACCTCAGCATGCCGGCGATGCCGACCACTCGGGACGAGATCGGCGTGCTCGGCCGCGCGATGGGCGACATGGTGCAGGCGCTGCGCGACCGCGAGTTCGTCCGCAGCGTGCTCGGGCGCTTCGTGAGCCCGGAGCTGGCCGAGCGCGTCCTGAAGGATCGCCAGGCGCTGCGCCTGGGCGGCGAGCTGCGTGACGTCACCGTGCTGTTCTCCGATCTCCGCGGCTTCTCCGAGCTGTCGGAGCACCTCGGCGCGGAGGCGGTGCTCCAGCTCGTGAACCGTTATCTGGCGGTGATGACCCCGGTGATCCTCGCGCACCACGGGACGATCGTGGACTTCCTGGGCGACGGCATCTTCGTGATGTTCGGGGCGCCGTTCGCGCGCGAGGACGCCGCCGCGCAGGCGCTCCGATGCGCGTGGGCGATGCAGGAGGCGATGGACGAGGTGAACATCGAGAGCCGCAAGGCGGGAGTTCCGGATATCGCGATGGGCATCGCCGTCCACTCGGGTCGGGCGGTCGTCGGCAACATCGGCAGCGACGACCGCGTGAAGTACGGCGTGGTCGGCCCGCCCGTGAATCTCGCCGCGCACCTCCAGGCCCACGCGCGCGCCGGCGAGGTGTTGCTCACGGCGGCCGCGGTCGCGCGCGGCGCCGCCATCGCCTACGTCGATGCGCCGCGGGAGGTGGAGCTGAAGGGCCGCTCCACGCCGGTGGTCGTCTACCCGCTGTCCGCCGTGGCGCCGGCATGAGCGAGACGTCCGCGTTCTTCTCGCTCACGCCGGACCGCGTCCTCGACGCCGTCGAGATCGGCGGCCTCCGGTGCACGGGCCGCGTCGTGCCGGTGCGCGCCTTCGAGAATCGCGTCTACGAGGTGGAGCTCGAGGACGAGCGCCGGCTCATCGTGAAGTTCTATCGCCCCGGCCGGTGGTCGAAGGACACGATCCTCGACGAGCATCGCTTCCTCGCCGATCTCGCCGAGGCGGAGCTGCCGGTGGTGCCGCCGATGGATCTCGGCACGGGCACGCTCCTGCCGGAGGTCGACGGCATCTTCTACGCGGCCTTCCCGAAGGTGCGCGGGCCGCACGCTCGACGAAGGCGACGACGAGCGCCTGCGGCAGATCGGCCGTCTCATCGGACGGATGCACGCCGTCGGCGCCGCGCGCGACGCCCCGCATCGCCCGCGCTTCACGGTGGATTTCTACATCCGGCAGCCGCTCGACGTCATCCTGGCCGGAAAGTTCATCAACGAGCCGCTCGCCGGCCGGTACCGCGACCTGGTGTTGAAGATCGCCGACGCGATCGAGCCCCAGCTCACGCGGGTCCGCGCCCAGCGCATCCACGGCGACTTGCACTGGGGCAACACGATCTGGGGCGTCGACGGCCCGATCCTCCTGGACTTCGACGATTGTTGCGTGGGCCCGCCGATCCAGGACCTCTGGCTGCTCGCACGGGGCGACGAGGCGGAGATCAAGCACCGCCGCGAGCAGCTGATCGAGGGCTACGAGCTGTTCCGGGAATTCGACCGCTCCCAGCTCACGCTCTGCGAGCCTCTCCGCGCGATGCGGATCGTCCACATGTCCGGCTGGATCGCGAGCCGCTGGGCCGATCCGTCGTTCCAGTCCGGCTTCCCCGCGTTCAGAACGGACAACTACTGGATGTCGGACTACGAGGCCCTCTTCAGAGTCCTCGAGTCGCTGTCGTGATGGCAGCCTGAATAGACACAGAGTAAAGCGCTACATCACGCTAGGCTGCGCATCCTCGACCGTCGGACTCGGTCGGAATCCCGCGAAGCGATACGGCCACCGTCGATATCGAATCCTGCCTTGACGGGCACACGCAGTCCCCTAACAATCGCTTGCCGGCGGTCTGGCCTGCCGGGCCTGTCCACGGTTCGAACGACGAACGAGGGAGAGAACAATGAGGGTCTTTGCATCGCGGGCGTGGCTGGCGCGCATTCTGGGCGGCTGCTGCAGCCTCCTGCTGCTCAGCAGCACATTGATGGCCGGCCAGCCGGACCCGTTTGCCGGCAAACACGAATCTGAGCCGAAGACATTGTAGAGAACCTCTGCTTCGACGAGGAATGTCACTATCTGCGATCAGCCAATCTGCTTCTTGCTGCATCGGGTGGACCAGGGGTGATCTACTGCTTGAAGACGATGACGTGCGCGGGTCAGGTTTTCATCGAGCGCGACCCGCTTCTGGGTGCTGTCATCAGTTGCCGAATTGGTGACTCGCTGCAGGAGAAGCGGCTGTATGGATATGCCCCTGCGGGCTGTCAGGGTTGTCACCGCCCAACTGTGCATCGATCGACGAGCTCAGGCCGTGCTTGCTCACTGGGATCTGCGCCCGCAATTCCTACCCGTCGAAGCCGCCCGAGGCGGCCTTCCAGAACCACGCCGTCGTCTATTACAACGACGTGGCGCGCACCGAGGCCTTGCAAGATCTGGAGGAACCGTGCTCGGCCCGACCTCTAGGCGGCGCAGTTTCCCGAGGGCTCGATGGTCGTTAAGGTCGAGGCCGCGACGCTGGACGAAGAGCAGTGGCCGGTGCTGAAGGGCTCGGTGTCGGACTTCTCGTCCGCGCACGGCGTCGCTGCGCGGGGAAGACCCGACGAAGCGGCTGCCGGTGGTCACGCCGATGCGCTTCCTGCAGATGGCCGTGCGCGTGAAGGACAGCGTGGCCTCGCCCAAGACCGGCTGGGTGTTCATCGCCTTCTTCTACGACGCCCGGTCCAGCGGCGCCACCGTGTGGGACCGGACGATCCCGGTCGGCGCGATGTGGGGCAACGATCCGCAGCTGGCGGAGTACGAGGACGGTCTCGGACCCAAGAGGGAGCTGAGCGAGACCTGGGTCAATGACAACCTGCCGTCCTTCGTCACTGATGGACTGGGCTGGGGTGGCCGGCTGGCCGGGCCGCTGGACCTCGGCATCCGCCACAACGTCGTCACCGTGTCGGGCCGTCGCTACGGTGACGGTACGCTGAAGACGCCGACCAAGTCCGCCTCTTCGTCCTGCGTCAGCTGCCACAGCTCGGCGCAGTATCCGTTCGTGGCCAACCTGTATCCGTCGCCCAACATGGTGTTTCCGCCGGAAGGCGGACAGTTCCTGCTGTACGACCCGGGCTCGCCGCTGTGGGCCCAGTGGTTCAAGAACCGGCCGGGCACCGAGGCGCTTTCGGGCAAGGGCCGCAAGGACATCATCGGCACCGACTACGACATGATGCTGACCTTCGCGCTGATGCGCGCCAACGGCTCGGCCGACACCGACGCGTTCATCCGGCATCTGGGCGCCGGGCACTAGATCATCCAACGGCTTCCTGACGGCGTCGCAGCGCGCGCTCGGCCCACGCCGTCGCGCCTTGCGCCCGGGCCAGCGCGAGGGCTTGCTCGAAGCTCGCCTTGGCCTCGTCGGCGCGGCCGGGCAGCGCGGCCAACGACGCCGCGCGTTCGGTGAGCAGCGGGCTCTCGAACAGCCGCTCGCCATTGGCGGCGACGCGCGCGAGCTGGTGGTCGATTCGCTGCAGTGCGAGGGCCTGCTGCCCGAGCTGCCCCAGGATCTCGGCCTCCAGCGCGGTGAACCAGGGCTGCCAGTTCTCGAACCCGGTCTGCGCCCAACCCGCGATGCCGGCTTGCACCTCGACCAGCCCCTCGTGCCAGCGTTGCTGGCCATGCGCCATCGCCCAGCCTCTCGCAATGCCGGCCATCGCGATGAACTCCGGGAAGCCGAACTGGCTGGAAAACGCGATGCAGCGCTCCGCCATCGGCAGCGCTTCGCCGACGTCGCCGCGCATCACCGCCGTGTTGAAGTTCGCCAGCATCGCGAAGCCCAGCGTGTGCGGCTGGTTCAGGCGCTCGGCGAGCAGCAGCGCCTCGGCCGCGATACGCCGCGCCGCATCGGGAAAGCCAAGCGCCTGGGTGGCCAACGCGAGATAGAAGCGGCCAAAGACGCCGAAGTCCATCAGGTATACCGGGTACAGCGCAGCGTCCCGCTGCGGTTCGTACAGCGCGGTCGACTGCGACAGGTGCATGCGCGCCGCCTCGGGCTCGCCGAGATGCAGGCGCACCATGCCGGCCATGTTGTGCGCGGCCATCGCAGCCTCGGTGTCGCCGGCGTGTTCGCCGGCAGCCTGCAGCAACTTGTCGACCAGCTCGCTGGCCGTCTTCAGCCGGGCGCGGCCCCAGTTGAACAGGCACCAGCCATAGGTCGTCGGAAAGAGGCGCGGTTGTGCCGGCAGCGCCTGGCTCAGGCCGTAGGCGCGCTCCTGCACCGTGCCGAAGTCGGCACTGCCCGGGCCGAGCAGCACCATGGTCGTCGGGCCGAGCATCGACAGCAAGCCGAGTTCCGCAGCATCGCGCTCAGGGCCTGCCGCCACGCCTGCAAGTGCGTTCACGCCGGCCCGCAGATGACCCGCCGCCTCGCGCGGCGCACCGCGCGACAGCGCCTGGCCACCTGCGGCTTGCCACCACGTGGCGGCGCGCAGGCCCTGGCCAGCGCCGGTCAGGTGGCGCGCAGCCAATTCCGGCTGCCGTTCCACCCGTTCCTTGAAGCGGCTCAGCAAGGCCTCGGCCACGCGGCCGTGCAGCTCCGCGCAGCGCTTGGGTGGCAGCGAGGAATAGGCCGTGTCCTCCACCAGCGCATGCTTGAACAGCAGGCGCGCACCGTCGGCGCTGCTGCTCAGAACCAGGCCACTGTCGAGCAGCGCCTGCAGGCCTGTGTGCACATCCACGCTGCTGTCGGGCGCCGCAGCGGCCAGCAGCTCGCGATCGAACTCGCGGCCGATCACGGCAGCCAGCTGGGCGGTCAAGCTTGCCGGCCAGCGGCAGGCGGTCCAGCCGCGCGGTCAGCAGGTCGATCAGCGTATCGGGTACGGCGCGCCCGAGGGCCCCGCCGGGGCTGCCGGCGTCGCGCGTCTCGAGCCACATGCGCGTCATTTCCTCGATGAAGAGCGGCACGCCGTCGGTGCGCTCGACGATCGCTTCCAGCCAGGGCGCCGGCAGCGCAGCCTGCTGCGACTGTTGCGCTGCGACCGCCTTGGCATCGGCATCGCTGAGCCGCTGCAGCGTCAAGCGGATGAAGTGCTCGGACACCTGCCACGGCGGCTGGAAGTCGGGCCGTGCCGTCATCAGCAGCAGGATGGGTGCGGAGTCGTGCTGGCGATCAGCAGGTCCACCACTTCCAGCGAGGTCGGGTCGATCCAGTGCAGGTCCTCGAAGGCTGATCGAGCAACGGTCGCTGCTCGGCCAGCCCGGCGAAGTAGGCGCGTCAGCGTCTCTCGGAGGGGCGTACGCAGGCACGATGGTTCGACAGGCCCGAGAAGTAGCGCTTCAGCGCTTCCTTCGTCAGCTGTAGCTGCATCGGTGGGGGCATCGCTAGCGCCGGGTATCGCCCGTCGCAGGGCACCGAGCAGCGTCGGCGAGCAGCGCACACTCGCGCAGGTCGTCGATGCCGGCGATGGCCAGCTGCGCTTCCAGCTTGTCGAGCTGCTCGGCGGGCGTGTCGCCGCTGGCGAGGCCGGCGGCCGCCGCCAGGTGCTGCACGAAGGGCTGCAGCGCGCTGTTGACGTGGAATGGCGAGCACTGTAGCCGCACCAGGGCGTGGCCCTGCGGGGGCAGCGCCTGGTCGAGCGCGGTGAGCAGGCGCGACTTGCCGAGGCCGGCCTCGCCGACCACCAGGGCGCCGCAGGTCTGGCCGGCCAGCGCGCGCTGCCAGTGCGCCCGCAAGGCCGCCAGTTCCGTCTCGCGGCCGACCATGCGCAGGCTGGCGTCACGGCCCACGCCAGGCCGATCGGCTGTTCAGCGAGCGAGCGCCACGGCAGCAGGCTGATCGCGACCGGATTCTCGACACCCTTGAGCTGCTGCTCGCCGAGATCGTCGAAATCGAACTGCGCGCCGCCGATGCGCCGTGTGCTGGGCGCCACGCCGATGCTGCCCGGCGGCACCGCGGTTTGGATCCGTGCTGCGAGGTTGGGGGTGGTGCCGGCCACCGCAATGCCTTGGCCGGAACTGACCGCGACCAGGCCGGTGGCCAGGCCGATGCGCAGCGACAAGGCCTGCCCGCCGAGCCACGATGCCCCCCACTGTGGCCACCAGGGCCAGCGCGGTGTGCAGGGCGCGCACGGCGTCGTCCTCATTGGCGACCGGATAGCCGAAGTAGAGGTCCACACCATCGCCGACGACGCGCGCGGTGAAGCCATCGACGCGCGCCGCGATGGCGCTCACCATCTCGTGATAGCGGCGCAGCGCATCCAGCAACTCATCGGGATCGACACGTTGTGCCAGTTCGGTCGAGCCGACGAGATCGCAGAACAGCACCGTCATCTGGCCGGCGCGAGCTTCGGCCCGCGGCGATGTCTGCCGGCAGCGCGCTGCCGCATTGCGGGCAGAAGCGGCTGCCCGGCGGCGCGACGGCTTGACAGCTCGGACAACGCATCAGCTGTTCCCTCCGACACCGGCCAGGGTAGACGCGTCGTGTCGCGC
>CAVPPZ010000010.1:0-76136 GCA_963707305.1 uncultured Candidatus Rokubacteria bacterium
CGTTCCGGTAGGGCAGCGCCTCGAGCCGTACCGTGCCGAGGAACGGCTGCTCAGGCTCGACCAACAGGATCGTCTTCGCGAAGCCCGAATCGTCGAAGCCGCGGCGGAAGTGCACGCGTGACTTGATCGCAAATACCTTGAACTGATCGATCGTGAATCCCGGCCCCGTCAGGTCGAGCGGGTCCATGACCTGAGTGAGGTACTCGCTGATGAGCACCACGTTGCCTCGCGCGAAGGCGACGCTCACCCAGCGCCGACCCGCGATGTGCGCCACGCCCGCGATTGTGCCCGTGATGCGCACCGGCTGGCCGGCCGACTCGTCTGCCCGGCCGCCAACGTCCATGTCGAACGGATCGCCCGCCTTCAGACCCTTGGCGACGACTGCCTCGACAGCCGTGCGATCGGCGATCGTGGCAATCAGCACATCGGCCAGGTCTTGCGCGATCACCTGCTGCAGGACCCACGTCGCCGAGCCAGAGCGGTCGGAATGGTCGGCCAGCACCACGGGCCAGGCGCCGCGCGCGACCGCCTCCCTGGCGAGCTTCACGCCGTGGGGGATGGGATGGACCGTCGCAGTCTTCAGCAGCGCCTCGCGCCGGCGCCACGCAAAGGTCGCGACGTCCTCAGCGGCCTTGCGCGCAAGCTCGGGCTTGCCGTTGGTCATCGCCTGGACCGTCATGCCGACATCCGGCACGTCGGCGAAGGGGAAGCCGAAGAAGACGTTCATGTAGAGGTCGGGCTCGCGCGCTTCCCAGGTGAGGGCGCGCTGGACCAGGTCCATCCACGGTGAGGCGCCCGTCCATTGCAGCACCGTCGCGGTCAGGATCGGCACCTTCACCGTGGCGCTGGCGGGGGTGTAGTCGCCGCGGATGGCGCGGATCAGCATGCGAGCCGCACGCTCTCCCTGCAGGCGGCTGTCGTAGTGCGGGAAGTATTTCGCGCAGAACGCGAAGTCGGCCTGACGCAGGAACTCGACGTCCTCGTTGCCGTGCGGATCGAAGGTGCCGGCGATGAAGGCGTCGCGGCCTACGACCTCGCGCACGCGTCGAGCGATGTCGGCCTCGGGCCGCGCCACGCCGCGCACGCCCATCGCGCCATGGAGGGCGAGATAGACGCCGTGCCATCTCCCGCCGGCCTCGAGCTCGGCGATCATGCGGCCGAGAAAGTGCTCGTAGGCCTCCGTGGTGATCCAGCCTGAGCCGGTACCGGTCCTGGGCCAGAGCGGCGATTCGATGCCGACCAGCTCGACACCGGGATGCTCGCGCGCCACCTTCACGAAGCCGCCCATGTAAGACCGCGGCTCCCAGGCGAGCAGCGCCTCGCCTCTGGCCGGCGAACCGTCATGGACGAAGTCCTCGAGCGTGGTGTCGTTGGGCAGGAACGTCACCGTCTCATGGACGAAGTTCAGAACGGCGATGCGGATCGCCTCAGTCACCCCGCGTACTCGCCGCTGCCTTGGCGGTGGGCGAAGTTGAGCGTCAGCAAGTGCTGGGTGAAGGCGCCGTAGGTGGTCGGCTCGTATTTAGGCGGGTTGTCGGGGCCGACGCAGCTTGGGACCGGCTCGACGACGACATCGTGGTTCGGCCCGAGGAAGAACGGGCAGGCGTAGCGCGAGCGGTCGTTGCGATTGATGACGCGGTGAGGCGTCGCCCGGAAGCGATCGTTCGAGTAGCGCGCCAGCATCGCGCCGGTATTGACGACGAACGTGCCCGGCACCGCCGGCGGTCTGATCCAGTCGCCCTCGGCGGTGCGCACTTCGAGGCCCGGGAGCTTCGACTGCGCCAGGAACGTGATGAAGTTGTTGTCGGTGTGCGGCGCGAAGCCGAACTCGTTGTCCTCGGGCGACGGGTGCGGCGGGTAGTGGATCAGCCGAATCGTGCAGTTCGGCTCGGCGAAGGCCGCGGCGAAATAGTCGGCCGGCAGGTCGAGCGCCAGCGCGAACAGCGGCACCAGCCGCGTCGTCATCGTCTCCATCGCCCGGTAATACGTCGTCGTCGCGGCGCGGAACTCGGGCATGTCCTCGGGCCAGCGGTTCAGCCCGACAAGCGGCTTTTCGTCGACGATGTCGGGGTGGTCGAGGGCGCGGTCGCGGGTGACGTAGAAGCTCTCGCTGAAATTCGGCCTGGTGTTCTTGTTGACCGGCGAATGACGCACGACCTGCCCGCCGAACGGCAGGTAGCCGATGTTGTACTTGCCGATCTTGAGCGCGAGCTTGTCCCCTTCGGCGCGCGCGAAGAATTGCTCGGCGACGGCGAAGGTGTCGTCGACCAGGGGCTGCGGCACGCCGTGATTAGCGACGACGAGAAACCCGGTGTCTTCGCAGGTGCGGCCGATGGCGCGCGCCAGCGGCGCCGCCGCCCCTGCCTCGCCGGCGAGATACGCGCCGATATCGAGCACCGGAATGCGGCCCTGGCCCGAGGGCTCGGTCTTGGCGGCAGCGAGACTCATGTCATGTCCCATAACCCTTCATGCGCGGGGACGCCGAGTGTAGCAGTTGCCTCCGCGGATCGCGCGCCAGGTGAGTTGACCGGGCCGGCCCATCGTCGTATACGACGAGGACCGCAATGCGAGGTGATCACGCACGCCGTCCGCGCATGACCGTCCACCGCAACGTTCCCCTGCTGGCCGGCGCGCAGGCGCTCTACTGGTGCGGGCAGGTGATCGCCATCATCGTGGCCGCGCTGGTCGGCCAGATGCTGGCGCCCCACCGGCTGCTGGCCACGCTGCCGCTGGCCTGCATCACGCTCGGCAACATCGCGGTCACCCGCACGCTGTCGCGGATCATGCAGGAGCGGGGGCGGCGGGCGGGATTCACACTGGGATCGCTGGCCGGGCTGATCGGCGGCGCCCTCAACGTCGCCGCGATCGCGTGGGGGAGCTTTCCGCTCTTCTGCGTGGGATGCGCGGTGCTCGGTCTCTACCAGGCGTCCGCCCAGTACTATCGGCTCGCGGCCACCGACAGCGTGGACGCCGCCGGTCGAGGTCGGGCCGTGTCCCTGGTGCTGGCCGGCAGCATCGTGGCCGCGATCGTAGGCAAGCCGGTGGCCGACTGGGCCAAGGACCTCGTCCCGTCGCTGAGCTTCGCCGGCTCCTATCTGATCTTCTCGGCCTGCGCGCTCGGCACGCTGCTGCTGTTCCCCTTGATGCGCTTCGCGCCGCCCTCTCCGGCGGTCAAGGCTGGCACCGCACCGGCCGGACGTCCGATGAGCGAGATCCTGCGCCTGCCGCTGTTCCGCACCGCTCTGGCCAACGCGGCGATCGGCCAGGGCATCATGGTGATGGTGATGCAGTCGACGCCGCTGGCGATTGCCGCGTCCGGTCATCACGTCACCGCAGGGTCGTGGGTGATCCAGTGGCACGTGCTCGGCATGTTCGTTCCTTCGTTCTTCACCGGGCGCCTGATCGATCGTCACGGGGCGGCCCTGGTGGCCCTGGGAGGGGTCGCGGCGTTCGCGGCCAGCGGGATCGTCGCCACCGTCGGTACGGGCTTCTTCTACTTCCTGATCAGCTCCTGCCTCCTCGGCATCGGCTGGAACTTCACCTACATCGCGGGAACCACGCAGATCGCCGCGTCGCACCGTCCCGAGGAGCGCGGCCGGGTCCAGGGGACGGCGGAGTTCACCATCGCCTGCGTGGGCGCCGGCGCCTCGTTCGCGGCGGGCAGCCTGCTGCACCTCGTGGGATGGACGGCGGTGAACGTGGGCATCCTGCCCCTGATCGTCGTCGCCGGCTTCATGGACCTGGCGCTCCTGCGACGCCAGCGAAGCACCGCGCTGACCGCGCCCGCCTGAGCGAGGGACGCATACCGGCGACCCAGGAGCGCGCCGCTACGTTGACGATGCTCCCAGCCCGTAGAGCGCCGCGGCATTGTCGCGAGTCAGCTTGCGGCGCATCTCCGGCGACAGGTGCTGCATCTGCCGCTCGATCGCCGCCCGTGAGTTGGGCCAGACGCTGTCGGGATGCGGATAGTCCGAGGCCCACAGAAGGTGTCCCTCACCGAAGAACGGGATGAGCGCCATCGCGACGTGGTCGTCCTGGAACGTCGCGTAGATCTGCCGCTTGAAGAGCTCGCTCGGCTTCGTGACGAGGGCGCTGCCGCCCTTGTCGGCCCAGAACTCCTTGGCTTCCCAGAGCCGCCAGTGGCGGTAGTCGAGCTCCTGGACGAGCCACGGCAGCCATCCGGTGCCGGCCTCCGCCATCACCATGCGCAACTTCGGGTGCCGCTCGAGGATGCCCCAGGCGAAGAGATCGACGAAGGGATCGAGGAAGTTCGCGAGGAAGAACTTGGTGTTCTCGAAGACGCTCGCTGCCTTGCCGACGGCACGATCGCCCGGCTTGCCGACGAACACCGTGATGTGCCACGAGAGAATGACGCCGCTCTGCTCGAGAGTTCGCAGAGCGGCTCCCACGCTGGGTCGTCGAGCTTGGGGTTGACGTTGGCAATCATCAGATTGACCTGGCGAACGCCGCCCTTCGCGATGACGCGTTCCAGCTCGGCGACGGCGGCCTCGGGCGTCTCCGGCAACATCGGCAGGCCGATGAGACGATCCGGCGCCGCCTTGCAGAAATCGAGCAGCCAGTCGTTGTAGACGCGGTAGCAGGCGGTGCGCAGGACGGGATCGTCGGTCGAGATCTGGAAGATCGGTCCGAAGATCACCTGGGTCTCGACGCCGTCGCGGTCCATGTCGGCGAGACGCAGCTCCGCGTTGGCCGGGCGGCGCGCGCTCTGGTCGTAGATGGCGGCACGGTCGAACGCGTTGTAGAGCGCCTTGACCGGACGCGCCGAACCGGTCACGGGCGGCTTGCCGTCCCAGCGACCCCACACCTTGCCGTCGCAGACCCACACGGCCTGTCCGTCCCGCTCCTCGACGTGCGGCGCGCGGTCGAGCAGCGAAGCCGGCAGCCGCGATGTCCACAGATCCGCGGGCAACTGGCTGAGGTCCATGTGATCGTCGCAGGAGATCAGCCGGTCAGCCATGTGATCCTCCAGTCGTTCTCGCCTTGGGGCGTGCAGTGTAGCAAGAAGTCGCCGTGGTAGCCTCCGGCATGACCATTCCAGCCGTCGATCCGCTTCCGCTGACCGGTCTCCGCGTCCTCGACCTCACGCTCGCTCGCGCCGGGCCCACGTGCGTGCGCCACCTCGCCGATTGGGGCGCCGACATCATTCGCGTGGAGCCGCCGGGTGGGCGAGCGAAGGCTTCGGCGGATCGCGTGACGGATTCGACTTCGTCAACCTGCATCGCAACAAGCGCTGCATCGCGCTCGATCTCAAGGATCCCGCGGAGCGCATGCGGCGTTCCTGCGTCTGGCGAAGACCGCCGACGTGCTCGTGGAGAACATGCGGGTGCAGGTGAAGCACCGGCTCTAGATCGCGTACGAGCATCTGCAGCCGATCAACCCGCGGCTCGTGTACGCGTCGATCTCGGGCTTCGGGCAGACCGGTCCGTACTCGAAGCGCGGCGGCGTGGACCAGATCGCGCAGGGCATGGGCGGGCTCATGTCGATCACCGGTGAGCCCGGTCGCGGACCGATGCGCGTCGGCATTCCGATCGACGATCTGACCGCCGGCAATCTGCTGGCGCTCGGCGTCATGCTCGCGCTCTACGAGCGGAAGACGACGGGCAAGGGCCGGTTCGTGCACACGAGCCTGCTCGAAGCGCAGGTGTTCATGCTCGACTTCCAGGCGAGCCGCTACTTGATGGACGGCGAAGTCGCCGGGCAGGCGGGCAACGATCACCCCGTCAACATTCCGATGGGCGTGTTCCCGACGGCGGACAAGCCGATCAACATCGCGGCGTCGTCGCCGAAGCTCTTTGAAGTGTTCTGCCGCGCGGTGGGCAAGCCGGAATGGCTCGAGGTGCCGGAGTGGAAGACGCCGGCCGGTCGCAGCAAGGACCGCGCGCGCGTCAACGCCGCGGTCTCGGAGGTGACGAAGACGAAGCCGGCCGAGCACTGGATCGACCTGCTCGAAGCGGTCGGGATCCCGTGCGGTCCCATCAACGACATCGCCGGCGTGTTCGCGGATCCGCAGGTGCAGCATCTCGAGATGGCGATGCCGCTCAAGCATCGGCGCCGCGGCGACACGCACATCGTCTCGACGCCGGTGAACATCGAAGGGCTCGAGAGCCGCGTGCGCCGTGACGTGCCGGATCTCGGCGAGGACAGCCGCGAGATCCTCGCCGAGGCGGGGCTGAGCGCCGAGGAGATCGACGCGCTGAAAGCGCGAGGCGCGATCATGTGACGCGCGCCAGCGTCATGGCGACGCCTCCTGCTTGATGAGCGCCGGTTCGCGAACGACCAGCGGCAGGAGCAGGCAGACGAAGGCGATCGAGAACAGGATGCCGAGCGCCGACAGGACGGCCGGCAGTCCCCACGCGTCGATCCCATAGCCCACGAGGGGGCCCAGGAGACAGAAGGAGGCGCGGACTCCCAGCTGCGACAGGGAGATCACGGTCGCGCGGAACGCGGAGGAGATCCTCTCGTTGAGCGCCTCCAGGAAGAGCACACCGCCGAGGCCCCGGCCGATCGGGCCCAGGGTCCCGAGCAGGATCCCGCCCCAACCGAGGAACGACGCCATCCCGAAATACGCGACGATGGGCAACACGCCGACGGCGGCGAGCAAGCGGCCGCCGGCCGTATCTCGTCGCGCCGAGCGAGGCGGATCTCCCGGCGAAGCCGAGGATGAGACTGTAGCCCGCCGACAGGACTCCGAACCAGGCGAGGGGCACCGCGCTCTCCTGCCAGTATTTCTGGTTCACCCAGAACATCACCAGCCCGCCGGTTCCCCCAACGACCAGGTTGAGGAACACGAGCCGCGTCGCGGTGTCCCGTACGAGGGTGGCGGAGAGGACCTCTTTGAGGTCCTGGGCCCACTTCTTCGGCCGTTCGAAGCTCGCGGGCGGCTCGGTGACGCACAGCACGAGGAGCACCGGGATCCAGCTCACGATCGCGTTGGCCCACAGCAGATGCCCATAGGACAGGGTGACGACCGCGCCACCGACGAGCGCGCTCAGCGTCGTCCCCATTTGCGCCGCGAGCTTCTCATTGCCGAGGATGGCCGTGGCCCGGGACTTCTCGCCACCCACCGCGAGATACGAGTCGTAGAGGAGCGCGATATCGCCTCCCGAGATCATGCTGAGGGCGATCCCCATCGTGAGGTGGTAGAAGAGGAAGCCCTCGTAGCTGCTCCAGAGCGGCAGGAGCGAAAAGCTGACCGCCTTGAGCGTCGCGCCCACCAGCAGCGTCTTCTTCCGTCCCCCACAGGTCCGAGAGCAGCCCCGAAGGCACTTCGCCGCAGAGGATCACGATCGCGAACACCGCTTGCAGCTCCATGAACTGCCGCATGCCGATCCCCTGCATCGCGAGATAGGGGACCCACACGGCGATCACGATCATGAACTGATCGAAGAAGGAGAAGCCGTACAGAAGCGCGATGTTCTTGTTCACGGGGCCGGCCGCGCCTTCGTTCCGGTGTACGTTTTCTTTCCCGCTCGCGGGGTGTGGTTCGCGCCCGGGCCCGTTATCCTCAGCTGAGCCGTCGACCCTGCGCAATCTGACGCCCACGGGGAGGCTCGGTGAGGATCGTCGCGCACGTGGACATGGACGCCTTCTACGCCGCCGTCGAGGCGCAGCGGAATCCTGCGCTACGAGGTCGGCCGCTCGTGGTCGGAGCCGATCCCAAGGAGGGCCACGGACGAGGCGTCGTGACGGCGGCGAGCTACGCGGCCCGACGGTACGGCATCCGCTCGGCCTTGCCGATCTCGCGAGCCTGGCGCCTGGCGGAGGCCGCGCGTCGCCGGGGCGAGCCCGAGACGATCTTCGTCCGTGACGATCACGCGCTCTACCGGGAAGTCTCGGCGCGGATCATGGCGATCCTCGCCGCCGCCGGCGACGCCTTCCAGAAGACCAGCGTCGACGAAGCGTATCTCGAGCTCTCGTCGCTCGGCAGCTTCGACGCCGCCGTCGAGCGCGCGCGCCGGATCAAGGCGGAGATCGTGAGCCGGGAAGGGCTGACCGCCTCGGTGGGCATCGGCCCCAACAAGCTCGTCGCCAAGATCGCCTCCGATTTCCAGAAGCCCGACGGGCTGACGGTCGTGCGACCGGAGGAGGTCCAGCCGTTTCTCGATCCGTTGCGGATCCGGGTCATTCCCGGGATCGGGCCCAAGACCGAGCGTTTCCTGCACGAGCGCCACATCCGGACCGTCGCCGATCTCAGGACGCTCGAGCGGGCGCAGCTCGCGGAGTGGCTCGGCCGCTCGGGCGAGGACCTCTTCGCCAAGGCCCGCGGTCTCTCGGAGAGCGCGGTGTCGAACGAGCGGGAGCGCAAGACCGTCGGCGAGCAGGAGACGTTCGACGTCGACACCCTGGACGCGACGTTCGTGCTGGAGCGCGCCCGCGCGCTGGCCCGCACGGTGTGGAGCCGGCTCGAGGGCCACGGCTTCCGTGCGTTCCGGACGGTCACGGTGACCGTCCGCTTCGAGAATTTCATCACCTTCGCGCGCTCGCGAACCGGCCGCGAGGCGTGGACGAGCGAGGAGGCCCTGTGGGCCGCGGCGCTCGACCTCCTCCTGCCGTTCCTCGACGACCGCGAGAATCCCCGGCACCGCAAGCTCCGCCTCATCGGCGTCCGCGCGGAGAAGCTCTCCCGCTGACGAGTCCACGTCCGTTGTCGCGGCCCCCGCAGGACCCGGCCACATTCGTATACGCTAGAGGGCGCCGCGACAGCTTCTGCTGAGGAGGACTGGTGATGAAGGCTCTGCGACGATGCACGCGCGGTCTGCCCCTCTTCGCCCTGCTGACGATCGCGCTCCCGGCGCCCGGCTGGACGGCGGACACTCCGTCGCCCAGGGCCGCGACCAAGCCCGAGGATCCCGACTACGCGGCGGCGGTGAGAGAGATCAAAGCAGCGCGCTTCGCCGCGGCGATCCCGTTGCTCGAGCGCGTCGTCGCCCGTGACGGGAGCAACGCCGACGCGTACAACTGGCTCGGGTACGCGACGCGCCGCAATGGCGAGCCCGCCCGGGCGCTGCCGCTCTACGAGAAAGCGCTCGCGATCGACCCGAAGCATCGCGGCGCGCACGAGTACATCGGCGAGGCGTACCTGCTGCTCGACGATCTCCCGAAGGCGCGGGTTCATCTCGGCCGCCTGGACTCGCTCTGCTTCTTGCCCGTGCTCGGAGTACCGGGACTTGAAGAAGGCCGTCGAGGCGTACGGAAGAGCGGCGGCAAGATCAAGCCGACGGCGACGGATTGACGAGACGCGGAGTTCGAGCCCTCGCTAGAGCGTCCGGGCGATCAGGGCCGCGCCGGTGAGAAACAGCACCGCACCGACGATGCGCGCCGCCGTCGCTGGGGCCAGGCGCAGGTGCACGCGATGGCCGACCCACACGCCGATCCACGCCACCGGGAGCAGGAGCGCCACGGCGATCCAGAGGGCGCGGGAGACGAGCAGCCCGGCGAGGGCGAACGCCACCACGCGTAGCCCGACGCTGAGGATCACCATCTGGGAGATCGTCGCGCGCTGAGCCGCCGGGTCAGGGATCCGGCCGCCGATGTACGCCACGTAGGGTGCGCCGCCGATCCCGAACAGCGCGCCGAGCACCCCACCGATCACTCCTGCGGGCGCCGCCCACCACCGCGACAACCGTCGAGCCGTCTCCCGACGAACGATCAGGTGGATCGCGTAGACACACACGAAGAGCCCCAGCGCCAGCAGCGTCGCACGACGCGGCAGGCTGACGAGCAGGGTCACGCCCAGCGTGAGGCCCACGAGCGTGAACGGCACGAGCATGCGCAGCTCGCGGGTGTCCGCGTGGCGGCGCGTGTGCAGTCCAAGCGCGAGGGCCGAGCCGAGATCGAGGATCGCGGCCAGCGGCAACACGAACACGAGCGGGAGGACGTGCACCAGAACGGGAATGGTGATCGGCGACGCGCCGAATCCCGTGACGCCGAAGACCAGATAGCCGGCAAAGACGACGAGCGCCACGAAGACCAGCGCGTCTGGAGGAATCGGCATCGCCTCGGGCCCGGGCTGCATCATGGCCCATGTCCGCGGTCCGAATTGGAGGATTCCCAAACGACGAGATCACTCGATACTGAACGTCGCCCCTCATGCCGAGCCCGTCATCGACGCCGGGAGCCGAGTGAAACACACCACGCGTGGCGTGCCGGAGTCCGCCTACGCCTGGACCCGGCTCTTCGCCGCGCTCGTGCTGTCCGCCATCGGCGGCGTCGGGATGTGGTCGGTGATCGTGGCGCTGCCGGCGGTGCAAGCGGAGTTCGGCGTTGCGCGCTCCGCCGCCTCGCTGCCGTACACCATGACGATGATCTGCTTCGGCTTCGGCGGCATCCTGATGGGACGGCTCTCCGATCGCGTCGGCATCATCGTCCCCGTGACGGGCGGGGCGATCGTTCTCGGGCTCGGCTACGCCGTCGCGAGCCAGGCGACGAGCCTGTGGCAGTTCGCGCTCGCCCAGGGCCTGCTGGTCGGTGTCGCCAGCTCGGTCACGTTCGGGCCACTCATCGCCGACACCTCGTTGTGGTTCACGCGTCATCGCGGCATGGCCGTGTCCATCATCGCGAGCGGCAGCTACGTGGCGGGAACGTTGTGGCCGCCCGTCGTGCAGCACTTCATCGAGAAGGAAGGCTGGCGCTGGACCTACCAGGGCATCGCCGTGTTCTGCGTGGCCACCATGGTGCCGCTGGCGCTGGCCTTGCGGCGGCGGTCGCCGCTGACCGAGACGACGTCCGCGACCCCGCACGCGGCGTCGTGGCCGGCGCGGCCCCTCGGGATGTCACCGGCGGCGTTGCAGACCGTGCTCATCGTGGCCGGTCTGAGCTGCTGCGTCGCGATGTCCATGCCGCAGGTCCACATCGTCGCGTACTGCGGCGACCTGGGTCACGGCACGGCGCGCGGCGCGCAGATGCTGTCGATGATCCTCGGGTTCGGCGTCGTGAGCCGACTGGCGTCGGGATGGATCTGCGACCAGATCGGCGGGCGGCGCACGCTCCTGCTGGGCTCGAGTCTGCAGGCCCTGGCGCTCGTCCTGTTCCTGCCCTTCGACGGACTCGTCTCGCTCTACATCCTGTCGGCGCTGTTCGGTCTGTTCCAGGGAGGGATCGTGCCGTCGTATGCCGTCATCGTTCGCGAGTTCTTTCCCCCCGAGCAGGCCGGCGTGCGCGTCGGCGCCGTGCTGATGGCGACCGTGTTCGGCATGGCGCTCGGCGGCTGGATGTCCGGCGTGATCTTCGACGTGACCGGGTCGTACCAGGCCGCGTTCGTCAACGGCATCCTGTGGAACCTGCTGAACATCGGCATCGCCGTCGGACTGCTGCGGCGACCCGGAAGGACGGTCGCGCAAGGCCGCGCCGGCTAGAACATCACTCGCGCGGCACTGCGCGTCTCCGCCACTCCGTCGAGCATCAACGAGAATTCGTTACCGGCCCCCGCGTTTCTGGCTCGTCTCCGGGCTGGCGTCCACGGGCTCGGCCGACTGCTCGGGCTTCCGCCCGCGCGTCTCAGCCGGGCCAGCGGGAGCAGGACGAGCGTTGGGCCGCTCAGCGCGCGGCGCCACAACCTTCGCCGGCGGGGTTGCGACGGCAGGCGGCGTCGGCCGCGGTGGCCGCTCGACGGCCTTGTCCCGCTTCACGTCCGGCCGCGGCGGGGCAGCCACCGGGGACGGCTTCACGCTTGGGCTGAGGTGTCGCCACGGCGGGCGGCGTCGGCGGCGTGTGGCCGCTCGACGGCCTTGTCCCGCTTCACGTCCGGTCGCGGCGGGGCAGCCACCGGAGAGGCATCACGCTTGGGCTGAGGTGTCGCCACGACGGGCGGCGTCGGCGGCTGTGGCCGCTCGGCGGCCTTGTCCCGCTTCACGTCCGGCCGCGTCGGCGCAGCCACCGGGGCGGCATCACGCTTGGGCTGAGGGGTCGCCACGGCGGGCGGCGTCGGCGGCTGCGGCCGCTCGGCGGCCTTGTCCCGCTTCACGTCCGGCCGCGCGGGGCAGCCACCGGAGAGGCATCACGCTTGGGCTGAGGCGTCGCCACGGCGGGCGGCGTCGGCGGCTGTGGCCGCTCTGCGGCCTTGTCCCGCTTCACGTCCGGCCGCGCCGGAGCGGGGGCGCCGATTGCCGGCGTGGCGCCCGGTGCCGCGCTGGGCGCGACAGCGGAGCGCGCGGGAGGGGCTCCCTTCTTGGGCGCGGGCACGAGCCGCGGCGCCGCGCTCGGCGTCACGACGGCGGTGGCAGCGAGCCCCTCGGCCCGCAGTGCTCGGGGTGAAGTCGCGGGGCGGGCGCGTGGCCACGACCGATCGGCCGTGGATCGTCTCCGGCGGCCTGATGGCGGTGCCGCTGCTCGGCGCCAGGCTGGCGGCAACGGGCTTGACGGCGAGCTGGCCGCGGACCGGCGCGAGCTGCTGGACATCGGCCTGGCTGAACCGGCTCGGCCGGACGTCGGCGCGACCGAAGCGGTCGGCGGGGACGCCGACCACCGCATTCACCCCGCTCAACCCGGTCACGTTCCGATAGACCGTGATGTTCTGTGACGTTGATGATCGTGGTGTTCTTGACGACGACGTTGTTGACGACGCGCGGCCCGCCCCAGCCGTCCCACGAGGGGCGGCCGACGTGGCCCGGGCGGCCCCACCACGGAATGATGGGCTCGCCCCAGCCGAGTGGCGCCCACGCGAGCGGCAGGCCGACGCTCACACGCACGCCGCCGCCGAGAAAGACCACGAGGGCGGGGGCGTAGACGGGCCGCGTGACGATGGGGCCCGGCGCCCAGCCCCAGACGCCACTGGCGTGGACCCAGCGGCCGTAGTGATAGGGCGCCCAGCCCCACGGCTCGTCGTCGAGCCAGGTCCAGCCGTAGCTCGGGTCCCAGATCCACCGCCCGGTGCTGTAGGGCGTCCAGCCCGTCGCGACGGCGCGCGGTACCCACACGGAGCCGTAGCTCTCGACCGTCCGCCAGCTCCCGTAGCGGTCGAGCTCCTGCGTGCCGTAGACATCCGGCGCGACGTAGCGCGCGCTCGGTGAGGTGACGAGCTGGGCGGTGCGCTGGTAGTTCCAGCGGTCCCATTCGGTGAGACCGGGCGCCGGGCCCACGGCCACCCGCGCCGCGTCCGTGCCCGTGACCACCACCTGCTGGCTCGCCCCGACCGTGCTGGCGACACCGCCCGCCGGCGTCATCGTGGCGCTGCCGCCACGCTGGGTCTGGAACGTGGTGGAATCCTCGGTCACGTCCGCGTGGTAGTAGCCCGGGCGCTCGATGGTGAACGCCGCGTTCGGCGTGTCGAGCTCCACGGTTTGCGCCCGCGCGAGCGTCGCCGAGGTCGAGGGAGGCTCGCCCCGCCGTCACCCTGAATTGCACGAAGCCGGGATCCTGGTTGTCGAGGCCGACCTGGGTCCCCTCGGCGGCGCGGACGAAGGCGCGCGGTCCGATCTGCACCTCGACGTTGCCGTTGGGGCCGGTATAGAGGGAATCTCCCGGAGCGAGTGGCGTATTGACCCTGGCCGGCGTCCACTCCGCGGCGCCAGGGCGCCAGAAGGAGACGTCGCCGTTGATGTAGCTGATGCGGGCGGGCGTGACCGCCGCCGTCTGCGCCTGGGCGCTCCGCGGGGGCTGGGCCCAGAGACTGAGTGCTCCGGTCAAGAGCATGCCCGCCGTCAGCAGCGTTGCGAAGATCAGCTTCCCGATCATAGAAGTGCTCCCATCCGCCCCTCGCGGGCGTGGAAGAGGATGATCAGCGAGCTCGCCGCGACGGAGACCGCGGTGGTCGACGCACGCGCATGAGGAGGGTCATCGCACGGTCAGCATAGTTGACGGTGTCCGACTTCCCTATTGGACCTTGGTCACACAATGGAAGGGATCACCGAGGCGATCCTCGTCGTGCCTTCCGGCGTCGTATACTTCGACGTTCCGGGAGCGCACAGACATGACGATCGATCGGCGAGCACCGAACGTCGGCTCCGGCCGTCTCGGCACGGTCCGGCTGGGGATGCTCTTCCTCTTGCTCCTCCTGCCCTGCAGCGCCGGGTCGGCACAGCCAGCGCCACCTGCGATGCCGCTGGCTTCTGACTGGAATGTGTTCGCCAGCAAGGGCTGCGCGGGGTGTCATCGGATCCGCGGCATCGGCGAGGGAACCACCGGTCCTGATCTCGGACGGATCGACTCGGGCACCGGATTCATCGAGATCGCCGCGGCGATGTGGAATCACGAGGCCGAGATGCGCGGGCGATGCGAGAGCGCGGCCGTGGCGTGGCCTCGGTTCACTCCCCAGGAGTTCTCGAATCTGATCGAGTTCCTGTTCACGGCGCAGTCCACGACATTGCGCGCGATCCCGTCGAGGGACAGCGGCTCTTCGCCTCGAAAGGCTGCGACCGGTGCCACGCGACGAGCGACACCGGTGAGCGTACCGCCCCCCGGCTCGCCGAGCTCGGGCGGTGGACCACCTCGGTGCTGATGGCGGCGGCGATGTGGAACCACGTGTCCCAGATGGGTGACGCGATGGATGCCGCCGGCGTCACCCGACCCCCTTCGCCGGCACCGAGCTTCAGGACATCGTCGCCTACATCCGCACGACGGCCCGCGACCCGCGAGGCGAGCCGGCGCCGCTGGTGGTTGGCGTGCCCGACCGCGGCCAACGGCTGTTCGTCGACAAGGGGTGTGCGAGGTGCCACGCGGTCCAGGACAAGGGCGCCGCACCGGGGCGAAGCCTGGGGTCCCGTACACCGCGGGCGACCGTCACCGAGCTTCCGGTGGTGCTGTGGAATCATCGCGTCGACCACCCGCACACTCCGCCTCCCAGCCTCACGGGACAGGACATGGCGGACATCACCGCCTACCTCCACGCGTCGTATTACTTCGACCCACCGCCCGGTGACGTGGCAGCGAGGTCGGCGTCTTCTGGAGGACAAGGGCTGTCTCGGGTGCCACTCGCTCTACGGCAAGGGTGGAAGCTCGGCTCCTGATTTCTCGAAATCCAACGTGGTCAGCTCGAAGGTCGGTCAGTTGACCGCCATGTGGAACCACGGTCGCCGATCATGGAGAACGAGGCGAAGCGACGGTCCGTGACGTTGCCCACGCTCAGCGGCCAGGAGCTGTCCGACATCACCACGTATCTCGCCGGCGTGGGAGGTGGTCTCAGGAGTCGGTAGCAGAGCCGTCGGTGTTCACGAGAGCTGTTGATGAGCCTCCGGCTCCGCCTTCCGCAGCTCCCGGATCAGCCCGTCCAGCGCCCTCGAGGTCTCCTGCACGTACTCGTAGAAGTGCTTGTGCATGAGGGCCAGGGTGAAGGCGTGGCGGATCGCGCGCGGCCGCCGGCAGCGCCGTCTCCAGGCACATCGAGAGCGTCAGGCAGGCGCGGCGCGGCGACGTCCGCAGGATGCAGGTCCACACGATGCGCAGCACGACCGCCAGGTCGTCGCGCCGGGCCAGCACCCGGGAGCTCAGCACGGTGCCCCGGTTCAGGATGCAGCGCCATCGCGCGACGCCGATAGGCGCGGTAGCCGTACAGGCGGCTGGAGCAGGGCCCGGTAGCCCTCGTAGAGCTCGAGGCGGGACATGCCGCGCGGGCACGATGTTGGTGAACACGAACTGGTCGCCCACCGACTCGGCGATGAGCCGCCCCGCCGCCCGCAGGCGCTCGTGCAGCGGGGTCTTCGGCACCGCGTTCAGCATGCCCGTCATCGAGATCGGGATCCGGGCCTGCTGGATGAACCGGAACTGCTCCTCGAAGATGGACGGGTCGTCGTTGTCGAAGCCCACGATCATGCCCGCCATCACCTCGATGCCGGCGGCCTGGATGCGGTGGACGGAGGTGACGATGTCCTCCCGCGATGTTCTGGGTCTTGCTTCGTCTCCGCCAGGCTCGCCGCCCGCGGCGACTCGATGCCGACGAAGATCGTCGTGAAGTGGGCCTGCGTCATGAGGCGCAGGAGCTCGTCGTCCTGGGCCACGTTGAGGCTGACCTCGGTCATGAACTCGATCGGATACCCGCGCGCCTCCTGCCAGGCCGCGAGCGCCGTCAGCAGCGCCTTGGCCTCCTTCTTGTTGCCGATGAAGTTGTCGTCCACGACGAAGATGTTGCTGACGCCGAGCGCGTGGATCGCCTCCACCTCGGCCAGCACCTGCGCGACCGACTTCGTCCGCGGCCGGCGGCCGTACATGACGATGATGTCGCAGAACTCGCAGTTGAACGGGCAGCCGCGCGCGAACTGGATGGCCATGCTGCGGTAGCGGGCGGCCTTGAGGAGCTCGAAGCGCGGCAGCGGGGAGTCCAGCATGCTGGGCTTCTCGTCCTGCCGGTACTCGGCCTGCCACGCGCCCGCCTCGTAGTCGCGCACGAACTGCGGCCAGGTGTACTCGGCCTCGCCGACGAACGAGCACGTCCACCTTGCCGCGCAGCTCCTCCGGGCACAGCGTGGCGAAGGGGCCGCCCGCCACGACCAGCTTCCCGCGGCGCCGGAAGGCCTCGGCGAGCTCGAACATCCGCCGCTTGTGGACCACGAAGCCCGTGATCCCGACGATGTCGGCGTCCGTGTCGAAATCGACCGGCTCGACGTTCTCGTCGCAGAGCACGACCTCGTGGGGCGGCGGCGTCAGCCCCGCGACCGTCGGCAAGGCGAGGTTGGGGAACACGCACCGCTTCCCGAGGCTCGGCAGAACGCGGTCGAAGGTCCAGAACGATTCGGGGTTCTTCGGGCGCGATCAAGTAGATCTTCACGCCAGCCTCCCGCTGCGGTCCAACGCGCACGTCACCGCGGCGCGGTCAGACGGATCGGCGGCCGCTGATGAACTGGACCACGATGACGATGATGGCGATGACCAGCAGGAGATGGACCACCCCGCCCACCGTGTACGACGTGATCATGCCGAGCAGCCACAGCACCAAGAGAATCACTGCGATCGTCCACAGCATGGCGCCCTCCTTGTCTTCTTGTCACGGCAATTTCCGCACCGCCTCGATGCGGTCGGCGGTTCCTGGATGGGTCGCGAAGAATCCACCGCGGTCTGGTCCCGAGACCTGCATGAGCCAGGTCAAGGTGTCGATCATCATGTCCTTCGGATAGCCGGCGCGGCGCAACAGCACGACGCCATGCGCATCGGCCTCGTACTCCTCGCCACGACTGTACTGGCTGGTCACCAGCCGGCCCGCCAGCGGCGTGATGGCCCCGGTGCCCGGGAAGATCTGGTCGAGGATGGCCGCGCCGATGCCGAGGCCCGCGCCGAGGACCTGGGCCTTCGCCACGTGGTTCAGGTCCTGGTGTGACAGCTCGTGCGCGAGGACCGCGCGCAGCCGGTCGTCGCTGGCCTGGTGCAAGAGGCCGGTCGTCACGAAGAACTGATTCCCGCCGGCGTTGGCGGCGTTGATCTGCGGATCGTCCATGATGCCGACCTTCACCTGGTCGAGCGGCATCGGGTGGTCCATGACGCGGATGAGCGGCACCATGATCCGCTGCAGCCGCGCGGCCTGCGTGGGATCGACGCGGGTGGTGGTGATCGAGGCCGTGCGGCCGGCGTCGCGGACGGCGGCCCCGAGGTCATCGGACCGGCGCAGGCCGTGCTCACGGCGAGCAGCGCCACCAGCAGGACGATCGGCGCGCCGCGCGTCACTTCTTGAGGTCTTTGACGGCCTCGTCGACGTTCTTGCCGGCCTTCTCGATGGGGCCCTTGCCGATCACCTTGTCTTGATCGGTGGCGCGGTCGATCTTCTCTCCCGCCTTTTGCATGGGCCCCTTTTCACACGCCGCCACACCAACCGCCACCACGAATCCGAGCACGGATACTGCCAGGAGCTGTCGTTTCATCGTGTCGTCCCTTCGAGCCGGAACGCTCCGGGTCAGCCTAGGCGGTGATTCCCATCATGCCTATTGGGCTTTGGTCCAATGGGGGAGGGTGAACTGGAAGGTCGCCCCCCCGTGCACGTTGTTCGCGGCCACCAGCCGTCCCCCGTGCGCGTCGACGATGTGGCGCGCGATGGCCAGGCCCATGCCGAGGCCCTCGGGCTTGGTCGTATAGAGCGGGTCGAAGATGTGGTCCATGTCCTTGTCGTCGATGCCGATTCCCGAGTCCTGAACTGCGACCGTGACGACGGTCGCGCTGTCCCTGGCCGTCCGGATGACGAGGGTCCGATCACCCGTCAACGACTCCGACATGGCGTCGAAGCCATTGAGCACCAGGTTCAGCACCAGCTGCTGAAGCTGGATCCGGTCGCCGCGCACGTTCGGCAGGTCGTCGGCCAGCTCGAGGCGCATCGACACGTTGCGGAGGACGGCATCGCTTCTCACCAGCCCCGCCACTTCACGGACCAGTTCGTTGAGATCGAGCAGCACGAATTCGGGATCGGCCCGCTTGATCATGCTCCGGAGCCGGCGAATCAGGTCACCGGCCCGCTTGCCATCTGACTCGATGTCTTTCAGGAACTCGCGCACCTCCTCGAGATTCACGGCGTCGCCGGCCGCGAGGAGGCGCTGGGCCAGGTGCGCGTTCACGACGATCGCCGCGAGCGGCTGGTTCAGCTCATGGGCCAGCGAGGTCGCGAACTCGCCCAGGACCGACACCCGGCCGATGTGCGTCAACTCCTGCCGGAGCTGCTGCGCCTCGAGCTCGCCCTGCCGGTGCGACAGCGCGTGGGCGAAGACTTCTCCGAGAAGGTGGAGCTGCTGGAGCAGCTCGTCGGACCTCGCGCGTTCGGCCGCGAGCGTGCTGAGCACGAGCCCGCCCACGACGGTTCTCCCCACCGGCAGAGGCACGGCGACCTGGGGCTTGACGCGGTGGCTGAGATAGCTCTGCCGATCCACGGCCGCCTCGTCCGGAATCGCCTCGAGGCTCGAAACGTCGACGACCTCGCCGCGTTGCAGCCGGGCCATCATCCAGGGGAGCTTGCCCACCTCCATCCATTCCTCGATCACCCAGGACCGCGCGATCCCGCCGTCCCGGGAGAACTCGATCAAGGCGGCGCGTTCGACCTCGAGGAAGTCGACGACCTGGCGAAGCCCGCGCTGGACGGCTCGATCGAAATCGGCGACCGGCAGATTCCTGAAGGCGTCCGACAAGGAGGACAGGAAGTTCTCGAAGCGGAGGCGCTCGGCGAGCGAGAGCTGGGTCCGCATCGAGCTGATGACGAGCTGCTCGTTCGCGTCACGGAGCTGATCGAGCAACGGTTGTCGACCGGTCTCGCGGGCCCGCTCATCCGGGGGGGACATCCGGTCTTCCTTACTCCCGATTCGATCTGCGCGGTCGCGAGGCGCCACCACGATCGGGCCGCGCGATGATCGGTTCGGGGCGCCCGCTGAGGAGCCCGCGATACGCCGGGACCGCGCCCTCGACGACGAGCCCCTCGGGCCTGACCTCGTACAGCCGCAGGTCTTTGCTGTGCTCGCTGCCGCGGTTCTTCACGACCGTCATGATCCGTCTGAGTTGCCCTTCGATCTCGACATAGCGCTGCAGGATGACGGTGTCCGCCAGGAAGGCGCTCTCCCGAGGGCCGAGCCTGAGCTCCGCGTAGGAATCTTCGATCTCCAGCGTCATCATGACGGTGACGCCGAGGCCCGTCAAAACACCGACCAGCCGATAGAGCGACTCACGGAAGTCCTCGCGAAAACCCGGGGAGACCGCCATCTCGAACCCGGACAGCGAATCGATGGCGACGCGCGTCGCCCCCGTGCGTGTGATCGCGGCCTGCAGCTCGCACAGCGTTTCATCGACGGAGAGATCCAGCGGCCGGAGGTTGACGACGGCCAGACGGCCATCGCGGATCATGCGGTCGAGGTCGCGCCCGAGCGCGGTCGTCTTGAGATACCCGGTCGGGCGCTTCTCGAAGATCGCCATGACCCCAGCCTCCGCCCGTTTGATCCCCTCGGTGATGAACTGAGTGGTCAGCACCGTCTTGCCGGAGCCGGAGGGACCCGCGATCAGCACGGAATAGCCCTGTGGGATCCCACCGTTCAGCATCTGGTCGAGTCCGGGCACGCCGGTCGAGAGGCGTTGATGGCCGGCCGTCGAGGCTGGCGGCGTGTCCCCCTCCCTCGGTTCCTCCTCGGGTTTGGGGACGCGAGGAAAGACCCGGAGGCCATCTCGGGTGATGCGGAACGTGTGCAGCCCCGGCAGCTCGCACTGTCCGCGCAGCTTCACAACCTGGAGCTTCCGCACGATGGAGTTGCGCTCCGCGCGTTGAGAGAGCGCCAGGATGCCATCGGCAATCGTGTACACCGGATGGTCCAGCGTCTGAGGCTCCGAGTACTCCCCGATCAGGAACGTCGTCGCCTGCCACGCGGTGAGATGAAGCGCGAGCCGCTGGATGAAGTCCTGCAGCTCCACCTCGCCCCGCCCCGTCCCGCTCAGGGCCCGCATCACGGAGCGGAAGGAATCCACGATGACGAGGCCGGGAGAGGTGGCTTCGACCTGTCGCACGATGCTGTCGAGGACGAACGAGAGTCCCTCCTGCACCACCGCGTCGGCCAGCGAGACGAAGCGGATGCTCCCCCCCACCTTCGCGGCGTCGAAGAAGCTGTAGAGCTGCTGATAGCGGAGCATCTTGAGCGGCGGCTCCCCGAGGATCGTGAAGAAGAGAGCCGGACGCTCGGGGGTCGCGTTGGTGAACGCGATCTGATGGGCGAGCGTTGTCTTGCCCGAGCCCGGCCCGCCAACGATGAGGTTGAAGGAGAACTCGGGGAGACCTCCGCCCAGCACGTCGTCAAGGCCCGGCACGCCGGTGGTCAGGATGTGGATGGACGGCCCTTGGCCCTCTGTCATGCCTCAGTCTCCTCGAATCCGGTCTCGGATCGCAGCGTCTCGGGCCAGACCTCCCGCAACAGACTCCACGCGAGCCTCTCGCCGACCACCGTGACCAGCAAGCCCGCGACGGTTGCGAGGAGCGTCACCGAGGCCGTCCTGATGACGGCGGGCTCCTGTCCGTGCAGGCACGCGTGAAACGGCTCGCCGCTGCTCCCTCCGCGTTCCACGGGAAAGATGAGCTCATCGAGAAAGGGGAACTCACGCTTGGACAGACTCACGGCGCGAAGCAAGAGCGCGTTGACCCCGCCGTGGCCAATGACCTCGGCGAGTCGCTGGGACAACAGGTCGAGCAGCCGCCCCGATGCCGCTGCGAGGTCTTCGGAGCTGGCTCCATCGCCGCCAGCTTCGTGCCCGAGCAGGCGCATCACGGCCCCGCGCAGCCGCGGAGTCGCGAGGCTCACGTGAGCAGGCTCCTCTCCGGGCCTCCCGGGACGTTCCGACGCTGAAAGGCCCGCCGCGTACACGCCGATGATACGTCAACACGATGGGGCGGATGCACCGCGCGAATGTCAAACCTACCTTCGCATCTCCGCTAGGCCCATCTTTCGGTGCTGCCGTAGCCGGTCGGCCCTAGTCGCTGGCACGTCGCAGAGTGATCGTCGGCAGGAGTAGGGAGCCACCAGCATGAAGACCCTTCACATCGTCCGCGAGGACGGGGCGCCTGGAATGGTCGTTCGCCGCACGGACGTCGCCGGCGAGGGCGCGCAGCTCGTCGTCGCGTTCGCGGATGGCTCACGCGTCGTCGTGGCCGAGAGCGCCCTCGAGCCGCGCTCCGACGGCAGCTACCGACTCCGCGCGGGCGCCGCCGTCGCGGACACCGACGAGTCGGTCGTCATTCCGCTCGCGGCGGAGGAGCTCAGCGTGCGAAAGCGCCGCGTCGAGCGCGGCGTCGTGCGAGCGCGGACGCGGGTGGAGACGCGCGAGGAAGTGATCGACGAGCCGCTGGTCTCCGAGCGGATCGAGGTGGAGCGCGTGCCCGTCGACCGGTTCGTCGACGGCGATCCGCCGGTGGTCCGCGACGAGGACGGCGTGCTCGTGGTTCCGATCCTCGAAGAAGTGCTGGTCGTGGAGAAACGGTTGCGCCTCAAGGAGGAGGTGCGACTCGTCAAGCGCCGCGTCACCGTCAGCGACCCTCAGCGCGTGACGCTGCGTCGAGAGGTGGTCGATATCGAGCGGGTCGTGAGCGAGAAGGATCCGACGACGGATCCCGAGAAGTAAGGAGTACAGCTCATGCCAGTGGTCATCGGTCTCTTCGATCACAAGGCGGAGGCGATGCGAGCCTATGACGCGCTGCTGGGCCGCGGGTTCCGCGGCGCGGACCTGGACATCCTCACGCACGACGACGAGGACGACAAGCCCAAGCTCGCCGCGCTGCGCAAGAGCGTGCGTGAGCCGGACGTCAACGTCTATCTCGAGGGCGTGCATCAGGGCGGGACGCTGATCACGGTCAACACCAGCGAGGACAAGCTCACCAAGGCGGCGGAGATCATGGGCGGCTACGACGTGGTGAACATCGACGCGCGTCTCAAGGATCTGCGGCGCGCGAAGAGCACCCTGCGCCTCACCGCGCCCAGCGCCGACGAACAGGTGTTCGAGGTCGCCGAGGAGGTCATGGACGTCGGCAAGAAGCAGGTCGAGCGCGGGCGCATGCGCGTCTACACCACGGTGACCGAGCGCGAGGTCGCTCAGCAGGTCGGCCTGCGCGACGAGACCATCAGGGTGCAGCGGCGCCCGGTCTCGCGATCCGTGAGCGGTGATCGCGATCTGTTCAAGGAGCGGTCGGTCGAGATGACCGAGGTCGACGAGGAGGCGGTGGTCACGAAGTCGGCGCGGGTGATCGAGGAGGTCGTCATCGGCAAGGACGTCGCCGAGAAGATGCAGACCATCCGCGAGAAGCTCCGCCGCACCGACGTGCAGATCGAGGAAGTGGCCGGGGCGCGGGGCTACGACGACTACGCGGGTGACTTCCGCGGATTCTTCACCCAGCGCCTCGCCGGCCGGGGGGTTCCGTACGAGCGTCTCGACCCGGCGTTCAAGTACGGCCACAGCCTGGGGACGAAGGAGCCGTTCCGCAGCCAGGACTGGTCGACCATCGAGCCCGACGTGCGGCGGCTGTGGGAGGAGAAAAACCCGCGGACCTGGGACGAGGTGAAGGACGCGGTGCACTACGCCTGGCAGCGGGTGCGCGGCGTGCGATCCGCCGCCTAGTTCGCGGTCGTCGCGCGGACGTGTGAGCGATGGCCACGGGGACGGGGAAGCGGTTCGCGTACGCCGTCCTCGTGGTCAGCCTCATCGCGGCCCTCGCGGTCGGCCTGGCCGCGGCGAATCACTTCAAGGGTCCGCTGCCGCCGCGCACGATCGTCATCTCCACCGGCCGCGAGGACGGCGCCTACTACGCGGTCGCGCAAGCGTATCAGCGTCTGTTGAGCCGCGAAGGCTTCACCCTGGAGATCCATCCCGGGCCCGGGTCGCTGGCGACCCTGCAACGGCTCGTGGCCGGCGAGGCGACGGTGGGCTTCGTGCAGGGAGGCGTGGCGCAGACCGTCGATGCCGGGAGACTCCGGGCGCTGGCCACCGTGTTCTACGAGCCGCTCTGGGTCTTCCATCGCAAGCGCCTGCCGGTCACCTACTTCGCCGATCTGCGCGGCCGGCGACTGGCCATCGGCGAGGAAGGCAGCGGCACGCGCGTGCTGGCGCTCCGGCTCCTCGCCGAGAACGCCGTCACCCCGGACAACACGCCCCTCCTGGCGCTGAACAGTGTCGACGCCGAGACCGCGCTCGCCGAGGGACGGATCGACGCGGCGTTCTTCGTGGTGTCGCCGCGCGCGGACGTCCTCGTCCGGCTGTTGCGCCGGCCGGACCTCACGCTGATGAGCGAGCGGCGCGCGCTCGCCTACACCGGCCGGCATTCGTACCTCAGCAGCGTGCGTCTCGGCGAGGGCATGCTCGACATGGCCGCCAACCTGCCGCGTCACGACACGACCCTGGTGGCGGCGGCCGCGACCCTCGTGGTCCGCGACGACATCCACCCCGATCTCGTGCGCCTCCTGCTCGGCGCCGCCGAGAAGGTCCATCGCCGCGGCGGGCTGCTCGAGCGTGACGGCGTGTTTCCCACGGACACGCTCGCCGATCTGCCGGTGCGCGACGACGCGAGCCGCTACCTGAAGAACGGGCCGCCGTGGCTCGAGCGGATGGTCCCGTTCTGGGTCGCCGGACTCCTCGACCGGCTCCTGTTCATCGTGGTCCCCGCGGCCACGATCCTGTTCCCGGTGTGGGGCTATCTCGTGCCGCTGGTGGACCAGCGCCACCGCCGCCGGTCGCCCGCTGGTACGCACGTCTGCGCCGCAGCGATCTCGGCCGACGCGGCAGAGCGTCGACGACATCGAGCGGAGATCGACCGGCTCGGGCTATCTCGTGCCGCTGGTGGACCAGCGCCACCGCCGGCGGCTCGCCCGCTGGTACGCACGCCTGCACCGCAGCGATCTCGGCCCCGACGCGTTGCAGAGCGTCGACGACATCGGGCGCGAGATCGACCGGCTCGATGACCTCCATCGGGACGTGATGGCGGCGAGGCTGCCACCGCTCTACATGGGTGAGATGTACGCCCTCAAGATGCACATCGGGCTCGTCCGCGAGCGCCTGGAGGCGCAGCGGCGATCGCGAGGCCGCCGCATCGAACGCGCGTGATCTTGACCCCGCTCCGGGGCGCCTCTACTCTGCCGGACCATGGAGCCGCACGGCTCGCCGCGAAGAGGAGAAGACGACCATGAGTGACTCGCCGACGTTCGGACGCTACGCCGAGATTCCCGTCGAGAAGATGACGCCGGAGCAGCAGAAAGGGTATCGCTTCCTCGTGGAGGGCCCCCGCGGCCGGCTGCCCGGGCCCTACAAGGTGTGGGTCCACAACCCGAGCCTGGTGCTCGCGGCCGCTCCCCTCGGGCAACACTTCACGCCGGGCCAGTCGTCGCTGTCGGAGCGCGAGCGAGAGATCGCGGTCGTCGTCATCACCAGCCGCTGGCATTCGGCCTATCCCACCGCGGCGCACGAGAAGCGCGGCAAGGAGGTCGGTCTTCCCACGGCCGCGGTGGAGGCGATCATCGCCGGTCTGCCCGCCTCGTTCACGGACGCGCGCGAGCAGACCGTCTACGAGGTGGCGATGGCGCTCGCCGCCAACCGGGAGGTTCCTCAGGGTCTGTACGACCGCGCGGTGAAGGTGCTCGGTCATGAAAGCATCACCGACATGATCGTCCTGATGGGCTACTACACCGCCGTCTCTCTCACGATGAACTTCTACGCGGTGCCGGCGGGAACTCCCGGTCTGGCCCGTTGAGCGCGCCATGACCCCCTTGCGGATCACGCCGCTGCATCCGTCGCTCGGCGCCGAGGTCGCGGGCGTCGACCTCAGCACGCCGCTCGACGCGCCGACGCGGGACGCGCTGTCGAAGGCGCTCGCCGACCATCTGGCGCTGGTGCTGCGCGGCCAATCGTTGACGCCCGCGCAGTACCTCGCCGCCGCGTCCGCGTTCGGCCCGCCGATGGCGCAGCACTACTCGCAACACAACATGCCGGACTTCCCGATGATCGGCATGATCTGGCATCGCAACGGCCAGCAGCCCGCCGAGCGGTGGCACACGGACCACACCAACCGTGAGCGGCCGCCGGCCGCGACCATTCTCTATGGAGTGGAGATTCCGCCGTCGGGCGGCGGGACGAGCGTGGCGAACATGCGCGCGGCGTATCTCGCGCTGCCGGAGGACGAGCGCCGGCGCCTCGACACGCTGACGACGTTCAACAGCCTGGACGGCGACAAGACCGACACGCGCCCGGAGGACCGGGAAAAGTACGGCACGCCGATCGAGCATCCGATGGTCCGCACCCATCCCGTGCACGGCTCGAGGGCGGTGTATTTCCACGTCACCAAGGCCACCCACATCAGCGGCATGACGCCCGAGGCCAGCAGGGCCTACATGAGCGATCTGATCGACCGGATGATCCGGCCGGAGATCGTCTATCACCACGTCTGGCGCAAGGGCGACGTGCTGGTCATCGACGACCGCGCGACGATGCACCGGGCGCACGGCGACTACGACCGAAGCCAGAGCCGCGTCTTGTGGCGGATCATCGTCGAGGGCGATCGTCCGCGAGGAGCTCACTGATGCCGAGCGCGTCCCCGTTCGCCCCCCAGATCGAGCAGTTCCTTCACGACAACCCGCAGGGCGTGATGACGTCGTTCCGGCGGAACGGGATGCCGCAGCTCAGCATCGTGACCGTGTACCCGCGCGATGGCGGCGTGGGCGTGTCGATCACGGAGAACCGGATGAAGTTCAAGAATCTGCTCCGTGACCCGCGCTGCTCGCTGCTGGTCTCGCACGCCGACTGGTGGTCCGGGTTCCTGGTGTTCGAGGGCACGGTGGAGCTCACGCACTCGGGCAACACCGATCCCGAAAAGCTGCGCCTGGCCCGCCGGTCCATCTTCAGCGCCACCACGCGGCGGCGCAGCCGGGACTGGGACGAGTACGACCGGATCGCGAACGAGGACAAGCGCGTGGCCATGCTGCTGCGGCCGCACCACGTGTACGGCAGCGCGCTCGCTCGGATGCGCGAGGCGCTGGCAAAATAGCGGGGTGGACGCGCGGAGCACCTCGGTCATCGCCGGTGTCGTGGCGCTGTTGCTGATGACGCCCGGCGCGCTGGCGATGCCCGTGAAGGACTACTGGAGCGCGGTGACGGATGGTGGCCGGGCCCGCGTCCAGAGAATCGTCACGAATACCGAAGCGTATCGCCACGCCGCGGCCGGCCGCCTGGATGTGGCGCGGTGCATCGCCAGAACGTTCACGGCGTCCGTCGGCGGCCATGGCCGCCCTGGTCTCCGAGCTGGAACGGGACAAGGACAGGAGCGATCGCTCCGTCGAGGCCACGGTGCTCCACGCCGTGGTTGCGCACTGCCCATCGACCAAGCTGCCCGCGGTGCCTGGCCCGGCCGATCTGAAGAACGACTGGACGCCGATCGGGCTCTTCCAGCGACAGTACACGGACGTCGAGAAGCGATACGCGGTCTCGCTCGCGTCATCGACGCAAGCGGTGCGCCTCCTGGTGGAAGGCCGGAAGAAGGTCGCGCAGTGCATCGCGAAGAGGTTCGTGGTCCGCGCCGGCCACGCCGATCCGAAGGGCCTCACGAAGCTCTTGAAGTCGCTGGACGCCGATGCCGCCGTGGAGCGCACCATCATCGACGCGCTCACGGCGGCGTGCGGATCGGCCGTCGGCGGCGCTACTGCGCCAAAGTGAGCTGCACCCCTTCCGGCGCCACCTTGAAGTTCAAGCCGCGCGTCGTGCTGGTCAGGTGGATCACGACGCCGTTCTGGTTCCTCAACGCGGACGCGCCGACGCCGCCGGCCACCGTCGCCTCCACGCCCGCCGCCGTGTAGTTGCCGTTGAAGTCCTCGATCTTGGCCAGGTTGAACACCTTGCCCGTGGCCTCGATCTTGGAGGCGCCGACTTGGCCGATCGAGAGGCCTTTGACCTTGAGCGGATAGCTTCGGCCCTTGTAGTTCAACGTGCCGCTGCCCCAGCTGTAGCCGACGCCCACCGCCACCGAGCCTTCCTTCAGCTGCACGGTCGCGTCAGGGGCTTTGTCCTGTGTCATCGCCACACCGGCGGACAGAAGCACGACCGCGAAACAGAGCGTCACGATCTTACGCAGCATCTCGTCCTCCTCCATCGCGCGGTTGGCGCGCGCGCCAGGTCGTCCGCGACGAAGCCAGCGTGCCTCGGGCCTCGACGATCGCGGAGTGCTCTTTGGGGGCGCGACCCGGCGCGGACGGTTGGAGACGATCGGCCCTAGCGGGCTATCCGTGCCCGTGGAGCGGCGCGTCAGGCGCGCGACAGCCTCGCGATGAGCTCGACGAGGTCGTCGGGATCGAGCGGCTTCATCGCGTGGGCATCGAAGCCGGCCGCGATCGCTCGATCCCGCACGTCGTGCCCCGCATACGCCGTGAACGCCAGCGCCCGGATCGCGCTGCCACGCCGCTGGCGCTCGATGGCCCGGACGGCGGCGATGAGCGCGTAGCCGTCGACGCCGGGCAGGGCGAGGTCGCTGACCAGCACGTCGACGGGGGCCGCGGCCAGGATCTCGAGCGCCTCGGCGACCGACTCGGCCGTGCGCGCGTCGGCCCCTCGCTGGCGGAGGACGAAGGCCACGAGGTCCCGCGCATCCGGTTGATCGTCGACGACGAGCACGTGGAGCCCATCGAGTCGCCCGAGCGGCGCGACGGCAGGCTCTCCGGTTTCGCCTGACCCCGGCGAGACGCGAACCGCGACGATCGGCAGCTCCACCGTGAACGTCGTGCCGGTGCCCTTGCCGGCGCTCTCGGCGCGCACGGTGCCTCCGTGCAGCTCGACGAGCTGCCGCACGATCGTCAGGCCCAGCCCCAATCCCGCGTGGATGCGGGTGGTGTGGCTGCTCTCTCCTTGCCGGAACGGATCGAAGATGTACGGCAGCACCGCCTCGTCGATGCCTTCGCCCGAGTCGCTGATCACGAGACGCGCCATCTCGCCTCGCCGGCTCAGCCGCACGTCGACCCGGCCCGCCTCGGGCGTGAACTTCACCGCGTTCGTCAGCAGGTTGAGGACGACCTGGTGGAGCCGGAGCGGATCGGCGAAGACCTCGCCCGTGTCCGGATCGAGCTCGGTCGTGAGCCGGAGACGCTTGGCGTCGACGTCCGCCCGCAGCGAGTCGACGGCCTCGCGCGTCACGGTCACGAGGTCCACCGGCACGCGGTCCAGATCGATCTTGCCCGCCGTGATGCGCGAGATGTCGAGCAGGTCGTTGATCAGCTGCGCCTGCCGCTGCGCGTTCCGCTCGATCACCTGGGCGGCATGCGCGCGCTCGGAGTCCTTGAGCGGCATGTTCTGGAGAATCCGCGCCCAGCCGATGATCGAGCTGAGGGGCGTGCGCAGCTCGTGCGACAGGACGGCGAGGAACCGATCCTTGGCGCGATTCGCCGCGTCCGCCTCGGCCGCGCGCCGATTGTTCGAGGCTCAGCAGCCGCCGGCGCGCGGCCGCGAGCTCGAGATGGGCGTTCACCCGGGCAATGAGCTCACGCGCGGAGAACGGCTTGACGAGATAGTCGTCGGCGCCCGCGTCGAGCCCTTCGACCCGGGACTCCTCGCCGGCCCGCGCGGACAGCAGCATGACGGGAATGGTCCCGGTCCGCGGATCCGCCCGCAGCGCGCGCAGCAGCTCGAAGCCGTCGAGCCCCGGCATCATGACGTCGGTCAGCACCAGGTCGGGTGGGTGCGCGCGCGCCGCGGCCAGCGCCGCGGCCCCGTCGCCCACGGCCTCGACCGTCCAGTACCGGCTCAGGAGCCGGCCGACGTAGTCGCGCATGTCGGCGTTGTCGTCGGCCAGGAGCACGCGGCCTCGCTGCAGGTCCGTGCCGAACGGGCGAAGCGTCTCGCCGTCGGACCCGCCCCAGACGTCGTCGACCAGCCAGCGCTGCGCCTCTTCGACGTAGGGGGCGGAGCCGAGCGCGGTCGAGGTGAGCGTGCGGCGGGCGCCGATCCGGTCGGCCGGCAGGTGGCTCGCGCCCTTCGGCAGGGAGACGACGAACGTCGTGCCGTGCCCGGGTTGGCTCTCGACGCGGATCGTCCCGCCGTGCAGCTTCACCAGCTCCGCGACGAGCGCCAGCCCGATGCCGGTGCCTTCGTGCGTCCGCGCGCGGGCGTCCTGGACCCGGTGAAATCGCTCGAAGATGTGCGGCAGCTCGCTCGCCGCGATGCCGGTGCCGGTGTCGCGCACCGACAGCTCGAGCCGATCGCCCGCGCTCCGCACCGCGACCCGGATCTCGCCCTCGAGCGTGAACTTGAACGCGTTGGACAGGAGGTTGAGGACGATCTTCTCCCACATCTCGCGGTCGACGAACGCCTCCGTGTCGGCGGCGGCACTCTCGACGACGAAGCGCAGACCGGCCCGCTCCACGAGCGAGCGAAACGCGCTGGCCAGCTCGGCGGTGTAGGCGGCGAGGTCGGTCGGCTCGTAGACCGCCTCGCCACGCCCGGCCTCGATGCGGGAGAAGTCGAGCAGGGTGTTGACGAGCTTCAGGAGCCGCAGCGCGTTCCGGTGCGCGACGTCGAGCGGTCCAGGTCGCTCGTCGCGAGGGCCGCGGAGGGGCTGCGGAGCAGGTCCTCGAGCGGCCCGAGGATGAGCGTGAGCGGCGTGCGGAACTCGTGGCTCACGTTGCTGAAGAAGGCGGTCTTGGCGCGGTCGAGCTCGGCCAGCGCTTCGGCGCGCCGGCGCTCCTCGTCATACGCGCGCACGGTCGCGATCGCCGTCGACACGCGGCCGGCGACCAGGTCGAAGAAGTCGCGGTAGTGACCGCCCAGCTCGAGGTTCGGGCTGACGCCGGCCACGAGCACGCCGGCCGGCTGGGTGCCGGACCAGAGCGGCAGGGCCACGAGCCGCTCCTCCGAGGCGCCGTGCGGGACGGCGGTCACGAACGCTTCCGGCCGTGCGTCCACGCCCTTGCCGCTCTGCACGACGTCGCGCAGGAGCACCCCGGCCTCGGTCGCGGACGCCAGGTCGATCACGTCGCCGGCGTGCAACGCCTCCCGCGCGATCCCCACGCTCTCCACGAGCCGGGCGAGGCGCCGGTGTCGTCGAGGACGAAGAACAGCGCGAAGGGGATGTCGGCGGGATTCTGGGCGAGCGCGCTCGCCGCCTGGGTGCACACCTCGGCGTCGGACCTGGCGACGGTGTCGGTGCCGAGCTCGCGCAGCGTTCGCAGGCGGCGCTCGCCCAGGACCCGGCCCGTCGTCTCGCTCACGATGCAGAAGACGCCGCCCACGCCGCCGCTCTCGTCGCGCACCGGGTCGTACGAGACGTCGAAGTAGGTCTCCTCCGGATAGCCGTGGCGCTCGAGATAGAAGCGATGGTCCTTGGCCCAGAACGCTTCGCCGGTGCGCAGGACGCCTTCGAAGAGCGGCCGGAGGACGTCCCACACCTCGCGCCAGCACTCGCGCGCCGGCTGTCCGAGGGCCGAGGGGTGCTTGGCGCCGAACACCGGCCGATACGCGTCGTTGTAGAGCGCGACGAGATCGGGCCCCCAGAACAGGATGATCTGCGCCTTCGACGGGAGCAGGATGCTGACGGCGCTGCGCAGGCTCTGCGGCCAGTGCTCGACGGGGCCGAGCGGAGTCGCCGCCCAGTCGACCGCGCGCATGCGGGCGCCCATCTCGCCGCCGCCGACGATGACGCGATCGACGGATCGCGCTGAGGTCTGTTCTGCGCTCACGCTCGCAGAGCTTACGCGCAGCCCCGAGGGAATCTCAATCGGACGCGGCGACAGTAGGAAAAACTTTTCCGCAACGTGGGTCTCGCACGTGGGCTCGAACGGGGGGATCGATCGTCGACCACTCGCCGGAGGGCGGACTTCACGTCCGCCCGAAGGCGGGGGGCTTGGGGGGGCGCTCTGCGCCCCCCCATGTCAGTCAATCCAGCCAGTCCTTCTCTTTCAGCTTTCGGGGCAGGTACCGCTTGGTGAGGTACTGGAAGTCCTTGTTGGCGAGCGCGTCGAGCTCGTACTTCAGCCCGCTCGCGAGCATCCGCTTGATCTCCTCCTGCCACGGCTTCTTCTGGAACCAGTGGTAGTTGAGGAGCTCGCGGGCGCGGGCCGTGTCCTTCTCGTTGAGCTTGATGCCGACGTTGCGGGGCAGGCCGTAGGCTTCGGGATCGGCGCTCGACAGCCCGATGAACTTCGCCTTCGGGATGGCCATGCGCTGGCTCTCGAACGCGAGGTTGATCGAGCCCTGCTTGATGACCGAGTAGATGTAGTAGCCCCACGGGTCGTTGTCCACGAGGACGTAGACCGGCAGGCCTTTCTCCTCGTGGAGGCGCCGCGCCAGACGCCGGACACCGCGCGGCGGCTGCCCGTTGCCCGTCAGCAGCACGCAGTTGTACCGGCGCCAGAACTTGTCCTCGGAGAGCCGGTTCCACTGCGTGCCCTTCTCGACGAGCAGGACGAAGTCGGCCGTGCAGCGTGAGATCTGGAGGTACTCCGGCTCGACGATCGAGGGAACGGAGTAGCCGCCCTTGCCGAGCCGCGTGCAGTCCACGCGATCGCCGTCGTCGACGAAGACCACGGGCCCCACGATGGAGCCGGCGTTCTCGGCGCGCACGTGCAGCTCCTCCCGGAGCGCCGTCAGCGTCACCTCGAGGTCCTCGATGATCGGATCGGACTCGTCCTGCGTGTCGAGCGTGTTCTCGTGCGAGTTCTTGATGGTGTGCTTCGTCCGGTAGTAGATCTCGCGGAGCGAGGTCGTGAGGTTGGCGCGCTGGAGCTCGCAGAGGGCGTCGGCGACGAGGACGGTCTGCATGAACTTCTTGGCCATCGCGACGTTGAAGAACGAGCGCGCCTGCTTCCGCTTCCCCATCTCGATGAGGCCCTTGCGCTCGTTGAACGTGATGTTCGAGAGGGCCCGGATCGGGATGGCGAGCGTGGGATCCTTGCGCCGCTCGGCGGCGGTGATGACCGTGTCGGCCACGCTCACGAGCTTCTTCTCGACCACCGTCAGCCTGCGCGTCTTCTGCGCCATGCCTACGTTCTACGCCTTCCGGTGCCCCGGCGCGAGCGAGAGCTCGGCGCCGCGGCCACACGTTTCCCTTTCGCGTTTCGCCGGCTCTTGCCTCGAGGCGCCTTCGCCGGCGCGGGGGCCACCGCGGCCGCGACGGGCTCGACGTGCGGCCCGGCGCCGTTCGTCGACACGACGGGGACCTCGCCCTCGATGCCGTCGGGCGTGACGATGATCGAGTGCGGCAGCCCCTCGGGCCCGCTGCCGTTCTTCCCGAGGAGCTCGTCCGTCCGCTGACCTCCGGTGATCCTCAGGGCCATCTTCTGGAGCTGGTCCTTCAGCTTTTCGGTGGGCAGCCGCCCGCCCTTGAGCCGGTTGCAGGAGTCGACGATCTCCTCGATGTAGAGCTCGAAGATGTTGCGGCGGCGATCCTCGCTCTGCGCCCGCTCCCGCCGCCGGAGGAAGGCGCCGAGGCGCCGGCCGCACTCGCGCAGCGCCAGCGTGATCTCCTTCTCGATCTCCTCGTACTCGGCGATGGCTTCCTTCGACTCGCTCGTGAAGGGCACCCACACCGAGGCCATGTGGACGAAGATCACCATCGGGCCGGCGGGAAGCGATCCGCGCGACTGCGCCACGCCGTAGTTGCGCCACGTGGTGTCGAGCACCGCTCGCGTGATCGCGCACGCGGACGGCTGGTAGAGGAGCGGCACGCGGTTCGCGTAGCGGATGACGCGCGCGAGCTCGCGATCGTCCTTGTCGGACTCGCCTTCCGCGAGCGGGACCGTCTTCTTGGCCGGGGTCGGCTCGGCCTGGTCGGGCGCGCGGCCGAAGGCCAGGCCCGCCTCGATGACGAACGGGTTCCCGCGGTAGACCGCCGGCGGCCGCGTCACCGCCGTGTAGAACTCGCCCTTGATCTGCCGGTACAGGCCGGCGAGGAGCGCCCGCTCGCCGATCGGCGAAAGACAGTTGGTCGGCGGCGCCATGATCTTCGTCGCCTGGATGGCCTTGTAGAGGTTCTCGGCCTTCTGCCCGTGCACGTCGCGCGGCTTCGTGGTGGGCGAGAGCCCCGCGGTCTTGCAGATCTCGGCGGCGAGGGGAGGCGACACGCGGCTGAAATCGCCGGCGAGGAATCCCGACGAGGGAATGGCTCGTCGTGTCGTGCAGCATCTTGAGCAGCATGCCGAGCTCGATGCCATACGGATGCGGCTTGATCTCGCGCGGCGACGGCGGCAGCTGCTCGTACGTCCTCGGGTACTCCTTCGTCTCGCCGTCGGGCGTGACGTACGTCAGCTTGACGTGCGGGTTCGCGATGATCGTCTGCTCGACGTATTCGTCGACCGACGCGCGGCCCTTCTGGTACCGGCCCTCGACTTCCATGCTGACCTGCGTGCCGCGGGGCGCGTCCCATTCGATCTGCTTCTTCTCGAGGATGCGCGGCTCGTTCTTCTTGGTGTCGATCTGGACTTCGAAGTAGTGGGCGGGCGACCGCGCGCTGGTGCGGGAGATGATCTGCACGGGCTTGCCGGTGGTGAGCTGCCCGTACATGCCGGCGGCCGAGATGCCGATGCCCTGCTGTCCGCGGCTCATGCGGAGCCGGTGGAACTTGGAGCCGTACAGGAGCTTCGCGAAGATCGGCGGAATCTGCTGGCGGACGATCCCGGGACCGTTGTCGGTGATCGTGATCCGAAAGCGCGTGGCCTGGCTCGCCGGCGGCGGCGTGCCGCCGTTGGCGGCCACCTCCACCTTGACCACCACGTCGGGCAGGAGCCCGGCCTCCTCGCAGGCGTCCAGGGCGTTGTCGACGGCTTCCTTGACGCAGGTGAGGAGCGCCTTGCGCGGGTTGTCGAACCCGAGGAGGTGGCGGTTCTTGGTGAAGAACTCCGAAACGGAGATCTCGCGCTGGCGGGCCCCCATCTCGACGGCGGAGACGGGCGGCGCTGTCTTCGTGGCCATCGACCCCATAGAAACAAACTTCGGTGCCGGGGCCAAGTTTTCGCCGCGGACGGGCGGCGCTACGGCGCTTCGCGCGGGAGGACCGTGGTCTCGCGGCGAAGGCCGTCGCGGGCGAACGCGACGGTCATCGCGCGCCCGATCGCGTCGGGTCCGAGCATCCGGTGCACGTCGTCCACCGTGTCCACCGGCTGCCCGTCGATCGCGATGATCAGATCCCCGCTCTTGAGCCCGGCCACGGCCGCCGGCGTGTCGGCTTCGACGTTCGCGACCTCGATCGCACGTTCTCCGGCCAGCCCGAGCGCCCGGGCGAGGCGGCGGTCGACCGGCCGCGAGTGACCGCCGAAGCCGAGGTACGCGCGCACGACGCGGCCGTGCGCCAGCAACTGCGGGATGACCCACGTCGCCGTGTCGATCGGGACGGAGAAGCTGATGCCTTGCGCCATCGCGAAGATCGCCGTGTTGATGCCGACCACGCGGCCGCGCGAATCGACGAGCGGGCCGCCCGAGTTCCCGGGGTTCAGGGCGACGTCGGTCTGGATGATGTTGTCGATGAGGCGCCCGGCCGTGCTGCGCAGCGAGCGGCCGATCGCACTCACGACGCCGGCCGACACCGTCGACTGGAAGCCGAACGGGTTGCCGATCGCGATCACGAGCTGTCCGACCCGCAGCCGAGCGGACTGTCCGAGACGTGCCGTCGGCAACGCCGGCGCCTCCACGCGGATGACGGCGAGATCCGTCGCGGGGTCGTCCCCGAGGACGGTGGCGGAGAAGCGGCGCCCATCCGTCAGCGAGACCGTGAGCGCGGCGCCGCCGTGGACGACGTGGCTGTTCGTCAGCACGTGGCCGTCGGAAGAAATGACAACCCCGGAGCCTCGCGCGTCGCCGCGCCGCCTGTCCGTGGTGACGCCGATGCTGACGACGGACGGCCCGACCGCATCGACCACGGACACGACCGCATGGGAGTACGCGTCCAGGAGCGGATCGTCGGCGACGAACGTGGTCCCATCGTTCATCACGATCTGGGATGCGCCCGCCGCGCCGGGGGATTCGGCGCGGTCCTTCACGCCCCTGCGTGCTGCCGGTATGATCGCGCCACGGCACGTTGCCGAGAAGAGGACCCCAGGATGACCCAGAGCCGCTCCGTCCGTCCCTCGCTCCGCCTGTTCGCCCTCGTCGCGTTGACGATCGCCGCCGCGCTGCCGGCGCCGGCCGCCGCCGCGCCCGAAGGCCAGATGAACTTCGCGTTTCACGTGACCATCGCGCCGCGCTGGCTCGACCCCGCGGAGACGGAGTCCGCCATCTCGCCGTTCCTCGTGCTCTACGCGCTCCACGACGCGATGGTGAAGCCGATGCCGGGCAGCCACACCACGCCGAGCCTCGCCGAGTCGTGGACCGCGTCGCGCGACGGGCTCACCTACGAGTTCGTCCTGCGCAACGGCGTGAAGTTCCACAACGGCGACGCGATCACCGCCGAGGACGTGAAGTTCTCCTTCGACCGCTACAAGGGCGGCGCGGCGAAGCTCCTCAAGGCCAAGGTCAAGGAGGTGCGCGTGGTCGACGCGCGCAAGGTGCGCTTCGTCCTGCACGAGCCGTGGCCGGACTTCCTCACCTTCTACGGCACCACCGCGACGGGCGCCGGGTGGGTCGTGCCCAAGAAGTACGTCGAGAAGGTCGGTGACGAGGGGTTCAAGAAGGCGCCCATCGGCGCCGGGCCGTACAAGTTCGTGAGCATGAACCCGGGCATCGAGCTGACGCTCGAGGCGTTCGAAGGGTACTGGCGCAAGGTGCCGAGCGTGAAGCGCGTCGTGATCAGGAGCGTGCCGGACGAGACCACGCGCGCCGCGGCGCTGAAGCGGGGCGAGGTGGACGTCGCCTACTTCCTGAACGGCCCGATCGCGGAGGAAGTGCGCCGCACGCCCGGCCTCAAGCTGAGCGCCGTCCGCACGAACTCGGTCTTCTTCCTCGACTTCGTCGACCAGTGGGACCCGAAGTCGCCGTGGCACGACCAGCGCGTGCGCCTCGCCGCGAGCCTCGCGATCGACCGGAAGGCGATCAACGACGCGGAGTCGCTCGGCTTCTCGGGGCTCACCGGCAACATCGTGCCGCGGCACATGGAGTTCAACCTGCCGATCGAGCCGCACCCCTTCGATGCGCCGCGCGCCAAGAAGCTGCTCGCCGAGGCGGGGTTCGCGAACGGCTTCGATGCCGGCGATCTCACGCCGAACCCGCCGTACTTCGGGATGGCGGAGGCCATCGCGAACAACTTCGCCGCGGTGGGGATCCGGGTCCGCGTGCGCAGCCTCGAGCGCGCCGCGTTCCTGACCTCGTGGGGCGAGAAGAAGCTCAAGGGCGTCGTGCTGGGCGCGCAGGGCGCGGGCGGCAACGCCGCCACGCGCATCGAAGGCCTCGCGACGAAGAACGGCCAGTACGCGTACGGCGTGCTCCCGGAAGTCGAGGACCTCTTCGTGCGCCAGGCCAAGGAGCTCGACCGCAAGAAGCGCGAGGACTTGCTCCATCAGGCCCAGAAGATCCTGCACGACCGGGTGGTGTTCGCGCCGATCTGGGAGAACGGATTCATCCGCGGCGTCGGCGCCCGCGCCGAGGAGCCCGCGCTGACCCTGATCCCCGCGTTTCCCTATGCCGCGCCCTACGAGGAGCTGCGGCTCAAGAAGTAACGGCAGGAGGGTCTCCATGCGCTGCTGCGGCGACGCGGTCGGTCATCGGCCCATCTCGGGCGCTTCGGACGCGCCGTCGGCAGCGGCGCGGGCCCTGCTGCGGGAGCACGTCTCCGTCGACGTGCACAGCCACGCGGGCCCGACCGGCATCGGGTCCCCGCATCGGCCCAGCGGCGAGCTCGCGCGCGGGATGCGGGCCGGTGGCCTCGCCATCGTCTGCCTGGCCGACGTGCCCGACGGCCCGCTCCTCGGCCGGGGCGCGACCAACGTGCTGGCGGCGCTCCGCGATCCCGCGCCGGGCGAGCTCTACCAGCACCACCGCGAGCGCCTCGACTGGATGGACGAGCTCATCACGCATCACGGCATCCGTCGCGTGCTCACCGCCGCCGACATCACCGCCGCGCACGCGGCGGGACAGCCGGCGGTCATCCTCGACATCGAGGGCCTGGACTTCCTGGAGACGAAGCTCGAGCGCCTGGAGGAGTCCTACCAGCGCGGCGTGCGCACGATGCAGCTCGTGCACTACACGCCGAACGACATCGGCGACTTCCAGACCGGCGCGGTGACGCACGGCGGGCTGACGGCGTTCGGCGCCGACGTCATTCGCGCGTGTGACCGCCTCGGCGTGGTCGTCGACGTCGCGCACGCCACCGCCGAGACGGTGAAGCAGGCCGTGCGGGTCGCGAGCAAGCCGCTCCTGCTGTCGCACACCGCGCTGCGCGGCTCGAAGGCCCAGGGCGAGACGCCGCTCGCGGAGCGCCAGATCACGCCGGACCACGCGCGCGCGATCGCCGAGACGGGCGGATCGATCGGCATCTGGCACTTCTTCGGGAATCCCACCCGCTACGTGGAGGGCGTGAAGGAGATGGCGGACGTCGTCGGCGTGGACCACGTGAGCATCGGGACCGACACCGCCATGCGGGGCGGACTCTTCGGGCACTACGACGGCTACGCCGGTCTCGTGGACGCCATGCTGACCGGCGGCTTCACCCCCGCCGAGACCGCGAAGATCATCGGCGGCAACTACCTGCGCATCTTCGCCGCCACGGCCGGCTGACTTTACCTCCGACGTCATTGATCCTCGCGCGCGCGGCGGCGAGGATGACCCTCGGGAGACGCATCATGGACAGTGACCCCACGACGATGACCGAGGCGCTCCGCGGAACGCTCGGCGCGGTGCTCGGCATCCGCTTCGTCGAGACCGGCAAGGACCGTGTGGTGGCGGAGCTGCACGATCCGCGACGATCTGCGGACCGTGGGCGGCGCGCTCCACGGCGGCACGCTCATGGCGTTCGCGGACACGGTCGGCGCCGCCGCCACCATCGTGAACCTCCCCCCGGGCGCGGGGACCACCACGCTCGAGTCGAAGACCAACTTCTTCGCCGCCGGCCGCGACGGCGACGTGCGCGCCGAGGCCACGCCGCTCCACCGCGGCAAGCGCACCATGGTGTGGCAGACGCGCGTCACCGACGCGACCGGCCGGCTGCTGTCGCTCACCATCCAGACGCAGATGGTCCTGACGTGACCCGGTTGCGCATCGCGTTCGCCGGCACGTTCGCCGCTCGGCTGGAGCCGCAGGTGCGGGCGCAGCTCGACGGATCGTGCGACATCGTCGTCGCGGACGAAGCGTCGATCACCGCCCGGCTGTCCGACGTCGACGTGCTGGTCACGATGGGATTCACCGCGGAGATGGGCGGCGCCGCCAGGCGGTTGAAGCTCGTCCAGGTGCCCGGCGCGGGCCTCGATCGGATCGACCGCGCCGCGCTGCCCGCGGGCGCGTGCCTCGCGAACGCGTACGGCCACGAGGTCGGGATCTCGGAGTACGTGATCGGGGCGATGCTCGCGCTGACGCGCCAGCTCGGTCGTCTCGACGCGGCCCTGCGGCAGGGGATCTGGGAGAGCCAGTGGGCGGTCGGCGTCACGCCGCCTGCGCCGTGGCCGGAGCTGGCGGGCCGGACGCTCGGCATCCTGGGCTACGGCCGGATCGGGCAGGCGCTGGCGCGGCGCGCGCGGGCGTTCGACATGGACGGTGTGCGCGATCCGCCGCGACGTCGCCAGCTCCGCCGCCGACGGGCTCGCGTTCCTCGGCGGCCCGGACGCGCTGGACGAGGTCGTGCGCCGCGCGGACTATCTCGCGATCACGCTGCTCGCTGAACGAGGCGACCCGCGGCCTGATCGGCGAGCGCGAGCTTCGCCTCATGAAGCCGACCGCGATGCTGATCAACGTGGCGCGCGCGGAGATCGTCGATGAAGCCGCGCTCTATCAGGCCCTGGCCGAGGGACGGATCGGCGGCGCCGCGCTCGACGTCTGGTATCGCTATCCCAGCAGTCCGGGGCCGACGCTGCCGGCGCGCCACGCGTTCCACGAGCTCCCGAACGTGCTGATGACGCCCCACGTGTCGGGCTGGACGGACGGGATGCTGGACGCGCGCGCGAAGGTGATCGGCGAGAACGTCAAGCGGGTCGCGCGCGGCGAGCCCCCGCTGAATCTGGTGGTGTGACGGCAGCCGCGGAGCGGCACGGCTTCGCCGGGCCGCGAAGCCGGGGGGGTGCGCCTCGCACCCCCGATCTAGCCGATCGCGATCGCTTCGATCTCCACGCGCGCGTCGCCCACGAGGCGCGCGCACTGGAACGTCGTGCGCGCGGGCGGGTCGACCGGGAAGTACTGACCGAAGACCTCGTTCATCTGCATGAGCTCGCCGAGGTCCACCATGTAGATGGTCACCTTGACGACCTTGGCGAGCGAGGACCCGGCCGCTTCGAGCACGGCTTTGAGATTCTCGCAGACCTGCCGGGTCTCGGGGCCGATCCCGCCCGCGGCGAGTCGCTTCGTGGTCGGATCGTTGCCGAGCTGCCCCGAGGCGAAGATCCAGTCGCCGGCCTTGATGGCTTGCGACAGCGGGACCCGTGCCGGCGGCACCTTGTCGGTGTGCACGACCTCGCGACGCATCGGCTACTCCCAGCCCGGATAGGTCTGCGGCGAGAGGCCGTCGACGTCGCGGCCCGCCCAGTCGTGCTCCTGCATGCGCGGCCACATGCGCTCGCCCGCCGCCTGCAGCGCGGCGAGGATCGCGCGCTCGTCCGCGGCGAGCACGCGGCCGCCGTCGACGACGAGGCGTCCGTTGACCCACACGCGATCCACGTCGTCCGACGTCGCGTTGTAGACGATGTTCTTCACCGGATCGCGGAGCGGCGTCATGGTCCACGACGACGCCTTCCACAGCACGATGTCCGCCTTGGCGCCGGGCGCGATGCGCCCGAGATCGTCACGGCCGAGCGCGGCGGCGCCGCCGAGCGTGGCCGCGTCGAAGACGTGGGCGGCCGTCGTGGCGTGCGTGCCGCGCTCGACGGCCTTCGACGCCACCGCGGCCCAGCGCATCGCCTCGATGATGGACTGGGGGTTCGTGTCCGTGCCGAGCGCCATGTTCACGCCGGCGGTGCGGTAGAGCGCGAAGGACTCCATCAGGATTCCACGGCGCGCGAACACCCAGACCGCGTGCGCCACCGAGCAGCCGGACTCGGCCATGACCTGGACGTCGCCGGCGGGGTAGTTCGTCCACGAGGAGCCGCCGATGATGATCGCGTGGCCGAGGATGGTGTTCGGCCCGAGCACGCCGAGCTCGTCGAGCCAGGCGACGGGCGTCTTGCCGTGGCGCGCGACCATCTCGTTGAACTCGACCACGGACTGCGACGTGTGCACGGTGTACGGACGGCGGGCCTCGTCGGCCAGGCGCTTGGCGTCGCGCAGGAGATCGCCCGTGCAGGTGTCGACCTGCGCCGGCGCGATGCAGGCGCGGACGAAGTCGCCGTGCGCGCCGTCGTGCTTCTCGAGGAACGCCGCCGCGCGCCGCAGGCCGTCGCGCCCCGCCTGCTCGTCCCACTCCCACACCACGCGGCGGCCGTCGCGGGTGAGCCAGCGGCCCGAGCGGAACGTCAGCCCCTCGTAGACGCGCAGGCCGAAGCGCTCGGCGCGCTCCGCCACCGCGTCGCCCTGCCGGCCGATGTCGAGCACCGTGGTGACGCCGCCGCGCAGCAGCTCGGCCATGGAGAAATCGATGCAGGCGCGCGTGCCGTCCTCGTCCTGCGCGCCGTCGCGCACCGGCAGGAACTCGAAGAGCCCCGAGTACCAGAACTGCGGGCTCCCGCGGTCCTCGATGAACGAGCGATCGAGCGGCGAGCTGCCGAGATGCGCGTGCGTGCTGATGAGGCCGGGCGTGAGCACGCGATCGCGGGCGTCGACCGTCTCGTCCACCGGACCGTCGAGCCGCGGGCCGACGTGCACGATGCGCTCGCCCTCGATGACCACGACGCCGTCGCGGAGGAGACGATGCTGCTCGCCGTCGAAGGCGATGATCCACCCGGCGTGAATCGCGGTGCGGCGCGCGCTCGCCATCGCCCGCGTAGTGTACCCTCCTCTCGCGATGGAGGTCGGCGTCGTTCTCGACGGGCGGCGGCCCGCGGCCGAGGTCGCCGAGCTCGCCCAGCTCGCGGAGGCCTGCGGCCTCGCGCACGTCTGGCTCGGCGGCGGGGCCCGGACCAAGGATCACTTCGTCCGGCTCGCCGTCGCCGCCGCCGCGACCCGGCGGATCCGGATCGGCCCGATCGCCGTCAGTCCCTTCGAGATGCATCCCGCGCAGATCGGTCTGGCCCTGCTCACGCTCGACGAGACGTCGCACGGCCGCGCGGCGATGGTCCTCGGGGCGGGCGGCGATCTCGCCGCGACGCTCGGCGCGCCGCGGACCGGGCGCGTGGAGGCGGTCGCGGAATGCATCGACATCGTGCGCGCGCTCGCGGCCGGCGGCGAGGTCACCCATGCGGGCCGGCACTATCGCGTCGACGGTCTCTTCTCACCGTGGCCGGGTGGCGTGCCGATGGACCGTCTCTACCTCGCGGCCAACCGCCCGCGGATGCTCGCCCTCGCCGCGCGCAAGGCCGACGGGGTGATGCTCACCGACATGCCGCTCGCGGTCGTCGCCACGCTCGTCGATCGGCTGCGCACGGAGCTCGCCGGCGCGGGGCGTGACCGCGCGCGCTTCGCGATCAGCAACTGGCTCGTGTGGAACGTGCAGGAGAGCCGCGACGAAGCCCTCCGTCTCGCGCGGCGCCAGCTCGGCTTCCGCCTCTACTACATCCGGGAGATCGCCGCGGCGATCGGTCTCGCGGAGGGCGAGGCGCGGGAGCTCGCCGAGCGACAGCCGGAGATGATCCGGGCGGTGTTCCAGGGCACGGCGCCGTGGATGCCCGCGCCGGCCGTCGTCGAGCGGCTGATCGATCACCTGACCCTCACCGCCGATCGTCGCGGCCTCGACGGCTGCATCGCGCGGCTCCTGGAGTTCGAGCGGCTCGGCCTGACGGAGATCGCGCTGGCGCCGCACGGCGACCCGGCGGCGGCGATCCGCCTCATCGGCGAGGCGGTCGTTCCGGCTGTGCAGCGCGATGCAGAGCGCCGTGCAAGTTGCTGAGCACGAAGCCGCAAGCTGACCGCCGGCTGCCGCCGTCGACCACGCGCCGGTGGCGATTCGTCGCTGGCGCTGGATATGCACGCCGTGAATGCGGAGGGGGACGGCGTGATCCTCAAATGCGTGTACATCCGGGACGTGGACCCGAAGTTCCTCGCGCTTCCTCCGAAGTACCACGCCGACTTCCTCGACGCCGCCACGCTCTGGCAGTACGCGGCGCAGCCGGAGTACGACCTGCCGGAGAGCTTCTTGCGCCGTGCGCTCGAGGTGAACGATGCGTGCTTCGCGATCCGTGACGGGGATCGGCTCGCCGCGTACGGCTGGTACTCGAGCAGCCGGAACCACTTCTCGGACGAGCTGACGCTGCACTTCAACGGCGACTGGGTCTACATGTACCGCGGCTTCACGCATCCCGCCTACCGCGGTCAGCGCCTGCACGCGGTCGGCATGACGCTGGCCCTCGACGCCTACCGGGCGCGCGGCTTCAGGGGACTCGTCTCGTGTGTCGAGGCGCAGAACGAGGCCTCGCTGAAGTCGGTCTACCGCATGGGCTATCACGACTTCGGCACGATCTACGGCATCCGGCTCGGCCGGCTCCTCGGCGTGCGGCACTCCACCAGCCGTCTGCTGAACTACCAGCTGATCTACTGCACGCCGGGCTGCAAAGCGTTCGGATTCTGGCTCGAGCGGACGCCGGGCTTCGACGCGTCGTCACCGAATCCCCAACCCCTGAAGGTGTAGCGCGCGCGAGTTGCGGTATCGTCGGCGGCGATGCCCGACATGGACATGGGGGCCCCACAACACCGGACCCCCAAGCCCCCAACGCCGCGGCTCGGCCTCCTGAGCGGCCTCGCCGCGCTCCTGCTCTGTCTGACGCTCCCGCCGCTGTTCGACGGGCTCTCGGCGCCCGGGCAGCGCGCGCTCGTCGTCACCGTCATCACGGTCGTCCTGTGGACGTCGAACGCGATCGAGTCCGGAACCACCTCCCTCGTCGCGCTCGTGCTGCTCGCGCTCACCGGCGCGGCGCCGAGCGTGCGCGACGCCCTCCGCGGATTCCTCAACCCGGTGCCGTACTTCCTCATCGGCGTGCTCGCGATGGGCCTCGCCGTGGCGCGGAGCGGGCTCGCCGAGCGCATCGGGCGGCGCATTCTCACGCGCGCGCGTGGCCGCGGGGGGCGGCTGTACGTGCAGCTCGTGCTCGCGCTGCCCGTGCTCACGTTGCTGCTGCCCTCGGCCACGACGCGCTCGAGCATCCTCGTCCACATCTACGAGGAAGTCTTCACGCTCGCCCGCGCCCCGGCCGGCGCCCCGATCCGCAAGGCGGTGATGCTGGCGCTGTCGTCGATCAACCGGCTCGCCTCGACCGCGCTGCTCACCGGCGGCATCACGCCGATGATTTCCGCCGCGCTCATCGGCGGCCTCTCGTGGACGGGCTGGCTCACGCTGATGGCGGTGCCGTACTACGCGATCCTCCTCCTCGGAGGCGCGTTCATCGCGGTGCGGTATCGCCGCGGGCTCACGGAAACGATCGGCGCGGCCGACCTGGATCGTCAGGGCGCGTGGTCCGCGAGCGAGGCGCGCACGCTCGCCATCGTCCTCGGCGCGTCGTTGCTGTGGCTCACCGACGCGGTCCACGGCCTGGATCCGGCGCTGCCGGCGCTGCTCGCGCTCGTCGCGCTGCTGACGCCCGGCCTCGGCCCGCTGCGCTGGAACGACCTGGACCGGGGCGTCGGATGGGCGAACTTCTTCGTGATCGGCGCGTCGATCTCGCTGGCGCAGGCGCTCGGCACGACGGGCGCGGCGGAGTGGCTGGCGCGCGGGCTCGTCGGTGCGCTCCCCGGTCGGGGCGGACATCCCGTGCTCACGATCGTGGGGCTCATGCTCGGGGCCACCGCGCTCCGGGCGCTGATTCCGAACATCTCCGGGTTTCTCGCGCTCGCCATCCCGGTGGCGATGTCCGTCGGGCGCGAGGCGGGGGTGAATCCCCTCGTGTGCGCGCTCGTCGTGATGATGACCGGGGATGCCGTCCTCTATTACCCGGCGCAGAGCGCGTCCTCGCTCGTGATCACCGAGCGAGGACACGTCACGGCGGCGGAGGTGGGCCGGTTCGGTGTCTGGATGACGCTCGTCGCCTACGTCGCGATCCTCCTGGTCGCGCTCCCGTACTGGAGTTTCCTCGGGCAGGGGCTCACCGACCGGTTGCGTTGACCGGCGTTCCATCCACGTCCACGAACACGACGGCGCGCTCGTCGTCGTGCCCGCGAACCCAGATCGCCGAGGCGACGGCCCCGGTCCGGGCGTCGAGGCCCTGCCAGATCCCGCCCGCAGGCTCGCGGTCCCGCCCGCTGCGCGCGGCGTCGGCCTTGAACTCGGCGAAGCCCTCGCGGGCGAGCGCGTCCATGATGTCGCCCGGCCTCGCGATCCATCCCCGCGCATCGGACGCCCACGCGATCCGCCCCTCGCGTACGAGCTCATCGAGCGCCTCCATGCGGCTCCTTCCCCGCGCCGTGCGGCGCGTGTCGAGACCCGCAGCGTAGACGGGCGGCGAGCGGCGCGACAACCCGTGAAAACGTTTTCCCGCGTCGTCGTACAATCTGCGCGCGCGCTCGCGCGATTCCACGAGAAGGAGCTCGTCGCATGGGCCGAACGGTCATTCTCAGTCTCTTCGTCGCCGGCGCCGTCTGGCTGGCCGCCGCGCCGGCGCTCGCCCAGACGCGCCCGGCCGAGCCGCCGCGCGTGGCGCCTGCCGACGAGATCAAGCTCGACGAATCGAGCTCGCTGAAGGCGGCCGCGATCAAGTCGAAGATGTCAGGCCATCCTGGCGAACTTGGCGCTGCTGCAGCGCCAGGCGCAGGATCTGCAGACCGAGATGACGAAGGTCCTCGACGAGCGCAAGAAGCTCCTGGAGGAGTCGGCCAGACGCGGGCGCGTCGAGGTTCGCGAAGCGACCGAATGGGTCTACGACGAGGCGAACCATCGCTACGTACGGGCGCGAAAGACTCCCTAAAGGGGACGGAAAACTTTTCGTAGTTTCCGTGACGTCCCACGCGATCCCGTTGCAGATCGCGCGCTAAGTCCTCGTTATCGCAACCCTCCGCGCGAGGCACACGGCTTGCAAATTCCTCGTACCCGATGCTCATCGGTCGATGCGCGTGGCACGTGCTGTACCACGGTCACCCACGGTGGGAAGGCGTCGCCTCGTGGCAGGGCTGGAGTCGTCCACTTCACCGACGGCATCTGCTCCCGCTGCCTGGAGCGCTTCCGCGAGGAGCATCACGCCATGCTCGCCCGCCGCACCGGGGCCGCCGTGACCGCCGACGCCTCGTTGACGCGCGAGACGTCGGCGGAGGCAGAACCGGAGCCTACGCCGCGCGCTTGAGATCCCGCAGGCGGTCGTGCGCCTCCTTGACGCGCGCGGCCTGACGGGCGATCAGCGCGCGAATGTCCGGCGGGGAGCTCGGGCCGGCGCAGCGCCGCGTCGTACGCCCGCACCGCGGCGTCCTCGCCACGCTCCGCTTCCGCGATCACCGCCCGCTCGTCACGCCCACTCACCGCGGCGCGGATGTTCATCACCGCGCGGTGGAGAGTCCCGGCCACGCTTCCGCTCTGCTGCGGGGCGCCGCCCAGGCGGTGGACCTGACCCTCGAGCTCGCGCGCGAACTCGCCGCGCTGCTGCGAATAGGCCGCGAACAATCGCTTGATGCTCGGATCGTCGACGACCTCCGCCGCCGCGTGGAACCCGTTCTCCGCATCGCGCGACGTCTCGATGAGCGTGTTCAGGGTTTCGAGCACGCCGTCATCCGCCATCAGAACCCTCGCCGTCGCATGCAGTCGCGATAGGCCTGCTGGAAGGCGGGATCGCTGCCGCCCCCCGACGCCATGCCGCGGAGCGTGGGGTCACCGGTCACGATCGTCGAGCCACTGCTGAGCGTGCTGCCGTCGCCCAGCGTGCCGGTGCCGCCGGTCGCTCCCGCGGCTCCCGGCCCGCCGGACGTCGCACCGCCGCTGGATGGGCCGGGGCTTGGCGCGGTGCCCGTTCGCGGCGCCGCGCTGCCGCCGGCCGCCGCCTGCGCCTCGCGATTACAGAGGTCGAAGTCGCTCTGCGCCGCGGGCCGCGCCGTGCCGCCGGTCTGCCCGAGCGCCGCACCAGAGAGCGTGAGAACGCCTGTGGCGGCGATGAGCACCGTCGCCACGGTCTTTCGATGTGCCATGATTCGAGCCCTCCTCGAAGCGTTGCCCGGGAATACAAGCCCGGTGCCAGCGGAATGCGTTCCGATCCAGGCCTTTACCCGACCGTCGCAACGTTGCGGCGCCGACACCGCCTCGATATGATCGGAGCGGGGCGTCCTTCTCCCCGACCGCCCTGCGAGAGTGGCGAAACTGGCAGACGCGCTGGATTTAGGATCCAGAGGGTTAATCGCCCGTGCGGGTTCGAGTCCCGCCTCTCGCACCACAGCACATCAGACACTTTCGATAGAGACACGAAGGGCCCGGCAGATCACCGGGCCCGACTGTCCTGGTGACGACCGACAAAAGGAGATGAGTCCACGACTCACGCGCGAGATTCCGCGCGACGTCTTCTCTACGGCGACGCGGTAAGGCCTACAAACAGGGGCTCGCGACGCCGTTCGCTCGCGCGAAAAGAAATGGGTGGGGTAAACTAAGTCTCGACTGTGCCCTGCTGTGACACTGATCGAACCCAACCCGGCCACTGACACGGTTCGGCGTGCGCGCAAGCGCGCGGAAATGCCGCGGCGGTGGCCATGCTAGGCTCGGCGCACCACCATGGGGTGTCGATGAAGGTCGCACTGGAAGCGATGGATGGGTGCAAACGGCGTCTCGCTGTCGAGGCGCCGAGCGACGTCGTCCAGCAAGAGTGGGAAAAGGCCTACGGCCGCGTGCAGAAGCAGGCGCGACTGCCGGGCTTCCGGAAAGGTCACGTGCCTCGGTCGCTGGTCAAGATCCATTTCGCCGACGAGGTCCGTCGCGAGGTGGCCGAGCACCTGATCCCCGACGTCTATCGCCAGGCGCTCACCGAGGCGCAGATCCGCCCGGTCGACGAACCGGATCTCCAGGACGTCAAGCTCGAAGAGGGCGCGCCGCTGAGCTTCGTGGCGGTGGTGGAAGTGCGGCCGGAGATCACGCTCGGCGAGTACAAGGGTGTGGACGTCGAGCACTCGACACCGCCCGTCGGCGACGAGCAGGTGCAGGCGGCCCTGGAGCAGATGCGCGAGCAGCAGGCGCAGTTCCGCGCGGTCGAGCGCGCGGCCGCGCCCGGCGATCTCGTGATCGTCGACTACACGCTGGCGCCGGAGGGACACGACCCCACCTCCGCGAACGGCTACCAGTTCATCGTCGGCAGCGGCGCGGTCCTGCCGGAGATCGACGAGGCCGTGGTCGGCATGCGTGCCGCCGAGGAGCGCCACGTGGCGCTGCGCTTCGCGGACGACCACCGGATGGAGAGCCTGCGCGGCAAGGGCGGGACGGCGGACGTGAAGCTCGTCGAGGTGAAGGAGAAGGTCCTCCCGGAGCTCGACGACGAGTTCGCGAAGTCACTCGGCGGCGACTTCGAGACGCTCGAGGTCGTCCGCGGCGAGGTGCGCAAGCAGCTCGAGGCGCAGCGCGAGGCCGCGGACCGGCGCGGGCTCGAGGACAAAGTGGTGGCGGCGGTGCTGGCGCGCCACGAGTTCAGCGTGCCCGACGCCATGGTGATGCGGCACATCGCGCACCAGGTGGAGCACGCGCGCGAGCGCATGCGGCGGCAGGGGATCGACCCCGACAAGCTGCCCTGGGACTACGGCAAGCTGATCCCCGAGCTGCGGCCGGAGAGCCGAAAAGGCGGTCAAAAGAGCCCTGCTCCTGGAAGCGATTGCCGAGCAGGAGGCCATCAACCCCGCGGAAGGCGAGGTCGATACAGAGATCGAGCGGTTCGCCCAGGCGACCCAGCGCCCGGCGCCGGCCGTTCGCCGTATGATGGAGAAGAGCGGCGACCTCGACAGCCTCAAGGGGGGCCTCCGGGAGAAGAAGACGCTCGACTTCCTGATCCAGCACGCGAGGGTCCATGCCCAATGAGCAACAGGTCAGCGCGTAAGGAGACACCGATGGCTCTGGTCCCGATGGTGGTCGAGCAGACCCCGCGCGGCGAGCGCGCCTACGACATCTTCTCGATGCTGCTCAAGGAGCGCATCATCTTCCTGCCCACGTTCATCGAGGACGAGCTCGCGAATCTCGTGATCGCGCAGATGCTCTTCCTCGAGGCGGCGGATCCGGACAAGGACATCCACCTCTACATCAACTCGCCGGGCGGGTCCGTCACGGCCGGCATGGCCATCTACGACACGATGCAGTACGTGAAGCCGGCCATCTCGACGATCTGCATGGGCCAGGCGGCGTCGATGGGCGCGCTGCTGCTCTGCGCCGGTGCCCGAGGCAAGCGCTTCGCGCTGCCGCACGCGCGCATCATGATCCACCAGCCGCTCGGCGGCGTGCAGGGCCAGGCGACCGACATCGACATCCAGGCGCGCGAGATCCTGAGAATGCGCGAAGAGCTGAACCGCATTCTCGTCGCATCACACCGGACAGCCGATGGACAAGATCGAGCGCGACACCGATCGGGACTTTTTCATGACCGCCGAGCAAGCGAAGGAATATAGGATCGTCGACGAGGTCATCGCGTCGAAGCCCACCACGCGCCCCGTGAGTGAGCAGGCCGCGCTCGCGGCAGCCGCGGACAAGAAGTAGGGAAGAAGCGAGGAACCGATGGCCCGGACCCGCGAAGGCAACGGGACGCTGAAGTGTTCGTTCTGCGGTAAGAGCCAGAACGATGTCCGCAAGCTCATCGCTGGCCCCACCGTCTACATCTGCGACGAGTGCATCGAGCTCTGCAACGACATCATCGCGGAGGAGTGGGAAGAGGAGAAGAGTCGCGAGATTCGCAGTCTTCCCAAGCCGGCCGAGATCAAGACCGTCCTCGACCAGTACGTCGATCGGCCAGGAGCGCGCGAAGAAGATCCTCTCGGTCGCGGTGCACAACCACTACAAGCGCATCGAGTCCGGGAACGACGCGGGGGACGTGGAGCTCCAGAAGTCGAACATCCTGCTCATCGGGCCCACGGGCTCGGGCAAGACGCTGCTCGCGCAGACCCTCGCCAAGATGCTGCGCGTGCCGTTCACGATCGCCGACGCGACGACGCTGACGGAAGCGGGCTACGTCGGCGAGGACGTCGAGAACATCATCCTGCGACTGCTGCAGGCCGCCGATTATGATGTCGAGCGCGCCGAGCGCGGCATCGTCTACATCGACGAGATCGACAAGATCGCTCGGAAGTCCGAGAATCCTTCGATCACTCGAGATGTTTCGGGTGAAGGTGTCCAGCAAGCCCTTCTGAAGATCCTGGAAGGCACCATCGCCAACGTCCCGCCCCAGGGCGGCCGCAAGCACCCGCACCAGGAGTTCATCCAGGTCGACACCTCGAACGTGCTGTTCATCTGCGGCGGCGCCTTCGTGGGCCTGGAAAAGATCGTGGAATCGCGCGCCGGCCGGTCCGGCATGGGCTTCGGCGCCGAGATCAAGAGCCGGGACGAGCGGCGGCTCGGCGAGCTGCTCGCGATGATCCAGCCCGAGGATCTGTTGAAGTACGGGCTCATCCCCGAGTTCATCGGGCGGCTGCCCGTGATCGCGACCCTGCACGACCTCGACGACGCGGCGCTCGTGCGGATCCTCCGCGAGCCCAAGAACGCGATCATCAAGCAGTACCAGAAGTACTTCGACCTCGAGAAGGTGCGGTTGAAGTTCACGGACGACGCGGTCACCGCCATCGCGAAGGAAGCGATGAAGCGGGGCACCGGCGCCCGCGGCCTGCGCGCCATCCTCGAAGAGGTCATGCTCGAGATCATGTACGAGCTGCCGTCGATCGCGGACCTCAAGGAGTGCATCATCACCCGCGAGGTCATCCTCAACCGCGAGCGGCCGGTCCTCGTCTCCGAGCCGAAGGAACAAACCGCATAGTCCCGGACGGCGTGAGCGGCACGCTGTACGTCGTCGCCACGCCGATCGGGAATCTTGAAGACATCACGGCGCGGGCGCTGCGCATCCTGCGCGAAGTCGACGTCGTCGCGTGCGAGGATACGCGGCGGACGCGGCAGCTCCTCACGCACTTCGACATCCACACGCCCACCGTCAGCTACTACGAGCACAACAAGCTCACGCGCGGGCCCCAGCTCCTGCGCCAGCTCGGCGAAGGACGGTCGGTCGCGCTCGTGTCGGACGCGGGGACGCCGGGGATCTCCGATCCCGGCGTGCTCCTGGTCCGCGAAGCGCGCGCGGCCGGCATCACGGTCGTGCCGGTGCCCGGGCCTTCCGCCGTCGTGGCCGCCCTGTCCGCCGCGGGACTGCCCGCCGATCGCTTCGTCTTCGACGGGTTCCTGCCCGTCAAGCCGGGGCGCCGCCGGAACCGGCTCGCCGCGCTCCGCGCGCTCGAGACCACGATCGTCGTCTACGAGTCGCCGCACCGGATCGCGGCCACCCTGGAGGCGATCGCGCGAGGTGTTCGGTGAGGTGCCCGTGGTGGTGGCGCGCGAGCTCACCAAGCACTTCGAAGAGGTCGTGACGGCGACCCCGGCCGCCCATCTCGCGCGCCTGGCCGTCCGGCATCCGCGGCGAGTTCACGATCGTGCTGCCGGCCACGGCCGCCGCCGCGGTCGATGCGCAGGAGGAGCCCCGCGAGACCGAGCCTTCGTAGGGCGACCGACCCGGTGCTCGCCGACCCGCCGGGCCCGGGCGTATACTTTCGGGGTCTATGACCGTTCCCAAGGCGCTGACCATCGCCGGGTCGGACTCCGGCGGCGGCGCCGGAATCCAGGCGGACCTCAAGACGTTCTCGGCGTTCCGGGTGTTCGGCACGTCGGTGCTGACGGCCATCACCGCACAGAACTCGGTCGGCGTCCACGGCGTCCACGACCTGCCGCCCGCGTTCGTCCGCGCGCAGCTGGACGCCGTCCTCTCGGATTTCGGCGCCGACGCCGTGAAGATCGGCATGCTGTCGTCCGCGGCGATCACCCTTGCGGTGGCCGAGGGCCTGGCCGCGCATCGGCACGGGCCGATCGTGCTCGATCCGGTGATGATCGCCAAGTCGGGCGACGCCCTCCTGCGCCCCGATGCCCGCCAGGCGCTGATCGAGCGCGTGCTCCCGCTCGCGGAGGTCGTCACGCCGAACCTCCACGAGGCCGGCGCGCTCGCGGGCATGTCGGTCGCCGACGAGAAGGACATGGAGGAGGCGGCGCGCCGGATCCTGGCGCTGGGCCCGCGCACGGTGCTCGTCAAGGGCGGCCACCTGAAAGACAGCGCCACGGACATCCTCTGGGACGGGTCGCGTCTCACGCGGTTCGAGGCCCGGCGCGTGGATTCGGCGTCGTCCCACGGCACCGGCTGCACCTTGTCGTCCGCGATCGCCGCCGGCCTCGCGCGCGGGCGCGCCCTCGAGGAGGCGATCCGCGAGGCGAAGGCGTACGTCACGGCCGCCATCCGCGAAGGCTTCGCGCCCGGGCGTGGCGTCGGCGTCCTGCGGCACTTCGTCGAGCGTTGGTAGGGAGGCATGGCGCGCATCGACGACAAGATGCCCTTCATGGAGCACCTGGGCGAGCTGCGCATCCGCATCATGCGCAGCCTCATCGCGCTCCTCATCGGGCTCTGCATCGCGTTCCCGTTCAGCCAGCGCGTGGTGGACTGGCTCGCCCGGCCCATCGTGAAGTCCGGCAACACGCTGGTCTTCCTCGCGGTGACCGAGGCGTTCTGGGTGCAGATGAAGGTCGCGCTGTTCCTCGGGCTCTTCCTCGCGGCCCCCGGCATCCTGTGGCAGGTGTGGCGGTTCGTCGAGCCGGGGCTCCATGGGCACGAGAAGAAGTACGCGGTGCCCTTCGTGGTCATCGGCTCGCTGCTCTTCATCGCGGGCGGCGCGTTCTCGCTGCTCGTCGTGACGCCGGGCGCGATCAACTTCCTCCTGTCGTACGCGCGGCCCGGCCTGCAGCCGATGATCTCGATCGGCAACTACATCGACTTCCTCCTGAAGTTCACGCTCGCCTTCGGCGCGGTGTTCGAGGTGCCACTCGCCATGACGCTCGTCGCGCGCATGGGGCTGGTGACGCCGAAGGCGTTCGCGAAGAACCGGAAGTACGCGATCCTCGGCGCCTTCATCGCGGCGGCGATCCTCACCCCGACGCCCGACATGGTCAACCAGACGCTCATGGCGGGTCCGATCATCATCCTCTACGAGATCGGCATCATCGCGGCGCGGATCTTCGGGCGTTCGCGCCGCAAACCCGCCGTGGAGCCCGCCACCGGCGAGACGACCGCGTGAGGGTCTGAATGGACTTCGCCAGCTTCGATCTGCCGCCCGAGGTGATGCAGGGCATCCGCGACGCGGGGTTCGTGACCACGACGCCGATCCAGGAGAGTGCCTTGCCGCTCGCCCTGAAGGACAAGGACGTCGCCGGCCAGTCCCAGACGGGCACCGGCAAGACGGCCGCCTTCCTCATCGCCGCCTTCACGCGCCTGCTCCGCACCCCGGCGCCGCCGCCGGCGCCGGTGACGTCGCCGCGCGTGCTCATCATCGCCCCCACCCGCGAGCTGGTCGTGCAGATCGAATCCGACGCGAAGCTCCTCGGCGCGCACACGCCGTTCAAGATCCTCGCGGTGTACGGCGGCATCGACTACAACCGCCAGCGCGATTCGCTCGCGGAGTCGTGCGACGTCCTGGTGGGCACGCCGGGACGGCTCATCGACTACCTCAAGCAGCACGTGTGGTCGCCGCGGCGGGTGGAAGTCCTCGTCATCGACGAAGCGGACCGCATGTTCGACATGGGCTTCATCGCGGACCTGCGCTTCATCCTCCGCCGGCTGCCGCCGCCGGAGAAGCGCCAGTCGTTCCTGTTCTCCGCCACGCTGTCCTTCCGCGTGCTGGAGCTGACGTGGGAGTTCATGAACAACCCCACGCAGATCACCATCATGCCGAATCAGAAGACGGCCGAGCGCGTGGAGCAGACGCTCTACCACGTCGGGCGCGAGGAGAAGTTCTCGCTGCTGCTCGGGCTGCTGCGGCGCGAGGGCGGCGAGCGCATCCTCATCTTCTCGAACACGCGCGAGGACGCGCGGCGGCTCGAGGACCGCTTGACGCGCAACGCCTGGGACGCCCGCGCGCTCACCGGGGATGTCGACCAGAAGCGCCGCCTCCGGATCCTCAACGACTTCAAGGAGGGCATCCTGCCCGTCCTCGTGGCCACCGACGTCGCGTCCCGCGGGCTGCACATCGAGGCGGTCAGCCACGTGGTCAACTGGGACCTCCCGCAGGATCCCGAGGACTACGTCCACCGCATCGGGCGCACGGCTCGCGCGGGCGCGGGAGGCAAGGCGATCGCGCTGGTCGACGAGGCGAGTGCGCTGAACCTCGAGGGCATCGAGAAGTTCATCGGGCAAAAGATCCCGGTCGAGTGGGCCGAGGACGATCTCTACCTTCAGGAGATCAGGCCCACCGCCGACGAGCGCCGGCGCTACGCGGAGGAGCGACGCGCGCGGCTCGACGCGCGACGTGGCACCGATCGCGGCCGTGGCCGCGGCGGCCGTCCCGAGCGCGGGCCGGCCCCACGCGCACACGATCGGCCGCGCCCCGGGCCGGAACGTCACGATCGGCCCGCGATCGCGCCGGGCGCCCCTCCCCCGCCGCCCCTCCCCCGGCCAGCCCTCCCGCCGCCGGCGATGCGGCCAAGCGGCGGCGCCGCCGACGTCGCGGGCGGCGCCCCGACCAGCCCGCCGCCTAGTGACATGGGGGGTCGGGCGCCCCCCAATCCCACCCGCGCCCCGGAGCCGTGCCGCCCGCGACGCCGGCCGACGTCTCCAACTCGTGGCGAGCGCTCGCAGCGGCCACTTTTCCGTGGGGGATTGACGCCGCGACACAGGAAGATGGGCACGAGAGATGGCGTCCAGCCCCGCCGCTCGCCCGCGTGCCCGCCGTAAGCCCGCCGACGCCGGCCGCCGTCGCCTCGAGGTCCTGAACGACGTCACGCGGCGTCTCGCCGCCGTCCAGGACACCGAGAAGATCCTGGCGTACATCGTCAATGCCGCCACCACCCTGCTGGGCGCCGAGGCGGCCGGCCTCCGGCTGCGCGACGGCGACGAGCTCGTGATGAAGGCGCGGACGGAGTCGGGCGCCGCGATGATGGCGCGCGCGCGCGTCCGCATCGGCGAGAGCCTGAGCGGCCACGTGCTCGCGACCGGCGAGCCGCTCGTGATCGAGGACGTCGTCGAGGACACCCGGTACGACCCGCGCCACAAGCGCGCCGCCGCCGAGATGGGGTTCCACGGATTCGTCGCGGTGCCGCTCCGCGCGCACGAGCGGATCGTCGGGGTCCTGACCGTGTTCACGAAGCAACGGCGCCGCTTCGAGGCGGACGAGATCGACCTGCTGTCGGCGTTCGCCGACCAGGCGTCGGTCGCGATCGAGAAGGACCGGATGCTGCAGGAAGCCCGCGGCCACGCCGTGCGCCTGCAGGCGCTGGCACGGCTCAGTCAGGCGGTGTCCTCGTCGCTCGATATCGGCGAAGTGCTGCGCCTCATCGCGGTCGCCGCCGCCGAGCTCACCGGAGCGCCCAACGTCTCGTGCTGGGTGGCCGACGAGCCCCGCCGCCAGCTCGAGCTGCGCGCGATGTCGGACGACCGCGCCGCCGCCGACTTCCCGGCGCGCACCGTGCGCTTCGACCAGGGCATCGAGGGCTGGGTCGCCTCGCACGGGCGGGCGCTCAACGTGCCGGACGTGACGAGCGAGTCGCGCATCGCAGCCCCGGCCTGGTACCGGGCGCATGAGCTGTCCAGCGCGTACGCGACGCCGATCGTGTTCCACAGCTCGCTGCTCGGCGTGCTCGTCCTGTCGGGCACGGCGCCCTTCCAGCTCACCGAGGACGATCGCAGCGTGCTCGACGCGTTCGTCACCCAGGCCGGCGTCGCCATCCGCAACGCGCGGCTCTACGACGAGGCGCGCCTCTCGGAAGAACGGCTGGCCCAGCGCTCGCGCGAGCTGGACGTGCTCAACCGCATGGGCGAGATGCTCCAGGCGTGCGTCACCGAGGACGAGGCGTACGCGGTGGTCGGCCGCTTCGTCAGCGAGCTCTTCCCGGGCGAGCCGGGCGGGGTCTTCGTGACGAGCGCCTCGCGCAACCTGGTGGAGGCGCGCGCGGTGTGGGCGGCGACGGCGTCACCCGACTGGGCCGTCTTCAAGCCGGAGGAATGCTGGGCGCTGCGCCGCGGACGCCTTCACCTCGTCGAGTCCACGGCGAGCGGCCTCCTCTGCAGCCATCTCCCGCAGCCGGCGCCCGCGAGCTATCTCTGCATCCCGCTGATCGCGCAGGGCGAGTCGCTGGGGCTGCTCTACCTCGGCGCCAACGAGGCCACGTGGTCGGAGCCGCAGCAACGGCTGGCCGCCACCGTCGCGGATCAGCTCGGCCTCGCCGTGGCCAACCTGAAATTGCGCGAAACGCTCCGCAACCAGTCCATCCGCGATCCGCTGACCGGGCTCTTCAACCGCCGCTACCTGGAGGAGACCCTGGAGCGCGAGCTGCGGCGCGGGGACCGCAGCCAGAGTCCCCTCGGCGTGGTGATGATCGACCTCGACCACTTCAAGCTGTTCAACGACACGCACGGCCACGACGCCGGCGACATGCTCCTGCGCGATCTCGGACGGCTCCTGCAGTCGTCCGTCCGGAGCGGCGACGTCGCGTGCCGCTACGGAGGCGAGGAGTTCATGCTGATCCTCCCGGGCGCCGACACCGAGATCACGCGCAAGCGCGCCGAACGGATCCGGGAGGCCGTGAAGAACCTCTTCGTCTCGCACCGCGGGCAGTCGGTGGGCTCCGTCACGATGTCCGCGGGCATCGCGGCGTTCCCGGATCACGGCACGACGGGCGAGGTGCTCACCCAGGCCGCGGACGCCGCGCTCTACCGGGCGAAGACCGAAGGGCGCGATCGCGTCGTCGTGTCCGTCTAGAACATGGGGGGTGCGAGACGCACCCCCAGCCCCCCGCGCTCCGCGGCCGGCGGAGCCGGGCCGCTCCGCGACTGCCGTTACTCCGACAGGCCCGCTCCTGGCGCCGCCTCGCGATTGGAGTACGCTACGGCCGCGTGAGCGCGCGCTATCTCGTCTGGGACTTCGACGGGACCCTCGCGACGGGCGAGGGCCACTGGCCCGGGGCCCTCTGCGAGGTGATCCGCCGCGCGCGGCCGGACCTCGGCATCACGCCCGACGACATCCGGCCCCACATCCAGACGGGGTTCCCGTGGCACGCGCCGGACGTCGTGCGGCCGGCGTGCTCCGCGGACGAGTGGTGGGCGGCGCTCTATCCGCTGTTCGCCCGCGCGTATCGCGCCTGCGCCGGGCTCGATGACGGGGAGGCGCAGCGCCTGGCCGAAGCCGTGCGCGACGAGTACACGGCGCCGCAGCGCTGGCGCCTCTTCGACGACGTGCGTCCGGTGCTCACCGACCTGCGTGCGCGCGGGTGGCGTCACCTCGTCCTGTCCAACCACGTGCCGGAGCTGGCGGGTATCATCGCGACCGTCGGCCTTCACGAGCTGATCGACGCGGCGTTCTGCTCCGCGGACATCGGCGCCGAGAAGCCGCACCGATCCACGTTCGAGACCGTCTTCGCGCGCTACCCGGGCGCGCGGACGGGGTGGATGATCGGCGACAGCTGGCGCGCGGACGTCGAGGGCGCGCGCGCCGTCGGCCTGCGCGCCATCCTCGTCCGCACCCGCCACGCCGAGGCCGCGCTGCAATGCGAGACGCTCCACGACGTGATCCCGATCGTGGAGGCGGGACGGGGAGATCACCGATGACACTCACACTCCCGATGACGCTCCCGACGTCCGTGGTGGGGAGCCACGGTCTCCCCGGGTGGGTCTGGCTGGCGCGCGAGGCGATGGAGCAGGGCCGGCTCGGCGCGCTCGACCTGCGCGAGCTGATCGAGGATGCCACCCAGGCCGCGCTGCTGGATCAGGAGCGCGCCGGCGTCGACGTGGTCACGACCGGCGAGATGGGGCGCGTCCGCTTCATCATCGGCTTCTACGACCACATCCGCGGCATCAAGACCTTGCCGCCGCCGCGGCGGCTCGGGCAGCCGCTGTGGGACACCAACACGCCGTTCGAGGTCGTCGAGAAGCTCAGCGCCCCGCAGGGGCTCGGCATCGTCGACGAGTTCAAGGTGGCGCGCGCGCTGACCGCGAAGCCGATCAAGGCGACGGTGCCCGGCCCCTACACGCTCCTCGTCCCGCTGAAGCTCGGCGGCGGCTACCGCAGCAAGGACTCGCTGCTCGCCGATCTCGTGGGCATCGTGAACGCGGAGTGCCGGGCGCTCGTCGCCGCGGGCGCGCAGTTCATCCAGATCGACGAGCCGCACCACGGGATGTACGCGGGCTCGGTGCACGACGTCACGCGCGGGATCAACCTCGCCGTGGAAGGCGTGCACGCGAAGATCGCGGTGCACGTCTGCTTCGGCAACCTCTACGGCCGTCCGTTCAGCGCCGTGCGCGACTATCGCAACCTCTTCCCGACGCTGGCCGAGCTGAAGGCGTCGCAGATCGTGCTCGAGTTCGCGAACCGCGGCATGGAAGACCCCGCGCGCTGGAAGGACTTTCCGAAGGACAAGGAGCTCGGCGCGGGCGTGATCGACGTGAAAGCGTTCAAGGCCGAGACGGCCGCCGACGTGGCCGAGCGCATCCGCGCCTTCCTCCCGTACATCCCGGCCGAGCGGCTGTGGCTCAACCCCGACTGCGGCTTCTGGGAAACGCCGCGCTGGGTGGTGAAGCGGAAGCTCGCCGCGCTCTGCGAGGGCGCGGCGATCGTTCGTCGCGAGCTCTAGCCTCCGCGCGGGCGGCGCGCCGACGGGAGCGGGGGCGGCGGTGGGGCGGGAGGCCCCGGGGGCACCTCTGACCCCCGACACGCGGTGGCGCGGTCCTGCCCCGATATATTTCCATCGAACTCGCGAGCACGTGTCGAACCCGGCGCGGGGGACGGGTCAGAGGACCCCCGGGGCCTCCCGCCCACCGCCGCCCCCGCTCCCGTCGGCGCGGGATCACGCAGCGGCCGACCTCACGACGATCGATGCCGCGATCACCCAGCGCCTCACCGTCGCTCATGATCGTCGCGCGGCCAGCCGGCCATCGCGACAATGTCGCTCCTGCCTCCCTGCGTACTGCTGAGACAGACGCGCCGTTTGCCGCGGGTCCCCGAAAACTCCGGGCGATGTCGCGGGGCGGGGGGCGAGGGCGGGCGGGGGGCGCGGAGGGGCGGGAGGCCCCGGGGGTCCTCTGACCCGTCCCCCGCGCCGGGTTCGACACGTGCGCGCGAGTTCGATGGAAATATGTCGGGGCAGGACCGCGCCGCCGCGTGTCGGGGGTCAGAGGTGCCCCCGGGGCCTCCCGCCCCTCCGCGCCCCCGCCCGCCCTCGCCCACCGCCCCGCGGCGACGGCTCAGGGACGGAGACGCGCGCGGATGCGCGCGACGGCTTCCTCGGTCTGCTCGCGCGATCCGAACGCGGTGAGCCGGAAGTAGCCCTCGCCGCTCGGGCCGAAGCCCGCGCCCGGCGCGCCGACGATCTGCACGTCGGCGAGCATGCGGTCGAAGAAGTCCCACGACGAGACGCCGGCCGGCGTGCGGAACCAGATGTAGGGCGCGTTGCGCCCGCCGTAGACCGAGAAGCCGGCGCCGGCGAGGCCGTCGCGGATGACGCGCGCGTTCTGCATGTAGAAGTCGATCAACGCGCGCACCTGCTCCTGGCCCTCGGCCGTGTAGACGGCGGCGGCGGCCTTCTGGATCGGGTACGGCGGGCCGTTGGACTTCATGTTCACGCGCCGGGTCCACAGCGCGTTGAGGCTGTGCGTGCGGCCATCGGCGCTCGTGCCCTGCGCCTGCTTCGGCACGACCGTGTACGCCATCCGCATCCCCGTGAAGCCGGCGTTCTTCGAGAGCGACCGGCACTCGATCGCGACCTCGCGCGCGCCCTCGATCTCGTAGATCGAGTGCGGCACGTCGTCGTCCGCGATGTAGGCCTCGTAGGCCGCGTCGTAGAAGATCACCGCCTGCTCGCGGCGCGCGTAGTCGACCCAGCGCGCGAGCGCCTCGCGCGTCGCGACGGCGCCGGTCGGGTTGTTCGGGAAGCAGAGGTAGATGAGGTCCACCCGCCGGTCGGGCAGCGCGGGCTGGAAGGCGTTCTCGGCGGTCACCGGGAGATAGACCATGCCGGCGTAGCGGCCCGACTCGTCGGCGGCGCCGGAGCGGCCGGCCACGACGTTGGCGTCCGCGTAGACGGGATAGACGGGATCCATCACCGCCACGACGTCGTCGCGCGCGAAGATCTCCTGGAGGTTCGCGCTGTCGCTCTTGCCGCCGTCGCTGATGAAGACCTCGTCGGGCGCGATCGTCACGCCGCGCGCGCCGAAGTCCTGCTTGGCGATCTCGGCGCGCAGCCACTCGTAGCCGACGTAGGGACCGTAGCCCTTGAAGGTCTCGGGCCGCGCCATGTCGTCGGCGGCCTCGTGCAGCGCGCGCACGACGGCGGGCGGGAGCGGCCGCGTCACGTCGCCCACGCCGAGGTCGATCACGCGGGCGTCGGGATGCGCGGCGCCGAACGCGGCCTGTCGCCGCCGGATCTCGGCGAAGAGATAGGAGGCGCGCAGGTTCAGATAGGCTTCGTTGATCCGCGGCATGCGAGCCCGCAGTATAGTCCTGCGCTACGTATCCGGACGGGTGTGTGCGCGGTCTCATGACCGGTACGCGTGGTCGCGCGACGCTTCGATGCCCCGAGAACTCCGCGCGATGTCGCAGGGCGGTTGGCGAGGGGGAGACGCGGCGGGGAGGGAGGCCCCGGGGGTCCTCTGACCCGTCCCCCGCGCCGGGTTCGACACGTGCTGCGCGAGCTCGATGGAAATATGTCAGGGCAGGACCGCGCCAAATCGTGTCGGGGGTCAGAGGGCCCCCGGGGCCTCCCGCCCCGCCGCGTCTCCCCCTCGCCAACCGCTCCGCGGTGTCACACGGCGATGTCGGAGGACGCGATGCGCGCGACGCCCGCGCGGGCCATGTCGTCCCACGCGCGCGCGACGGAGCCGCCGGCGTCGATGCCGCGGGTGGCGTCCTCGATCACGCACGCGTTGAAGCCGGCGCGGCGCGCGTCGAGCGACGACCACAGCACGCAGAAGTCGGTGGCGAGCCCGACGAAGTAGGCGGTCTCCAGGCCGCGCTCGCGCAGATAGCCGGACAGCCCGGTCATCGTGGTGCGGTCGGCCTCGAGGAACGCCGAATACGAGTCGACGTGCTGGCGATAGCCCTTGCGGATCAGCAACGCCGCGTGCGGGATCGAGAGGTCCTTGTGCAGGTCGGCGTCGATCGTCCCCTGGACGCAGTGATCCGGCCAGAGGATCTGCGGGCCGTACGGAAGCTCGATCGTGTCGAACGGCTTCTTGCCCGGATGGCTCGACGCGAACGAGACGTGATGCGGCGTGTGCCAGTCCTGCGTGAGGATCACGTTCCGGAACGCGCGAGCGATCCGATTGATGACCGGCACGACGCGATCGCCCTCCGGGACGGGGAGCGAGCCGCCGGGCATGAAGCCGTTCTGAACGTCGACGACGACGAGCACGTCGTGCTCGCCCGGCGTGATGGGCCCGTGGCGGGGGACGGACATGATGCCGGGGAGGGTAGCGCCGCCGACGCGGAGCGTGCAACCGGGGCGCGGCGCCGAAGCGCCGCGCCCCTATCGAAAAGCCCGACGCCGTTACGACTGAGCTGGCGCCCGGCGGTGATGCCGCATGCCGTGATGCATGCCGGTTTCCGCGAACTTCGCCCGCTGCTCGGGCGTGAGGAGCGGGCCGATCTCCTGCAGGACCTTCACGCGGAGCGCGACGGTCTGCCCGAGGAGCTGCTGCACCTCGGCGGCCTTCGCGGTGGTGTCCGCGCCGTCGAGCGCGAGCTTGCGCAGGTCCGCCTGCGCGGCGCCGACCGCCATCCACGCCTGCTTCTGCTCGTCGCGATGCTTGGCGAACGCGGCCGTGACGGCCTTGGCCTGATCGTCCGAGAGTCCGAGACGCTTCTGGAGATGCGCCATGCCGTGGGCGCGGCGCATGTGAGTGGTTGGTCCCTGCGTGTCCTGCGCGAGTGCCACGCCCGTGCCGGCCAGGAGGCCCACGAGCGAAAGAGCCACGACGGAACGTCTGACGCATTGGGAGCTCCTCCTTCTAGCTCGTTCGACGGACGGCGGTGCGCGGGTATTTACGCGCCACCGCTCCGTCCGCGGGACCGGGGCTGGTCGGGAGCCCGGAGAGCCTGGTACCCTTGCTGGTGATGCTTCGTCGCGGCCCCGCGGCACTCCTACTCACTCTGCTCACGCTCTCCGCGATCCCTGCCCACGCGTGGACTCCGAAAGGGAAGGACATGCGGGAGAGATGGCTCGGGACCGCGCGTGAGCATCAGCGCACCCTGGAGGCCTCGATCCCGCGGCGCGAGCACGACCTGCGCGAGGCGTCCGCGTCGCTCGATCGGACCAGCAGGCTCTACGCGCGCGGCCTCGTCAGGCGGCAAGAGCTCGACGCGGCGGCACGTGACGTCGGGAAGGCGCGAGGGCAGCTGGAGTGGGAGCGCTACGATCTGCGGCGCACCACCATGCTCATCGTGGAGCTCGAAGAGCGCCGGAGGCTGGAGAGCCTCGCGCCCTTGCGTCCGGGCCAGTACGAAGCGTCCGGCGCGCTGATCCGCTACTCACGGGACGCGCGAGCTCTCGGACGGCGAGCTCGCGATCCTGGAGCGTCACGTCACGGCGCGCGGCGGCGCCGCGCTGACGGTCAGCGCGATGGGCCAGACCGAGGTGCACACGCGTCTCGGCCTCGACCATCGCCACGCGGTGGATCTCGCGCTCCATCCCGACAGCGTCGAGGGGCGCCTCGTGATGGCGTGGCTGCGCGAGCGTGGCATCAGCTTCCTGGCCTATCGCGCTGCGCAGAACGGCGCCGCCACGGGCGCCCACATCCACGTGGGGCGTCCGTCTGGGAGTTGGGGGGCTCGAGACGAGCCCCCCAAGCCCCCCACGCTCCGCGGCCCGGCGGAGCCGGGCCGCTCCGCGACTGCCGTTTCGTCGAACGGCGGCTAGGGCCGCATCTGCATCGCGGGATGGCGTAGCCAGAAATAGCCCGTCATCACCGCCGCCGCGAGGAGGTTCGCCGCGAGGATCGCCGGCCACGTCAGCGCGCGCAGCACCGGCTCGGCGACGATCATGGCCGCCACCGTGAAGCATGCCTCGAGGATCACGAAGAGCAGCACGAAGCCGAAGCCGAGGCTCGGGTTCTGCTCGGCCATCGCGATCAGCCGCGCGACGATGACGCCGATGATCGCGAACGCGAGGACGTGGACCCACGTGAACATGGCGACCATCTCGAGCGACGCGGGCATCGTCTCGAGGGTGGCCGGCCAGACGCCGCGTCCGAAGAGCGCGGTGCCGAGCACCGTGGGCGTGTAGAACGGGCGGCTGAGCAACACGTCCACGATCAGGAACCACGCGGCGACGGTCAACGCGCCGAAGACGCCGGCGACGATGCCCTCCTTGTAGATCCGCGTGCTGTCGGCGACCGTGGTGGCGAGGGGCGGGGAGCTGCTCGCGGTGGTTGGAGTCGCCATCACCCTTACTCCTTTCCGGGTGTCGGACGGACCCTCGAAACGCGTCGGGATCAGCGTAGCCCCCGGCCGCGTGGTCGGCAAGGCGGCGTCAGAGCCGCAGCATCACCTGCGCTTGATAGTGGTAGGAGTTGAGGCCGCCGCCGTTGTACCGGCGCACCGCGTACGGCCAGTCGCAGCCGAGCTGCGCGCGGTCGGGCACGTTCTTGTACTGCGTCGCCCGGTGCACGGACGTCGGCCCGAAGATCAGCGTCGAGCCCGGGAAGCACGGCGCGCCGGACTCGATCGTGACGGTGCGCGCCAGGTTCGCGCAGTTCGCGCAGTCGCGCAGGAACCGTTCGTCGGTCTCGGGGAAGCGGCAGGGGCGCAGGGGTCCGGTGCCGATCTCGGCGACGCGGTCGTCGGCGCGCGTTCCGCTGGTGGGGCCGATCACGAAATGATCGAACTTCTCGCGCAGCTCGTCCACGGCGCGACGGACGTTGAGCGCGGGATCGGTCATCACGCTCGTCACTTCCTCGGGGCGCGGTGGGTGATGGAAGAGCGTGTACTGGCCGATGCCGTAGCCGCGCGAGGTGATGTGGTCGGCTCGAGCCTGATCGCCGCGGTCGAGCCCCACCACGATGAAGTCGTCCGCGTTCCCGGCGGTGGGGACGCGGAAGTGCATCAGGCTGCTTTCCTGCGCCAGGATCGCGAGCAGGAACGGTACCGGCACCGGGAGATCAGCCGCGAGCGCACGCACGGTCGCCAGCGCCCGTGCGTTGTCCTCCGCCGGCGTGTCGGAGCGCGGTAGCTTCGGCACGCGCGGGTCGTCGAGCAACGCCTCGATGCAGGCCGCGACCCGCTCGTCGACCACGCCGTTCACCGCCGACACGCGGTCCTGGTTGAACGACTGGAGGGCCACGGGGGCCCGCCCGTCACGTCCCTGGCCGTCGTTGAACAGCAGGTCGTGCTGGAGGGCGCGCACGGCGGCCGCGGTGCCGTCGCCGAAGCGGCCGTCCAGGCCGACTTTCAGGTAACCAAGCGCCCGGAGGTCCCGCTGGAGGGCGCGCACGAGCTCGCCCGGCGCTGGGAGGCCGATCCCGAGGCTGAGGCCTGACCGACGATAGGGAACCACGGTGCCGGGATTAGTACCCCAAAGGGGGTCCCTGTCAAGCCACGGGCGCGTAGGGCCGTCGGGTCGGTTGACAGCTTTCTTACGCTGGTGATACAAGCTGCCCACCCTGTCAGGCCCGGGAGGTGAGGCGGACCCTTTCTCGAACGGACCGGAACCGCATCGACCTATCCCGCAAAGGAGCGCGCTATGGCAGGGACCTCACGTCGTCAGTTCCTCTCGCAAAGCGCCGGCGTCACCGCCGGCATGGCGTCCTGGCTGGCCCTCGGCAAGGCTCCCGCATTCGCCCAGAAGCGTGAGCTGACCTTCCTCTCCTGGAACCACTTCGTGCCCGCCTCCGACGAAGAGCTTCGGAAGCAGGCCGAGGCCTTCAGCAAGCAGGCCGGTGTGACCGTGCGCGTGGACACGATCGCGCACCTGCAGCTCCCCGCGAAGCGCGCGGCGGAAGCGCAGTCGCAGTCGGGACACGACCTGATCTTCGGCGGTGGGGCCGACCCGTTCCTCTTCGAGAGCCAGCTCGCCGACGTCGGCGACATCATCGACGAGCTCGGCAAGAAGTACGGCGGCTGGTATCCGTTCGCGAAGGAAGGCTCGCAGACCGCGTCGGGCTGGAAAGCCGTCCCGTGGTTCTGGATCTCGTTCCCCGCGACCTACAACATGGCGCACTTCAAGCAGGCGGGGCTCCAGGTCCCGAAGACGTGGGCGGAGCTCCTGCATCACGGCAAGATCCTCAAGAAGCAGGGCAACCCGGTCGGCATCGCGATCAGCCACTGCGCCGACGCCAACACCACGTTCTGGTCGGTGCTGTGGAGCTATGGCGGCAAGGTGCTCGAGGCGGACGGCAAGACGTCGGCGATCAACAGCGACAAGACCGCGCAGGTGATCGAGTGGTACAAGGAGCTCTACAAGGACGCGATGGACCCCGAGGTCCTCTCCTGGGACGACGCGTCCAACAATCGCGGCATCCTGGCCGGCAAGTACTCCTGGATCCACAACCCGATCAGCCCGTATGCCGCGGCGGTCTCCAAGAAGATGCCGATCGCCGATGACATCAATCACCACACCAGCCCGGGCGGCCCGGCCGGCACGCACTCGGCGCCGCCGATCAACGGGATCTCGATCTGGAAGTTCTCGAAGAACCAGGACCTCGCGAAGGACTTCCTGAGGTTCCTGTTCCAGAAGGAGAACTACGATCCCTGGATCGTCGCGTCGCAGGGCTTCAATCACCCGCCGCTGAAGAACCTCGCCGACCATCCGATCTGGTCGCAGAACCCGAAGTTCGCGATGCTGCCGAAGGAAGCGGAGTTCGCCCACGAGCGCGGCTGGCCCGCCAAGCCCAGCGCCGCGGTCCAGCTGGTCCAGGTCAACTACATCCTGCCCGACATGGTGGCGAAGGCCGTCAACGGCATGCCGACCAAGCGCGCGATGGCGTGGGGCGAGGAGCAGGTCAAGCTCGCCGTGCAAGGCAAGCTCAAGCAAGCGGGAGCGTAGCCATGATCACGCGGCGGCGATTCCTCACGACCTCCGCGATCGCGCTCGCGGGGACGTCGGCGATCGCGCTCGATCGCGCGCCGGCGTTCGCGCAGAAGCGCGAGCTCACGATGCTCAGCTTCAATCACTTCGTCCCGGCGTCGGACGACGAGCTCCGGCGCCAGGCCGAGCTCTTCAGCAAGCAGGCCGGCGTGACCGTGCGGGTCGACACGATCGCCGGCCCGCAGATGTTCGCCAAGCGCGCGGCGGAAGTCTCGTCGCAGTCGGGCCACGACATCATCGTCACCGGCGCCGCCGACCCCTTCCTCTACGAGCAGCACCTCGTCGACGTCGGCGATCTCGTCGACTCCCTCGGCGGCCGCTACGGCGGCTGGTACGCGTTCGCGAAGGACACGTGTCTCACGGCGTCGGGCTGGCGGGCGGTGCCGTGGTTCTGGGTCGCGTTCGTCGGGCAGCTACAACGAGGCGCAGTTCAAGAAGGCCGGGCTCCAGCCGCCGAAGACCTGGGACGACCTGCTGAAGGCGGGCAAGATCCTCAAGAAGCAGGGCAACCCGATCGGCATTCCGATCAGCCACTGCACGGACGCCAACATCACCTTCTGGTCGGTGCTGTGGTGCAACGGCGGCAAGGTGCTGGAGAAGGACGGCAAGACGCCGGCGATCAACAGCGACAAGGCCGCCCAGGTCGTCGAGTGGTACAAGGAGCTCTACAAGGACGCCATGGAGCCCGAAGTGCTCTCGTGGGACAACGCGTCCAACAACCGCTTCCTGCTCTCGGGCAAGGGGTCGTGGATCCACAACCCGATCAGCCCCTACGTCGCGGCCGTCGAGAAGAAGATGCCGATCGCCGACGAGATCAACCACCACAACAGCCCGGCGGCCCCGCCGGCATCCACTCCGCGACCGGCGTCAACTCGCGTCGGGATCTGGAAGTTCTCGAAGAACATCCCGCTCGCCAAGGACTTCATCAAGTTCCTGTTCCAGAAAGAGAACTACAACGCGTTCATCCGGCAGGGCAGCGCGTTCAACCAGCCGCCCGCTCAAGGCGTTCGGGGAGCATCCCATCTGGGCGAGCCACCCGAAGTACGCGATGCTTCCCAAGGAAGGCGAGTACGTGCACGAGCAGGGCTGGCCCGCGAAGCCGAACGCCGCGGTGCAGCTGATCGTCGTCAACTTCATCCTGCCGGACATCGTCGCCAAGGCCATCAACGGCATGCCGACCAAGCGCGCGCTGGCCTGGGGCGAGGACCAGATCAAGCTCGCGCTGCAGGGCAAGCTCGAGACGAAGGGCAAGGCGTAGCCATGGCCGTCGGATCGCGCGTCCACGAGGCGGTCGGGCTCCCGAGGCCGAGCCGCCTCGACCCGTGTGCGCGAGTGGTGGGAGCAGGAGGCGGTCTTCGGCTATGGCCTGATCGTCCCCGCGCTGGCCCTGATCGTCGGGCTCGTCGCCTATCCCTTCGGCATGGCGATCTACTTCAGCCTCTCCGACTACTGGGTGGGGTCGCCCGGCAACTTCGTCGGCGTGCAGAACTTCCGTGACATCCTCGGCAACGAGATCTTCCAGCAGACCGTCTACAACTCGTTCGTCTTCACCGCGATCGCGGTCGTCCTGAAGTGCGTGCTCGGCGTGTGGCTGGCCATGCTGCTGTTCCGGCCGTTCCGCTTCAAGCGGCTCATCCGCGGCGCCGTGCTGCTGCCCTGGGTCATCCCGACCGCGCTCTCGGTGCTCGCGTGGAAGTGGATGTTCGACTCGCTCTACAGCGTCGTGAACTGGACGGGGATCCACCTCGGGCTCATCAACCCGCCGGGGCCCAACTGGCTCGGCATGGCCAGCTACGCGATGACGGCGGTCATCGCGGTCAACGTGTGGCGCGGGTTGCCGTTCTTCGCGATCATCGTGCTCGCCGGCCTCGTCTCGATCCCGCGCGAGTACTACGAGGCGGCGGAGGTGGACGGCGCGAGCTCGTGGGGCCGCTTCTGCCACGTCACGCTCCCGCTGCTCAAGCCGGTCCTCGCCGTGGTGATCCTGTTCTCGACGATCTTCACGTTCTCCGACTTCAACATCGTCCAGGTGCTGACGAGCGGCGGCCCCGTCAACACGACGCACCTGTTCGCCACGCTCGCGTACCAGGTCGGGCTCACCGGCGGCAACCTCGGGCAGGGCGCGTCGATCTCGCTCTTCCTGTTCCCGCTGCTGGCCATGATCGTCTTCGTGCAGCTCCGGTACATCCGGAAGGAGTGAGCATGATCGTCGGGGTCCGATCGCGAGGGGCGAAGATCCGGTCCACGGTGTTCGGGTACGCGAACCTCGTGCCCTACGTCTTCTTCGCGCTGTTCCCGTTCTACTTCATGATCATCACGTCGCTGAAGAGCGACACCGAGCTCTACAACCTCAAGGCGGTGCCCTTCCTCGTCCAGACCGGCGTGATCACCGATCACTACCGGTATCTGCTCTTCAAGACCGAGTTCCTCACGTGGATGAAGAACAGCTTGATCATCAGCGTGGTGGCGACGTCGATCTCGCTCGTGATCTCGATCCTCGCCGGCTACAGCCTCGCCCGGCTGCGGTTTCCCGGCGTGAGCTCGTTCGGCACCGCCGTCTTCATCACCTACCTCGTGCCGCCGACGCTCCTCTTCCTGCCGCTCTCCCAGGTGGTCGTGTGGCTCGGCATCTCCGACACGATCTGGGCGCTGATCGTGACGTACCCGACGTTCCTCGTGCCGTTCTCCACGTGGCTCCTCATGGGGTACTTCCGGACGATCCCGAAGGAAGTGGAGGAGTGCGCGCTCGTGGACGGCGCGAGCCGGATGCAGACGCTGACGAGGATCGTTCTGCCGATGGCGATTCCTGGGATCGTCTGCGTGATCCTCTTCGGCTTCACGCTGACCTGGAACGAGTTCACCTACGCGCTGACGTTCGTCTCGCAGACGCGCGAACAAGACGGCGGTGGTGGGCGTGACCGCGGACCTGATCCGCGGCGACATCTACTACTGGGGCTCGCTGATGGCGGGCGCCGTGGTGGCGAGCCTGCCGATCGTCATCATCTACGTCTGGTTCCTCGACTACTACGTCTCCGGCCTGACGGCGGGCGCCGTCAAGGGCTAGGAGTGCCTTGAGCGGCGGCAGCCGCGGAGCGGACCGGGCTCCGCCGGGCCGCGGAGCGAGGGGGGCCTGGGGGGCCCGTCTCGGGCCCCCCAGCCTTGATGTCCTTCTTCGGCATCGTGCGGATCGCCGACGGGAAGATCGCGGAAGAGTGGGGCGGGCTCGACCAGGCGCGATTGACTGACATGGGGGGTGCGAGACGCACCCCCCAAGCCCCCCGCCTTCGGGCGGACGTGAAGTCCGCCCTCCGGCGAGTGCCATACGCGCCGCGCGCTACTTCGGCTGGGCGGTCGTGCGCAGGTACGGCTTGTGCGTCTTGTAGCCGGGGAACTTCTGCTTCGCCTCGTCGTCGCTGACCGCGGGAACGATGATGACGTCCTCGCCGTGCTTCCAGTTCACCGGCGTCGCGACCTTGTGCTTGTCGGTGAGCTGGAGCGAGTCGATCACGCGCAGGATCTCGTCGAAGTTGCGCCCGCAGGTCTGCGGGTAGGTGATCATGAGGCGCACCTTCTTCGCGGCGTCGATCACGAACACGGTGCGGACCGTGTACACCTCGTCGTGCGAGGGATGCATCATCCCGTAGAGGTTCGCGACCTTGCGGTCGGGGTCCGCGATGATCGGGAAGTTGACGGCCGAGCCCTGCGTCTCCCGGATGTCGTTCGCCCAGCCCTTGTGGGACTCCACCGGGTCCACGCTGAGGCCGATCGCCTTGACGTTCCGCTTGTCGAACTCGGGCTTGAGCTTGGCCACGTAGCCCAGCTCGGTGGTGCACACCGGCGTGAAGTCACGCGGGTGCGAGAAGAGGATGCCCCACTTGTCGCCGAGCCACTGGTGGAACTGGACCTTGCCTTCGGTCGTGTCAGCGCTGAAGTCCGGTGCGACGTCTCCCAATCGCAGCATGGTCAATCTCCTTCTTGTCTATGGGGAAAGTGGCGAACTCGAATTGTCCTGAGTCCACGAGGGCCTGTCAAGCAGGAGCCGCCGGGCTGGCCGGGCGCCCCCAGGCGGGACAGGTGCTCGAGGATCAGCCGGTTCAGGGCCGCGGGCTGATCCCCCGGGGTCACGTGGCCCGACTCGTCCACCACGCGGATCCGCGCCCCCGGGATCGACCGTGCGAGCAGCACCTTGGCGGCGAACGGCACCGTGGTGTCGCGTGCGCCAGCCACCACGAGCGTCGGGCAACGGATCTCGCCCAGCCGGTCGCGCACGTCGAACCGGAGCAGGGCCGCGAGGCAGGCGAGGTAGTGACGGCGCGAGTTCGCGGTGAGCCGCGCGACGGCGGCTTCGCGGAGCGCCGCCTGCTCGGCGTCCGGGAACGCCTCGTGGGCGACCGCCCCGGCGAGCACGCGCATCGGCGCCGCCACCGCGAGGAGGGTGCGCCGCACGCCGCGCGCGACGCCGCGCACCCCGGACGTCCGCCACCGGGCGAACGCGTTGACCAGCACCAGCGATCGCACGCGCTTCGGCGCGTCCAGCGCGAGCGCGAGCGCCACGCAGCCGCCGAGCGACAGGCCGACCACGTGCGCGTCCTCGATCGCGAGCCGATCGAGGAGCTCTTCGAGCTGGGCGGCCATGTGCCGGATGGTCAGGGGCCCCTCGGGGCGCGCTGACCGATGATGCCCGGGCAGGTCGACGGCGAGCACGCGATAGCGATCGGCCAGCGCCGCCGTCTGCGGCGCCCAGTCGTCGCCCGATGATCCGAGGCCGTGCAGCAGCAGCACGACCGGCGCGTGCGCGGGGCCGGTCAGGGTGAAGTAAATAGCGTCCCAGCCTACCATCCGCGGCGCGAGGTATTCTCGGGGCCGGGAGGGACCCATGAAAGCGATCCGCGTGTCCGAGTACGGAGGTCCGTCGGTCCTCAAGCTGGAAGAGATCCCCGCGCCGCAGCCCGGCCAGGGCCAGGTGCTGGTCAAGAACCACGCCGCGGGGGTGAACCCCGTCGATACGTACCTGCGGTCCAACACCGACAACCGTGGGCCAAAGCTGCCGTACACCCCGGGCTCCGACGCGGCGGGCGTGATCGAAGCCGTCGGCCCCGGCGTGACGTCGGTCAAGGTCGGCGACCGCGTGTACGTCGGCGGCTCGCTGAGTGGCGCGTACGCGGAGAAGTCGCTGTGCACCGAGGCGCAGGTGCACGCGCTGCCGGCGAACGCCAGCTTCGCCCAGGGGGCGGCGGTGAACGTCCCGTACGCGACCGCGTTCCACGCGCTCATCAACCGCGGGCACGGCGCGGCGGGCGAGAGCGTCCTCGTGCACGGGGCGAGCGGCGGCGTCGGCATCGCGGCCGTGCAGATCGCCCGCGCGCGCGGCATGACGGTCATCGGCACCGCGGGCACCGCGCGCGGCCGTCAGCTCGTGCTCGAGCAGGGCGCGCACCACGTCCTCGATCACGGCGCCCCCGAGTACCTGAAGGAGATCACCGATCTCACGGGCGGCCGCGGCCCCGACGTCATCCTCGAGATGCTCGCCAACGTGAATCTCCAGGCGGACCTCGGGATCCTCGCCATGAAGGGTCGCATCGTCGTGATCGGCAACCGCGGCAACGTCGAGATCAACGCGCGCCTGGCGATGAACAAGGACGCGGCGATCCTCGGCATGGCGCTGTTCCACGCCTCGCCCGCCCAGCTCGTCGGGATTCACGCGGCCCTGGTCGAAGGCCTGCGCAACGGCACGCTGCGGCCGGTGATCGCCCAGGAGATCCCGCTCGCGCAGGCCGCGCGCTCGCACGACGTCGTGATGGAAGCGGGTCACCACGGCAAGATCGTGCTGGTGCCCTGATGCGCGCGACGGCGCTCGTCCTGGCCCTCGCGCTCGCCGTGGTGAGCGTCGGTCCCGTTCGCCGCGAGCGCGAGCGACAGCGGCAGCATCAGCCGCGACGCCCGCGGCCCGCAGCCGACCGGTGAATACGGGCCCCTCGGCAATCCGCCCACGCCGACCCTCTACGTGCTCGGGCAGACGACGATCTTCACCGCGGGAGTCACCTTGCTCGTGGTGGCGGCGCTCCTCGGCGCGTACACGCTCATCAGCGCGCGCCGGAGTCCGGCCGGACCGTGACGCTCACCACTGCGCGATGACCGCGTACCGGTCCGCGCCGGTGACCTCCGCGCAGATCCACGGGTCGACCTGCCGCTCCTGGTAGTACGTCGGCGTCGCCACCCAGAACTTGGCGAAGAGGCCGCTCTTCATGGCGTCGTCGTACTTCAGGAGCGCGTCGTCGGGAATCGCCTGGCGATAGTCCTCGATCGGCTCGAGCACCGCGCCCCGCACGAAGCCCGCGCGGCGCGGCAGCGTGTGGCCGACCTTCTGACGGATCTCCGCGAGCGTGTAGAGGGGGCCGTAGCACACCTGGGCCATCTCGATGCGCTCGCGCAGCATCTGACCCGGCAGCCGCGAGCGGATGGCGCGGATGCGGCTGTCGGCGTCCGCGGGCGTGGTGGGGGCGCCGGTGCGGGACTCGATGTGTTCCATACGCGCAAACCTCAGGCCTCGCCCCCCGCGAGGGCGGGGCGAGTCGACGATCAGCTTCAGGTGGCCCCGTGCAGTGCAAGGCGCTTACCACTGACCCGCGCGCGCGACGCGGCCGTCGTCACAGGCGCCGCTGATAGAGCGCGACGTCGAGCCACTGCCCGAACTTGCACGCCACTTCCTCTTCGATCCCGATGAGCCGGAAGCCCAGCGACTCGTGGAGCCGGCGCGACGCGCGGTTGACCGCGGTGATGCGCGCGAGGACCGAGCGGTGGCCCGCCGTCGTGCCCAGCTCGAGCAGGTGCGTGAGCAACCGCCGTCCGACCCCGCGTGCGCGCCACGCGCGGTCCACGTAGACGGAGTCTTCCACCGTCTGGTGGAACGCCGGCTTCATCCGATAGGGCGTGAGGGCGGCGAAGCCCGCGACGTCGCGCTCCGCCACCGCGACCACGACCGGAGAGCGCGCCGAGCGCTCCGTCAGCCACGCGCGCAGCACGTCGGCCGTGCGCGGCTGCGTGTCCGTGGTCGCCAGGGTCTCGAGCACCTCGCGATTCCAGATCTCCGCGAGGCGCGCGGCGTCCGCCTCCGTCGCGGGACGCAGGACCAGGGGCGTCGTCACGGCGCTCACGCGCGGGTCTCGTGCGGCGCCGGCGTCGCGTCGAGCAACCACTGGCCGAGCGCGATCAGCGCCGCGCCGAGCACGCCGCGCAGACGCCGGCGCGGCCGGACGGGCCGCAGGGCACGGCGGGTGGCGGCGGCGCGCGCGTCGGCCCGCGCGCGGGCGAGCCGGTCTCGCACGCAGCACTCGAGCGTGTACTCGTTGATGTCCATACGCGATGATCCGACGGACGCGGCGATCAGGGAAATCAATTGTCGTGATGCGAACGATCAGCTAGATTTGGCCGCCATGGACCTGCAGCTCGTGCACCTGCGCGCGCTGAGCGCGGTGGCCCGGCACGCGAGCTTCTCGCGCGCCGCCGGTGAGCTCGGCGTCACGCAGCCCGCCGTCAGCATGCAGGTGCGGCAGCTCGAGGAGGCGCTCGGGCAGCCGCTCCTCGAGCGCGTCGGCAAGCGGGCGTTCCCGACGCGCGCCGGCGAGATCCTCCTCGCGCACGCGGCGCGCGCGTTCCACGAGATCGAGGCGGGCGTCGAGCGCGTGCAGCAGCTCCGGGGCGTGGTGGCGGGACGCGTGCGCCTCGGGACGTCCGCCTCCATCAGCATCTACTTGCTGCCGCCGTTCCTGCGGCGCTTCCGGTCGCGCCATCCCGCCACCGAGCTGGTCGTCGTCACCGGCAACGCGCCCGAGATCACGCGCGCGGTGGTGGCGAACGACCTCGACGTGGGCATCGTGAGCCTCCCCGTGCGCGACCGCGAGCTGGCGGTCACGCCGTTCTTCGACGACGAGCTGGTCGCGATCGCGGCGCCGCACGCGCGCTGGCGCCGGCGGCCCACCATCACGGCCGACGGAGCTCGCGCGCGAGCCGCTCATCCTCTACGAAGCGGGCGGCACCGTGCGCCGCGTGATCGACGGCTGGTTTCGTCACGCCGGCGCCGTGCCCATCCGGCCGATGGAGCTCGGCAACACCGAAGCGATCAAGAAGCTCGTCGAAGCGGGCCTCGGCCTGTCGGTGACCTCGTGGTTCTCCGTCAAGGCCGACGTCCGCGCGCGCCTCCTCGTCGCCATGCGCCTGCAGCCGGCGCTCGTGCGCAAGATCGGCGTCGTGCGCCGGCGCGACAAGCCGTCCACGCCGGCGCTCGCGGCGTTTCACGACGGGCTCGAGCAGCTGCGCCTCTCTCTCGCGCGGTGAGTCGTCGGGCGGGGGCGGCGGGCGGCGGCGGGGCCCGCGGGCCCTCTGACCCCCGACAGTGGTTGGCGCGGTCCTGCGCTGACATGTTTCCATCGGACTCGTGAGCACGTACCGAACCCGGTGCGGGGGACGGGTCACCCGGACCCGCGGGCCCGCCGCCGCCCGCCGCCCCCGCCCGACGACTCACGGTGCAGAAAGCAACGCGCGGCGACTCGCGTCCACGTGGGAAGGGCGCAGAGCATCGATCAGACCTCCGGCCGGACTACTGGAGGCGCGCGAACGACGTTGGTGGGGGACTCTCGAACGTCAGGCGGCGGTTGCCGGGGCCGATGAACGACAACCGTGTTGCGTGGAGGCAGACGCGGCGCAACGGGTCCCGGCGGCTGCCGTACGGCTCGTCCCCGACGATGGGGTGGCCGAGCGTGGCGAGCTGGGCTCGGATCTGGCCGCGGCGGCCCGTCGTCAGAGAGAGCTCGACCACCGCGATCGTCTTTCGTTGCTCGATCACCCGGTAGCTCGTGATCGCTTCCTTGCCCTGGTCGCGGCGGCGCGTCGGGCGGACGCGGAGACTGCGGTCCACCTTCAATCGACTCTTCAGGACGCCGGACGGCTCCGCGAGCCGGCCTTCCACCAGCGCGATGTAGCGGCGATCGACCGTCCTCGCCTGGAACTGGGACTGCAGCGCGCGCTTCGCCGCCGGAGACTTCGCGAAGACGACGAGACCGGACGTCTCGCGATCGAGGCGATGGACGATGAAGAGCCGGCGGCCGCGCTGGCCGGCCACGTACGCGGTGAGCATGCGGTACGCGGTCCTCTCGCGCTCGCTCTCCGTCGCGATCGTGAGGAGGCCGGCTGGCTTGTCGATCGCCACGGTCTCGTCGTCCTCGAAGATGCGGTGGAGGGCGATCGGGAACGCCGGCGGCGGCGGGGCGCCCACGTCGACGCGGTCGGTGGACGTCACCGTCTCGTCGCCGCGGCGGACGACCGCGCCGTTCACACGCACGCGCCCGTGCTCGAGCCATTGCTTGCGGCTGCGTCGAGACGCGCCGGGGTGAAGCGACGCCAGCTTCTCGATCAGCGTCATGCCCGGCGACGCGTGGCAGCGTCAGAGCTTGACGTGGGCGTTCGCGCGCGCGAAGGCGGGCTCGGACGCGCGCATGACGTCGGGGTTCACGCCCTTGCGCACGGCGAGGTGATACGCGAGGAGCTGGAGCGGGACGATCGTGAGGATCGGCGACAGCAGCTCGTCCACCTCCGGGAGCGCGATGGTCTCGGTGGCGAGCGCCGGTCAGCTCGTGGTCGTCCTCCGGCGCGAGCAGGAGGATCGGCGTCCCGAGCGCCTTGGCGACGCGGGCGGCGTCCAGGCAGCGCGCGCGGGACGGGCCCGGCGGCGCGATCAGCACGAGAGAAGGTCGTCCTCGCTCAGCGCGGCGTACGTGCCGTGCAAGAACTGCTCGCAGTTGACGCCGAGGACGATGGCGTAGTTCGCCTCGCTCATCTTCAGCGCGGCCTCGTACGCGGTCGCCGTGGTAGCAGGGCCGCCGCCCACGAACCAGTAGCGGCGCCGGTCCGCGAAACGCTTCGCGAGGTCCTCCCACGACTCCTGGCCGAGGAGCAGCGCGAGCTGGTCGGGAATGGGCTCCAGCGCGTGCGCGAACGCGTCGTTCTCGCCGACCGCGCCGGCGAGCGCGGCGGAGGACCAGAGCGCGGCCGTGTAGCCTGCGGTGTGCGCGACCGAGCTCTCCTGATCGACGGTCACCAGGGTGAACTCCGCGTCACCGAGCACGGCGGCGCCCTTCCCGGTCAGCGCGATCGCCACGCCGCCCTCGCTCTTCGCGCGCGCCATCGCCTCCTGCGAGAACCGCTTGGAGCCTCGATGGCTCACCGCGACCACGCCCGTGCGGGCGGGCGGGGCCGGCCAGTAGGACGCGAGCTCGAAGGAGTGCAGCGTGCGCACGCGGTGGCCGAGCCCGCCCACGCGCGCGAGCATCAGCTCGCCCACGAGCGCGGCGTGCCACGA
>CAVPPZ010000011.1:0-212478 GCA_963707305.1 uncultured Candidatus Rokubacteria bacterium
GAAGGAGCATGTGTTTGGCGAATACACCTGTGCCCATTAAAGTCTCGTGCAATTGACTGCTCACCAGGCGGGCGATACAGTCTCTGGAGAAAAAGGGCGTTTGTTTTTCCTGTATGCAACCCGCAGGTTTTGGTTTGCGTCGCCTGGCCATGCGATCGTGACGGCTGTTCTTGAGCGCCCTGCGTTGAACGTTATCTGAATCTTGAGTTAAGCCGGCGATGGACAAACCCGACACCAAACGAATTTCTGCTGAGAGCGCAAATGACTGGGGCTCACCCATTCACGTTCATGCGCTGGTGCTGATGACGGTAACCGGTGTCGGAATCTATTTCTGTTACTGGATGACCGCACCATTCTTTCCAGCGCTCGCCTGGGCACTGGCACTGGCGGTCTTGTTCGAGCCACTCTATCGATGGCTTGAATCCAAAGTAAAACTCCGGAATCTTGCGGCCACGTTCTGCGTCCTGGCGGTCGCTGTAATTGTGGTGGTTCCGGCGATGTTCGTGGCGGACCGGATTGTTGGCGAAGCCGCCGGGGGTGCGGAAACCATCAGGATTTTGGTCGAATCCGGAGAATGGCGCCGCGCCTTCGAGGCACACACGAAGATTGCGCCTGTCGGCCACTGGATCGAGCAGCAGTTCGATCTGCCGGCATTGGTCCAGACCGCCGCCTCATGGCTGACCGACACCGCCGCTTCCTTCGTCCGGGGATCCGTCGTTCAGCTGATTGGTATCGTCCTGACCTTTTACATGCTTTTCTATTTCCTGCGCGACCGAGGCAAGGCGCTCGAGTCGCTTCGATCCCTTTCGCCACTTTCGAAGGCTGAGATTAACCGGCTGTTTGTCGACGTAACGGATACCGTTCATGCGACGGTCTACGGAACGCTTGCCGTCGCCGTTGTGCAGGGCACCTTGGGCGGGCTGATGTTCTGGTGGCTGGGCTTGCCGGCGCCATTGCTCTGGGGACTTGTGATGGGGCTGCTTGCGGTGGTGCCTGTGCTCGGCGCCTTTGTCATCTGGATTCCCGCGGCCGTCTTTCTGCTACTGGACGGCAGCGGGTGGAAAGCCCTGTTGCTCACCGTGTGGGGCGCGATCGTGGTTGGCGGGATCGACAACCTGCTATATCCGATATTGGTTGGAAGCCGGTTGAAAATGCACACCGTTATCGCGTTTGTTTCTATCGTTGGCGGGCTGATTGTTTTCGGTCCGTCCGGCCTGATCCTCGGCCCCGTGATATTCACCATTACCAGAGGACTTCTGGAAATCTGGCGTAGTCGGAACGCGGCCGCTGACGCATGATTACGGAGGCATCTCTGGCGCGACGAGGATTGCTGAACAGGAATTGGACCTTCTCGCGCGCACCGACGCGGCGAGGCGACTTGTGCGGCCGTGAAATGCAGCACATGGTTAGGCGTCGCGCGTTAGTTTTGATTTCAAAGGAGTAGCCAACTCGCGAGCCTTTTGTAACCAGCGTTTGGCCCACAGGAATTCCGTCGCAAGTATGGAAAGGCCAATGGGAATGACTATAAACGCTGGCCCCGGCAAAACGATCAGAGCAATCCCGATAAGTGTCACAGTCCCACCGATGACCGCGACAACAATGCGTTTGGCGGCACGAAGCGTATGGTCAGGTCTTGAAATATCAGTTTTCATTATTCTCGTTCACCACCTTGCTCACGGTAGTGTAGTGAATATCTAAGTGTGCAGGGATCTCGCTCAGGGTGTAGCCGCATTGCAGGTGGGCCGGGCGAACGAGTTGCTTGCGGCGCGCCTTGCTACCCTGATCGGCGTCCCCGAGCAGGCCTTTTGGCGAGGGACGATCCACCAGCCGCTGCTTTCTCGGAACGTCGCGCAGCGTGCTCTGCGCGACGCTCGACCTCGTAGAGATGGCTGCCATCTTTCATCGCTTCCATAGCGTTCTCCCTACGGGCGTATCACTTCACCTAATCACCTCATCCGCCTGCAGAAGGATCGACTGCGGAACGATAAGACCCAGAGCTCTAGCAGTTTTAAAGTTAACCACCAGTTCGAATTTGGTGGGTTGCTCGATCGGTAGATCGCCTGGCTTGGCGCCCTTCAGGATCTTGTCGACGTACCCGGCCGCGCGGCGGAACATCTCGGTTTGGTTGGCCCCATAAGACATCAGCCCGCCTCCTTCTGCGAACCATTTTGTAGGATGAACTGCTGGTAGTCGAGCATTGGAGACGTGGCGCAGCGTTGTCTGAGTGTCCGAGAAGGGAGGGCCTTCCATGATATACAGCGCTTGAGCTCGCGCGCGAGCGACGGCCGAGAACGCAACGTCGAAATCCTCCGGCCTTCGCGCGGGTACGAATTGGAGTTCCACCGACAATCCAGGCGCCACAGCCTTAAGGGCTTGGACCGTAGCGACGTGAAACGGCGTCGCTGGATTCCACAGCACCGCAATACGCGTCGCTTGTGGCACGGCTTCTTTAAGCAGTTGTAACCGTTTTGCCACCAGGTCTGCGGTCATGAGCGAGAGGCCAGTGACGTTTCCTCCCGGATGCGACAGGCTGTCGACCAAACCACCGCCAAGCGGATCGGCAACGATGGCCATAACGATGGGAATGTTCGAGGTGGCCTGCTTGAGCGCACGGACTGCGAGCGTATGCTCCACGACGATCACGTCGGCCCTGCGGTTTACCAAATCGACGGCCAACTCGGAAAGGCGATCGTAGTTACCCTTCGCGGATCGCCATTCGAACAGCACATCGCGTCCCTCTACGTACCCGGCGTCCTCAAGACCTTGCGTGAACCCCCGAACCTGTTTGCTCTCCGGTGGGGTGCCGACAAGCAAGACGCCAATGCGCCGTGGCGAGGCCGGCTTCTGTGCGTGGGCGTCCCGCGGTCTCAATACAATTACGGGGCTGGCAGCCAGAGCGGCAAGACAGCTCACAAACGCTCGGCGAGAAAGGCGTCGCATCACCCTGTGACCTCCTCGGTTCGTAGTACGCCCAGGCGAATCAGCTCCACGCTTGCCTCCTTTGTGCCGTTCAACAGTTATTCGACAGACCCCTCGTGATCATATTTATCATGTCCTTTTTCCCGGTGCGTGGTTACCTTTTTAGGCCTCCCGCACTGGCTTCGCTGGATTGGTGTATCGAATCTCGGCTTCCTGGCGGCCGGTCTCCTGAATATGCATTCGACACGGAAGGTTACGCATCAAGCGTCGGTCACCGATCAGGGAGATCGGTAGCGGAAACCGCTATTCTAGAGACACCATGACCATCAAGCTGAACCACACCATCGTGCATGCGCGCGACACGCGCGCGTCGGCCGAGTTCTACGCGGGCCTCTTCGGCCTGCGGCGCCCGTGCCCTTCGGCCCCTTCCTCGACGTCGAGACCGCGAACGAGGTGACGCTCGCCTTCTTCGAGACGCCGGTGACACGTTCGAGCCGCAGCACTACGCCTTCCTCGTGAGCGAGGCGGAGTTCGACCAGATCTTCGGCCGCGTCAAGGAGCGCGGGCCTCACCTACTGGGCGGATCCGGCCAGGAAGCAGAAGGGCGAGATCAATACCCACTTCGGCGGGCGCGGCGTGTACTTCGAGGACCCGGGCGGGCACCTGCTCGAGATCATCACCCGGCCTTACGGCAGCGAACTTCCAGGCTAGGCCGCAGGTTCCTGGTCAGGTCCTGCACGCGCTCCACGCACCCAAGCAGTGTTGCTTTGTACTGGCGCGCGGTCCCCGCGTTGCGTCTTCGACGCGCTTGGCGATTTATTTTATTGACATTGAAAAATCACGCGTGCACGCCGCCGAACACCGCCCGCTCGACTGCCGTCTGTACCCGCTCGCCGTCCCCCACCGGCGCCTCCATGGCGTCGAGGACCCCGCGGGCGACGCCCGCAACGGTGCCTCGCTGCGTGCGTCAGGGTTGGGGAGGCGCCCGACAGACGAGCGGCGCCTCGGTGTCGCGGGCGCCATTGCCAGCGGCGACGCCGACGACGGCGTCGTCGTTGGCGTCACCCCGTCCGGGAGCAAGCGCTGTGCCGCACGGCCGGGCACGCACCCCCAGGCGAGCGCGTGCCGCCGCGCGCCCAAACGCTCGTCGTTACAGGCGATGCGACGCCGGCCGGAGCACCCGCGCGCACGCCCGAGGCCCGCACCATCGCGCAAAGTGCAGGCAGCGCGCTCCGACTGCTCGCCGGTAGGCACTCCGCAACGCGACGCGCCGCCGCAACGTGGCGATTTCGTGGCGACGCAGCTTCGGCACACGCTTTGCCATCCGGCCGGGTGAATGCGAGCGAAAAGGTGAGCTCCCGGCTTCGCCGCCCGCGCCCCGCGCCGCTCCAGAGGAGCCCCCATGAAGACGCGCGCTGAGCATTCCTGGCGCTGTCGCTGCTCACGACGATCGCCGCCGTCGGCGACCGCGCGCCGCGCAGAGCCGCACCGAGACCTTGCTGGTCGTCGCCGAGTCCGGGCCGAACAGCATGGACATCCACGGCGTCGGCGCCAACCGCCCCGCGCTATCAGGCGTCGTGGAACCTCTACGACCGGCTGATGACGTACGGCGTGAAGACGCTGCCGGACGGCTCGAAGATGTACGACTACAACGTGCTGAAGCCCGAGCTGGCGGAGAGCTGGACGGTCGCGCCGGACGGCATGTCGGTCACCTTCAAGCTGCGGCAGCGACGCCAAGTTCCACGACGGCACGCCCGGTCACCGCGAAGGACGTGAAGTGGTCGTACGACCGCGCGGTGACGGTCGGCGGCTTCCCCACCTTCCAGATGAAGGCCGGCTCGCTCGAGAAGCCGGAGCAGTTCGAAGCCGTCGACGACTACACCTTCCGCGTGAAGTTCCTCCGCAAGGACAAGCTGACGATGCCCGACATGGCGGTGCCGGTGCCGGTCGTCATCAACTCCGCGCTCGCGAAGAAGAACGCCACCGCCGGCGATCCGTGGGCGATGGAGTGGCTCAAGAACAACGACGCGGGCGGCGGCGCCTACAAGCTCGAGTCGTGGAAGCCCGGCCAGGAGACCATCTACGCGCGCTTCGACGACTGGAAGTCCGGCCCGCTGCCGAAGCTCAGGCGCGTGATCGTGCGCGAGGTGCCGTCGGCCGGCAACCGCCGCGCGCTGCTCGAGCGCGGCGACGCCGACATCTCGTTCGACCTGCCGCCCAAGGACTTCGCGGAGATCGCGCAAGGCCGGCAAGCTCCAGGTCGATCTCGCATCCCGTCGAGAACGCGTTCGCGTACGTCGGCATGAACGTGAAGAACCCGCCGTTCAACAACCTGAAGGTCCGCCAGGCGGTGGCGTACGCGGTGCCGTTCGAGAAGATGTTCACCACGGCGCTCTTCGGGCGCGGCGTGCTGCTGAGCGGCAACCCGATCGCCAGCCACACGGCCGGTCACGAGCTCGGTGCCGACGCCGTTCAAGACCGACCTCGCGAAGGCGAAGGCGCTCATGGCCGAGGCCGGAGTACCCGAACGGCTTCGAGACCACGCTGTCGTTCGACCAGGGCTTCGCCACCACCAACGAGCCGATGGCCGTGCTGCTCCAGGAGTCGCTCGCGCAGATCGGCATCAAGACCACCATCAACAAGATCCCCGGCGCCAACTGGCGCAACATGCTGCTCAAGAAGGAGATGCCGCTCTTCATCAACGCGTTCGGCGGCTGGCTCAACTACCCCGAGTACTTCTTCTTCTGGAACTTCCACGGCCAGAACGCGGTGTTCAACACGTCGTCCTACCAGAACCCGGAGATGGACAAGCTGATCGACGCCGCGCGCTTCGACACCGATCCGAAGAAGTACGCGGAGCGACGTGCGCGGCTTCGCGCGGCTGATGGTGGCCGACGTGCCGCGCGTGCCGCTCTACCAGCCGCTCGCTCGACGTGGCGATGCAGAAGAACGTGAAGGGCTACCAGTACTGGTTCCACCGCCAGCTCGACTACCGGCAGCTCGAGAAGCAGTAGCGCGTGCTGCGCCTGGCCGGCCGGCGCCTCATCGTGGCGGTGCCCGGGATCATGGGGGTGATCGTGGTCACCTTCCTGCTCAACCGGGCGCTGCCCGGTGACCCGGCCGCGTTCTTCGCCGGGCCCGCCGCGACCGAGCAGGCCATCGAGGAGATCCGCGATCAAGCTCGGCCTCGACCGCAGCCTGCCCGAGCAGTTCGTCGTTCTACGTGCGCGATCTCGCGCGCGGCGACCTCGGCAAGTCGCTGACCACCGGGCAGCCCGTCCTCAGCGATCTCGTCGCGCGGCTCCCGGCCTCGCTCGAGCTGACGCTGTGCGGGCTCGTGCTCGCGGTCGTCGGTCGCGCTGCCGCTCGGCGTGCTGTCGGCCACCCGGCCCGGGCTCGATCTTCGATCACGCCGCTCGGCTGCTGACGACGGCGGGCGTCTCGCTGCCGATCTTCTTCACGGGGCTCGTGCTCGTCTACGTCTTCTACTACCTGCTCGGCTGGGCGCCGGCGCCGCTCGGGCGCCTCGACGCCTTCTCCACGCCGCCGCCCCGCGTGACCGGCCTGTTCCTCGTCGACAGCGCGCTCGCGCGCGACGCGACGACGTTCGCCGCCACCGCCCGCCAGCTCGTGCTGCCCGCGGTCACGCTGGGGCTGTTCGCGATGGCGCCGATCGCGCGGATGACGCGCGCGGCCATGCTCGGCGTGCTCGGCAGCGACTTCATCCGCACCGCGCGCGCGAGCGGCCTCGCGCCGCGCACGGTGCTGGTCACCTACGCCCTCCGCAACGCGCTGCTGCCGGTGGTCACGCTGCTCGGGCATGGTCTTCTCGTTCCTGCTCGGCGCCAACGTCCTCGTCGAGAAGGTCTTCGCGTGGCCCGGCATCGGCTCGTACGCGCTCGAGGCGCTGATCGCCTCCGACTACGCGCCCGTGCAGGGCTTCGTGCTGATGATGGCCTCGCTCTACGTGCTGCTGAACCTCACGATCGACGTGGTCTACGGGCTCATCGACCCGCGCGTGCGGATCGAGGGTGACGGCGTTCGTCCGCCACGCGCGCTACGTCTTCGGCGAGAACCCGGTCACCGCCGGCGCGCTGGCGCTGTTCCTGCATCTTCGTGCTCCTCGCGGCGATCGGTCCGTGGATCGCGCCGTACGATCCCCTCGCCAGCAACGCCGCGAAGACGCTCCAGCCGCCGTCGCGCGCCCACTGGTTCGGCACCGATCAGGTCGGGCGCGACATCCTGAGCCGCGTGCTGGTGGCGACGCGCCTCGACCTGCTGATCTCCGTGACCGCGGTGCGCTCTCGTTCGCCGTCGGCGGCGCCGCGGGCGCCGCGGCGGGCTTCTTCGGCGGCTGGACGGATCGGATCGTGACCCGCGTGACCGACACCATCATGGCGTTCCCGCTGTTCGTCCTCGCCATGGGGATCGTGGCCGCGCTCGGCAACACGCTCGGCAACATCGTGCTCGCCACCGCGGTGATCAACGTCCCGTTCTACGCGCGCATGGCGCGGGCGGAGGCCAACGTGCGACGCGAGGCCGGCTTCGTCGAGGCCGCGCGGCTCGGCGGCAACGGCTCCGCGCGCGTGCTGGCCGTCCACGTCTTCCCGAACTGCCTGCCGCCGATGATGGTCCAGGCCTCGCTCAACCTCGGGCTGGGCGATCCTCAACGCCGCGGGCCTCTCGTTCATCGGGCTCGGCGTGCGGCCGCCGACGCCGGAGTGGGGGATCATGGTCGCGGAGGGCGCGGCCTTCATCGTGTCCGGCGAGTGGTGGATCGCGCTCTTCCCCGGCCTCGCGCTGATGCTCGCCGTCTTCTGCTTCAACCTCCTCGGCGACGGCCTGCGCGATCTCATCGACCCGCGCCGCCGCACATGAGCCAGCCCCCTCTCCTGTCCGTCGAGGATCTGTCGGTCGAGTTCCGGACGCGCGAAGGGATCGTCCATGCGCTCGACCGCGTCAGCTTCAGCGTCGGCAAGGGCGAGACCGTCGGGATCGTCGGCGAGAGCGGCTCGGGCAAGTCCGTCACCGCGCTCGCCGTCATGGGGATTCTGCATCCGGCGGCGCGGATCACGGGCGGGCGTGCGGTCTTCGGCGGCCTCGACCTGCTGGCGGCGTCGGAGCGCCAGCGCCAGGACTACCGCGGCCGTGAGCTGTCGATGATCTTCCAGAACCCGCGCACGGCGCTGAATCCGATCCGCCCGGTGGGCCGCCAGATCGCCGACGTGCTGCTGCGCCACGCCAATCTCCCGCGCGCGAAGGTGAAGGCGCGCGCGGTGGAGCTGCTCGCGCGCGTCCAGATCCCGGACGCCGCGCGCCGCTTCGACGCGTACCCGTTCGAGCTCTCCGGCGGCATGTGCCAGCGCGTGATGATCGCGCTGGCCATCGCGTGCTCGCCCGCGCTCATCATCGCGGACGAGCCGACGACGGGCCTGGACGTGACCACGCAGGCCGGCATCCTGGACCTGCTCGACGAGCTCCGTCGCACGACGCAGACCGCGACGATCCTGATCACGCACGATCTCGGTCTCGCCGCCGAGCGCTGCGACACGATCGTGGTCATGCACGCCGGCCACGTGGTGGAATCCGCCCCCGCGCGAGCGATCTTCACCGCGCCCCGTCACCCGTACACGAGAAAGCTGATCGCGTCGACGCCCCGTCCCGGCGTGAAGCTCGCGGAGCTCGCTCCGATCACAGGTATCGTTCCGGATCTGCGCGGCGCGCTCCCACCCTGCCGCTACCGCACGCGCTGCGAGCACGCCGCCGGCCGTGTGCGACGCCGCTCCGCTGCCGCGTATGGAGGTGGCCGCCGGTCACATGGTGGCGTGCGCGGGCCCCGCTCTGCGATGAGCTCCGATCACGGACTGACGTCGAGGAGCGCGGGGGGCGGGCGGTGGCGGGGGGTGTGACGCCGCCGTTAGCGGTCGGGAGTGGGCGAATGCCCACTCCGGACATAGCAGGCGGCGTCACACCCCCCGCCGCCGCCCGCCCCCCGCGCTCCTCGACGTCCGCGCGCTGACGAAGCACTTCCCGGTGCGGGGCACGACGCACGCGGTCCACGCGGTCGACGACGTGAGCTTCGCGATCGCGCCCGGCGAGTCGGTGGGCCTGGTGGGCGAGTCGGGATGCGGCAAGTCGACGCTGGTGAAGCTGATCGCGCGGCTGCTCGATCCGACGGACGGGCCGCATCTACTTCGAGGGCAAGGACGTCGGCGCCGTCGCGGCGGAGCGGTTCGCGCGGGCGCCGGCGCGCGCGCGGATCCAGATGGTGTTCCAGGATCCGGCGGACAGCCTGAACCCGCGGTTCACGGCGTTCGACGCGATCGCGGATCCGCTCCGGCGTCTCGGCGCCGCGGAGGACCGCGCGGCGTTGCGCCGGCGCGTGGAGAGCGTGGCCGAGCTGGTCGGACTGCCGCACGCGCTGCTGGGGCGCTATCCGCATCAGCTGTCGGGCGGCCAGCAACAGCGCGTCGGCATCGGGCGCGCGGTCGCGCTGCGTCCCTCGCTGCTGATCCTCGACGAGCCGACGTCGGCCCTCGACGTCTCCGTGCAGGCCGTCATCCTCCACCTGCTCGCGGACCTCCGCGAGCGCCTCGGCATGGCCTACCTGTTCGTGTCGCACGACCTCAACGTCGTCCGGATGGTCACCGAGCGCGTGCTCGTGATGTACCTCGGCAAGATCGTCGAGGCCGGACCCGCCGACGTCGTCTTCGACCGGCCCGTGCATCCGTACACGCGCGCGCTCGTGTCGGCGCTGCCCGTGCTCGACGCGCACGAGCCGGCGCGCACGCGTGCGCCTGACCGGCGAGCCCCGCAGCCCGATCGACCCGTCGCCCACCACGTGCCGGTTCTTCGGCCGCTGTCCGGACGGCTTCGCACGGTGCGAGCAGGAGATGCCGGTCCTGGGCCCGGTCGGCGCGGACCATGAGGCCGCGTGCTTTTTGCAGTACACTGCCCCGGCCTGATGTTTCTGGCCGTCAACGGGACGCTGATGCGCGGCCTCGAGCTGAACGGGAACCTGCTCGCGGCCGGCGCCACCTTCGTGCGCGAATCCCGCACTGCGCCTGCATACCGCCTGTGGTCGATCGCCGACCGTCACCCGGCGATGCTCCGTGTCACGACCGGCGGTGCCGCCATCGCGGTCGAGGTGTGGGACGTCCCGCCCGCCGGGCTCGCCGACATCCTGATGAAGGAGCCGGCCGGCCTGTGCATCGGCAAGGTCGCGCTCGAGGACGGGAGCGAAACGCTCGGCGTGCTCGGCGAGCCGGCGCTGTGCGAAGGACGGCCCGAGATCACGCACCACGGCGGCTGGCGCGCGTACATCGCCGCGCGCGAAGGGAGACGCGCGTGACCGCGAGACCCCGACGAGGCAAAGAGGAGGCGACGGTCATCAACGACCCCGCCGCGGTGGCCGAGCTGACCGCGGCGTTCTTCCGCTTCGAAGCGGCCTTCCTCAGCAACGATGTCGCCACGCTGAACGAGCTGTACTGGCGGAGCCCGCTGACGGTTCGCTACGGGGTCTACGAGAACCTCTACGGGTACGACACGATCGCGGGGTTCCGCCAGGCACGCCTGCCGCGCGACACGGCACGCACGCTGAAGAACACCGTGATCACGACGTTCGGACGCGACTTCGGTACTGCGAACACCGAGTTCGTGATGCACGGCTCCGGCCGCGCCGGGCGCCACACCCACACGTGGATGCGCGGGCACGCCGTGCGCACGACAGCGCTGGCGCAGGTCAGCAGTGCGCCGCCGCGCCCAGGCCATCTCACGTCGGCTTGACCGCGCCGGCGCGAGCTCGCCCCCGACTGAGGCGTACGCGGCTCGCGGCGTCGGCGCGCACAGCACGCCGCCGTGGACGGTCCCCATCGGGTTCGCGTGACGCCCGTCGGCCTCGAAGTCGACCACCGCGCGTCCTGACTCCACCTCGCGCAGGGTGAACCCGATGAGGTGCGCCACCGGCGGCGCGGGCAGCTCCCCACGCACCACCTTCTGGATCTGCTCGAGCATGGTCGCCATGCGCCTACCTTTCGTGGCTGCGGCCGCGACGCCAGGCGCCGGCGCGCACCGCGAGCGTGGTCGTGGTTCCGAAACAGACGAGCGCCAGGGCCATGACGGCGAACAGCGCGGGGAGGTCGAGCCCGAGCCACCGCGTGACGATGTAGCCGCCGACGGCGGCCACCGTCAGCCGGATGAACCCGGACACGAGGGGCCACAGCAGGCGCCCGGCGCCTTGCGACGCGAAGTAGAGCGCCAGCCCGAGTCCGAAGAACCCGTAGAACGGGCCGACGATGCGCAGGTACATGGTGCCGGCGGCGAGCACGGACGGGTCGCTGGTGAACATCCCCAGCCAGAGCCACGGCGCGAGCGCGCCGGTGACGCCGATGGCCGTCGTGACGCTCGCGGCGAGCGCCGCACCGACCCACGCGATCCGCTCCGCGCGCGCGAGGCGGCCGGCGCCGACGTTGGTGCCGACCATCGCGACGAGCGCGCTGCCGAAGCCGAAGACGAGCGGGATCTGGAGATACTCGAGACGCGCCCCCATCCCGTAGCCCGCGAGCGCGGCGGTGCCGAACGGCCCGACGAGCCCGGTGAGGAGCACGACGGTGAGGTTCGTGAGCACGGTGTTGAGCGCGCCCGGCGCGCCGACGCGGAGAATGTCGGCGAAGAACGCCGCGCGCAGCCGGATGCCGCGCAGCTCGAGCCGCACCAGGCTGCGCCCTGACAGGAGGTACGCGAGCAGCAGCACGCTGCCGACGCTGAAGGCGGCCACCGTCGAGACGCCCGCGCCCGCGATGCCGAGCCGTGGCGCGCCGCCGAGGCCGAGCACCAGCACCGGTGTCAGCACGAGCTGCAACAGCGCGCTGATCGCCATGACGATCGCGGGCACGGTCATGGTGCCGGTGCCGCGCACGACGCTGCCGAGGGTGTTGTAGAGCCACGGCGCCACCGCGCCCGCGAAGATCACGTTGGAGTACGTCAGCGCGGCCTCCAGCGCGCCGTCACGCCCGCCCATCGCGCGATACGCGGCGGGGCCCGCCCCCACCAGGACGGCGGTGAACAGCCCGCCCATCACCACCGCGATGACGGTCGCGTGGAGGACGAGCGCCGTCGCGTCCTGCCGCCGCCCGCCTCCGAGCGCCCGCGCCACCGCGGACGCGACGCCGCCGCCCATCCCGCCCGCCGACATCGTCTGCATCAGCATGACGAGCGGGAACACCAGCGAGACGCCCGCCAGCGCATCGGATCCGAGCCGTCCGACCCAGAACGCGTCCGCGGTGGTCAGGATCGCCTGCAGCATCATCACCGCGACGTTCGGCGCCGCCAGTCGCAGGAGCGTGGGGACGATGGCGCCGTCCAGGAGCTGACGTGTGCGCGCCGCGATCGGCGGCGCGGCGGTGGCGGTGATGGCGCTCATCGCCGCCGGCCGCCTCACCGCTGGCCCAGCCCGACCGTCAGACCGGATGAGACCGGCCGGCGCTCGCGCACGAGCTGCGCGAACAGGGCGAGGTGCGTGAGCAGATAGATCGGCACGAGGAAACGCGGGAATGAGGATCCAGGGCAGCGCGTTGATCGTGCCGGGCACCGCGTCCTCGACGATGAACCGCTAGCGGTCCGTCCTGCGCGGACCCGATCCCGAGCGTCACCGCGGTCAGCAGATCGATGAAGGCGGCCGCATTCCAGAGGAGCGCGGCGGCGCGCCAGTGCGACGCGCGTCGCGCGGCCATCCACGCGATCGGAAGCGCCAGGACGGCGACGGCGATGTCGCCCCAGCCGGCGGTGCGCGCGAACGTGGCCGGCAGCCTGCCGTGCGCGTGGAGCGCAAGGAAGAAGCCACCGAGGAGCCGGCCGACGTGGATCGCGATGAGGACCGCGACGGGCGTCTCGAACGCCAGCACGCGCAGCCACGACACGCGCCGGACGCTCAGCGCCCCGAGCACGACGGGGCCCAGCACGGCCAGACCGACGACGGGCACCCCGAGCCGCGCGAAGACGTCGGCGGCGCCGAGCCCGACGACGGCGGCGAGCCACGCGGCGGCGAGCGCCGCCACGCGGACGGCCTGCGCGCGCTCCAGGGAACTGGCGAGGATCACGGCGACCGGGCTGGTCACCGCGAGCGCCGTGAGCGATATCGCACCGATGACGTCGATCATGGTGCCCTCCTTCCCGACGCGTCGCTGGGATGCTGTCGGTATAGATGCCCTCGCGCCCGCGGGGTTCGAGGGCCTGGATACAAAAATTATAGTGACTATGGTTTCTTGTCAACGGCCGGGGCGCGGCTATGCTGGGGCCGATGCCGAAGAAACAGTACGGTCAGGCGTGTCCGGTGGCGAAGTCGCTCGAGCTGGTGGGCGAGCGGTGGACGCTGCTGCTCGTGCGCGACCTCCTCGGCGGCGCGCGGCGGTTCCAGGATTTCCACGACTCCCTGCCGGGCATCGCGCCGGCGCTCCTGTCCGAACGGCTCAAGGCCATGGAGGAGCACGGGCTCATCGCGCGGCAGTTCTACTCCGAGCATCCTCCGCGCGCGGAGTACGTCCTCACGGAGAAGGGACGCGGGCTCGGCTTCGTCGTCGGCGCCCTGGCGGCGTGGGGGTCGCAGCACGTGCACCGCGCCGCCGCGCTCGTCAGCGGCGACTGCGGACACGAGGTGCAGATGCGCTACTTCTGCCCCACGTGCGACAGCCAGTGCGCGGCTCCACCGTCACCGTGCGCCGCCGCGCGCGCCGGAGTCAGTCGAGGCCGGCGAAGCGCTCCAGGTGATGGTCGGCGTCGCCGAACGCCTGGGCGATGGTCGTCAGGCGCCGGAACGTGTGGCTGATCTTCAGCTCTTCCGTCATTCCCATGCCGCCGTGGAGCTGCACGGCCTCCTGGCTCACGTGGCGGCAGGCGTCGGCGATCTTGATCTTCGCCGCTGAGACGATGCGCCGGCGCTCCGCCGGCTCCGCGGAGTCGACCTTCACGCACGCGAGGCACGTGATCGACTTCGCCTGCTCGTAGCTGATCAGGATGTCGACCATGCGATGCTGCAGCGCCTGGAAGGTGCCGATCGGCACGCCGAACTGACGCCGCGTCTTCAGATATTCGAGCGTGGCGTCGTGCGCGTACTTGATCGCGCCGACCGCCTCCGCGCACACCAGCGCGGTCGCCCAGTCCACGACGGCGTCGGCGACGGCCCACCCCTCACCCGCCGCGCCGAGCAGCGCGTCGCGCGTCACCGGCACGCCGGAGAACGTGATGTCCGCCAGCCGGAAGTTGTCGAGGGTGCGGGACTCGGTCACGCTGACGCCGGGCGCCGTCCGCTCGACGAGGAAGAGGCTCAGGCCCCGCTCGTCGCCGTCGGCGCCCGCGGTGCGCGCCGCCACGACGAGCAGGTCGGCGGCGCCGCCGTGCAGCACCATCCGCGTGTCGCCGTCGAGCACCCAGCCGTCGCCGGCCGCACGCGCGCTCGCGCCGACCTGGCGCAGGTCGTAGCGGCCGCCCCGCGGCAGGTGCGCGAACGCCATCTTCAGCTTGCCCTGGATCAGCGCGGGCAGGATGCGCTTCTTCTGCGCGTCCGTCCCCGCGGTGGCGACGAAGCGGCCGCCCAGGAGCGTCGCGAGGTAGGGCTCGACCACGAGCGCCTCCCCGAGCGCCTCCATCGCCACCATCATGTCGACGGTGGTGCCGCCGAAGCCGCCGAGGTCGGCGTCGAACGGCACGCCGAGGATGCCCATCTCGGCCAGCGCCGCGAAGACGTCCTCGCTGTAGCCCGGCGCGCTCTTCACGATCTTCTCGCGCTGATCGAAGCCGTAGCCGGTGTTCAGGAACTTCCGCAGCGTCTCGGAGAGGAGCCGCTGTTCTTCGGAGTAGTCGAAGTCCATCGGTCTCTCCTACAGGCCCAGCGTCGCCTTGGCGATGATGTTGCGCTGGATCTCGTTCGATCCGGCGTAGATGGTGGCCTTGCGCACGTTGCAGTAGCGCGGGAAGAACGACGCGGTGAGGCGATCGAAGCCCTCGTCGCCGTTCACGGGGCGGAAGGCCTGCGCGAACGGCCCCGCCGTCTGCATCGCGAGCTCGGTGATCGCCTGCTGGATCTCCGTGCCCTTGATCTTCAGCATCGACACGTCGGCGCCCGGCGCCCGGCCCCCGCGGAGCTGGTCGAGGAACCGCATGTTGGTGATCTCGAGCGCCATCAGCTCGACTTCCACGCGCGTCACCCGGTCGCGGAAGCGCGGATCATCGAGGAGCGGGCGGCCGTTCTTCGTCGCCTTGGCGGCGAGGTCCTTCACGCGCGCCAGCTCGCGCTTCGACCACGCGATGCGGCCGGTGCCCATGCGCTCGTAGCCGAGCAGGTACTTGGCCACCGTCCAGCCCTTGCCTTCCTCGTGGACGAGGTTCTCGGCCGGCACGCGGACCTCGTCGAAGAACACCTCGTTCACCTCGTGGCCCTGGTCCATGAGGATGATGGGGCGCACGGTGATGCCGGGCGTCTTCATGTCGACGAGCAGGAACGAGATGCCGTCCTGCCGCTTCTCGGTCTTCGTGTCGGTGCGCACGAGGCAGAAGATCCAGTCGCCGTAGTGGCCGAGCGTGGTCCAGATCTTCTGGCCGGTCACGACGTAGTGGTCGCCGTCACGGACGGCGCGGGTCTTCAGCGACGCGAGATCGGAGCCGGAGCCGGGCTCGGAGTAGCCCTGCACCCAGAAGTCGTCGCCGTTGTAGATGCGCGGCAGGAACTTCTGCTTCTGCTCGGGGGTGCCGAACCGCAGCAGCACCGGCGCGCACATCCGCACGCCGAACGCGACGACGGGCGGGCAGCCCGCCGACTCGCACTCTTCCTCGAAGATGTAGCGCTGCACCACCGTCCAGTCGGTGCCGCCCCACTCCTTCGGCCAGAACGGCGCGACCCAGCCCTTCTTCGCCAGCGTCCGGTGCCAGGAGAGCAGCTCGTCCTTGCTCAATTCGCGGTAGTTGAGCACCTTGTCGCGGGTCGAGTCGGGCAGGTTCTGGCGGATCCACGCGCGCACGTCGTCGCGAAACGCCGTCTCTTCCGGGGAGTAGTTCAGGTCCATGTCAGCGCCTCCGTGAGGCCCTACTATGCCACGACCGCCGCCGGAGCCTCGCCACCATGAATGGTGGTCGCGGTCCTCGTAAACATCTTCTGTGAAGAGTCCCTTGGCGTGGAGAATGTTGTCTGCGGAGGCGGATGAATGCGGACGAGAGCACGAGTCGTGCTTGTGTTGCTCGTGGCCGGTGGGTTCATCTCGGCTTGCACCGATCCCATTGCCCAATCACACGTCGATGCCAACGCCCCTTCTGCGGACCAGTTCCATCCGCTCCTCAAGCGGGACCTGCAGACGTTCTTCACCGGCCGACACGGGTCGAGCGTTGCCGTCGTGTACGAGCTGTTGCGCCCGGGCCCAACCCAGACGGGCGTCGCCTATCCCAAGTATTACGTGTGGGCCAAGGCGCGCGATTCAGCCGGGGCAGCCGATGAGGGGGCTGTCCGGGTGGCTGCGATAGACAAGACGAGGTTCGAGGTTACTCATTTCATGTCGAAGGGCGACATCCAAGCCAACCCAACCGCAGTGGAGCAGGTATTCCCGAGAGCGCTCGTCGAGCTCATTCGGGATCGCGCTGCAGCGGACCGGTGATCGAGAGTCTCAGTCCGCAGTGCTGAAGCTGCCAATCGCCCTTGCCGCGGACGCACGCCGGTAGTGCGGTAGTGCCACCGACCTTTGCCTATGCCATGGTTCTGATCGCGTACATCGCTCTGGCCTGCATCGTGTGGGGGCTCGCCATCCTCCTCGCTGTTCCTCGTGCCACCCGTCCGCTAGCCTCACGCGTTGCGGCGGGGATGGCGGGCTCCTTCCCGGGGGTGTTCGTCTTTCAGGCTCTGTCCGCGCCGGTCGTCGCGCTGATTCTCCTTGCGAGCGGCCTCGTCATGTCGATCACAGCTCGAGGAGGCTGGATTGACGTCGCGTTGATCGGCCTCGGTGTCGTTGCGCTCGCCATCTTCGCTCTCGCCTCACTGGCTGGGTTCTATGCGGGCTGGCGTGCCGGCTGGGAAGCTGCCGCCGGCCGTTCCGCCCGCGTCTATCTCGCAGGACACACGATCCTCGGCGTCGTTTTTCGAGTGTTGCGCCGGTGGCTCCCTGCCTTGAGTGTCGATGCGCCCGGTCGACCGCCCGGCACCACCCCTTAAACGGCCCGACCATTCAACGACTTCCGTCCAGCTGGCACCGACTGGGGAACAAGATCGTTGCCAAGTCACCGACTCAGCCTCTGTCGCTCGCCGCCGCCGCTCACCGCCGCCGTTGGGCCGACGGAACCGAGGCTACAGGCTTCCGAGCAGGCGATCGTAGTCAGCATGCGTGCCGATCCAGAACCACGTGACCTCCTCATTCTCGAGGAGACCCAGAGCACGGTATCCACGGGTCACGCGGACGGAGTAAATGGAGTCGTCGTGAACCTTCTTGAACTGGAGGCTTGGGTGGCGGGCGCTATCCCGGAACAGACGATACGCCTTCCGAGCAAGTTCCTTGATCTGAGGTGGCAGGTCGCGGTACGCCGCCCAGAAGCGCGGCGTCGCGCGCGATCTCACAGATTGTCTGGGTCGAGTTCCGTGGCTCTGCCGGCAGCGAGGTCCGCCCGGACCTCGGCGGCAAGCTTCCCAAGGCCGTCCTGTGAGCTTGCGAACCGGCGCGCCCAATCCTCTTCGTCGCGAAGCTCGTCAAGCAGCCACTGGGCGATCCGGTCCTGTTCGTCGGCCGGTAGCGTGGCCAGCTTCGCGATCGCAGCGTCCAACGCTCGAGTCATGGCAGCCAGTATATCGTCGGCGGCTATGCGGCCCAACCTCGCAGTGCACCGGACCGGGGCTCGCGTTGCTCGCTCCGGCCGGTGACCGAAACGTTGAGCACCCAGGTCACGCCTATCTTCCAGGCGAAGGTGTCGAACACGGGCGCGTCGATGAGTGGCCAGTGGGCACGTCGCGCTCAGTCTGGCCGTCGAGGCAAGACCCGCTCTGACTGGATTGGCCGGTGGGTCATCTGCGGCGTCGCAACGGATACGGGAATTACCAGAGCTCTCGGGTGGCGAGCGCGGCCCCCTCGGTCAGCGCCCCGAGCTTCATCCAGACGATCTTCGAGTCCACCTGGACGCGCCCCGCGAACGTCCCGAAGCCGCAGTCGACGCCGGCGATCACGTTCTCGCGCCCCACGAGGGTGGCGTAGCGGACGATCCGCTCGGCGACCAGCTCGGGATGCTCGACCACGTTGGTCGTGGAGTCGATCACGCCAGGAATGATGATCTTGCCTGCCGGGAGCTTCACGTCCTTCCAGATCTTCCACTCGTGCTCGTGGCGGGGGTTCGCGCCAGGGAACGACACGGCGGCAGGACGTCCGCTCAGCACCACGTCCACGATGTCGCGCAGGGGCACGTCGGTGTGGTGGGGCGCCATCGTGCTGCCCCAGCAGATGTGCATCCGCATGCGATCGGGCGGCACGTCGCGCGTGGCGTGGTTGAGCGCCTCCACGTGGCGCGCGATCACCGCGCGGAACTCGGCGAGCGACAGGTGCGCGAAGACGGTGTGCCGGCTCAGCGCCAGATCCGGACAGTCGATCTGCAGGAGGAATCCCGCGCCGACGACGGCATCGTAGAGCGGCTTCATCACGTCGGCGAGCGCCGCGAGGTACGCCTGATCGTCGGCGTAGTACCGATTGTGCAGGAACCGCGCGATCTGTCCGGGCGAGGGCGCGGTCATGAAGAACTCCTCCGCGCGCACGCCCGCCACCGCCGCCTGGAAGGTCTGGAGATCCCTCTCCACGGCAGCCCAATCCTTCCAGGCGAGCGGGCCATTGCACGCAGGACGGTGCTGGAAGGGCGAGGCGAACTGCGTCAGGATCGCCGCCAGCTCGGGGAACTCCTCGTCGCCCGTGCCGAGGGGCGGCGCGCTCTCCCCCTCGAAGCCGCTCAGCCGGTCTTTCAGGTACACGGTGTAGTCGACGCGGTTCTGCTCCCCGTCGTTGATCACGTCGAGGCCGGCTTCCGACTGCCGCCGCACAACGTCGGCGACCGCGCGGCGCGTGGCGGCCTCGAGCGCCGCCCGGTCGCCGCCCCGGCCGGTCTGGTCCGCGATCATGAGGTCCAGCAGGTCCCGCGGGCGCGGCAGGCTGCCGGTGTGGGTGGTGAGGATCCTCGTGGCGCTCTGTCTCACGGTCGCCTCCGACCCCGCGTCGGGATGGACCACGGGCGGGTATCCTACATCCGATGCCAGACACGAGACCATTCAGTCTTTCATCCACCTACCTGCGCCTTCGGTCCGATGCCTCGGTCGAGCCGCTCCCGGTCGACGCCACGTTCTGGCAACGCCTCGCGTCCGGTCAGCTCGGGACCTTCCATCACGAATATCTCGTGATCTCCCATGCCTTCGACACGGATTGGCCCATGTGGGAGATGCACCCCAACGGCGATGAGATCGTGTGCCTCCTCTCGGGCTCGGTGACGTTCATCCTGGAGCGAGAGGGCGGGAATCAGGCGATCGACCTCCAGGAGAGCGGCGCCTATCGTCATCGTGCCGAAGGGCACGTGGCACACGGCCAAGGCCAGAGCCGCGTCTCGCATGCTGTTCATCACGGCCGGCGAAGGGACGCAACACCGCGCCATCAGCTGAACCTAGCCGCGGAGGCGGCGCAGCGCGACGGTCGCGACGCGCTCGGCGGCGCGGCGGCGCGCGCGAGGGGCGCGGACGCCCGCCAGGACGCGAGCCCGCTCCCGTCCCGCCCACTCGACGACCGCCGCGCATTCCTCACCGAGCTGCGCTTCGAGCCAGCGGCGGATCTCGCGCGCGAGCGCCGGGCTCTTCCCGCCCGTCGAGACCGCGATCTGCAGATCGCCGCGACGGAACACCGACGGCAAGATGAAATCGCACGCCGCGGGCACGTCCACGACGTTGACGAGCGCCGTGACGCGTCGGGCGGCCGCGGCGGCGGCCGTGTCGACCACGTCGACGCCGGTGGCGGCGACGACGAGCGTGCAGCCGCGGACGTCGTGCCGGCGAAACCCACGCGCGCGATGCTCGATGATGCCGGCGCCGGCGAGCGCCGCGAGCGCCGGCGTCACCTCCGGGCTCACGACGCAGACCATCGCGCCCGCGTCGAGGAGCCCGCTCACCTTCCTCGTCGCGATCTCACCGCCGCCGACGACCAGGCAGCGCCGGCCGCGGAGATCGAGGAAGGCCGCGTAGTACGCGCCCATCTCACCCGGACGCGGCGAGCACGCGACGGACCGTGTGGGGAACGGACGCTGAAGCCACGGTGGGACCGCTGATGAAGAGCGCAGGCGAACGCAGCCCGGCCTCACGTGCGCGATCCGCGATCTGGGAAAGCCGGGCCGCGATCACGCGCTCGTCCGGCAGCCCGGCCGCCTCGACGACGACCGCGGGCTCACGAGGATCGCGACCGAGGGCGGTGAGCGCCGACGTGATCGCGCCGAGCGACGCCACCGGCATGTAGAAGGCGAGCGTGCCTTCGAGGCGCGCGAGATATCCCCAGTCGAGCGTCTCGGGCACCGTCCCGGTGTGGCTCGTGCCCGTGGCGAGCACCACGGTGGACGCGGTGCCCCGCTCCGTCAGCGAGATGCCCGCGCGGGCGGCCGCCGCCGTCACCGCCGTCACGCCCGGAACGATCTCGAACGCGATGCCCGCCGCGCGCACCGCTTCGATCTCTTCCGCGAGACGCCCGAAGATCGTCGGGTCCCCGCCCTTCAGACGCACCACGCGGCGATGCCGGCGCGCGGCGTCCACGATCATCCAGTTGATGCTCCCCTGTCCCGCGCACGGACGGCCCGGCGTCTTGCCGACGTCGACGATCTCCGCGCCCGCCGGCACTTCATCGAGCAGCTCCGGCGGAATGAGACGGTCGTGAATGACGGCGTCGGCTTCCCGCAGCCGCTTCAGTCCCTTGAGCGTGATCAGCTCGGGATCGCCCGGCCCGGCGCCCACGAACGAGACGCACGCGCGGCTCGTCATGGATCCTTGCGTTCCCCACGCGGGAAGAACCGCACCAGACGCTCGAGCACGGCCGGGAGCTCGTCGCAGGGCACGTCTTCGAGGACCCTGAAGGCGGCGCGGGGATCGGCGCCTCCGCGGCCGCCGACGAAGACGTGCACCCCGTCGACGATCTTGCCGTCCACCTTGACCTTGCACCCCTGCAGCCCGACGTCCGCCGTGTGATGGTTGCCGCAGCTCGCCGGACACCCCGACCAGCGCACGGTGATCGGGCGCGTGGCGCCCGCTCGTTTCTCGAACTCGCGGGCGAGCGCGAGCGCGCGCGTCTTCGTGTCGATCAAGCGCGAGGTTGCAGAAGTCCGTGCCGGTGCACGCGGTGACGCCGCGCTGGACCTCCGACGGGTTGTACGGAAGCGCGCGGAGCAGCTTCTCCTCGAGCAGCGCGCCGAGTCGGACGTCCGGCACGTGCGGAATGAGCACGTTCTGACCCGGCGTCGTCCGCAGCTCGCCGGCCCCGTACTGCTCGGCGAGGCGCGCCAGCTCGAAGAGCTGGTCGCCGGTCACCCGTCCGACCGGCGTCTTGAGGCCGACGTAGTTGAGTCCAGGCTGCCGCTGCCGGTACACGCCGACGTGGTCGGTCGTGCGCGCGCTCCGCGCGTCGCGACCCGCCGGCGGCAGCGCGCGTCCCAGGCGCGCCTGCAACGTGTCGCGAAAGCGCGCGATCCCCCACTCCGCGATCAGGAACGCCAGACGCGCCTTGCTGCGCGCCTCGCGCGGCCCGTGGTCCCGGAAGATGAGCGCGATCTCCGCGCACACCGCCGCCGCTTCCTCGGGCCGGACGAACGCGTCGCAGTCGGTGGCGAACACCGGACCGCCCGAGCCCTGCTTGCCGCCCACCGCGAGGTTGAAGCCGACGACGTCGCCCGCCACGGCCGGCGTCATCGCGATGTCCTGCGTCTCCGCGCCCGCGCAGTTGTCCGGGCAGCCGGTGATCGCGACGTTGAACTTGCGCGGCAGGTTCGTGAACGCCTTGTTGCCGAGGAAGAGCCGCTGGAACTCCGCGGCGATCGGCGCGGTGTCGACCAGCTCGTTGGGCGTGAGGCCCGTGGCGGGGCAGCCGACGATGCCGCGGATGTTGTCCATCCCGGTCTGGAGGCTCGAGAGTCCCGCCGCTTCGAGACGGGCGATGACCTCGGGCACGCGCTCGATGGTGAGCCAGCGGAGCTGGATCTGCTGGCGCGTCGTCACGTCGGCGATGTCGCCGTCGCTCTCCTTCGTGATCTCGGCCAGCAGGCGCAGCTGCGCCGAGGTCAGCAGACCGTTCGGCATGCGCACGCGCATCATGAAGTGCCCGGGCGTCGGCTTGCGCATGAACACGCCCGCCCACTTGAGCCGCTCCTTGTCGTCGTCCGCGATCGTCTTCCAGCCCTCGCGCGCGAACCGGATGAGGTCCTCGGTGACGTCGAGACCGTCCCGCGCCGCCTTCAGGGCTTCGATCTTGTTCACGAGGGCACCCGGCGCAGCCGCACCGCGCACGCCTTCAGCTCGGGCTGAAACGAGAGCGGGTCGCGCATCGAAAGGGTGAGGTTGTTGGCGCTCTTCCAGAACCCGAGCCGGCGGCCCCAGTGGAAGGGCAGGAAGCACGTCCCCGCGCGGATCGTCTCGGTGACACGACACTGCGCGACGGCCTTGCCCCGGCGCGACGTGATCTCGACGAAGTCGCCGTCCGCCACGCCGGTGGCGCGCGCGTCACGCGGATGCAGCTCCAGCAACGGTTCCGGCGTCCGGCGGCGCAGCGCCGGCGCGTTGCCGGTCCGCGTGAGCGTGTGCCAGTGATCGCGCACGCGGCCGGTGGTGAGCGTGAGAGGAAACGTCGCGTCGGTGGTCTCGGCGGGGCCGCGGTGCTCGACCGGGATGAAGCGTGCGCGGGCGTCCGGCGTCGGGAAGCGCCCGTCCACGTAGAGCCGCGCCGTGCCGGGATGATCGGCCCGCGGCACCGGCCACTGCAGCGGGCCCTCCGCGCGCAGCCGCGCGTGACTCACGCCCGAGTAGTCGCAGGGCGTGCCGGCGGTGAGCGCGGCGAACTCGTCGAAGATCTCGGCGGTGCGCGCGGACGGGAAGCTCGCCTTCCATCCCATCTCCGCGGCGAAGCGCACGAAGATCTCGGTGTCCGGCCAGGCTTCACCCGGCGGCGCCACGAGCTTCGGCAGGTACGTGAGCCGGCGTTCCGAATTCGTCATCACGCCGTCCTTCTCCGGCCACTGCGCCGCCGGCAGCACCACGTCGGCGAACGCGGACGTCTCGGTCGGGTGATACGCGTCCTGCACCACGACGAGCTCGGCCTGGCGCAGCGCCTTCTCGACGAGATCGAGGTCCGGCATCGAGGCCGCGGGATTCGTGCAGACGATCCACAGGGCGCGAATCTCGCCGCGGGCGGCCGCTTCGAACATCTCGAGGGCGCTCAGCCCCGGCGTCGCGCCGATGGTGCCCGGAGGCACGCCCCAGTGCCGCTCGACCACCGCGCGGGCGACCGGATCGCTCACGGACCGGTACCCCGGCAAGAGATGGGAGAGCCCGCCCGTCTCCCGCCCGCCCATCGCGTTCGGCTGGCCGGTGAGCGAGAACGGGCCCGCGCCCACGCGGCCGATCTGTCCCGTCGCGAGGTGGAGGTTCAGGATCGCCGCGTTCTTGTCCGTGCCCGCGCGGCTCTGGTTCACGCCCATCGACCACAGGCGTCAGCGCGGCGCGCGCGGCGCCGAAGCGCAGGGCCGTGCTGACGATGATGCCGGTGGACAGTCCGGTGAGCGCCGCCGCGCGCTCCGGCGGGTAGCGCGGCCACCGCGCGCTCGACGTCGTCCCATCCCGTGGTGTGCGCCTCGATCCACGTCGCGATCGATCAGGCGCTCACTCACCAGCACGTGGAGCATCGCGTTCAGCAGCGCGACGTCCGAGCCCGGGCGCAGCGGCAGATGGAGATCGGCGATGTCGGCGGTCTCCGTCCAGCGCGGATCGACGACGATCACGCTCACGCCGTCGGGATCCGCCAGCTTCCGCTTGCGGAGGCGCTTGAAGACGATGGGATGACAGTCGGCGGTGTTGGTGCCGATCAGGAGGAAGCAGTCGGCGTGCTCGAGGTCCTCGTACGAGCACGGCGGGCCGTCCGCGCCGAGCGAGCGCGTGTACCCGACCGCCGCCGACGCCATGCAGAGCCGCGAGTTCGTGTCGAAGTTGTTCGTGCCGACGAAGCCCTTCGCCAGCTTGCTCGCGACGTAGTACTCCTCGGTGAGGAGCTGGCCGGAGGCGTAGAACGCGACGGCATCGGGACCGTGCGCGTCCACGATCTCGCGCATGCGCTCGGCGGTGTGCCGGAGGGCCAGGTCCCACGGCACGCGCTGGAGCGCGGCGTCGCGCCGCGCGCGGAGCTGCGGGAAGAGGAGACGGTCGTCGGTGCGCAGCGTGGGCGGCAGGTGGACCGCCTTCGCGCACACGTCGCCGTAGTTCGCCGGATGCTCGGGATCGCCCTTCACGCGCGTCACTCGCCCGTCCTCGACCTTCACGAGGAGGCCGCAGCCCACGCCGCAGTACGGGCACAGGCTCGCGGTCCAGCCGTCAGGCATGGGCCGTTGGACCTTGACGGCCCATGGCCGTCAACTGTTGAGCTTCGAGGAATCCGAGCACCGCGTCGCGGAGCCAGAAGTAGTCCGGCCGGTCGAGCAGCGCCTCGCGACGGCGCGGGCGCGGGAACGGAACGTCGAAGATCTGGCCGATGGTGGCCGCGGGCCCGTTCGTCATCATCACGATCCGGTCGGCGAGCACCAGCGCCTCGTCCACGTCGTGGGTGACCATGATCACGGTGCGCCGCGTGCGCTCCCACAGCCCGATCAGCTCGTCCTGCAGCTCCATGCGGGTGAGCGCGTCGAGCAGGGAGAACGGCTCGTCGAGGAGGAGCAGGCGCGGCTCGAGCGCGAAGGCGCGCGCGATGCCGACACGCTGCTGCATGCCCGCGGACAGCTCCCGCGGATACTGCTCGCCGCGTCCCCCGAGGCCGACGGCGTCGAGATACGACTCGACGCTGTTCCCGCTCCGGACCTGGTCGAGCGCCAGCGCCACGTTGCTCCGCACCGAGAGCCACGGCAGCAGCGTGGCGGACTGGAAGACGACGCCGCGATCCGTCCCCGGGCCGTCGATCTCGCGTCCCCCGATCGTCACGCCGCCCGTCGTCGCCGCGTTCAATCCCATCAGGATCGAGAGCACGGTCGTCTTGCCGCAGCCGGAGTGGCCCAGCAGGCAGACGAACTCGCCCTCCGCGACGTCGAGCGAGAAGTCGCGCACGATCACCGACTCGCCGCCGTCGGGCGCCGGGTACGTCTTGCCAAGCTGGTCGATTTCGACGAGCGCCGGCATCAGGCCACGCCTCGGCGCGCGCTCTTGAGGAAATCGACGAGCGCCTGACGCGCCTTCTGGTACGCCGGCGTGAGGCTCATGTGACGCCGCACGCGCGGCCGCGGCAGCGCGACCTCGATCGCGGGCCCCAGCACGGCGCCGGGCCCCGGAGTCATCGGGTAGATGCGGTCGGCCAGGAGGATCGCCTCGTCGACGTCGTTCGTGATGAGGATCACGGTGCAGCGCCGCTCGCCCCAGATGCGCGTCAGCTCATCCTGCAGCGTGGCGCGCGTGAGCGCGTCGAGCGCGCTGAACGGCTCGTCCATCAGCAGGAGCTTCGGCGCCATCCCGAGGCCGCGCGCCACCGCGACGCGCTGCCGCATGCCCCCCGAGAGCTGGCCGGGCCGCTTGTCGCGCGCGGGCGTGAGGTTCACGAGCGCGATCAGCTCGTCGGTGAGGCGGCGACGCTCCGCCGCGCTCGCGCCGGCGTTCACGGCGTCCACCGCGAGCGCGACGTTCTCGTACACGGTCATCCACGGCAGCAGCGAGTACTGCTGGAACACGATGCCCCGCTCGGGCCCCGGCTCGACCACGCGCGCCCCGTCCAGCACGATGGTCCCGGCGTCGGGGGAGAGGAGGCCGGCGAGCAGCGAGACGAGCGTGGTCTTGCCGGAGCCCGAGTAGCCGACGACGGCGACGAACTCGCCCTCGTCGACGCTGAGGTCGATGCCGCCGAGCACGTGCGTGGTCGCGCGGCGCGTGACGTACGACTTCTGCAGGCCGCGGACGTCGAGGAACGCCATCAGCCGGCCTTCACGCGCGCCTCCACGAGGCCCATCAGCCGGTCGAGGAGGAGCCCGATGGCGCCGATGGTGATGACGCTCAGGATGATGTGCGAGTAGACGAGGCTGTTGTACTCCTGCCAGAGGAAGCCGCCGACCCCCGGCGTGCCGGTGAGCATTTCCGCGGCCACGATGACGAGCCAGGCGAGGCCGAGCGAGAGCCGGTACCCCGTGAACACGTACGGCAGCGTGGCGGGCACGATGATCTTCACCAGCATCTTCCAGCGCGACAGCTTCAGCACCCGCCCGACGTTCAGGTAGTCCTGGCTGATCGAGCGCACGCCCACCGCGGTGTTGATGACGGTGGGCCACATGGCGCACAGCGCGATGGTGAAGATGGCGGCCGGCTCCGACTTCTGGAAGATGACGAGGCCGAGCGGGAGCCACGCCAGCGGCGAGATCGGCCGGAGGAACTGCACGATCGGATCGAACGAATCGTGGAACGTGCGGGACAGGCCGAGCAGGAACCCGATGGGTGTGCCGAGCAGCAGCGCGAGCAGGAAGCCCTTGCCCACCCGGATGAGCGAGTAGAAGGCGAGGCGGCCGATCCCCTGGTTCATCTCGCCGTCCTTGAAGAACGGCTCGAGGACGTACCGCCGCGATTCGGCCCAGGTCTTCACGGGCGACGGCAGGTCGGGCGCGACGGTCTGGCTGATCGCGGTCCACAGCACGAGGACCACCGGCCAAGGCCGAGGCCGGGCAGGACGATCTTCTTGATGGTCGCGGGCGTCATGGGCGCCTCCTCAGGCCATCGAGTGGACGGCGAAGCCCTTCGCGTACTCCTCGGGCTTCGCCGGGTCGAACGTCACGCCGTCGAAGAAGGTCTCCTTCTTCATGTCCTCGCGCGGGGTCTCGAGCCCCATCTCCTTGGCGACCTCGCGGAAGATGTCGGCGCGGTGCACGCGGTCGACGAGGCCCTTGTAGTCGGGCGGCTCCTTCACCATGCCCCAGCGGCGGAACTGGGTGAGCCACCAGACGCCGTGCGACTTCTGCGGGAAGTTCGTCTGGCGATCGAAGAAGGTCATGTAGAGCTTGTCCTTCTCCTTGCGCCCGTCGCCGTAGTCGTAGTCGCCGAGCAGGCGGCCGAGGATGATCTCCTTGGGGCAATTGATGTACTGCGGCTGGGACACCACCTCCGCCATGCGCGGCGCGGTTCTCCAGCTTGTCGTTCCACTGGCTCGCTTCGACGATGGCGCGGAGCGTCGCCTTCACGGTCTTCGGATGCTTGGCCGCGAACTCCTCGGTGAACCCGAGGACCTTCTCGGGATGGTCCGGCCAGAGCTGCTGGGTGGTGATGGCCGTGAAGCCGATCCCGTCGGCGATCGCGCGCGCGTTCCACGGCTCGCCGACGCAGTAGCCGTCCATCTTGCCGACCTTCATGTTCGCGACCATCTGCGGGGGCGGGATGGTGATCAGCGACACGTCCTTGTCGGGATTGATGCCGCCCGAGGCCAGCCAGTAGCGCATCCACATGGCGTGCGTGCCCGGGGGATACGTCATGGCGAAGGTCATGGGCGAGCCCTTCGCCTTCGCCTCCGCCGCGAGCGGCTTGATCTGCTGGGGGGTCTTCGCGCCCTTGGTGAGGAGCGACTTGGTCAGCGTGATGGCTTGCCCGTTGCGGTTGAGGTAGAGCGGGATGATCGTCGGCTTCACGGGCGAGCCCTGGAGCCCCATCGTCATCGCGTACGCGGTGCCGAGCAGCAGGTGCGTCGCCTGGTTCTCGCCGAGCGTGAGGCGGTCGCGGATGACGGCCCACGACGCTTCCTTCGAGATCGTCGACTCGATCCCGTACTTCTTGAAGAGGCCCAGCTCGTGGGCCATGACGATCGACGAGCAATCGGTGAGCGCGATGATGCCGAGGCGCATCTTCGGATGCTCGGGCGCGTCGGAGGCGTAGACGCCACCGCGCCACGCGAGCGGAAGGCCGGTCGCGAGAACGGCGGCCGTGGACAGCTTGAGCACGTCCCGACGGGTCACGGTCACTGTGACGTCCTCCTGACAAAAAAATGGCGCTGCCGTTCGTTCGACAGCGCCTTTGCTTGTCGGAAGACGTCCGTCGCTGGACGTCGCTATCAGGAGTGCAGCGGCCGTGCCAGAGGACCGCGCATCGATGTCACGACCATTTGCGCAAACGTGGAGACGAGTTACGTCCGCTTGAGCCCCGCGTCGCGGCCGGTCTTCCCTGCTTTAAATCGTGGCATGGCGCCTCGTCCTGCCGCCGCCGCGGGCAGGCCGCGCGACCCTCGTCACCTACCGCTGAGCCCGCCCTCGTGGCGGAGCGCGCAGGAGATCCGCATCCGGTTACGCGCGATCCACGCGTAGACCCGGCGGGCGAGCGGTCGCATCCCGGGGAGCGCGAAGACGGCCGCGAGCCAGCCGAGGCCGCGAATCCGGTGCAGCAGCTCGGGCACCGCGTCGGCGCCCGCGAGGACGCGGCCGTCGGGAAGGACGAGCTGCATGGCGGTGAGACAGGCGTCCTCGGTGATCTGCGGGAACCGCGCCACGCGAACCGGGGAGCGGCACGGAAGGATCTCGACGCGACCGACCGAGCGCGCGAGGCGCATCAGCCACAGCGCGCTCGCCCGGCACATCGGGCACTCGTCGTCGTAGATCAGGACGGCGCGCACGGTGGGCCGGGTCACGCTCCCCAGTCGCGCGCGTTGAACGCGCGATACAGGGCCGTGAGCTGCGCGCGCGCCGTCAGCGCCGGCCCCATCGCTTGAGCGAGCGGTAGTAGACGATCAGGCCGATCACGATCGCCGCCGCGATCACCGCCTGCACGACGGCGCCCGTGCCGCCGGCGCGCGTCACGAACTGCCGCGCCTGCAGGAGCGCGTAGAAGCTGAAGAACGCGATCCCGGCCGCGATGAGGATGCGGTGCGCCGTGATGAGCTTCACGGCGCCCGATCCCTACGCTCCGAGGACGGCCTTCGCCGACTCGCGCGCCACCGACACGAGGCGATCGACCTCCGCCTCGCGTGACGATGAGCGGCGGCGAGAAGAACAGGCTGTCGCCGACGTTCGGGTGCGGGCCTGCGGACGGCGCGCACGCGCGTCATCACGCCACGCTTGGCCATCTCCGCCATCAGCCGGTTCGCGATCTTCTTGTCGGCGCCGAAGTTGGCCTTGGTCGCCTTGTCCTCGACGAACTCCACCGCGGCGAGCAGGCCCTTGCCCCCGCGGATGTCGCCCACGTTCGGATGGGTGCCGAACGCGCTCTTGAGCCCGGCGAAGAGGCGGTCGCCCATCTTCGCGGAGTTCTCCCAGAGCCGCTCCCTCTCCATGATGTCGAGGTTGCGCAGCGCGACCGCGCAGCACGTCGGATGCCCGGAGTACGTGTACGCGTGCATCCAGCGATCCTCGGGCTTCACGGTGTCCATGGTGTCCTTGATCGCCTTCGACACCATGATGCCGCCGAGCGGGAGGTAGCCGGAGGTGACGCCCTTCGCGAAGGACATGATGTCGGGCTTCACGTTCCAGTGCGTCATCGCGAACCAGCGGCCGGTACGGCAGAAGCCGGTGATGACCTCGTCGGCGATGAACAGCACCTGGTGCTTGTCGCAGACCGCGCGCACGTTCTTGAAGTAGTCGTCGTCGGGATAGAGCACGCCGCCGCCGCCGTGGATGGGTTCGGCGATGAACGCCGCCACCGTGTCCGGGCCCTCGCGGAGGATCGCTTCCTCGAGCAGGCGCGCCGCCGTCTGGCCGGCCGTCTCCCCCGGCTTCTGATCGATCTGGCGGTACGGATAGCACGTGGGGATGTGGACGAAGCCCGGCACGCGCGGCTCGAACATCTTCCAGTAGGCGCTCATGCCGGTCGCGCTCATCGCCTGCAGCGTCACGCCGTGGTAGGCGTTGAGCCGCGCGATGACCTTCGTCTTCTCGGGCTTGCCCTGCGCCTTCCAGTAGAAGCGCGCGGTCTTGAACGCGGACTCGTTCGACTCCGCGCCGCCCGAGGTGAAGAACACGCCGGTGAAGACGTTGTCGGCGAGCGCGACGAGCCGGCTGGCCAGCGTGATGGCGGGCACGTTCGACGAGCCCGTGTACGCCGAGAAGTAGGCGATCTCCTTGATCTGCGCCGCCGCCGCGTCCGCGAGCTCGGCCCGCCCGTGGCCGACGTTCACGTTCCAGAGACCGGCGAGGCCGTCCAGGTAGTCGCGGCCCGTCGCATCCGTCACGGTGGCCCCGCGGCCCCTCACGTAGATGATCGGCTCCGCGTTGTCGATCGGGTGATGGAGCGGATGGATCAGGTGCTCATGATCGGCCTTGACGAGCTCAGCGGGCGTCAGCGCCATCGATGTCTCCTCCAGTCGCCTTCCGGAATGACTCGCGCCGTCTCTTCGCGGGTGCGAGGACCCCGGTATCGGTACAGCAGCGCTCGGAGACGACGTCCGTCCCCGAGCGTCACGAGGGTCGTGCAACGCTCGAAATTGTACCCCTCGTACTCGTCGAGGGTCGCGAGAACTTCCGGCGCGTCGAGGCGCCACACTTCGCCCCGCACGCGGCCGCGCCCTCGCACGAGACCGGGAAAGCGTCCGAGGGCCAGGAGCGTGCCCGCGACGTGCCCCTCCGCCACGAACGTGGCCCGCCCGGCGACGAACCGGTGCGCGGGCTGCCCGCGCATCAACGTCCCGTAGAGGAAGAGATGGCGCGGCGGTCTAGCGTTCGCGGGCAAGCCGGGTCAGCGCGTCGAGCGTCCGGCTCGTGTCGACGCAGAGGCCGCCTGCCTCCGTCCAGCGCACCTTGCCCTGGCGGTCGACGATGAACGTGGCGCGCCGCTGGATGCGCCACATGTCGTCCCACACGCCGTACCGCTTCCCGACCTCGCCCGCGTCGCTCAGGAGCCGGAACGGCAGCTTCAGCTCCTTGCTCCACGCGAGGTTCCGTTCCGGCGCATCCGCGGAGATCCCGACGATCTCGGTGTTCAGCGCGGCGAACTTCGCGGCGTCCTCCCGGAACCGGGAGAATTCGGTCCCTCACCCCCCGGTGAACGCTTTCGGATAGAACGCGATGACGACGAACTCCCGCGCCTTGAGCGCGTCCCCCAGCGCAAACGCGTTCCCATGCTGATCGCCCAGCTGAACGTCCGGCGCCACATCTCCAACACCAGGCGACTTCGCGGGCTCGGCCGCATCCGCGGTGACGACGAACGAAGGCACGAGGGGAGGACGGTCGAAGCCGAGCGGTTCGAGCGCGAACACCAGGAGCGTCAGCGCAACGGCTCGGACCACGAGCGAACGACGGCCCTGACCGCGCCTGACTCCGATGCTCGCGCCGAGCCCGATGCCGATCGCTCGACTCCGAGTTGCCGAGGTAAGCGCGCCGGCGTGAGGGCGTGGGCGCGGCGGGGCGGGCGGCGCGCGGCGGGCCCGGGGGTGTGACGCGGACATTAGCGGTCGGGAGTGGGCGAATGCCCACTCCCGACATAGCAGGCCGCGGAGCACCCCCCGGGCCCCGGCCGGCCCCGACCCGCCGCGCCCACCCCTCACGCCGATGGGGAGACCGCGCGCAGAACGGCGCCGAGGAAATCGGCTTCGGGCAGCGCGCCCTCGAACTCCACGCGATCGTTGATGACGATCTTGGGCACCGCGGCGACGCGATAGGCGCGGCTGAGATCGGGGAACTCGGTGGCTTCGATCGCGGTGGCGGTGACGCGATCGGAGGCGACGGCCATGTGTTGCGCCAGGCGCACGGCCCGGGGGCAGTAGGGTCAGGTGGGAGTGGAGAAGACCTTGATGTCGACGTCGCTGTCGAGGTCGGCGAGCGCGCGCTGCGTTTCCGCGGTGAGCCCCGCGGTGCCGGACGAGGCGACGATGATCGAGTCGATGAGGTTCGAGAACTCGTAGCCGGCGGGGATGCCGAGGAAGCGGATGCCGTAGTCACGGGCGCCTTCGACGACGATCGCGGGCACGCGCTCGATGCCGTAGGCGGCGGCACGGTCGCGGTCAATCGCGGGGTTGAGCACCTCGACGCTGATCGCGTCGGGCGCGAGGTCGGCCACCTCGCGGACCAGCTCCTCGTTCTGGCGGCACAGCTCCGCCGCCTCGAGCTCCTGGGAAAAGACGATGAGCTTGACGGGACCGGCAAGCTTCTCGAACTCCGTGCGGACGGCGGCCTGATCGCGCTCGTTGAGGAGGGGCATGCCGGCGATTATACGCGTCCGGTCGACCACCCGCCGTCCGGCCCCGGCCCCGGCACGACGATCACGCGCGGCGCCGACGACGTCACGGCGGCGTCGATGGTCTGCGCGAGCGCGGCGGGCGCGGGGACGACCACGCGCACGCCGGCGCGCGCCGCGTCGGCGCGCGCGTCGTCGGACGCGTCCGCGAACGCGAGCACGAGGCTCTCGGGGCGTTCGAGCGCCACCGCCACGCTCGCGGCGAGCACATCGTCCTCCACCAGCACGTCTCCGGGCTGGACGCTCTGCCACAGCCGCGACGCCGGCTCGAGCGCGTCGGGGAAGACGGCGACGGTCTCCGTGGGCGTCGCTTCGCGCAACCGCGTGACCAGCGCGGCGAGCGCGGGCGCGACCGCTGGCGTCGGAAGCGCGCGACGGATCCGGTCGAGCTCCGCCACGTCCCAGTCGGCGCGCGCGCGACCACGGAGCCGCGCACCCAGCTCTTCGAGCACCGCCCCCACGCGGACGACCCGAACGACGGGCGCCGCGAACGTCACGCCGGCCGCCTCGAGCTCCATCTCGTCGACGCCGAGCGCGATCACCAGGTCCGCGCGCCGGACGATCGCGCTCTCCGGAGCCAGGACGCCGAACGAGAGCGGGTGCGGCTCGGGAAGCGCGCCGCGTCCCGCCGGCGTGGCGAGCACGGGCGCCGGCAACGCCTCGGCGAAGGCGCGCACCCACACGGCGGTCGCCGGCGCGCGGCATCCCCGCCCCGCGACGAGAAGGGGGCGCACCGCGGCGCTCACACGCTCCGTGATCGTGTCGATCTCCGCGGGATCGATCGGCGCGGCGGACGGACGCGCCGCGGTGGCGAGGGGCAGCGCGGCGCGCGGCGTGACCTCGGACGCGGCGACGAGCCACACGCAGCCGGGAGGCTCGCCCATCGCCGCCTGTGCGGCATGCGCGACCCAGTGCGCCGCCGAGTCGGCGCCGGCGACGGGCACCGCCTTCGCGGCCGCGGTCTCCGGCGCGCGGGACGCGAGGACGATCGTCGGCGCGGAGTCGCGCATGGCGCGCGCCACCGCGCGGCTGACGCCCGCGTCGTCCCGTGCGACGACGGCGACGCCGGGCGCCTCACCGAGGCGGCCGGTGACGGCGGCCATGACACAGGCGGAGGCGGAGCCGGCCACGTCGATGATCGGAAGCCCGGCCGCCCTCAGAGCCGTCACCAGCGTCGCGTCCGCACCGTCCGCGACGAAGATGCGCGCCACGCCCGCGCGCCGCAGGCCGTCGGCGATGACGTCGGCGACCGTCACTTCATCGACGCGAGCACGGGCTCCATGCGCTCGAGCGCCTTGCGGAGGTTCGCCTCGGAGTTGGCGTAGGAGAGCCGCAGGTAGCCCTCGCCGTGCGCGCCGAACGCCGTGCCCGCCAGCACGGCCACGCCGGCCTCGTCCAGCAGGCGCTGCGCGACCTCCGCGGACGGACGGCCCGTGCCCGTGATGTTCGGGAACACGTAGAAGGCGCCGCGCGGCAGCGCGCACTTCACGCCCGGCAGCCGGTTGAGGCCGTCGACGACCAGGTCGCGGCGGCGCCGGAACTCCGCCACCATCCGCCCGACGCACGCCTGCTCGCCCTCGAGCGCCGCCACGCCGGCGAGCTGCACGAACGACGCCGTGCACGAGGCCGAGTTCACCATCAGGCGCGTGACGTGCTCGGCCAGCGAGACCGGCATCACGCCGTACCCGAGGCGCCAGCCCGTCATCGCGTACGACTTCGAGAAGCCGTCGAGGAGGATCGTGAGCGCTCAGGCATGCCGGGCTCGCGCAGGATGGACACGAACTCACCGTCGTACAGGAAGTGGCGGTAGATCTCGTCGGTGAGCACGGGGATGTCGCGCTCGCGCGCGACGGCGGCGATGCGCTGGATCTGCGCCTTCTCCAGCACGCCGCCCGTCGGGTTCTGCGGCGAGTTGATGATGATGAGCTTCGTGCGCGGCGTGATGTGCGCCTCGAAGAAGTCCATGTCGAAGTTGAAGCCGGTCGCCTCCCGCAGCGGCACGCCGACCGCCCGGCCCCCGACGAAGTTGATGACCGACTCGTAGATCGGGAAGCCCGGGTCCGGGTAGAGGACCTCGTCGCCCTCTCCCACGAGCGCCATGATCACGAAGAACATGATCGGCTTCGCGCCGGGCGTGACCACCACCTGGTCGGGCGAGACGCTGATGCCGCGCGTCTCGCTCACGTGACGCGCGATGGCCTCGCGCAGCTCCGGCAATCCGGCCGACGGACCATAGTGCGTCGCCCCGTTGTCGAGCGCGCGCTTCGCCGCGTCGCGGATGTGCTCGGGCGTGTCGAAGTCCGGCTCGCCGATCTCGAGGTGCACGATGCTCTTGCCCTGACGCTCGAGCGCCTTCGCGCGCGCGAGCACCTCGAAGGCCGATTCGGTACCGAGCCGCGCCATCCTCGCCGCGACGTTCATCCGGGAGTCTCCTTGGGCGTGCCGTGATTGGAGGGGGCTTGGGGGTCACGCCATTCTACACTCGCCCCCGTGGAGTTCGTCCGCATCCCGGCCGGCGCGTTCACCATGGGATGGGAAGCCGGCGCGCCCGCCGAGCGGCCGCCGCATCCCGTGTGGGTCGGCGCGTTCGCGATCGCGCGCGCGCCCGCGACGAACGCGGACTACGCGCGCTATCGCGACGCCGTCGGCGCGCCCGCGCCCGCCTTCTGGGAGCGCGCCGGCTTCGACGATCCGCGGCAGCCGGTCGTCGGGCTCACGTGGGACGAGGCGCTCGCCTTCGCGACGTGGATGCACGCGCGGCTGCCGACGGAAGCGGAGTGGGAGCGCGCGGCGCGCGGCGGGCTCGAAGGCGCGCGATACCCGTGGGGTGACGCGCGCCCGGACGTGGTCGTCAACGGGCTCCCGCGCGCCGGCACCACCCCCGCCAACGGATTCGGCCTCACCGATCTCTCCGGGGTCTGCCACGAGTGGTGCGCGGACTGGTTCGCCGAGGACTACTACGCCGTCGCTCCCGCGCAGGCGCCGACGGGACCGGCGACCGGCACCCGCCGCGTCAGCCGTGGCGGCGCCTGGCGTCACGCCGACCCGTGGAGCGCGGTCGCCCACCGCTCGTCGCTCCCGCCGCACCTGAAGTACTCGGACTACGGCGTCCGCCTCGCGCGCGGGTGATCCTGCGGCTACACTACCGTCGATGGCCGGCGAGCCACGCTCGGTCCTCCGCGAGGGCGTCGTCGGCGGGCTCCTCGGCGCCGCCGTCGTCGCCGTCTGGTTCCTCGTCTTCGACGTCGCGCGCGGCAGGCCCTTCCTGACCCCGGCCCTGCTCGGCGCGGCCGTCTTCCAGGGCCTGCGCGATCCGGCCAGCATCCAGATCGCGCTCGCGCCGATCCTCGGCTACACGCTCCTGCACGGTCTCGCCTTCGTCGCGTTCGGGGTGATGGCGGCGGCCCTCATCGCGGTGAGCGAGCGCGAGACGGCGCTCTTCATCGCGGTCGTGATCCTGTTCGCGTGCTTCGAGATGTTCTTCCTCGGCGCCCTCGGCGCGCTCGGCACGTCCCTGCTCGGCGCCGTCGTGTGGTGGGCGATCCTCATCGGCAACCTGCTGGCCGCCACCGCGATGCTCTGGTACTTCGTGCTCGGCCATCGCACGCTGCCGCGCGTGCTCGTCGGGTCGTGGGGCGGCGTGCTCGGCGAGGGGATGATCGCGGGGCTCATCGGCGCCGCGATCGTCGCGCTGTGGTTCCTCTGCATCGACACGATCCAGGGCGAGCCGTTCCGGACGCCGCAGCTCCTCGGCACCGCGTTCCTGCGGCAGACGGAGATGGCCGGGGCCGTCGTGTCCTACACCATCGTGCACGGCCTCGCGTTCCTGGCGTTCGGCGTGGTCGCGTCCGTGCTGATGGAGGCGGCGGAGCGCCAGCCGGTCTTCCTGATCGCGCTCATCATCCTCTTCACCGCGTTCGAGGTGTTCTCGTTCGGCGCGATCATCATCGCGGCGAACTGGATCCTCAACGAGGTGGCGGGATGGACGATCTTCGTCGGCAACCTGCTGGCGGCGGGCGCCATGCTCGCGTACTTCTTCCGCCGCCACCGCACGCTCGCGCGCCGTCTCAACGACGCGTGGGCGGATGAGTAACTGGCAGTCGCGGAGCGGCACGGCTCCGCCGGGCCGTGGAGCGTGGGGGGATTGGGGGGCGTCTCGTCCCCCCATGTAAGTCAATCGAGCGTGGGGGGCTTGGGGGGCCCGTCTCGGGCCCCCCATCTACCGACTGATCAGGATCTTCTTCACCCAGCCGCTGCCCTTGCCCGACTCGACGTTGACGAAGCCCTCTTCCTCTTTGCCCGTGAAGATCAGCTCGTCCGACTTGCCGAGGGTCGTGACGACCTGGCTGGTCTCCGAGGGCTTCGACATGAGCCGGACGTTCGCGATCTTCGGCAGGAGCACGTCGCCTTCGTTGAAGACCGCGCCGGCCTTGGTCTTCCCGCCGGCCGCCGCCTCCTGCGCGAGCGTGCCGACGTCGCGCTGCAGGCTGGGATTCGCCCGGACCGCGCGCACGATGCCGTTGTAGTTGTCCGCGAAGCTCGCGGCGATGATCTTGCCCTCGTTCGTGTTCGAGTAGCCCCCGAGGCCGAGCGCACCGCCGCCGCCCCCGCCGAAGCCCCCGAGAAGGCCGCCGAGACGGAAGTCCGATTTGCTCGCGCTGCCTTCGGCGGCGGCGACCTGGACGCCGGACCTGGCGTCGGCGAGCAGCATGCTGGTCTGCGCCTCCTTGAACTTCAGGCCGCCCGCCACCGCGCCGCCGATCGCGCCGACCGCGCGCCCGTCCCGACCGAACAGCGGGCCGACCGCGCCGAGGGTGCCGCCGACGCCGCCGGCGTTGTCCTCCGAGAACACGACCTGCGGGCGTCATGATGAAGTCCGCGCTCACCATCTGCCCGCCGCCCATGTTCGAGTTCTGCCGGAGCTGGCCGGAGTTGGCGAGCCCGCGCTCCTGCATCATGTTCTGCATCCCCATCCCGCGCTCGACCACGATGAAGCAGTTCGACTGCTGGATCATGAGCCGGATGAGGCTGACCGGCGAGCCGAGCTTGTAGCGCGAGAGCGCCTGGGACACGTAGGTCTGGGGCTCCACGACGGCGACGGCCCCCATCGGCTTGTCGCAGCGCTCGAGATCGGAGGCGGCCCCGGGGGCTCCCGACGGACCGGCCGCGCCCTGAACGGCGCTCCCGCCTTCGCCCTTCTTCATATCGGTGATGCCTTGCGCGTGGGCGGTCACCGAGACCGCGACCATCCCCGCGAGCACGACCATGCAGAGCGCACGAGACCGAATCGTCATAGCGGCCCTCCGTGTCGCATTTTCGTTCATTTCCTCCATCCGGCTGGCGATCTTCCGTCGATCTCGGCCGGGCCGTCAAGACTTCCCGCTTCCCCTTTAGAATCGGGCGTTAGCAAGGAGGTCGCGATGCAGGTCGTCAACCTCGCGGAGACGTTCGCGCGCTTCACCGACCGCTGGTCCCCGAAGATCGTGGGGACGTCAACGACATGCACGTGAAGGTCGTGAAGCTGGCCGGCGAGTTCGTCTGGCACCACCACGACGTGGAGGACGAGCTCTTCCTGGTGGTGAGCGGCCGGCTCCTGATGCAGCTCCGCGACGGCGCACGGGAGGTCGGCCCCGGCGAATTCATCATCGTCCCGCACGGTCGCCGACCTCGAGCGGATCTAGCGGCCGCTCACCAGATCGCGGCCGGCAGCGGCAGGTCCTTGTAGAGCTCGGTCGGCTCCGGCGCCTCCGGCGTCACGTCGATGCGCGCCGCCAGGATGTAGAGCTGCCGCAGGTGCTGCGCCGCGTGCCACGTGGTGCGCTCGAGGAAGTCGTGCGCGCCGATCGGGCCCCAGTAGGCCTCGACGATCTGCGTGAACTCGTCGCCGGCCGCCCCCTCGAACCAGCCCGCGATGCGCGCGCGGACGAGCGCGCCGTAGCGCGCGAGGCCGTCGCCCGTGCGAAGCTCGCCGGGCGCGAGCTCCGCGTGGACGGAGGCCGGAAAGCTCGCGCGGTCCATGCCCTCGATGAAGCCGAGCGAGAGCCGGAAGACGTGGAAGCCCAGGTCCGCGAGCGGGCGATTCCGTTCGGGCGGCGTCCATTCCATCCGCTCGTCCGGGATCCGCCGGACCAGCGATTCGGTGGAGGCCAGGATGCGGTCGAGACGCTGCGCCAGCACCCGCGGCTCGAGCTTGGCGGCAGGGCGGTACTCGACGCCCACCAGCTCCGCGTACCCCGCCGGGTTCCAGCCGTGGACCGCGCGATCGCCCACGACCACCGCGGGCACGCGCGGGACGCCGAGCCGCTTCAGCTCCTCGTTCGCCCCCGGCACCTGATCGACGTCGACGGGATCGAACCCGATCCCCCAAGACGAGAGCAGCTCCTTCGTCTTGGCGCAGGACGATCACCCAGGGCGGTAGAAGACACGCGGCTTCATCGAGGTCGTCACGATCGCTCCTCCTCTGTCGTTCATCGCCCGCGGAACGTCGGGGCCGGCTGCTTGGTCGCGAACGCGGTCACGCCGGCGCGGAAATCCTCCGTGCGGCCGCTCGCCGCGATGGCCTGGGCCTCCAGCTCCATCTGCGTCTCGAGACTCTCCCAGGTCGACTGGTGGAACAAGCGCTTGGCGCCGCCGAACGCCTTCGTCGCGCCCTGCGCCAGCTCGCGCCCCAGCGCCTGCGCGGCCGCCGCCAGCTCGGCGTCGGGCACCACCCGGGTCACCAGCCCCCACTCCTGGGCCTCGCGCGCCGTCAGCACGCGGTTGGTGAAGTAGAGCTCCATCGCCCGCCGCAGGCCGACGAGACGCGGAAGATAGTACGACGACGAGCCGTCGGGCGTCGCCGCGATCTTCGAATAGGCCATGGTGAAGCGCGCCGACTCCGCGGCGAGCACCAGATCGCCCGCGAGGGCCAGGCTCATGCCGCCGCCCGCCGCGATGCCGTTGATCGCCATGATCACGGGCTTCTCGGTGCGGCACAGGCGCGAGACGGCGCCGTGCAGGTAGGTGGTGAGCTCCTTGATCAGCGCGCCGATGCGGTCGAGGTTGTCCGCGAAGCCCTTCACGTCGCCCCCCGCGCAGAACGCCTTGCCGGCGCCGGTCACGATCACCGCGCGCACCGCGGGATCGTCGTCGACCTCGAGCACCGCGTGGAAGAGGTCGCGGCCCAGCGCGAGGTCGAGCGCGTTGTAGGCGTCGGGACGGTTCAGCGTGAGCGTGGCGACGCCGTCGGCACGCGCCAACGTCAAGGTCTCGTAGGGCATGCGGGCTCCTTACCCGTCTTCGCTCGATTGGGCGGCGGCGAAGGCGACGGCATCGAGGATGGACTGGATGTTGAGCGGCTTGCTCAGCACGAGGTCGACGCCGTGCGCACGGCGCTCCTCGGCGGACAGCTCCACGCCGAACCCGGTCACGAGGAACACGGGCACCATGGGCGCGGTCGCTTTCACGGCACGCGCGACCTGCCAGCCCGAGAGGCCCGGCATGGCGAGGTCGGTGAACACGACGTCGAAGCGCTCGCGCCGGAAGCGCTCGATGGCCTCGGCGCCCGTCGTGAGCACGACCGCGGAGTGGCCGCTCGTCTCCAGCACGTCGCCGAGCACGGAGCCGACCGTCTCCTCGTCGTCCACCACGAGGCAGCGGAGCGCCGCGGTCGTCGTCGGCATGATGGGCGCGGCCGGTTCCGCCGCGTGCGCGGGCGCGCTCGGATCGAACGCGAGCCGGAACGTCGTCCCCTGCCCCGGCTCGCTCTCGACCACCACGCGCGCGCGGTGCCGCGATCAGGATGCCGTAGGTGATCGAGAGGCCGAGGCCCGTGCCCTGCGGCGCCCTTGGTGGTGAAGAACGGGTCGAAGATCCGCTGGCGCACGGTCTCGGGCATGCCGACGCCGCTGTCGCTCACCGTCAGCTCGACGGCCTCGCCCACGTGCGCCGTGCGCAGCGACAGCGTGCCGCCGTCCGGCATCGCGTCGACGGCGTTGAGGATCAGGTTCGTCAGCGCCTCGCGCAGCTCGACGGGATCGCCCGCCACCGCGGGGATGTCGCCGAGCGCCGTCCGCACCTCGATCGTGATGCCGCGGCTCATCGGCTCCTCGCGCCAGCGCGACTGCGTGATCTCCAGCGCGTCGCGCACGACCTGGTTGACGTCGACGGCGACGAACGGCTGGTCGCGCCGGATGCGCGTGAACTCCTGCAGCCGGCGCACGGTCTGCGCACCGTCGAGCGCCGAGCGCTCGATGACCTGCAGCCACTGGCGCAGGCGCGCGTCCTCGATGCGCTGCAGGAGGAGCTGCGCGCGCCCGAGGATCGAGGCGAGCAGGTTGTTGAAGTCGTGGGCGACGCCGGACGCCATCTCGCCGAGGGCGCGGAGCTTCTCGGTGCGCACGAGCTGGTCCTGCGCCGCGGACAGCTCGCCGTAGGCGCGCGCGCGCTCGTCGTAGAGCCGCGCGGAGCGCAGGGCGAGGGCGGTGAGGTCCGCGATGTTGCCGAGCAGGCGCTCGTCGGCCTCGGTGATACGGGCGGATCGGCGTTGCGCACGACGAGCACGCCGAGCACGTGGTCGCCCGACCTTCATGGGCACGCCCAGCCAGTGCGCGTACTCGAGCGCGTACGGCACGGGCGCCACCCCGCGCCGCGCGCACTCCGCCCCGTAGTGCGCGGTCCGCAAGGACCGGCCTTCCTCCAGCACGATCTCGAGCAGCCCGACGCCGTCGATCGGGTACCGGAGCGGCGCATCGTCGTCGCGCCGGCCGTCGCGGATGCGCAGCGCCACTTCGAGATCGCCCGCGTCCTCGTCGCGGATCATCACGACCATGTTGCGCACGTCCATCACGCGCTCCAGGTGGGCGTGCACGGCGTCGACGCAGAGCCGCCCGATCGAGCACGCCGGTGACCGCGCGCGAGAGGTCGTAGAGCACCGACAGCTCCTGCACCTGACGCTGGTTCTCGTCGAAGAGCCGCGCGTGCTCCACGGCGACGCCGACCTGGCTCGCGAGGGCCTCGAGCAGGGTGAGCTCGGACTCGGACAGCTCGCGCGGCCGTCTCCCACCACACCGCCGCCAGCGCGCCGATCACGCGCTCCCTGGCCACGATCGGCACGAAGAGCTGGCTCCGGTGCCGGAGCGCGCGCATGTGCGCGGGCAGGCGCGGGTCGTCGTGGCCGAGCGTCGAGAGCGCGGGGCGCCGGCGCTGCACGGCCTCCGCGTAGAAGGGGTGCTGCACCATCGACACGCGGAGGGTCCGGAACTCCTCGAGGTGCTCGGGCGGGACGTGATAGCCGGCGAACGGCTCGAGCCACTCGCCGTCGGGAGCCACCGTCCAGAAGGCCATGGTGTCGGCGCTCAGCGTGCGCGCCGCCTCGCGCATGAAGTGGCGCAGCATCGCCTCGAGATCGAGCGTGGAGGCCAGCGCGCGGCTCACCGACAGCAGCGTCTCGGTCTCGCGCAGCTTGCGGCGCGTCTGCCGCGACAGCTCGGCGTTCTCGAGCGCGAGACCGACCTGCGCTGGCGACGCCCTCGACGAGCGGGAGCTCGGCGGCGGGGAACGGCCGGCCCGTCTGCCACCACACGAGGAAGAGGCCGCCGAGAGGCTGGCCTTGCGTCAACGTCGGCACGAAGAGGACCGCGTGCGGCGGCAGCCCTTCGTTCCACGCGGGGTCGAACCGCGGATCCCCCAGCGCGTCGGGGCTCCACACGGCGCGGCCCATCGCCAGCGCGTCGGCCACGAACGGGAAGCTCGCGAGGCGCATCGTGCGCTCGCGGAGGATCGGCAGGTATTCCTGCGGCACGTGATAGCCGGCGAGCACGACGAGCTGCGTCCTTCCGCTCGTTCAGGAAGTACGTGCCGACCATGTCGGCGGTGGTGGCGCGGCCCACCTCGCGCGCGACCTTGCGCATGACCTCCTCGGGCGTGCCGGGCTGGGACAGCGTCTCCGCCACCGCGAGCAGCGTCTGGGTCTCGCTGAGCCGCTCCTGCACCTCGGCGTAGAGGCGGATGTTCTCCGAGCGACAGCGCGAGCTGACCCGCGATGGTCATCGCGAGATCCACCTGCCAGCTCTCGAAGCGCGTGGTCCGCTGACTGTAGTCGAGGTTCAGCACGCCGATCACCTGGTCCTGGCGCACCAGCGGCACCGACATCCAGGACTTGATCCCGAACTTCTCCACCCACTCGGGCGGCAGGAGATCGGTCCGGCTCGTGTCGTTGATCACCACCGGGCGGCGCGTGTCGATCACGCGCTGGTGGGCGGGCACCTGGCGCCCCGTCCACGGCGGCTGGGCCGCGAAGCGGGCCCACAGCTCCGGCCGCGGCTGTCCGTCGGCGAACTGCGACATCAGCGCCGACATGCTCTTGCCGTCCCAGCGCTCGATCGAGCAGCGATCGACGTGACAGACCTGCGCGATGCGGATCGCCGCGCGCTTGAGGAGCTGCTTGCTGTTCAGCGTCGAGTTGAGGATCTCCGCGACGTCCAGCAGCGCGCGCGTCTCCTCGAGCCGGCGCGCCGTCTCGGAGAAGAGGCGCGCGTGGTCGAGCGCGAGCGCGGCCTGCGCGGCGAGCGACCGCAGCAGCGCCTCGGTCTCCGGCGTCACCGGCACCGCGGTGGGCCGGTTGACCGCGAAGACGCCGAGCACGCGCTCGCCGATGGTGATCGGATAGACGAGCCGGAAGCGGAGCCCGCGGGACAGGAACAGCTGGCCGACCCCCGGCACCACGCGCGCGTCGCCGTTGTCGGTCCAGTACAGCGGCTGGCGATGCTCCGCCACCCAGCCCACCGTGCCGGCGCCGAACGGCAGCTCGGTCGGCAGCTGGTCGGCCAGCTCCCCGCTGCCGATGATGAACGATCGCACCATGCACTGGCGCAGCCTCGTCCATCACCCACATCGCGACCCACGGCGCGTCGAAGAACCGCGCGGCCGCCGCCGCGATGTTCTGGAGCACCTCGTCCGGATTGAGCGAGGACGACACGAGCCGGTTGACCTCGTCGAGCGCGCGCAGGCGGTCGGCGAAGTCGCTCGTCTCGCGATAGAGCCGCGCGTTGCGGATGGCGACGGCCGCGTGATCCGCGAGCCGCGCGAGCACGGCCTCGTCCAGGTCGGTGAAGCTGCGCGTGGTGCGGTTGTCGGCGTGGAGGATGCCTTCCACGCGCCCGTCGATCACGATGGGCACCGCGACCGTCGCGACGAGCCCCTCGGCGTCGACGACCTGCTCGTACGCGTGCTCGATCCGCGAATCCTCGGCGTAGTTGGCCGTGCGGAACGGCTTGCCGCTGACGAGGACCACGCCCGCGACGCCCTTGCCGGATTCGACGCGCAGCGACTCGACGGCCGCCGTCCGATGCCCGACGCTCGCCCGCGTCACCGCCGCCTCCGAGTCGGGCTCGCGCAGGAGGATGCGCGCCACGTCGCTGCCGCAGAGGTCCCGTGCGCCCGCGACCACGCGGTCGAGCACGGTGACGAGGTCGAGCGAGGCGTTGATCGAGCCGGCGACCTCCGCGAGCACCTCGGCCTCACGCCGGCGGCGATCGGTCTCCGCGTACAGCGCGGCGTTGCGGATGGCGGCGGCCGCCTGCGCCAGGAAGCTCTCGAGGAGCTCGTGGTCGTCGGGCCCGAGCTGGAACGGCTCGCGGGCGGTGAGGGTCACGACCGCGAGCACGACTTCGTTGTGGATGACCGGGATCGCGAGGAGGCTGTGGATGTCCGTTCGCGCGGAGCCAGTCCCGGTTGCCCACCGGAGAATCGGGCGCGAAGACGTCCGGCACGTTGAGCGGCAGGCGGTCGCGCGCGGCGCAGCCGGCGGCGCCTTCGCCGAAGCGGAGGGTCTGGGCATGGAAGTGCGCGCCTCTCACCGGATCGGACACGGCAGCCGCGCGCAGCGTGCGCGTGTCGTTGTCGGCGAGCCAGAACACGACCATCGGCGCGTTCATGAACTCGGCCGCGGCGCGCGCGATGTCCGTGAGCACCTCGGCGGTGTCGAGCGACGACGACACGAGGTGGTTGAGCCGGTTCAGCGTCCGCAGGCGCGCCGCCCGGTCGCCGGCGGCGGCGTAGAGCCGCGCGTTGCTGACCGCGACGGCCGCGTGGTCCGCCAGGCGCACGAGCACCGCCTCGTCGCGGTCGGTGAACGGCCGCGCGGTGAGGTTCTGGACGAACACCAGCCCTTCGACCTGGCCCCCGATGAGAATGGGCACGACGAGCGCGGCGACGATGTCCTGCGCGTGGACGAGGTCGACGAAGCCGCGGTCGAAGCGCGGATCCTCGCGCCGGTTGTCGGTGCGGACCGGCCGGCCCGTCTGCATGACGACGCCGCCGAGTCCCTTGCCGGGCTCGAAGCGCGTGGCCCACAGCGCGGCGGGCACTTCCTTGCCGACCACGTGGCGCAGGCGCATCGCGTCGCCGCCGGGCTCGCGCAGGGCGATGAGCGCCGCGTCGGCGGCGCACAGATCGCGCATGGCGACGGTCACGCGCCGCAGGACGGTGTCGAGATCGAGCGCCTCGTTGAGGCCGCGCGTGACCTCGGCGAGCACCTCGGCCTCGAGGCGGCGGCGCTCCGTTTCCTCGTAGAGCCGGGCGTTCTCGAGGGCGAGGGCCGCCTGGTCCGCGAAGCTCTGGAGCAGCGTCGCCTCCGACTCGGTGAACTCGCGCCCCTGGCGGTCGGCGAGGATCACGACGCCGATGGTGCGGTCCTTCGCGCGCAGCGGCACCGCGAGGTACGCGCGGTCGCCGGTGGCCAGGATCCGCGCGCGGAGCGCGTCGGTCAGGCGGACCTCCGGCTGCGGCGAGGACGTCCGCGCGTGCGGAACGTGCGGCCCGTCGTCACGACGAGCGTCGAGATGCCGAACCCGGACGGCAGCTGTGTCGCCGCGCGGGGACAAGGCGCTCGGGCTGTCGTCGCGCGCGATGACCACCAGGGAGCCGTCGGCGTCCACGAGACGCACGTTGGCGGAGCGTGCGCCGAACAGCGGCAGGAGCGCGGCGACCATGCGCTCGGCGACGTCCTCGACCTTCAGGCTCTGCGTGAGACTCCCCGCGAGCGCGGCCAGCTCCGCGGCTTCGCGCCCGCGCCGGGACGCCTCGCGGTAGAGGCGCGCAGTGCTCGATCGCGACGGCGGCCTGCCCGGCGAAGGCCTCGGCGAGCTCCTGGTCGATAGTCGGTGAACGGGCGCCGCGCGCGGAAGATGAGCGCGCCGATCGTGCGCGCGCCGAGGCGGAGCGGGACGCCGAGGATGTGCGTGTAGCCGAGACGATGCTCGGCGGCCACGTGCTCCGGCACGATGTCGGGGACGGCGCCGACCGCTTCGCGCATCGCGCGGCCGGTCGCCACGACCTTGCCGCTGAAGCTCTCGCCCACCTTGATGCGGGGCTTGAGCATCGTCTCGCCCGCGCTCCCGGCCACGCCGGCGAGCACCAGCTCGTCGCCGTCGAGCAGGCGGAAGCCCGCGTTGTCGACGCCGAGCAGGCGCGCGGCCTCCTCGGCGATCGACGCGAGCAACGCGTCGGTGGGCGCGAGCGCGCCGATCTTGGTGTTGATGTCGAGCAACGCCGCGAGGTGCGCGCGTCGCACGCGCTCGTCCGTGTAGAGCGTCGCGCGGGCGACCGCGAGCCCGACCTGGTGGGCGACCGCCTCGAGGAGGCGCAGGAGCTCGGGGTCGAAGCGCCGCTCGTCGCGCGAGACCAGCGAGATGATGCCCCACGTCGTCGCCTTCGACGGGGATCGGCAGCGCGAGCAGCGTCCGGTACCCGGCCTCGTCGATCACCTCGCGCATGCGGGCGCCGCCGACCTGCGCCGAGCGCAGCGGCATCGCGATCGGAGCGCGCGGTCCGGATCGCGTCGCGCAGGCGCGCTCTCCTCCACGCGCCGCACCCGCAGCGGCTCCACGTGCTCGTCGCGGATGCCGCGATGGGCGATGAGGTGCAGCGTGTCCGTCGCGCGGTCGAGGCGGACCATGGTGCCCGCGTCCATCCGCGTCGTGGTCTGGATCACCTCGAGCGTCTGCGCGGCGATGACCGGGAGGTCGGCGCCGCTGCCGAGGATGCGGGCGGCGGCGTACAGGGCGTTGATCTGGCTGACTGTTGAAGTCGCGGGCTCCCGGGCTTCGCCCGCCCGCTCGGCTGCCTCGCTGCGCTCGATCGTCGCTGCGCCGGCCCGCTCGCGTGCCTCGCTGCCTTCGGTCTTCGCGGGGTCGACTGGGCGGTGCTCGTCCGTGTCGCGGCCGAGCAGCGCGGCGAGGGCGGAAGCGAGACGACGGACCACCGCGGACACCTAGCGGCGTTCGCCCACGCGGTGCAGCTTCAACAGGTTCGTCGTCCCCGTCACCCACATCGGGGAGCCGGAGATGATCACGATGGTGTCGTTCACGCGCACGAAGCCGTCGCCCAGCAGGGTCGCCTCGATCTCCTCGATCATCTCGTCGGTCGTCTCGACCTTCCGGATCAGGCGCGACGAGACGCCCCACGAGAGCCCGAGGCGCCGCTGGACCTCGGCGAACGGCGTGAGCGCGATGATGGGCACGTCCGGCCGCTCCTGCGACATCAGGCGCGCGGAGAACCCGGACTGCGTGAACGCGACGATGGCGCGCGCCTTCAGCACGCGCGCGGCGGTGGCCGCGGCGTCGGAGATCGCCTCCGGAAACCCGACCGCGCCGTCGAGATGCTTGCGCGGCGCTTCCAGACGCAGCGTCGCTTGCTCGGCGCGCTCGGCGATGCGCGCCATGACCTCGACGGCCTCCACCGGGTAGCGGCCCGTCGCGGACTCCGCCGACAGCATGATGGCGTCGGCGCCGTCGAACACGGCGGTGGTGACGTCGGAGACCTCCGCGCGCGTCGGCCGGAGGTGGGTCACCATCGACTCCAGCATCTGCGTGGCGACGATGACCGGCACCTTCGCGTGCCGCGCCTGGCGGATGACTTCCTTCTGGATGTGCGGGACGTCCTCGAGCGGCACGTCCACGCCGAGGTCCCCGCGCGCCACCATCACCGCGTCGACCATCGTGAGGATGCCGGGCAGGTTGTTCATGACTTCCTGCCGCTCGAGCTTGGCGACGATCGGCAGCTCCGCGCCCTGTTCGTGGAGGAACTTCCGCACCTCCGCGATATCCGCCGCCGAGCGCACGAACGACACCGCGACGAAGTCGATGCCCTGCTGGATCCCGAAGCGCAGGTCTTCGCGGTCCTTCGGCGTCAGGCACGAGACCGGCAGCGGCACGTGCGGGAACGAGATGCCCTTGTGGTCGCTGATGCGGCCGCCGGCGACCACGCGGCACTTCACCGCCCCCGTGGTCGCCTCCTCGACCTTGAGCTGGATCATGCCGTCGTCCATCCAGATCTCGTCGCCCGATTTCAGCTCGCGGAGGTACTCGGGATGGCTGACGGAGCTGCGCTCGACGGTGCCGACCACCGGCGTGGCGCTGAGGGTGAACGGCTTGCCCGCCTCGAGGTCGATGCGCGCGCCGCCTCCCGGCCCGAACGTGCCGAGACGGATCTTCGGGCCCTGGAGATCCTGGAGAATGGCGACCGGCCGATGCCAGCGCGCCTCGCCGTCACGAATGCGACGGACGACCTCGGCGTGCTCGGCGTGGGTGCCGTGCGAGAAGTTGAGCCGCGCCACGTCCATGCCCGCGTGGACCAGGCGGTCGAGCTCGTCGGGCGACGAGGAGGCGGGCCCGATGGTGCAGACGATCTTGGTACGACGCATACCGCTACCTCAGGATCGGCTCGAGGAACTGGCCCGTGTACGAGGACGTCACCCGGGCCACCGTCTCCGGCGTGCCCGCCGCGATCACGCGGCCGCCCTCGTCGCCGCCCTCGGGGCCGAGATCGATGACCCAGTCTGCCGTCTTCATGACGTCGAGGTTGTGCTCGATGATCACCACGGTGTTGCCGTGGTCGACGAGCCGGTTCAGGACTTCGAGGAGCTTCTGGATGTCGGCGAAGTGCAGTCCCGTCGTCGGCTCGTCGAGGATGTAGAGCGTCCGCCCCGTCGCCCGCCGCGACAGCTCCGTCGCCAGCTTCACGCGCTGCGCCTCGCCGCCCGACAGCGTCGTCGCGGCCTGGCCGAGGCGGATGTAGTCGAGCCCCACGTCGTCGAGGGTCTGGAGCTTCTGCCGGATGACCGGCACCGCGTCGAAGAACTCGAGCGCCTCGCGCACGGTCATCTCGAGCACGTCGGCGATCGACTTGCCCTTGTACTTGATGTCCAGCGTCTCGCGGTTGTAGCGCTTGCCCTTGCAGACGTCGCAGGTGACGTACACGTCGGGCAGGAAGTGCATCTCGATCTTCACGAGGCCGTCGCCCTGGCACGCCTCGCACCGGCCGCCCTTCACGTTGAAGGAGAAGCGGCCCGGCTGGTAGCCGCGCATCCGCGCATCCGGCGTGCGCGCGAAGAGCGTGCGGATGAACGTGAAGACGCCCGTGTACGTCGCGGGATTGGAGCGCGGCGTGCGCCCGATGGGCGACTGGTCGATGTCGATGACCTTGTCGAGGTGCTGCGCGCCCTCGACGCGGTCGTGCGCGCCCGGCCGGTCCTGCGCGCGGTGCAGCATCTGCGCGAGCGCGCGGTAGAGGATGTCGTTGACGAGCGTGGACTTGCCGGAGCCCGACACGCCGGTGATGCACGTCAGCGTGCCGAGCGGGATCTTCACCGCCATGCCCTTGAGGTTGTGCTCGCGCGGGTTGTGGATGGTGAGCCACGCCCCGCTGCCCTTGCGGCGCTGCGACGGCACGGGGATCGACATCTGCCGCGCGAGGTACTGCCCCGTCAGCGACGAGGGATTGGCCATGATCTCGTCCGGCGTCCCGATCGCGACCAGATGGCCGCCGAGCTCGCCGGCGCCGGGCCCGAGGTCGACGACGAAGTCCGCCGCGCGGATCGTCTCCTCGTCGTGCTCGACGACGAGGACGGTGTTCCCGAGGTCTCGCAGCCGCTTCAGCGTCTCGAGCAGCCGGCGGTTGTCGCGCTGGTGGAGGCCGATCGACGGCTCGTCGAGGATGTAGAGCACGCCGACGAGCCCCGAGCCGATCTGGGTGGCGAGCCGGATGCGCTGCCCCTCGCCGCCCGACAGGGTGCCCGCGGGCCGGTCGAGCGTGAGGTAGTCGAGCCCGACGTTCATCAGGAAGCCGAGCCGCTCGCGGATCTCCTTGAGCACGCGCCGCGCGATGATCGCGTCGCGCTCGCCCAGCGCGAGCCCCTCGAAGAACCGCGACGACTCCTTGATGGTGTCGCGCACCACGTCGTGGAGCGAGCGCCCCGCGATCTTGATGGCCAGCGACTCGCGGCGCAGCCGCGCGCCGCCGCAGGTCGGGCACGGCCGCTCGGCCATGAAGGTCTCGATCTCGCGGCGCGCGTCCTCGGAGGCCGACTCGCGGTAGCGCCGCTCGAGCATCGCCACCACGCCCTCGAAGCCGCCGTCCTTGTCGCCGAGGAGCACGATGTCGCGCTCCTTCTTCTTCAGCTTCGCCCACGGCGCGTCGAGGTCGATGCGATAGCGCTTCGAGAGCGCCTGCAGCGTCTGCTTGAAGTGGGCGCTCTCCCGCCCGGCCCACGGCGCGAGCGCGCCGGCCTTGAGCGAGCGATTGACGTTGGGGACCAGGCGATCCGGATCGATCTCGTAGCGCGTGCCGATCCCGCTGCAGTCCGGGCACGCGCCGAAGGGATTGTTGAACGAGAACATCCGCGGCGAGACCTCGGGGAACGAGATCCCGCACTCCGCGCACGCGAGCTTCTCGGAAAAGAGCATGGAGGCTGTCGGGCTTGCCCGTCCGACCGGCTCGACCTGCACCACGCCGTCGGCCAGCTTGAGCGCGGTCTCGAGCGAGTCCGCGAGCCGCGAGCCGAGGTTGTCGCGCACGACGAGCCGGTCGACCACCACCTCGATCGTGTGCTTCTTGTTCTTGTCGAGGTCGATGTCCTCGCCGAGCTCGCGCACGGTGCCGTTGACGCGCACGCGCGAGAAGCCCTGCCGCGCGAAGTCCCCGAAGAGCTTCTTGTACTCGCCCTTGCGGCCGCGGATGACCGGCGCCAGCACCAGGAGCCGCGTGCCGCCGGGCAGCGTGAGCACGCGGTCCACCATCTGCTGGACGGTCTGCGCCGAGATCACCCGGTCGCAGGAGGGGCAGTGAGGGCACGCCGATGCGCGCGAAGAGCACGCGCAGGTAGTCGTAGATCTCGGTGACGGTGCCCACGGTGGAGCGCGGGTTCTTCGACGTGGTCTTCTGCTCGATGGAGATGGCGGGCGAGAGCCCCTCGATCGAGTCGACTTCGGGCTTCTCCATCTGCTCGAGGAACTGGCGGGCGTAGGCGGAGAGCGACTCGACGTAGCGGCGCTGCCCTTCCGCGTAGATGGTGTCGAACGCCAGCGACGACTTGCCCGACCCGGACAGCCCGGTGATGACGACGAGCTGGTCACGCGGGATTTCGAGGTCGATGTTCTTCAGGTTGTGCTCGCGAGCGCCCCGGACGACGATCCGATCGCTGGCCATGACGGCCCATTTTACGCCCGACGGCGACCGAGGCGGGCGGCCAGCCACGCGAGCGGCGCCGCGGCCACCGCGGGGTACTCCACGAGCGGCCCGGCCGTGGCGGGAAGCCACCATCCTTCGCCGAACAACGTCGCGCCGAACGCGAGCATTCCGACCACCGCCCCGGCCGCCTGGCCACGCGGTCCGGTCCCCGCCAGTCGCGGCGCCACCACGGCGGCGGCCGCCAGGCCCAGGCCCAGGCCGAAGAGGCGCCAGGGGTCGTCGCCGCGCGCAGCCAGCGCCGTCGCGAGCGCGAGGACGATCCCCATGCCCACCGTGCGTGCTCTGGCGGACAGCGCGGGACGCCCGAGCGCCGTGGCGCCGTCGGTCAGCGCCGCGAACACGCGCGCGCGCCACGCCAGCATCACGCCGATGAACAGCGCGACGACGCCGAGCACCACCAGTCCGAGGAGTCCCGGTCGCGACGGCGGCTGCGCCGTCCGCGCGAGCACCTCGATCACCGGCGCGAAGGCGGACGGCGTCAGCGTCAGCTCGGGCACCAGCGCCACGCCGTAGAGTCCCCACAAGGCCGCACCCACGACGAACACGAGGAGCACGGCCGGCGCGACGATCGCCGTCGCGCCCACCACCGGCAGCGCAGGCGCCAGCGCCACACCGCCACCGACCAGCGTCAGCACGGCGCCGGCGGAGAGGAGCAGCGTGCCGAGCCGCGGCCGAGCTCCCCCATCCGCCCACGCCATCCCCGACGACGGCGCGCCGGGCACACGCCGCCCCGCCTCGAAGCGCACGCGCGTGCCCGGATCCACGAGGAGCTCGTCGCCCGGACGTAGGGTCAGCGCGTCCCCGCGGTCGAGCTGCCATTCGCGGACTGCGACGCGTGCGGCATCGCGGTCCACGACGCGCCACGTCCCCGGCGACGCGGCGACGACACGATGCGGTTCCCGAAACGTCACCGTCGCGCGTTCCCCGAGCGACCGTCCCTGCGTGACCCAGGCGCTTCCTTCCGCGAACGTCAGCGCCGTCCGCGACGCCACGGTGCCCCACGCGGTCCACGGGAGCCCGCCCGTCGACACGACGGGCGCGAGCGGCAGCAGCACGAACGCGCATCCCAGCGGTGTGGCAAGCCGCCACCAGCGGTCTCCCGCGGTCCATCCGATCACGGCCAGCGCGAGCCCCGCCCCCGCCGCCAACCCGGCGCCGCGCGAGAGTCCAACCCCCCGCGCGACTTCGCCGAGGACGATGAGGTTCGCGGCAAGCACGAACGCCCAGGCGAGAACGACCGGCGCTAACATTACCGGCGTGATGCGCGTGATCGTGTGAGGCGCGGCTGGAGGCACGAGGAGGGTGATCAGCCCCGCCGTCGCGACGATCAAGACGAGGGTGGGCGCATTCGCGTCACCGCGCCACGACACGCGCGACGAGCGCCGCGAGCACGACCGGGCTCAACCAGGCGCCGAGGAGATGGAGGATGCTGGTTACTCGGCGGCCGGCGGCGAGGTGGCGTCTTCGACCGTGCGGCGGCGAGTGGCGACGACGAGGGCGATGGTAGCGACCGCGCCCGTGACGACGGGCGCGACGACCACGCCGTACCACCAGAGGAGGCTCACCCCGGCGAGACGGATCGTCCCGACCTCGAACGGCGCCACCGTGAGGAGGATTCCACCGCCGAGGAGCAGGAACACCACGGTGACCGCGAGGTTCTGTGACGCCCAGAACACGTGAAGAAATATAGCAACCGGTTGGCGGGAAGCTCGCATCTTATAGTGAAATCGAGCGCAGGAGGCCCCCTTCGCATGTCCGACACGATCGAGCGGGTCATGGTCATCACGGCGCACCCCGACGACTCCGAGTTCGGAGCCGGCGGCACGGTGGCGCGTCTCGTGAAGGAGGGGCGCGAGGTCACGTACGTCATCGCGACCAACGGCGACAAAGGATCGGGCGACCGCACGATGACGTCCGACCGCCTGGCGCCGATCCGGGCCGAGGAGCAGCGCAACGCCGCCCGCACGCTCGGCGTGGCGCGCGTGGTGTTCCTCGGCTACCCCGACGGCGAGCTCGAGGACACCCGGGATCTGCGCCGGGACGTGACGCGCGAGATCCGGCGCTGGCGGCCCGATCTCGTCATCACCATGAACCCGCGCCGGACCTACAACCTCTACGCCTCGCACCGCGACCATCGCACCGTGGCCGGCGTCGCCCTCGACTGCATCTATCCCCTGGCCCGCGACCACCTGTCCTTCCCGGAGCTGATGCCGGAGTTCGAGCCGCACAAGGTGCGGGAGATCCACCTGATGCAGTGGGAGAGCCCCCAGCTCGTGGTGGACATCACCGAGGTCATGGATTTGAAGCTCAAGGCGCTCGCCTGCCACGTGAGCCAGGTGGGCGACTTCGCGGGGGTCGAAGCGCGCGTGCGTGAGCGCAACGCGGAGATCGGCCGCGCCCAGGGCTTCGCGTACGCGGAGTCCTTCGACCGGATCCTGATGCCCCGGTGAACGAGTCGGTCGCGCGCGTCACGGACGCGCTCAGCGCCTTCGGCGGCGATCACCGCATCGTCGAGTTCACGGAACCGGCCCGCACGGCCGCCGACGCCGCGCGGCTCCTCGGGTGCCGCGTGGAGCAGATCGCCAACTCGCTGATCTTCCGCGCGGGCGACGCCGCCGTGCTGGTGATGGCCAGCGGCGGGCGCCGCGTGGACCCGGCCCGCGTCGCGGAGGCCCTCGGCGAGCCGGTCGGCAAGGCGGATGCCGACTTCGTGCGCACGCGGACGGGCTTCGCCATCGGCGGCGTCGCGCCGGTCGGGCACACGGCGCCGCCCGCCGCCATCCTGATCGACGCCGAGCTGTTCGTCATGGCCGGAGATCTGGGCCGCCGCCGGCCATTCGCACACCGTATTTCGACTCACCCCGGACGACCTCGTCCGCATGACCGGAGGCCGCGTCGTGATTGTTCGTTAGATGGGGGGCCCGAGACGGGCCCCCCATGCCCCCCGCTCCGCGGCCCGGCACAGCCGTGCCGCTCCGCGACTGCCGATACACCGACAAGCTCCTGGGGGCTCGCGTAAAATCTCGACCGTGCGTCGCCGTTCCGCTGCCGTTGTCCTCGCCGTTGTCGTCCTCCTCAGCAGTCTCGGCTTCGCCGCCGACCGTCCGCTCGTCCCACCGAACGCGAACGCGCTGACGGAATCCGTCGCGGCACTCACGACCCCGGAGATGGACGGCCGGCGCTCCGGCACCGAAGGCGGGGAACGCGCCGCGGCGCTCCTGGCCGATTGGCTGCGCGCGGCCGGCCTCGAGCCCGGAGGCGATGGCGGGTCATTCTTTCAATCCTTCGTGCTCTCGACGGGCACCCGCCTTGCACCGCAGAACCAGCTCGACGTGGACGGCGCGTCGCGGACCGTCGGCACGGAGTGGATGCCGCACGGCGGCTCCGCGGATGGTGAGGTCGAGGCCGAGGTCGTTTTCGTGGGACATGGGATCAGCAACGCGGATCAGGGGTACGACGACTACGCGGGCGTCGACATGTCCGGGCGCATCGCGCTGGCGCTCGCGGGCGCGCCGGACCGCCTCGGGCGGCGTGTGACGCGTGTGGAGAAGCTGGTGGCGGCGCGCGAGCGCGGCGCACGTGCGCTGCTGCTCGTGGACGATGCGCTGCCGGACCTGAACGCGACCTCGGCGCCGAGCCCGGTCCCGAGCGCATCGGTGCGCCCCGCCGTGGCCAACACGCTGCTCCCCGCCGGAGAGACGATCGCCGCGCTGGCCGCACGGCCGCGGTCCTTCGCCACCGGCCAGCGCGCGCGGGTGCGCATCGCGCTCGAGCGCGTGGACGTGCGCGGAGTGAACGTGATCGGGATCCTGCCCGGCCGCGAGCCCGCGCTCGCCGACGAGACCGTCGTGATCGGCGCGCACTACGATCACCTCGGGCGCGTCGGCGGCGCCGTGCACCATGGCGCCGACGACAACGCATCGGGCACCGCGGTGGTGGTGGGCCTCGCCCGTGCGTTCGCCGCCGCGGGCGGCGCGCCGCGCACGCTCGTGTTCGCGCTCTTCGGCGCCGAGGAGCTCGGCCTGATCGGCTCCGGCCACTACGTGCGCCGCCCGTCGCGGCCGCTGGAACGCACGGTCGGCATGGTCAACTTCGACATGGTCGGCCGCCTCCGCGACCAGTTCACCGTCGGCGGCACGGACAGCGCCGCGGGGTTCGGCGACATCGTGAGCGCGGCCGCGAGCGGCGAGCGCCTCAAGGTCACCCTCCGCGGCTCGCCGTTCTCGCCGTCCGACCACACGCGCTTCTACCGCGCGGGCGTCCCGGTCCTCTTCTTCCACACGGGCTCGCACGAGGACTATCACCGCCCGAGCGATACGCCGGACAAGCTCGACGTCGCCGGCATGGCGCGGATCGCCGCGGTGGGCGCGCAGGTGATCGCGCGTCTGGCGGCGGCGCCACGCGCGATGTACGCCGTCGTGCCGCCGCCCTCGCGCAGCCGGCGCGGAGGCCCGTTCCTCGGCGTGCAGGGCGGCGCCGACACGGACGGCGCGCGCGTGGTGTCGATCGTTCCCGGCACCGCGGCCGATCGCGCCGGCCTGCGCGAGGGCGACGTGGTGATCCGTCTCGCGGGCACTCCCCTCGCCACCTTCGACGACCTGCGCGCGGCGCTGCGCGACCGCAAGGTGGGCGAGCGTGTCGACGTCGTCTTCGTGCGCAACGGCGAGCAACGATCCGTCACCGCCACCCTGGATGCCGCCCCGTGACCGCGCAGTGCCGAGGAGGGGGCCCGTGGATCCGCTGACAGCACCGACGCTGACCGAGCTGATGCGACGCCGCGCCGACGTCTCGCCGGAGGCGCCGTACTTCCACCTGTACGGCGAGACCGTGACCTACGGACGACTCTGGGCGCAGAGCGCGCGCTACGCCGCGAACCTCGCCGCCCACGGCGTGCGCGCCGGCGACAAGGTGTGCCTCATCTATCCGACCTGCGCGGAGTTCTTCTTCACGTTCTTCGGCGCGCTGCGCATCGGCGCGATCCCGGTGCCGCTCTATCCCACGCTCGGCGTCGACGCCACCGGGGCCATCCTGAGGGACTCGGAGACGGCCGTGGTGACGACCATCGGCTGGTTCCGCAGCGGCGTCGACAAGAGCGTCGCGCTCGCGCCCAACGTCCGCGCGGTGCTGGAGCCGCCGGATCTCGACCTCGACGCCACGCCGCCCGCGCTCGTCGAGGCCGGTCCGGACGAGCTCGCGTTCCTGCAATACACCTCCGGCAGCACCGGCCAGCCACGCGGCGTGATGCTGACGCACGACAACATCGTGCAGACGTGCCACTTCATGGCGCTCGCCGCGGGCCTCACGCCGGCGGACCGCGTCGTGTCCTGGTTGCCGCTGTATCACGACATGGGACTGATCGGCCTCTCGTTCACGCCGCCGTTGATGGCGGCGCCCGTGTGGCTGCTGCCGCCGGACCTGCGCAGCCCGCGCCAGTGGCTCGAGCTCATCACCGAGGTCCGTGCGACGTTCACGGTGTCGCCCGACTTCGGCTACAGGAACTGCGTGCGCAACGTGCGCGACACCAGCGACCTCGACCTCACCTCGCTGAAGGCCGCGCTCTCGGGCGCGGAGCCGGTGCGGCTGTCGACCATCGACGGCTTCGAGTCGCACTTCGGCATCAAGAACGTGATCGCGCCGTGCTACGGGCTCGCGGAGGCGACGCTGGCGGTGGCCGTGCATCCGCTCGCGACGCCGGTGCGCGCCGATCCGTCGGGACGCTTCGTCTCGGTCGGCGTCCCCTGTCGCGGGGTGTCCGTGCGCATCGTCCCGCGCGCCGAGGACGGCCCGCCCGTGGCGCTCGCCGCGGGTCTCGACGGCGAGATCCAGGTGCGGAGCCCCGGCGTGATGAAGGGCTACTACAACAATCCGGAGGCGACCGCGCGCGTGCTGAGCCCCGACGGCTGGCTGCGCACGGGCGATCTCGGGATGCTCGACGGGGACGGGCGTCTCTACGTCACCGGCCGCATCAAGGACGTGATGATCCTGGGCGGCGACAACGTGATCCCCGCCGACATCGAAGAAGTCGTCGACGGCGTGCCGGGCGTGCGCTACTCCGCGGCGGTGGGGCTCGAAAGCGAGCGCACCGGCACCCAGCGCCTCCACGTGGTGGCGGAGGTCCGCAGCGAGTCGGCCGCGCCCGACGACTACCACGGGCTCGTGCGCGAGATCGTGCATCGCGTGCACGAGGCGCGGGGCCACCGGCCGGCGCGGGTGCTCCTGGTGCGGTCCGGCACGATCCCGAAGACGTCGAGCGGCAAGATCCAGCGCTCGCGGCTCGTCGAGATGCTGCAGGAGAACGCGCTGCGCGACCGCCTGGTGTACGAGCCGTGACGATCCAGTTCGGCTGTCACCTGCCCATCTGGGGTCCCGGCGCCACGCGCGAGGCGCTGATCACCCTCGCCCGGCGGGTCGAAGGCCTGGGCTTCGACTCCGTGTGGGCGAGCGATCACATCGTGATCCCGACGGAGATCCGCTCACGCTATCCGTACAACGCGTCGGGCACGCTCCCGGTGCCGCCCACGGCGAACTTCCTCGAGCCCCTCACCGCGCTCGCCGTCGTGGCGGGCGCGACCGAGCGCGTGCAGCTCGGGACGACGGTGCTGGTGCTGCCGCACCGCCATCCGGTGCTCGCGGCCAAGATGCTGGCGACGCTCGACCACCTCGCCCCCGGCCGCGTGATCCTCGGCGCCGGCGTGGGCTGGATGCGCGAGGAGATCGAGCTGCTCGGCGCCCCCTACGACCGGCGCGGCGCGTGGACCGACGAGGCGATCCGCATCATGCGCGCGTGCTGGCAGAACGAGCGCGTGAGCTTCCGCGGCGAGTTCTTCTCGTTCCCGGAGATCGGCTTCGCGCCGCGGCCCGTGCATGGCTCGATCCCCATCTGGATCGGCGGCCACACGCCGCGCGCGCTGCGCCGCGTGGCCGAGCTGGGCGACGGCTGGCACGCGGCGTTCGCGTCACCGGTCGCGATGCGTGACGGCCTCGAGAAGCTCCGCGCGGCGTGCGCGAAGGTCGGTCGCGATCCCACGACGATCACGCTCAGCGTCCGGATGGGGCTGCCGGCGAAGCGCGAACCCGCCGAGGTGCTCGACGAGCTGAAGGCGCTGCGCGACCTCGGCGTCAGCCACGTGATCCTGGAGACGCGCGTGGCGGACGTCGACGACTCCACGCGCATCCTCGAGCGGTTCGTGAGCGAGGTCCGCGCGCGGCTCTAGCCCAGCAGTCGTTCGGCCGCTTCGAGGAAGGCCCGCGCGTCGCGACGCGTCTCTGACGCAACCTCTGAACTCACCGGGCGCACGTCGTAGTCGGCGATGTTGCGATTGTCGAAGGCGCGCTGCAACGCCGCGTGCTGTTCCCGCGCCAGCCTTGCCCCGTGGCGCCCGAGGGGATGACTGGCCATGTCAGATTGCGGTCGACGGGATAGTCGTCCCCTCGCGGCGGACGTTCAACAGCAGCGGGGTTTGCCGTTGCTCGAACTCCGTACGTCCCATCGGCATGGCCGACACGATCGTTTCCGCGCCCTCGGAAGCTTCGCAGGCGATGCGACTCAGCCGTCGCTGCTCCCCCCACACGTCATCGCACGTATCCAGCACGACCAGCACATCCACGTCTGAATCGGGCTGCGCGTCTCCACGTGCGCGCGATCCGTACAGCACGAGCCGATGAACCCGTCGGCCGTGCGCCCGCCGAACCCGCGACGACGAATCGTTCCAGGGCCATCCTCCAGGAGACTGGAGACACCTGCACGCGCGAAGACGACGAGAAGTTGCCTCTATTGTGTCATGAATCGATCCACCGGCGCCGACATTGTCCTGTCATCAGGCCGCTCTGCGCTTCGCGTCTTCATGCTGCCCGCGGTCGCGTGGTGCGTACGAACACCGCCAGCGCGGCGATCGCGACGCAGCACCACGCCGACCGCGCGTGACGATAGATCGCGCGGTACGACTGCGTGGCGTCGTAGATCAGCCCCGACAGGTAGCGGGCCCGCCGCGGCGCCGAGGCTGTTGCCGATCGCGAGCAGGCCGAAGATCGTGCCGAACGACGACCGCGCTCGGCATGCGCGCCGACGAGCACCGACACGATCGTCGCCCGCGTGCCGAGCGGAAAGAAGATGAACACGACGTAGCCGTAGGCGAGGAGGCGGCTCGGCCAGACGTCGAGCGCCACGAGGAACAGCGCGCCGGCCAGCGTCATGCCGTACGACACGAAGCCGGTGGCGACGGCGCCGAGCCGGTCGCACGCGAGCCCGGCCAGCGCGCGGCCCGCCGTCGACAGCACACCGCCCACCATCAGCATCGCGGACGCCTCCCACGCGGAGAAGCCGATGGCCTCGATGTAGACGGCGTGCTGTGTCGTGGCGAGATAGCCGACGAACGGCGCGATCGAGAACACGACGACGAGGGCGGCGAAGGGCACCGAGACGACGAGCGCGCGGAGATCCTCGGCGGAGACGTGCCGCTTCTCGGTGTGCGCGCCGAGACGCGACGGATAGGCCTGCCACACGGCGGGCACGAGGACGAGCACGACGACGCTCCATCCGATCAGCGCGCCGCGCCAGCCCACCGCCGTGATGGCCCAGTGCGCGGGAATGGCGAGGACGTACCCCGCCATCGCCCCCGAGAACGCGATGCCGGTCGCGAAGCCCCGCCGCGTCACGTACGTGTCGGCAATGACGGCGGCCTGCGTGACCATGCCGGTGAGTCCCACGCCGATCCCCGTGGCGATGCCGACGGCCAGCGTGAAGACACGAAGAGTCGGCGCGAACGCGCCGATGACGAGGCCGGCCGACGTCACAACGAGTCCCGACGCTGACGAGCCAGCGCGGATCGCCGCGTCCCACGAAGTAGCCCGCAAGCGGGCCGAAGACGGCGCCGCCTCCCCAGAGCAGCGTCACGGTGAGCGCGGTGGCGGCGCGCGAGCCGCCGAACTCGGCGAGGAGCGGCGGGAAGAACACCGGGAAGCTGTTCCCGATGCCGCCCACCAGCATCATGATCGCGAACGCGACCCAGAGGCGCGCGCTCGCGAGGCTCTCGGAGGGTGCCGGCGGCGCGACGGCATCGCCGAGCGGCTCGGCTTCGCGGGCCGCGGAGCGTGGGGATCGGGGGGCCGGCTCGGGCCCCCATGTCGGTCATCAGATCTTCGCGCCGGCCTTCGCCCAGTCGTCCAGGAACTTCTTCAGGCCGATGTCGGTGAGCGGGTGCTTGATGAGCTGCTCGAGGACCGCGAACGGCATCGTGGCCACGTGCGCGCCGGCCTTGGCGGCGTCGATCACGTGGAGCGGATTGCGGATGGACGCCGCCAGCACCTGCGTGGCGAAGCCGTAGTTCTTGTAGATCTGGCAGATGTCGCGGATCAGGTCCATGCCGATGGCGCCGATGTCGTCGAGGCGGCCGAGGAACGGGCTGATGTACGTCGCGCCGGCCTTGGCGGAGAGCAGCGCCTGCGGCGCCGAGAAGCACAGCGTCTGGTTGACCTTGATGCCCTTGCCGGAGAGGTACTTCACGGCCTTCAGGCCGTCCTTGGTGAGCGGACACTTCACGACGGCGTTGGGCGCGATCTGCGCGAGCTCCTCGCCCTCTTTCACCATGCCATCGAAGTCCGTGGCGACGACCTCGAGGCTCACGTCGCCCGGGACGATGGAGCAGATCTCCTCCACCAGCGGCCGGAAGGGCTTCTTCTCCTTGGCGATGAGGGACGGGTTGGTGGTCACCCCGTCCACGACGCCGATGGCGATCCCTTCCTTGATCTCGGACACGTTCGCGGTATCGAGAAAGATCTTCATCGGCTCACCCCTTTTCCGGTCTCGGCTCGCTCGAGCGTGACCCTGGCGCCCGCCCGCACCTTCTTGAAGATCGTCGGATCGCCCGCCACGCGGCCGAACACGTTCACGCCGCTCGCTGCCCGGGGCTCGTTCCCCGTACTCGCCGGCGTGCGTCCGAAGAAGATGCAGAACGCACTGCCCGGCGGCCAGTAGGCCAGGTCTCCGACCGCGACCACTTCCCTCGGCCGCTCCGCGGCGACCGTGAGGCCGATGTCGAAGTAGATCTCGTCACCCCAGGTGCTCGCCTTCGCCTCGATCGGCAGCGCGTTCCAGATGGCCTCCGCCGTGCGCGACTCGTCGAGCGTGGCCGTCGCCGCCACCTCGCCCGCGGTGATGCGGATGGTCCGCTCGCCCATCGATCCACGGTAGACGCCCGGCCGAAGGACTGTCAACTACTCCGCAGCGCTGTACTCCTCCAGCGCGGCCGCCAGCGCCTTCCGGTCCGGGATCCCGGCGACCCCTTCGGCGCGGACCGTCAGCGCGCCCGCGCACGCGGCGAGCGCGGCGGCGTCCCAGGGGTTGCCGTCGTGGTGGTAGGCGATGAGGAAGGTCGCGGCGAACACGTCGCCGGCCCCCGTGCCGTCCACCTCCCGCGCGGGATGGGCGCGGACCTCGTAGCGCTCGCCGTTCACGAACAGCAGCGCGCCGGCCTCGCCCGCGGTCAACGCGCCGAGCGGGACGCGCTGGAACAGCTCGACCGCGCCGGCCACGTCGGCGCCGACGTCCTCACGGCTGAGGAAGAGCGCCTGCAAGCGGCCGAGGAGGAAGTCCGGCGGCATCCAGGTCGTCGGGACGATCACGCCATCGGGGCCCAACCCGCGCAGCCATCCCTGCGCGGCGGCGCCGATCGACGCGTCCCCGAACGCCGTGGCCACGAGCGGATCCACCTCGTTGAGCACCGGCGCCAGCAGCACCATCGGCGCGTCGTGCCAGTCCTCGGGCACGTCCGCGAGACCGAGCGGGAGCGCGGCGGCGGTGACCCGAAGCTGACGCTGCTCACCGTCGAATCGATGCTCGAACGTGGTCGTCTGGACCGCCGGCACCGTGACGACCTCGATCTGCGGCGGCAGCGCGTCGAGCGGGAAGTCGTCCGCGTGGCTCGTGAGGATGCCCGCCGACAATCCCAGCCTGTGGGCGGTGATGGCGGCGTAGAGCGCGGCGCCCCCCGGGCGAATCGTCTCGCCCACGCGATCGAGGGTGACGTGACCGACAGCGACGAAGTCCGGGGCGGCCATCGGACGGTACGCTACACCACCCACCAGCGTTCGACGTCGCGGGCGAGCGCGGCGGGATCGGGAAAGCGCGCCTCGCTCTCGCGCACGAGCGCGTCCGCCTCGTCGGCGGACGGCACGACGTCGGCGATGGGGACGTCGAAGTCGTAGACGGACATCGCGGCGGTCGGCAGGATCGTCTCCATCGAGAGCGCCTCGGTCGTTCTGGCCTTCAGCACGGTCTCGTACACGCGCCGATAGACCTCGGGATCGTAGGGGCCGCCGGCGCGGGCGGGCGCGATGCCGAGCGTCGCCCGGCCGTCGATGCGAGCTGATGCCACAGGTCGCGCAGCACGTGTGGCGGCGCATCTTCACGCTCGCGCGGATGGCGGGACGCCGTCGCGCGCCGCTCACGCTCGCTCTCGATGTGGCGCCGCACGTCGGCCGAGGGCACGGGATCACGAACCGGCAGGCGGCGGAGGCCAGCAGGGGCTCCGCGTCGTCGTCCATGGGGCGCGCCAGCTCGATGAGGCGCGCGCCGACGAGCGGCGTCTCGCCGATGAGGAAGGGCTCGGGTGTCGCGCAGCCGCGATGCCACGCCACACCGCGCGGCGCGCCCAGAGTCCCACCGCTTTCCTGATCATGGGCTGCGTGACGCCGTCCACCACCGGATAGCGCCGGCCCGCGGGGCTCGCCTCGAAGACGGGGCGCACGACGTCCCATTGCAGGAGGTGGACGCTCCGTCCCGACTCGACGCCGAGGTGCGCGAGCTGATGGATCACGAGGCTCTTGCCGGTGCCGGGCAAGCCCGGCCACGAACACCATGCGCGCCGTGCGGGCGAGGCTGCGCGAGCCGCTCGTGCAGCGCGGCGTCGCGCCGCACGAGGCTCATACCATCGTGAGGCCGCCCGAGACCGAGAGCGTCTGGCCGGTGATGAAGCCGGCCTCGTCGGAGGCGAGGAACACGACGGCGGGCGCGATGTCGTCGGGCACGCCGAGGCGGCCCCACGGGATCACGCGCTTGAGGCTCTCGGCGAGCTTCGGGCTCGTGGCCGCGAACTCGTTCTGGAACAGCGGCGTGTCGGACGGTCCCGGGCAGATGCAGTTCACGTTGATGCGGTGGCGCGCCACCTCGCGCGCCACGGTCTTGGTCAGGGCGATCAGGCCGCCCTTGGCCGCCGAGTAGACCGCTTCGCCGGTGGAGCCCACGCGGCCGGCGTCGGACGCGATCGTCACGATCTTGCCGTAGCTCCTGCGGGATCATCGACGCGCAGCGCGGCGCGCATGCACGCGATGGGGCCCTTCAGGTTGATGCCGAGGATCTTGTCCCAGAACTCCGGCGTCGTGTCGACGAACGTCATCGGCTTGTCCCAGCCCGCGCAGTTCACCAGCACGTGCACGCCGCCCCAGCGCGCCGCCACCTCGCCGGCCATCCGGTCGACGGCCGCGACGTCGGTGATGTCGAGCGGCCACGCGGCCGCGCCGCCGCCCGCCTTCTCGATGGCGCCCACGGTCTCGCGCGCGCCCGCCGCGTTGAGATCGACGACGGCCACGCGGGCGCCCTCGCGCGCGCCAGGCCGCGCGATCGCGCGGCCGATGCCGCTGGCGCCGCCGGTGACGATGGCGGCCTTGTCCGTGCAGCCTCACTTCAGCACCGCCTTCGCGATGATGTCGCGCATGATCTCGCTGGTGCCGCCGCCGATGGTCATCAGGCGCGCGTCGCGCGCGAAGCGCTCCACCGCGTACTCGCGCATGTAGCCGTAGCCGCCGTGGAGCTGCACGCAGTCGTAGGCGACGCGGTTCACCATCTCGGCGGTGAAGAGCTTCACCATGGAGATCTCGCGCACGGCGTCCTCGCCGCTCTGGAACTTCTGGCAGGCCGCGTAGGTCAGCCAGCGTCCCGCCTCCACCATCGGTGGCGAGGTCGGCGAGCTTGTGGCGGATCACCTGCTTGTCGGAGAGCGGGCCGCCGAACGCCTGCCGCTCCTTGCACGTAGGCGATGGTGTCTTCCAGCGCGCGGTCGGACATGGCGACCGCGTGGAGCCCGGCCACCAGCCGCTCGCGCTGGAACACGCGCATGACCTCGTAGAAGCCCACGCCCTCGCGGCCCGAGGAGGTTCTCGGCGGGCACGCGCATGTCCTGGAAGCTCAGCTCGGCCGTGTCGGACGCGCGCATGCCCATCTTGTCGAGCGTGCGGCTCACCGTGAAGCCGGGCGTCTCGCGCTCCACGAGGAACATCGAGATGCCGCGGTGGCGCTTGCCGTCGGTGCCGGCCTCCACGCGCGCGGCCAGGAAGACGACGTCGGCGGTGGCGCCGTTGGTGATGAACATCTTCGAGCCGTTGATCACGTAGTGGTCGCCGTCGCGGACCGCGCGCGTGCGGATGGCCGCCACGTCGCTGCCGCCGCCGGGCTCGGTCACCGCGATGGCGGTGAGCGCCTCGCCCGCGGCAGATCGCGGGCAGGTACTTCTCCTTGAGCGCCTCGCTCCCCGTCCAGTAGAGGTGCGGCGAGGCCATGTCGCAGTGGACGCCGACGGCCATCGCGAACGATCCGGAGCGCGAGCGCGCGCACTCCTCGTGCAGGATCGCGCTGGTCAGGAGGTCGGCGCCGGCGCCGCCGTACTTCTCGTCGTACTCGACACCGAGGAAGCCCGAGCTCGCCCATGCGCGGCCAGATCCACCGCGGCATCCGCCCCGCCTGCCTCCCACTCCTCGACGTGCGGCATGATCTCCTTCTCGACGAAGGACCGCACGGTCGCGCGGAACATCTCGTGCTGCTCGTTGAAGATCTTCACTCGTGCCATCCGACGCTCGGATCGATGACTCTGAGGGGAAAGTCGCGGCGATAGAAGCCACGGTCCCGACTCAGCAACACATCCGCCTGCGACGTCGCATGGGCGGCGATGAGAAAGTCAGCGACGAGGCGCCCGCGACCGCCGCGCGAGCGAACACGACTCTGTCGCCACAGACGACCAGCTGCCACGGCGGCCTCGTCCCTGATCGCTTCGAACCGGATGCCCAGAAGCTCTACGGCACGCTCGAACGCATCGTCGCCTTCGAAGTGAGCGCGAACCTCGGCCCAGACAACATCACAGGCGACGAGCATCCCAGCGTCGTACGCCTTGCGCAAGGCTTCACGCGAGGCAACCCCGAAGCGCGGATCGCCCCCGAACACGTCGAGGAGGACGGAAGAGTCGACCGCTGTCTTCAAGAGCGCCGGGACTCCGAACGACGCTTCACGCCCGACTTTTGGCGAGCATCGCGCATGTCATCCAGAATCGCGTCAACAGGCCTTTCAAGACTGAGGATACCGAAGACTTGATCGACTGGATGCTTTCGATGCTGGCCCTTTCGAGCCAGGGTTTGCCCTTTTCTCGTCTTCTTCATATCGTGACGGTAAGTCGCGGTGCGGCTGATGTCAAAGTCCACAAATGTAGACACGCGCGACGACCGCCGGAAGGGGGCCGAAGCTCCCATCCGGGTTCAATCCCACTTGCGCTCGTCGGCGATCTTCTTCGCGTTCTCCGGGATCGTCCCCGCCGCCACCACGTCGACGCTGCCGCGGAGCTTCATGACCTCGCGCATCGCGCTCTCGAGCGTCCTCGAGGCGCCGGTGGCGTCGGTGCCGGAGGCGAGCTCCACGCGCAGCGTGAGCGTGTCCTCGTGGCCCTGACGGCCCACCACCACCTGGTAGCGCTGCACGCCCTGCGCGCGCGCGGCGACCTCGTCGGCCTGCCGCGGATGGATGAACATGCCGCGGACCTTCGTGACCTCGTCGGCGCGTCCGCGCCACCCGAGCATGCGCGCGGAGGTGCGGCCGCACGGGCACGTGGCGTCGTCGACGATCGTGAGGTCGCCGGTGGCGAAGCGGACCATCGGGTACGTGTGGTTGTTCACGGTGACGACGATCTCGCCGATGGTGCCGTTCGGCAGCGGCTCGCCCGACACTGGGTCGCACACCTGCACGATCGCGTCCTCGACGAGGTGCATGCCGGACCGCTCGGGGCACTCGTAGGCGATCATCCCGAGGTCCGCGGTGCCGAAGCCCTGGCGCGTGAAGATGCCGTGGTCCTCCTCGAACTGGCGCCGCAGCGACTCCGGCAGCGCCTCGGCGCCGACCTGCGCGACCTGGAACGGCAACGGGCCCGCGCCCATCTCCTGCGCGCGCTTGAGCACGGTCATGAGGAAGCTCGGCGTGCCGACGAAGCCGGTGGCGTTGACGGCCTTCGCGATCGCCACCTGCGTGTCGGTGTTGCCGACGCCGGTCGGCACGATCGTGCAGCCGATCAGGTTCAGCGCTTCGTCGAGCTCGTGCGCCGCCGGCACCAGGTGGTAGAGGAAGGTGTCCAGCACCACGTCGCCCGGGCGGAAGCCGCCCGCATAGAGTCCGGTCTCCGCGTGCCACTCGCTGATCTCCGGCCCCATCGGCTCGAGGATGGGCCCCGGCGAGACGAAGATCTTCCGGATCTTCGTCATGGGCACCGTGCAGAACCCGCCGAACGGCGGATCCGCCTTCTGCAGATCCGGCATCTCGCTCTTCTTGATGACCGGCAGCCGCACGAGATCGTCGACGCCTCGCACCTGCTCGGGCCTCACGCGCGCGTGCTCGAGCCGCCGCCGCACGCCCGGCGCCTTGTCGTATGCGTGCTGGATCAATGCCGCGAGCCAGCGCGCCTGGTACTCCGTCCGCGCGGCCCCCGACATGGTCTCTTTCTCTTTGTTCCAGAACCCGGTCCGTCGGTCGACCTTGTTCACATCACGCTCCCGCAAATGAGAATCGCGATCTGCGCCGCTCATGCAAGCGCGCGTGCGATCGCCCGATCCGTCGTGCTCACGTCGAAGCTGCTCGGGATTCGATGATCGACACCGAACATCACAGCGTGGAGGGTAGCACCGAACTTGACCGCCGACTGAAGGGCGTCACGCGGGCGGGGGGCGGCGGACGCGCGCGGCGGGCCCGGGGGGTGTGACGCCGACATCAGCGGTCGGGAGTGGGCGAATGCCCACTCCCGACATAGCAGGCGGCGGAACACCCCTCGGGCCCGCCGCGCGCGTCGCCGGCCCCTCGCCGGCGTGACGCCCGTTGGCGCGGGCTACTGCCCGACGATGTCGCCTTTCATCGGCGCGATCGCGCCGACGAGCTCCTGCTGCTCCTTCGCGCCCGACCTTGTGCTTGTCGAGCGCCTTGCCGAGGTTCTCGACGGTGGCGTTCCACTCGGCCTCGGTGATCTTCATGCCCTTGTGCGTGGCCTTCATGTCACGCCCGAGATAGGAGCACGGCCCGCCGGTGGCGTCGCAGATCTGGTCGGCGAGGTTGGACTTCAGCTTCTCGACGTCCGGGCCCTTCATGTCCTTGAAGCGCGCGTTGACGCGGGCGTCCGCCACCATGTTCGCGACGAAGTCGCCGACGACGAGCGCGATGCCTTCCCGCCCTCCCAGCCGCTTGTACAGGGTGGCCGGCGGTGCGGCCGCGGCCGGCGCCGCGCCGACGCACGCCCCGAAATTGCTCCCGGCCCCCGCACAATCCTGCGCCTCGACGAACGAGGCGGGAGCCGTGAGCACGATGATGCCGATCACCACCATGACGACCATCAACCCCCAACCCATCGCTCTTCGCCCCATGGATTCCTCCGTCCTGGTCCTGTCGCGTTCAACTCGTTCGCCGAGTCAGCGATCCGACCTGCGTCGTCGTTCGAGCGCCGGCTTCGCCGGCGCAATCCTCCTGGGGGGAGGCAGGTCGTCCAGCGGCGCAGCCGCTGAACGACCGTCGGAAGGGGGGCGAAGCCCCCCTCCGAGTTACGAGAGCCAGCGCTTCCGCCGCTTGTAGTGCTTCACGTCACGGTACGACTTGCGCGCGCCGACCTCGGTGAGGCCGAGATAGAACTCCTTGATGTCGGCGTTCTCGCGCAGCGCCGCCGCCCCGCCTTCGAGCACGATGCGGCCGTTCTCCATCACGTAGCCGTGGTCGGCGATCGTGAGCGCGAGTGCCGCGTTCTGCTCGACGAGGAGCACGGTGAGCTTCTGCTCGCGGTTGAGACGCTGCACGATCTCGAAGATCTCTTCGACCAGCATCGGCGCGAGCCCGAGCGAGGGCTCGTCGAGCAGGATCACGCGCGGCTCCGACATGAGCGCGCGCCCGATGACGAGCATCTGCTGCTCGCCCCCGGAGAGATATCCGGACTGCTGGTGACGCCGCTCCTTGATGCGAGGAAAGTACTGGTAGACGCGCTCCATGCGCTCGTCGACGCGCCGGCGGTCGGACACCGTGTGCGCGCCCGCGATGAGGTTCTCCTCGGCGGTGAGGTGCTCGAACACGCGCCGGCCCTCGAACACCTGGACGACGCCGCGCTGGACGATCTGATGCGGCCGCATGTGGTCGATGCGCTCGCCCGCCAGCTCGACCGACCCCTTGGTGATGTCGCCGCGCTCGGAGCGCAGGAGGCCGGAGATGGCCTTCAGCGTGGTCGTCTTCCCCGCCCCGTTGGCGCCGAGGAGCGTGGTGATCTTCCCCTCCCCGCAGCTGACCGAGACACCTTTCAGCACGAGGATGACCCCGTCGTAGATGACTTCGACGTTGTTGAGACTCAGCATGCGCTTCTCGGAGGGGGCCGTCGCGCCAGAGGCGCGCCTGTGCGACGCCCCCTCCGAATCCTCCCCTCGCGGCCGGCCGCTACTTCTTGGCGCCGTGCTTCCTTGATGTGTTTCGCGACGACGTTCTGGTACGCGGCGAACCAGTCCGTCGACCTTCACGAACTTGCCGTCCTTGACCTGCCAGATCTGCACGAGCCCGCCGCCCTCGTGGTCCTGCGGCGTGACCTTCAGCGGCGGCACGAGCCCGCCCAGCGTGAAGTTGGAGATCTTCTCGAAGCCCGCCTTCACGTCGGCGCCGGTCGGCTTGGCGCCGTTCTTGGCCTTGACGGCGTTGCGGATCGCCTCGACGTGGAGGGCGGCGATGAGCACGCCGCGGTTGTAGTAGACGGTCGACGCCATGGCCTTCGGCGGCTCCTTGCCTTCCTTCTTGTACATCTCCTGGATCTCTTTGATCACCGGGTAGTCCTGGCCGACCCCCGCGAACTGCATGCAGAAGTAGCCGTCGGCCACCTGGAAGCCGCCCGCGCCGTTGATGTTGTCCTCGCCGGCCGCCCACACGAGCCCGATGACCTTGCGCAGCGGATAGCCGACGCGCTTCAGCTCCTTGATCGACACCGACGGCGCGCCGCCGAACAGATGGGAGATGACGAAGTCGGCGCGGAAGCGCTGCGCGATGTCGAGCACCTGGGCGCCCATCTCGACGCCCGGCGGCGGCACCGCGAAGGTCTTCAGCTGGAAGCCCTCGACGGTCGCGATGTCTTCCAGCACCTGGATGGGCTCACGCCCGGCCGGGTTGTCGTAGAAGAGGTAGGCGATCTTCTTGCCCTTGAGGGTGCCGCCGAGCTGCTTCTTGGCGAAGTCCGCGGCCGCCGCGGCCTGCGACCAGTACGTCGCGGCGATGGGGAAGATGTAGGGATACTTCACGCCGTCGGCGGCGGCGGCGCTGCCGAAGCCCGGCGACGTGCCGGGGATCCGGTCTTCCGTCAGCTTCGCGGCGAGCGCGTAGATCTGGGGCGTGCCGTAGACGTGCATGCTGACGGCGCCGTCCTTCTTGTGGCGCTCGTACGACTCGACGGCCGGCGGCACCTTGTACTCGTGGTCGATCTCGAGCGCCTTGATCCGATAGCCCTCGACGCCGCCCTTGCTGTTGACGAGGGCGATGTAGTCGTGGAATCCCGGGCACAGGACCGTGCCGACGAGCTGGGTGGGACCGGTGCGGTCGCACTGCGCGCCGATGACGATCTCGCCCTTCGACTGGGCGCTCGCGGACGCCGTCGCGCCGAGAACGCCGGCCATCGCGACCAGGATCGCGATGAGAACGGTCAGGGACTTGCGCATACTTCTCTCCCTTCTTCGCGTACCTCAGTACGCGAACGGCCAGACTCGGAAGTAGCTGCGGATGTTCCTCCACAAGCGATTCAGCCCTTCGGGCTCGACGACGAGGAAGACGATGATGAGGGCGCCGAACAGCGAGAGACGGAGCGCGGGGATGAGGTTGAGGACCGTCTGCTGCGAGAAGAAGAGACCGCCGAACGCCTCCATCGAGTAGCGGATGATGATCGGCAAGCAGCGTGACGAAGATCGCGCCGAAGATCGACCCCAGCACGGAGCCGAGCCCGCCGATGATGATCATCGCCAGGTAGTCGATGGAGACCCCGATCTGGAACTGCTCGTAGTTGGCGATGCCGAGGAAATAGGTGTAGAGCACGCCGGTGGCGCCCGCGTAGAACGACGAGATCGGCGAACGCCAGCAGCTTGTAGCGGAAGATGTTGATGCCGATGATCTCGGCGGCGATGTCCTGGTCGCGGATCGCGATGAAGGCGCGCCCGACGCGGCTGCGCATGAGGTTCATCGTGCCCACGATGGCGAGGACGACGAAGAACAGCAGGAAGTAGTACATCGCCTGCTGGCTGGCGAGGACGAACGACCCGATGCGCGGGCGCGGCACCTCGATGGACGCCTGCACGCCGCCGCTGATGAACGTGACGTGGTTGATCGTCCACTCGATGATCAGCTGGCCGGCCAGGGTGGCGATGGCCAGGTACAGCCCCTTGATGCGGAGGGACGGGATGCCGACCACCGCGCCGATCAGCGCGGCCATCAGGCCGCCGGCCACGAGGTTGACGGGCCACGGCGAATCGAGGCGCGTCGCGAAGTTGGCGGCCGTGTAGGCGCCCACCGACATGAACGCGCCGTGGCCGATGGACACCTGCCCCGTGTAGCCGACGAGGATGTTGAGGCCGAGCGCGCCGATGATCGGCGATCCACACGAGGTTGGCGATGGAGAGGAAGTACTCGTGCAGGGTCAGCGGGATCACGAGGACGAAGAGCACCGCGAGGACGCCCACCGTGTACCTCGCGATGGGCAGCGGGTACAGGGCCATGTCAGCTTCGTAGGTCGTCTTCAGAACGCCGCACTCGCGATGAATCATCGCCTCACACTCTTTCGATGATGCGTTTGCCGAAGATGCCGTACGGGCGAATCATCAGGGCGAGGATCATGAGGACGTAGGGCGCGAAGTCCTTGGTGCCGCCGCCGACGTACGGGTCGATGTACCCCGCGGCCACGTTCTCCACGATCCCGACGATGAGCCCGCCGATGATGGCGCCCGGGATCGAGTCGAGCCCGCCGAGGATCACCACCGGGAAGACCTTGAAGCCCACCAGCGCGAGGTTCACGTCGACCCCGAGCATGTTGCCCCAGAGGATCGCCGCCGAGCGCCGAGACGACCCCGGTCATGGCCCATGCGAGCCCGAAGTATCGCTCGACGTCGATGCCCATGGCCATGGCGACCTGCTGGTTGTCGGCCACCGCGCGCATGGCCACGCCCTTGCGTGACTTGAGGAAGAAGTAGCCGAAGCCGGCGAGGAACAGCAGGCTGATGGTGCCCCCGAGGAGCTGGATGGGCGGGATGAACAGCGGGCCGAGGATGAACGGCTCGTCGGGGAGCGGCAGCGGCAGCGGTCGCGTCCCCTGGAAGATGCCGAAGGGACCGACGCCGCGCAGGATCGACGCGAGCCCGATGGTCGCCATGACGACGGCGATGACGGGACGGCCGATGAGCTTGCGCAGCATGACGCGCTCGAGGCCGAAGCCGAAGCCCACCATGCCGGCGAGCGCCACCAGGACGGAGATCCACAGCGGGATCCCGAGCACGGTCAGGCCCCCGACCACGACGAAGCCCGCGATCATCACGAACTCGCCCTGGGCGAAGTTCACGGCGTCCGTGGCCTTGTAGACGAGCACGAAGCCCAGCGCGATGAGCGAGTACATGAGCCCGATGAGGACGCCGTTCGAGAGGAGCAGCAGCGTGAACTGCAGCTCGAGCGCCTCAGACATGGGCGGGCTCCCCGGCGCCGACGTCCTCGATGCGGACGCGCGATTTCAGGGTGGCCGTCCGCCCGTCCTCGTAGGTGATGGCGCTCGTCAGCTCCACGTCCGTCTGCCGCGAGTAGAAGGCGTCGATGACCGGCGCGTACTTCTCGGCCACGTACCGGCGCCGCACCTTGCGCGTGCGGGTCATCTCGGCGTCGTCGGCTTCGAGGTCCTTGGTGAGCAGCAGGAAGCGGCGGATCTTGGTGGCCTCGGGCAGCGTCTCGTTGATCTTGGCGATCTCGTCGCGGACGAGGTCGCGCACCTCCGGCTTCTGGCTCAGGTCCATGTAGCTCGTGTAGGGAATGCGAGCGCCGCTCCGCCCACGTGCCCACCGTGTTCATGTCGATGGCGATCATCGCGGTCACGAACGGCCGGTCGTGGCCGAAGGCCACCGCCTCGCGGATGTACGGGCTGAACTTCAGCTTGTTCTCGATGAACTGCGGCGCGAAGGGCGTGCCGTCCGCCAGCGCCCCGACGTCCTTGGCCCGGTCGATGATCACCAGGTGCCCCTGCGGATCGACGAAGCCGGCGTCGCCCGTGCGGAACCACCCCTCGGCGTCGATGACCTCGCGGGTGGCCTCCTCGTTCTTCAGATAGCCGCGGAAGATCGCCGCCGCCGCGCACCAGCACCTCGCCGCGCTCGGCGATCTTGATCTCGATGCCGGGGCACGGGCGGCCGACGGTCGTCGGATTGGCCTCGCTGCTCGGCTGCAGCGACACGAGGCCGGTGGTCTCGGTCGAGCCGTACACCTGCTTGAGGTTGACGCCGATCGCCCGGAAGAAGCGGAAGGTGTCGGGGCCGAGCGGCGCGCCGCCCGTGAGCGCCAAGCGCGTGCGCCGCAGCCCGAGCTGGTCCCGCACGGGGCCGTAGACGAAGAACTCGCCGAGCGCGTACGCGAGCCGCAGGCCGAGCGGCACCGGCTTGCCGTCCGCGCGAAGGATCTCGACCTGCTCGGCGACGGTGCGGAAGTACTCGAACACGCGCCGCTTCAGCGGACCCGCGTCGGCGGCGCGGACGAGCACGCCCGTGAGCATGTTCTCCCAGATCCGCGGCGGGCGCCAGGAGCTGCGTGGGGCCGAGCTCGCGCAGATCGCGCTGCACGGTCTCGGGGCTCTCCGGGCAGTTGACCGTGAATCCCACGTAGAGGCTCATCACGAGCGTGTAGAACGCGTCGCCCATCCAGGCCATGGGCAGATACGCGAGGTACTCGTCCTCGATCTGGAAGATCTCGGACGCCACGGCCATCCGCGCCGTCTCGATCGCGTTGGCGTGGCTGATCATCGCGCCCTTCGGCGTTCCCGTCGTGCCCGACGTGTAGCAGATGAAGGCGACGTCGTCCGGCGTGCCCTGCTCGATCGCCCGATCGAAGACCTCGGCGTCCTTCGTCGCGCGCTCGCGTCCGAGCGCCTCGAGGTCGGCGAAGGACTTGAGCCACTCGTGCTTGTACGCGAGCATGCCGCGCGGGTCGTCGTAGATGACCCAGCGAAGCGCCGGGAGCTCGTCCCTGAGGGCGAGGATCTTGTCCACCTGCTCCTGGTCCTCGGCCACGATGACCGACACCTCGGCGTGGTTCCAGACGAAGGCCAGCTCCTTGGCGATCGAGTCCTGGTACACGGGCACCGACACGCCGCCCAGGCACTGCGCGGCCATCTGCGCGGCGTAGAGCCGCGGGCGGTTGTCGCCGATGACCGAGAGCTTGTCGCCGCGCTTGAAGCCCAGCGCGGCCAGCCCGAGCGCGAGGTCGCGCACGTGATCGTGGTACTCGCGCCACGTCCACGCCTGCCAGATGCCGCGATCCTTCTCGCGCATGGCCGCGCGCTGGGCGAACTCGCGGGCGTTGCGGACGAGCAGCCGGGGAAGCGTCGGGGCTCCCCTGTTCCACGTTCAGCCATTGCGGACCTCGTTGCGTCTTGGTCTCGCCGAGGTACGCCTTGATCACGGCCGGGTTCGCGCGCACCTCGTCGGGCGTGCCTTCGGCGATCTTCTGGCCCATGTCGAGCACGGCGACCCGGTCGGAGATGTCCATCACCACGCCCATGTCGTGCTCGATGAGGATGATGGTCGTGCCCCACTCCTCGTTGACGTCGAGGATGAAGCGCGCCATGTCCTCCTTCTCCTCCTGGTTCATGCCGCCCATCGGCTCGTCGAGGAGCAGGACCTTGGGATCGAGCGCGAGCGCGCGCCCGAGCTCCACGCGCTTGCTGCAGGCCGTAGGCGAGCGAGCCGGTGGGCCGCCGCCGCAGGTCCTGGATCTTCAGGAAGTCGATGATGTCCTCGACGCGCTTGCGGTGCGCGACCTCTTCCTTCTGGGCGAGGCCCCAGTAGATGAAGGACGACGAGCACGCCGGACTTCATGTGGACGTGGCGCCCGAGCATGAGGTTGTCGAGGACGGTCATGCCGCGGAAGAGCGCGATGTTCTGGAAGGTGCGGGCGACGCCGCAGCTGCGGCGATCTCGCTCGGCGCCAGGTGCGGTGATGTCGCCGGCCCTCGAGCAGGATGCGGCCGCTGGTCGGGATGATAGAACCCGCTGATCATGTTGAGCAGCGTCGTCTTGCCCGCCCCGTTCGGGCCGATCACCGACATGATCTGGCCGCGCGGGACGTCGAGGCTCACCTTCTGCACGGCCTGCACGCCGCCGAACGACTTGGAGACGTCCTGGATCTCGAGGATCGCTGGGCCCATCGCCTCTCCGGTCCTGCGCTGCGAGTCACTCATGGATCACGGCCGCCACGAGGCCGCGATTGTACTGGACGATTGCATCGGGGGGCCACTCACGAGAGCCATCGCTTCCGCCGCCGGTAGTGCTTCACGTCGCGATAGCTCTTCCGCTGCCCCACGCCGGTCAGCCCCAGGTAGAACTCCTTGATGTCCTCGTTGTCGGCGATCGTCTTCGCGTCGCCGTCGAGCACGATCGCGGCCGTTCTCCATGACGTAGCCGTGCTGCGCGTACGTGAGCGCGATGGTGGCGTTCTGCTCGGCGAGCAGGACGGCCACCCCCTCCTCGCGGTTCAGCCGGCTCACGATCTCGAAGATCTCGGCCACGAGCATCGGGGCCAGCCCCATCGAGGGCTCGTCGAGCAGCATCAGCGTCGGCCGCGCCATCAGCGCGCGGCCGATGGCGAGCATCTGCTGCTCGCCGCCCGAAATGTAGCCGGCGGCGACCGTGCGCCGGTGCGTCAGGCGCGGGAAAGTACCTGTAGACGAGGTCGAGGTGCCGCCGCGTCTCGGCGCCGCTCCGGCGGGTGTAGGCGCCGGTCAGGAGGTTCTCCTCGACCGTCAGGTGCTCGAAGACGTGGCGGCCCTCCATCACCTGCACGATCCCCTGCCGGACCACCTCGTCCGGCGGTGTGGCGATGGATCGGCCGCGCCCTGGAACTCGATCGCGCCCTTGGTGACGTCGCCACGCTCGGTGCGCAGCAGCCCGGAGATGGCCTTGAGCGTGGTGGACTTGCCGGCGCCGTTGGCCCCGAGGAGGGCGACGATGCCCCCCTCGGGGACCCGCAGCGAGACGCCCTTCAACACGAGGATCACGTGGTCGTAGATCACCTCGATGTTGTTGACCGCCAGCAGCGGTCGGAGTCCCGTTGCCGCTCACGTCGCCTACTTCTCCTTCGAGCAGTCCCGCTGCGTGTAGTTCAGCTTCTTGCCCTCTTCGACGGCCGCCGCCTCGATCTTCGGGCGGACGACGTCGCGCATCGGCTGCGACCCAGTCGGAGACGATGTTCCACTTCTTGCCGTCCCACTGCTGGATGAGGACGGGGCCGTTGCCCTCGTGGTCCTCGCAGCGTGACCTTGATCGGGTGCGTGAACCCCTTCATGCCGAGCTCGTCGAGCCGCGCGTCGGTGAGGTTCAGGTTCTCGAAGCCCCAGCGCACCTGCTCGCCGGTGAGCGACCTTGTTGCCGTACTTCGTCATCGCCGGTGCGGATGGCCTCGGCCGAGAACATCGCGTTGACGATGCCGCGGTTGTAGAGCGGCTCGCCCATCTCCTCCTTCTTGCCGGCGCCCTTGCCCTTGTCGTAGACGTGCTTGACGATGTCGGCGTGCACCTTGAAGTTGGTGCCGGGCGCGTGGAACGTGGCGCCCTTGTAGCCCTTGGCGCCGTCGCCGGCGGGCACGACGTCGGAGTCGTTGGCCGACCACCAGTTGCCGATGAAGCGGTCCATCTTGAAGCCGATGGCCGCCGCTTCCTTCACGGCCACCTGGTTCATCACGCCCCAGCCCGGACATGAAGATCCAGTCGGGGTTGAGCCGGCGCACCTGGAGCCACGTCGACTTCTGCTCCTGGCCGGGATGGTCGACGGCGAGCAGCGTGAGCTCGAACTGGTGACTGCTTGGCCAGGTCCTCGAGCGTCGGGTTGGCTTCCTTGCCGTACGGGCTGTTGTGGAAGATGTGGACGATCTTCTTGCCCTTCAGCTTGTCGAGCCCGCCCTCCTGCGGTGCCGATGTAGCGGATGACCGCGGAGGCCTGGCTCCAGTAGTTGGTCGGGAAGTTGAAGACCCAGGGGAACCAGCGGCCGTCGGAGGCCGCGCTCATGCCGTAGCCCATCGAGAACACGACGACCTTGTCCACCGGGCGCCTTCGGGATGAGCTGGTAGGTGATGCCGGTCGAGTACGGGTTCACGAGCACGCGGGCTCTTGCCCTTCAGGCGCTCGTAGCACTCGACGCCCTGCTTGGTGTCGTACTGCGTCTCGCACTCTTCCCACGCGATCTTGACGCCGTTGATGCCGCCGTCGCGCTCGTTGACCAGCGTGAAGTAGTCGACGAAGCCGTTGGCGATCGGGATGCCGCTCGGCGCGTAGGGACCGGTGCGGTAGACCAGGAGCGGGATGAAGATGCTGCCACCTTGCGCGAGCGCGGCCGTGGCGAGCGGGCCGGCGGCGAGCGCCAGCGCGAGCACGGCGACCAGGATGGAGTCGAAGCGTCATTGCCTGCCTCCTTTGGACATGGGGCTTAGTGGGGGAACGGCCAGAGCCGCAGCTTCTCCTTGCGTGATCTGCCAGAGCCGCGCGAGCCCGTGCGGCTCGACGATCAGGAAGAAGATGATGAGCCCGCCGAACACCATCAGCTCGATCTGCTTCTGCAGGGCGACGGGCAGGTTCACGCCGAGCGGGTGGGGCGCGTTGGTGAGGAAGATCGGCACCAGCACGATGAAGGCGGCGCCCAGGAACGAGCCGAGCACGCTGCCCAGCCCGCCGATGATCACCATGAACAGCACGAGGAACGACAGGTTGATGTCGAAGGCCAGCGTCTCGGCGCTGCCGAGGTAGAGGAACACGAACTCGGCGCCGGCCACGCCGCAGTAGAACGAGCTGATCGCGAAGGCCAGCAGCTTGGTGCGCAGCGGCCGCACGCCGATGATCTCGGCGGCGATGTCGCGGTCGCGGATGGCCATCCACGAGCGCCCCACCCGGCCGCGCACCAGGTTCTTGGCCACCAGCGCGAAGACGCACCACCAGCGCGAGCGCGACCACGTAGCGCGCCGGCGCGGTGGCCTGGGGCCCGGTGACCATCACGCCGAGCACCGTGCGCGGCGGCGCGGTGATCGTGCCCGACGACGCGTAGTTGGTGAACCAGGCGACCTTGTTGAAGAGCCAGATGAGGAAGAACTGCGCGGCCAGCGTGGCCACCGCGAGGTAGAACCCCTTGATGCGGAGGCTCGGGATGCCGAAGACCAGCCCGACCGCGGCCGCGATGAGGCCGGAGAGCAGGAAGACGAGCAGGATGTTGAGCGGCGGGAAACGCGGTGGTGAGCTTGAACGCCGCGTACGCCCCCACCGCCATGAAGCCGCCGGTGCCGAGCGAGAGCTGGCCCGCGTAGCCGGTGAGCAGGTTGAGACCGATCGCGGCGAGCGCGTAGATCAGGAACGGGATGAGCACGGCCTGCAGCCAGTAGTCGTTGGCGAACCGCGCCGGGATCACGAACGCGCCGACCACCGCCAGCGCGACGATGATCCGATCCTGGAGGATCGGAAAGATCGCCTGATCGCTCGCGTACGTCGTCTTGAACTGCCCCGCCTCCCGGTAGATCACGCGCTGGCCCCGTGAGAACGACGGGGGTGCGTAGCGGCGACCGGCGCGCTGAGGCGTACTCCGGTCGCCGCTCGCCGAGCCTACGAGCAGAGCGTCCTCACGTCGCTCACACTCGCTCGATGATCTTTTCGCCGAAGAGGCCTTGCGGTCGGATCAGGAGGAAGGCGAGCGCCAGGACGTAGGCGAACCAGTTCTCGATGGCGCCGCCGACCAGCGGGCCCCAGTAGACCTCGCCGATCTTCTCGCCGACGCCGATGATGAGGCCGCCGACGATGGCGCCCGGCACCGACTCGAAGCCGCCGAGGATCAGCACGGGCAGCGCCTTGAGCGCGATCAGCGAGAGGCTGAACTGCACGCCGCTCTTCGCGCCCCACATGATGCCGGCCACGATGGCCACGAGCCCGGCCACCGACCACACGACCACCCAGATGGTCTTGAGCGGGATGCCGATCGACAGCGCGGCCTCGTGGTCGTCGGCCACCGCGCGCAGCGCCCGCCCGATCCGCGTCTTCTGGAAGAAGACGGCGAGGATCGCCACCAGCAGGGCCGCGGTCACGCCGGCGGACAGCTCGAGCTGGTTGATCTGCACGCCCGCCGACCATGAACGAGCGGTCCGGGATGCCGACGTCGAGCTTCTTGACGTTGGCGCCCCAGACCATCTCGCCGAAGCCTTCCAGGAAGAAGTTCAGGCCGATGGTGGCCATGAACAGGATGATGTGCTCCTGGTTCACGAGCGGGCGCAGCACGACCCGCTCGATGGCGAAGGCGAGCGCGATCATCACGAGCGCGGTCAGCCGCCAGCGCGAGCGGCACCGGCACGCCGCGCTCCATGAGCCCGACCAGGGTGAGGGCCGCGAACAGCACCATCACGCCCTGGGCGAAGTTGAACACGCCCGAGGCCTTGAAGATCAGCACGAAGCCCAGCGCCACCAGCGAGTAGAGCAGCCCGGCGAAGATCCCGCCGATCAGCACCTCGACGAAGAACGCCGGGATTCGACCGATGTCCTTGAACGGCGCGAGAAGCACCGCGTACAGGACGATCAGTCATGGGCGACACCCAGGTAGGCGTCGAGCACCGCCTGGTCCTTGCGGACCTGCGTCGGGGGTGCCGTCGGCGATCTTGCGCCCGTAGTCGAGCACGGCCACGCGGTCGGAGATGTCCATCACCACGCCCATGTCGTGCTCGATCAGCGCGATGGTGGTGCCGAACTCACTGTTGACGTCGAGGATGAAGCGGCACATGTCCTCCTTCTCCTCGACGTTCATGCCCGCCATCGGCTCGTCGAGCAGCAGGAGCTGCGGGCTCGGCGGCCAGCGCGCGCGCCAGCTCCACGCGCTTCTGCAGGCCGTAGGGCAGCGTGCCGGCCGGCGTCTTGCGGATGGCCTGGATCTCGAGGAAGTCGATGATCCGCTCGACGAACGCGCGGTGCGCCAGCTCCTGGCGCCGGGCCGGTCCCCACCACAGCGCGTCGAGGAGGAAGCTGCCGCGCATCTTGAGGAGGCGCCCGGTCATGATGTTGTCGAGCACGCTCATGCCCTTGAAGAGCGCCACGTTCTGGAAGGTTCGCGCCACGCCGAGCTCGGCCACGTCCGGCGGGCGCAGGTGCGTGCGGTCGCGGCCGTCGAAGACGATGCGTCCTTCGAACGGGCGGTAGAAGCCGCTGATGACGTTGAGCAGCGTGGTCTTGCCGGCGCCGTTGGGCCCGATGATCGCCACGATCTCGCCGCGGGCGATCTCCAGGCTGACCCGGGTGAGCGCGAGGAGCGCGCCGAAGCGCACGCTGACGGCCTCCACCTCGAGCAGTGGGCGCGCCCCGGCGGGGCCGGTCACCCGGCCCCCGCCACCGCCGCCTCCACGTCCCGGATCATCACGTCGGCCCGGATGGTGCCGCTGCGCCCGTCCTCGTAGGTCACCTTCGCCTCCACCTGGACGCGCGTCGCGGTCGCTGTAGAGGGCCTCGATGAGGGCCGCGTACTTCTGCGCGATGTAGCCGCGGCGGACCTTGCGGGTGCGCGTGATCTCCTCGTCGTCGGGGTCGAGCTCCTTGTGCAGGATGAGGAACTGCCGGATCTGCGCCCCCCGCAGCACCTCGTCCTCGAGCGAGGCTCCGGTTCACCCGCGCGACCTCCTCGTGGATCAGGTCGTAGACCTCGGGCTTCTGGCTCAGGTCGGTGTAGCTCGTATACGCAATCCCGCGCCGCTCCGCCCAGTTCCCGACGGCGGCGAGGTCGATGTTCACGAGGGCGACGACGTACGGCCGGCCCTGGCCGACGCACACCGCCTCCTTCACGAACGGCGAGAACTTGAGCTTGTTCTCGAGGTACTTGGGCGCGAAGATCGTGCCGTCGCGAGCCGGCTCAGGTCCTTGGCGCGATCGATGATCTTCAGGTGCCCGGCCGGCGTCGAGGAAGCCCGGCGTCGCCGGAGTGGAGCCAGCCGTCCTCGCACCGTCTCGCCGGGTCGCCTCCGGGTTCTTGTAGTAGCCCTGGAAGACGCCGGGGCTCCGGAACAGCACCTCGCCCGTCTCGGAGATCTTGATCTCGACGCCCGGGATCGGCGGTGCCCACCGTGTCGAGCCGCACGTCGCCGTCGCGCTGGATGGTCACGAACACGCTGGCCTCGGTCATCCCGTAGAGCTGCTTGACGTTGATCCCGAGCGCGCGGAAGAAGACGAAGATCTCGGGCCCGATCGCCTCGCCCGCCGTGTAGGCGCGGCGCACGCGCCGCATCCCGAGGTTGTCGCGCAGCGGACCGTAGACGAGCACCCGGCCGAGCGGAGAGAGGAGGCGCGGCAGCAGCGGCACGGGCTGCCGCCGGCGAGCCGTCGCCGCTCGAGGTCCTGGGCCAGGGCGAGGAAGAAGCGCACCAGCCGTGCGCTTCGGCCACGCGCAGTCCTCGATGCGCATCAGCACGCTGGTGAGGAGGCTCTCCCAGATCCGCGGCGGCGCGAAGAAGTAGGTCGGCCCGATCTCCTTCAGGTCGTGCAGGACGGTGGCGGCGCTCTCCGGACAGTTGATCGCGAAGCCGGTGACGATCGACTGCGCGTACGAGAAGCACGTGGTCGCCGACCCACGCCATCGGCAGGTAGGACAGGATCTCCTCGTCGCCCCGGAGGCCCTCGCGTCGCCGCGGCGTTGCGCGCGGTAGCGATGAGGTTCCGGTGCGAGAGCATCGCGCCCTTGGGCGCGCCGGTGGTCCCCGAGGTGTAGCAGATGATCGCGGTGTCGTCCCCCGGCTCTTGGCGCCACCTCGTCCTCGAAGTAGCCCGGGTGGCCGAGCTCGAACTTGCGCCCGCGCTCCTGCAGCTCGGCTCGAGGCTCAGCAGGCTCGGCTCGCGAGTAGCCGCGCAGCCCGCGCGCGTCGTCGTAGACGATGAACTCCAGGCGCGGGCACTGCGCGCGGACGTGCAGGAGCTTGTCGACCTGCTCCTGGTCCTCGACCACCGCGAAGCGCGCCTCGGCGTGGTCGACGATGTAGGCCAGCTCCTTCTCGATCGAGTCCTGGTAGAGCGGCACCGGCACGCCGCCGAGGGCCTGGGTGGCGCAGCACGGCCCAGTAGAGCTCGGGCCGGTTGTCTCCGACGATGGCGGTCTTGTCGCCCGCGGGCGAACCCCAGCGAGGCCAGCCCGAGCGCGATCAGGCGGGACCGCTCCAAGTAGTCGCGCCAGGTGTAGGACTGCCAGATGCCGAGGTCCTTCTCGCGGATGGCCGTCTTGCCGGCAGCGTCTGGGCGTTGGCACGGACGAGCTTCGGGAAGGTGTCGGCGTCGAGCCCGACCATCCCCGTCCCTGCGCTTGCGTGCGCACGCTCCGCCTGTCCGTCCAAATCGCCTCCGCGATGCACCAGGAGTTGACTGCCGGGTCCGGGGGGGCCGGCGAGAAAAGTGGCGGGAGTGTAGCCAGGACACCCGGGGGGTGTCAAGGATTGGTGCGCAACGACAGGGACTTAGCGGAGCGCTGCCCTCGATGGAGCGGCAGGGCGAAGTAGACGACGAAGGCGACGGCGGCGAGCGCAGAGCATCCGGTGCACCGATCCGCCGCGACCGGTGAAGAGCCTGATCGCCACGTAGGTCACGAACCCGGCGCCGATGCCGTTCGTGATCGACCAGGTGAACGGCATGACCAGCATCGTCACGAACGCCGGGCATCGCCTCGTCGTCGTCGTCCCACGCGATCTCGCGCACCACGCGTCATCATGTAGAAGCCGACGAGGATCAGCGCCGGCGCCGTCGCCTGGGCCGGGATCACGCGGCCAGCGGCGCGAAGAACATCGCGAGGAGGAACAGGACGCCGACGACCACCGTCACGAGCCCGGTGCGGCCGCCCTCCGACACGCCGGCCGCGCTCTCGATGTAGGTGGTGTTGCTGCTCGCTGTTCGCGACCCCGCCCGCCACGGCGGCCAGCGAGTCGACCAGGAGCACGCGGTTCACGCGCGGCATGGCGCCCGCGCGCGTCGAGGAAGCCGCCCTTGGTGCCGACGCCGATGATCGTGCCCATCGTGTCGAAGAAGTCGCTCAGCATGAGCGAGAAGATCACGAGGCAGGCCGCGAGCACGCCCAGCTTCGCGATCACGCCGAAGTCGAGGCGCCCGAAGGTCGAGAAGTCCGGCGCCTGCACGAGCGCGCTCGGGATCAGCGCCGCGCCGGGCGTGGCGAAGCCCTTCCAGCCGGCGAAGAGCGCCGTTGAGGACGATCGCGATCAGCGTCGTCAGCGCGATGCCGAGCGAGCAGGCGCGCCGCGCACGCGGCGCGCCACCAGCCACGCGGTCAGCACGAAGCCGATGAGGAAGACGAGCATCGGCAGGCCGCGCAGGCGAGCCGAGGCCGACCGGCAGCGGGCCCGCCGCCGGCTTGACCACGAAGCCGCCGGTGACGAAGCCGATGAACGCGATGAAGAGGCCGATGCCCACGCTGATCGCGCGCTTCAGCCCGAGCGGCACCGCGTCCATCATCGCCTGGCGGAAGCTTCGTGATCACGAGGAGGGTGATGACCACGCCCTCGAGGAACACGACGGTCATCGCCTGCGGCCACGTGAGCCCGCGCCCGGCGACCAGCTCGAACGCGACCACGGCGTTCAGGCCCATCCCCGGCGCCAGCGCGAGCGGATAGTTCGTCGTGAGCCCCATCACGATCGAGAGCACGCCGGCCGTGAGGCACGTCACCGTGAGGGTCGCCGCGAAGGGCAGGCCCTTGCCCTCGAGCCCGGGCACCCCGACGTACCCGAGGACGATCGGGTTCACGAAGATGATGTAGGCCATCACCATGAAGGTGGTGATCCCGGCGCGCACCTCGACGCCGACGCTGGTCCGGTGCTCCTCGAAGCCGAAGAAGCGGTCCATGGCGCCCTCCGTACCGTGTGTGCCGAACGCTAGAGCGGCTTCTTGAGCAGGCGGCCGATCTCGCCCACCACGCCGCGGCGGAAGATCAGCACGCAGACCACGAAGATCGCGCCCTGCACCATCGTGAGCCAGTCGCCGAGCTGGGCGAGGACGTTCTCCAGCATGATGATGATGAACGCGCCCACCACGGGCCCGAAGACGGTGCCCATCCCGCCGAGCAGGTTCATGAGGACGACCTCGCCCGACATCGTCCAGTGCACGTCGGTCAGCGACGCGAGCTGGAACACGATGGCCTTCGTGCCGCCCGCGAGGCCGGAGAGCGCCGCCGAGAGCACGAACGCGATCAGCTTGTACTGCTCCGGACGATAGCCGAGCGAGACGGCGCGCGGCTCGTTCTCGCGGATCGCCTTGAGCACCTGGCCGAAGGGCGAGTGGATCGCGCGATAGACGATGAGGAAGCCGAGGAGGAAGATTCCGAGCACGACCCAGTACATGGGCATGGTCTGCGTGAGATCGACCACGCCGAACAGACGCCCACGCGGCACCGACTGGATGCCGTCCTCGCCGCCCGTGAACTTCGCCTGGAGCGAGAAGAAGAACACCATCTGGGCGAACGCGAGCGTGATGTTCGCGAAGTAGATGCCGCGGCTCCGGATGGCGAGGCTCCCGATGACGACGCCGAGCGCGGCGGCGACCGCGGTCCCGAAGAGGATCGCGACCTCCGGCCCGACGCCCCACACCTTCGCCGCGTGGGCGGCGCCGTAGCCGGCGGCGCCCAGGAACGCGGCGTGCCCGAACGACAGGAGCCCGACGTAGCCGATGAGGAGGTTGAAGGCGCACGCGAAGAGCCCGAAGCAGAGGGCCTTCATCGAGGAACACGGGGTAGATGAAGTATGGCGCCACCGCGAAGAACGCGACCATCACCACGAACGCCACGACCTGGTGACGCACGCTGGTGCCGGTCGACGCCGCGCCGGCGTAGTCCGCCGCGGGCGCGGACGCGCCTCCGGACCCGCTCATTGGCCCCGGCCGAACAATCCGGTCGGCCGCACGAGCAGCACCAGGGCCATGATCACGAAGATCACGGTGTTCGAGGCCTCGGGGTAGAAGACCTTCGTGAAGCCCTCGACGACGCCGAGCGCGTAGCCGGTGACGATCGAGCCCATGATCGAGCCGAGGCCGCCGATCACGACGACGGCGAACACCACGATGATGAGGTCGGCGCCCATCAGCGGGTTCACCTGGTACATCGGCGCGGCGAGCACACCGGCCAGCCCGGCGAGGCCCACTCCGAAGCCGTACGTGAGCGTGATCATCCGCGGCACGTTGATCCCGAACGCCTGCACGAGGGACGGGTTCTCGGTGGCCGCGCGCAGGTAGGCGCCGAGTCGCGTGCGCTCGATCACGTACCAGGTGGCGAGGCAGATCACGAGCGAGAACACCACGACCCACGCGCGGTAGTTCGGCAGGAACATGAAGCCGAGGTTGTGCCCGCCGGTGAGCTGCGACGGGATGCCGTAGGGCAACCCCGACGAGCCGTACTGGTTGCGGAACAGGCCCTGGATCATCAGCGCGAGCCCGAACGTCAGCAAGAGCCCGTAGAGGTGATCGAGCCGGTAGAGACGCTGCAGCATCGCGCGCTCCAGCACGATGCCGACGAGCCCGACCACGAGGGGCGCAAGAGCAGCGCCCACCAGTAGCCGAGGCCGAGCCACTGCAGGAGGAAGTACGCCACGAACGCGCCCATCATGTAGAGCGCGCCGTGGGCGAAGTTGATGATGTTCAGCAGGCCGAAAATGACCGAGAGCCCGAGGCTCAGCATCGCGTAGAAGGCGCCGTTGATCAGCCCCAGGAGAAGCTGACCGAACAACGCCTGCGTCGGGACGCCGAAGATCGTCACGGGCTCGCGGTCGTTCCCGGCGCTACTTCTTCACCAGCTCGCAGCCGCCCTGGTCGAGCGGGCGGAACGCCTGCTCGGCCGGAATCGTCGCGCGGACCTTGTAGTAGTCCCACGGCTTCTTCGACTCGGCCGGCTTCTTGACCTCGAACAGGTACGCCGGATGGATCTTGCGACCGTCCACGCGGATCGTGCCCTTGCCGAACAGCGGGTCGTCGGTGGGCGTGGCCTTCATCTTCTCGATCACCTTCGAGCCGTCGTCCGACTTCAGCGCCTCGACGGCCTTCAGGTAGTGCAGGACCGCGGCGTACACGCCGGCGTGGATCATCGTCGGGTGGATGCCGCGGTTCCGCTCGGCGAAGCGCTTGGCGAACGCGCGCGTCTGGTCGTTCATGTCCCAGTAGAACGTCTCGGTGAAGATGAGGCCCTGGGCCTTCTCGAGGCCGAGCGCGTGCACGTCGGTGAGGAAGACGAGCAGCCCGGCGAAGTTCTGGCCGCCCTGCACGATGCCGAACTCGGCGCCCTGCTTGATCGCGTTCGTCGTGTCGCCGCCGGCGTTCGCGAGCCCGACGATCTTGGCCTTCGACGCCTGCGCCTGCAGCAGGAACGAGGAGAAGTCCTGCGTGTTGAGCGGGTGGCGCACCTTGCCGAGCACCTTGCCTCCGCCCTTGAGCACCACGGCCTCGACGTCGCGCTCGAGCGCGTGCCCGAACGCATAGTCCGCGGTGATGAAGAACCACGTGTCGGCGCCGCCCTTCACGAGCGCGTTGCCGGTGCCGTTGGCGAGCGCCCACGTGTCGTAGGTCCAGTGGATCGTGTTCGGCGAGCACGCCTTGCCGGTGAGGTCCGAGCTCGCCGCCGACGAGACGAGGAACGCCTTCTTCTTGTCGCGCGTGATCTGGTTCACGGCGAGCGCGACGCCGGAATTCGGGACGTCGACGATGACGTCGACCTTGTCCGCGTCGTACCACTGGCGCGCGATCTGCGAGCCGACGTCCGGCTTGTTCTGGTGGTCGGCGAAGATGATCTCGACCTTCAGCCCCTTCTTGTCCGCGCCGTAGTCCTCCACGGCCATGCGCGCCGCGACCACGGAGCCCTGTCCCGCGAGGTCCGCGTAGAGACTCGACTGGTCGTTGAGCACGCCGATCTTGACGACGCCGTCCGAGATCTGCGCGACGGCGGGCCCGGCGACGACGGCCAGGGCCGTCGCGGCGAGCGTGAGCACGCGAAGCATCGTCACCATGAAGCGCTCCTTCCTAGACACCGAGATAGTCGTGCAACTTTCCCATCGATGCGTCGAGCTGATCGTTGTCGATCCGGTCGACGACCTTGCCCCGTTCCATGACGTAGTGCCGGTCGGCCACGGTGGCCGCGAACCGGAAGTTCTGCTCGACGAGCAGGACGGTGAACCCCTCGGCCTTGAGACGGCGCAGCGTGGCGCCGATCTGCTGGACGATGACGGGGGCCAGTCCCTCGGTCGGCTCGTCGAGCAGGAGCAGGCGGGCGCCGGTGCGGAGAATGCGCCCGATCGCGAGCATCTGCTGCTCGCCGCCGGAGAGCTTGGTGCCCTGGCTCTTCAGGCGCTCGGCGAGGTTGGGAAACAACCCGAAGATCGCCTCGACGCCCATGCCGCCCGGGCGCACCGCCGGCGGCAGCAACAGGTTCTCCTCGACGGTGAGGCTCGCGAAGATCCCGCGCTCCTCGGGGCAGAACGCGAGGCCAAGCCGCGCGATCCGGTTCGACGGCAGACCGATCGTCTCGGTGCCGTCGTAGCGCACGGAGCCGCGCCGCCGCGCGACGATGCCCATGATCGCCTTCAGCGTGGTCGTCTTGCCGGCGCCGTTGCGGCCGAGCAGCGTCACCGTCTCGCCGGGCCGCACCTCGAAGTCCACGCCGTGCAGGATGTGGGACTCGCCGTACCACGCGTGCAAGTCGCGGACTACCAGGAGAGCGGCTCCGGGCTTCGCCACGCCCGCTCTCAGCGGCTCGCTCCGCTCGAGTACCCAGGCATGACCGGCGCCCATGTACGCCTCGATCACCTGGGGATGCCGCGAGACCGTCGCGTAGTCGCCCTCCGCCAGCACCTCGCCCCGCGCCAGCACCGTGATCGTCGAGCAGAGGTGCTCGACCACGCCGAGGTTGTGCTCCACCATGAGCACGGTCCGGTTCACCGCGACCTGCTTGATGAGGGCGGCGATACGGTCCACGTCCTCGTGCGCCATCCCGGCCGTCGGCTCGTCGAGCAGCATCATCTCGGGATCGAGGGCGAGCGTGGTCGCGATCTCGAGCGCGCGCTTCCGGCCGTACGGGAGCTCGACCGCGGGCATCGCGGCGAACCCGCCGAGGCCGACGGCGTCGATGAGCGCCAGCGCGCGATCGTGGAACGCGTCCAGCGCCTTCTCCGAGCGCCAGAAGTCGAACGACGAGCCGCGCTGCCGCTGCAGGGCGATCCGGACGTTCTCGAGCACGCTCAGATGCGGGAACACGGCGGAGATCTGAAACGACCGCGCCACGCCGAGGCGCGCGACGTCGGCGGGACGCAGGTGCGTGATCTCCCGGCCGTTGTAGATGATCCGCCCGCGCGACGGGGTCAGGAACTTCGTGAGCAGGTTGAAGCACGTCGTCTTGCCGGCGCCGTTGGGCCCGATCAGCGCGTGGATCGTCCCGCGCCGCACCGTGAGGCTCACGTCCTTCACCGCGACGAAGCCGCGGAACTCCTTCGTGAGCCCGGACGTCTCGAGGATGACGTCGCTGGTCACGGTCGCGGCGCGGGCGGGTAGAAGCGCGCCGGCCGGCGTTCGTCCCACGCGCGATTGGCCTCGTCCGCCTCGCCGCTCGCCCAGCACGCTTCCTGCGAGCGCAGGAGGTCGTCGACCGCGGAGCGCGGATCGCGATGGAACGACTCGTGGAGCCATCGCTTCGTGTGCGCGGTGGCCGTCGGGGCCATCTCCTTCACCCGCAGCACGACACGGGCGATGCGCGCGTCGATCTCGGAGTCCGCGCACACCCAGTTGACGAGCCCCATCGCCGCCGCCGCGGCGGGGGTGACGTGATCGTTCAGCAGCGCGAGCTCCTTCGCGCGCCCGAGCCCGATCGTGCGCGCGAGGCGTAGCACCGCGCTGTCGGCGATGATGCCGTGCTCGGTGGCGCCGAGCCCGAGGATCGCGCTGTCGGCGGCGAGGCGGAGATCGCACGCGAGCCCGAGCTGGAGGCCTCCGCCGATCGCGTAGCCGTGCAGCACCGCGAGGGAGACCTTCGGCATGTCCTCGAAGAGGTTCAACGCGCGGATCCAGTGGCGATGGAATTCCGGCCCGAGCGTCCCGTCGGCCATGGCCGTGCGATCGATCCCCGAGCAGAACGCGCGGCCGGCGCCGCGCACGACGACCGCGACCACGCTCGGATCGGCGGCCGCGCGATGCGCGGCGTCAGCGAGGGCGGCGGCGAGCGGCGTGTCGAGGGCGTTGAGGACGGCGGGACGGTTCAGCGTGACCCACGCCACGCCATCGTCGACCCGGAAGGTGACGGGAGCGTCGCTCATGCGCCGAGCGTCCGATTGGCATTCGCAATCACGGAGTTGTACCATCACTCGCGCTCGCCACCCTGTCAAGCGAGGAGGCCGTGCATGGCCCGAGTGACGCGTCGACAGTTCCTGCTGACGTCCGCGGCGGTCGCGGCGGGATCCTGGGCACCGGCGCTGGCCGTCGCCCAGACGTCGATCAGGATCGGCACCGCGGTGCTCGGCGACTACGGCCTCGCGGGTCCGGTCATCGTCGGCATCGAGCGGGGCTTCTTCAAGGCGCAGGGCCTCAGCGTCGAGTTCGTGCCGTTCCGCGGCGGCCCCGATCTGTCCAAGGGCGTCCTCAGCGGCGACGTGCTCCTCGGCATCAGCGGCGCCACCGACGTGCTCGTGTTCCGCGAGCGCGGCGCGCCGATCAAGATGATCGCCTCGCACGCCGACGGCAACTACTTCACGCTCAACGTCGCGCTCGACATCAACTCCGTGGCGGACCTCAAGGGCAAGTCGATCGGCGTGACGGCACCCGGCGCCACCACGTGGCTCTTCGCGCGGCTGGTGGCCAAGCAGCAGGGCTGGAATCCCGACAAGGACGTGCAGGTCGTCCCGCTCGGCGGGCTCGACGCGCAGCTCGCCGCGCTCAGCCGCAAGGAGACGGCCGGCTTCGTCTGGGGCGACGGCGGCGCGGTGTTCGAGCAGCAGAAGAAATCGAAGATCCTGATGCAGCTCGACAAGGTGACGCCGAAGTGGATCAGCCTCAACCAGTACGTCACCGAGGAGTCGATCAAGAAGCACGCGGACACCATCCGCAAGGCGCAGCGCGGGATCTTCCAGGCGATCAAGGTCATGAAGGCCAACCCGCGCGAGCACGCGGAGCTCATCGGCAAGCGCATGGGGTGGACCGCCGACGAGGTCGTGTTCACCCACACGAAGGTCAGCGGTGCCCTCCTCTCCGAGGACGGCCGCTTCAGCGTGGACGCCTTCAAGACGATGCAGGACACGCTGCTCGACGAGAAGGTCCTCAGCAAGCGGCTGCCCCTCGACGAGCACTACACGACCGAGTTCACGCCGGTCCGCGTCTAGGCCTCAGGGACGCGCGCCATGAACCGTGACCGCCCATGGCGGTCAATTGTTGCTGCGAGCGCGCTCGCGGCGCTGCTGGTCGTCGGCGCGGCGGGGGCGGCGCACGCGCAGCTCTTCCTTGGCTCCCGCCCCAACCCCGAGCTCAGCGTCGGTCCGCTCTTCGTCACCGCCACCGTCACCCCGGCGCTCGACGTCGTCACCATCGACGTGCTGTGGAGCCTCAACGTCCCGCTCGACCGGAGCGCGGTGGAGTTCGAGCAGACGATCCACGTCCTCTGGCCGGGGGAGATCATGCCGGATCCCGCCGCCGGCAAGCCGGATCCGGACGTCAATGGCTTCGTCGAGGCGCGCGGCTTCACCGTCATCGAGGACGGGCGGGTCACGCTGTTCTCGCGCTCCGCCTACGAGCTGGAGACCGCCGCGCCGGCGGAGCTCATCCCCGGCGGCGCCGCGTTCGTGACGTTCGTGCGGCAGGGCGGCGCGCTCGGCATCACCACGGCGGCCTCGTACCTCCGGGTGCCGTGGCATCCGAAGATGACGAATCGCGCGTGGCTGATGAACCTGCGCTTCCGGGCGCGCGGACATCTGAAGCCCAAGCCCGCCACGTGGGTGGAGACGACGTTCTGGGGCCGTCGCCATCGCTTCGAGCTCGCGTTCAACGACGTGCGCTCGCGCGCCCTGTTCCCGCTCTACTTCGAGCACCGCGACCGCGTGCTGCGGCTCGCGGAAGACCCGTCGCAGCTCGCCATCCTGTTCACGGACGCGGACCGTCTGAAGATCGACGAGATGGCGCCCGCGAGCGCCATGCGCCGGCGCCACGAATCGCTCGAGCGCACGGAGGTGATCTCCCGCTTCCTCGACACGTCGGAAGGCATCGTCCCCCAGACCCTCACCGCGCAGTTCGGCTACTTCTCCGGGCTCCAGTCCTGGGCGCCCATCCTCATCCCGATCCTCTTCTTCGTGCTCGGCAACGCCGCCCGCCCGTTGATCGAAGTCGTCGTCCGGCGGCTCGGCCGCCTGTACGTCGCGCGGATCCTCATCGGCGCCCGGTCGGCGCCGGTGCACCGCGACACCGGCGTCGTGGTGGCCCGTGAGCAGCTCGCGCGGATCGTGCCCGGCCAGACGACCCGCGATGAGCTCCTGGCGATCGTGGGCGGCGCGCCGGAGGAGTTCGAGCAGTTCGGCTCGCCCGACCGCCGCACGCTGATCTTTCGCGGCCAGCGCGTGGTGCCGCGCGGCGCGCGTCGCTTCGGCTGGGTGACGACGGTCGGGGCGTGGGACGTGGAGCACCACGAGGTCGAGGTGGAGCTGGAGCGCGGCGTCGTCCGCGACGTGCAGGCGCAGGTGCGCCACTCACAGCTCGCGGGTCCTCCCGCCGAGTCGTAGCGGCATCCCTCGCGGCCGTGCGCTCCGCGACGGCGTGTGTATGAAAGATTGGACATTGACGGTTCGCCGACGCGTCCCTACCGTGGCACGCATGTCGTCACCCGAAGAGCCCACCATCACGATCCGGCGATTCAAGCGCGTGGAGTACGAACGACTCACCGAGCTCGGCGTCTTCAAGCCGGGCGAGCGCCTCGAGCTGCTGGACGGCATGCTCGTCGTCCGCGAGCCCCAGGCCACGCCGCACGCGACGGCGGTGCGTCTCGCGCTCGTCGCGTTGCGCGCGGCGTTCGGGGCGAGCTGGCTCGTCGAGGCGCAGCTGCCGATCGCGCTCGACGACGCGTCCGAGCCCGAGCCGGACGTCTCGGTCGTGCCGGGCGACGCGCGGAGCTATCGCGAGGCACACCCCTCGCACCCGGTCCTCCTCGTGGAGGTCGCGGACACCTCCCTCGGCGACGACCGGACGCTCAAGGCCGCGCTCTACGCGCGCGCGACCATCCCGGACTACTGGATCGTGAACCTCGTCGACCGCGTGCTGGAGGTGTACCGCGAGCCCGTGCCGTCGGAGGGGGCGCCCTACGGGTGGCGTTATGCGTCGGTGCTCCTCGTGCGCCCGCCGGACAGCGTCACGCCGCTCGCCGCTCCCCACGCGCGCGTCGCGGTCACGAGTCTCTTGCCTTGACGGGCGGTGCCGCGCCCTCTACGGTAGCGTCGTGTCCGTCGGCGGAGGCCACGTCGAGCGCGCGCTCGCGGAACTTCGTGCCGCGGGCGGCGCGCTCCTGATCGATCTCGAGTTCACGTGCTGGGAGGACAGCCTCCGCACCGACTGGGCGGATCCCGCGCGCCCCGCCGAGGTCATCGAGATCGGGCTCGCGGTCTACGACGTCGCGACCCGGACCACGACCGAGACGTTCGACGTGCTCGTCCGCCCCACGGTGAACCCCATCCTCTCGGACTACTGCGTGAACCTCCTGCACATCTCCCAGGGCGAGATCGACGTGGCCGACGAGCTGCCCGCGGTGCTGGAGGCGCTCGATCGCTGGGTGCGGGCGCCCGGGAGGGCGGGGCTCGCGACGTGCGGATGGGGTGCGCTCGACCGGAAGGTCCTGGCGCGGAACGCGGCGGCGCTCGGGGTGGCGGACCCGCTTGCCGGCCGCCGCCACATCGACGTGTGCGACGTGATGACCGAGCTCAGGCAACACCCGCGTCCGATCAGCCGCGACGAGCTACGGCAGCTCGCGAATCTCCCGCCGAACCTCCGGCGCCACCGGGCGCTCGACGATGCGCTCGACCTCACGCACTTCCTGGGGCTGCTGCCTCCCTAGAACGAGCTTGCGCGGCATCGGGTACGCGGCCTTGCTGTGGCTGAGGCCCATCGCGACCACGGCCTCGGCGGTCTTCAGCGCCGTCGTGACCGGATTCACCACGGGCACCTCGAGGCGCTTCTGGAGATCCTCGGTGATCCCGAGGAACCCCATGCTCATGCAGCCCAGCACGATGACGTCGGCGCCGTCGTCGCGGATCGCGGCGCGCCCGGCCTCTTCCAGCTTGTCGAGCACCGTGTCGCGCGAGCGCGCGACGTCCAGCACCGGCATGTTGACGGCGCGCACCGACGCCAGCATGCCGTCGAGCGCGAGCCCGCGCATGCGCTCGTGCCCGCGGCCCCGGGCAGCGTCGAGCGGCGAGAGGATCGTGAAGCGCGTGCCGAGCTGCGCCGCGAGGTGAAGGGCGGCGGCACCCGGCCCCAGGATGGGTACCGACGTCAGCTCGCGCAGGGCGTCGAGCCCGGGGTCGGAGAAGCAGCCGACGATGACGGCGTTCATCCCTTCCGCTTGCGCGCGCACGACCGCCTCGCACAGCGCGGGGACGACGAGCGAAGCCTCCCACGCGGACTCGATCGACGCGGGCCCGTCGCAGAGGCTTCGCACCTCCACGTCGACGCCGAGCGCCGCGCGCTGGCGAAGGAAGTCGCGGCGGCGGCTCACCTCGTCGGCGCCCAGGACGGTCTTCTCCATCGGACTCGTCAGCTGATACAGGATGCGCATGGGGCCAACCCCTCCGTCGGCGGGCTGCATCCTAGACGATAGGGTGGCGCGCGACAAGGTACGAACGTCACGACGTCAGATTTCAGAAAAAAATTCTGCGGGCGCGGGCGGCCGGCCACGCAAGCCCGCGATCCATCGCGTGTGCTCCACGGCACATCGCTTGCACCCCGTGGATGACGACCACCAAAAGGGGGACATCACGATGGCCATCGTGACGGTGCATCAGGTCTGGCGGCACACGGCGACGAACGAGATCTGGGCCGTGCGTCTCGACCACGACGTCCTCACCGGCGTCTTCGGCCCGATCGGCGTGACGCCGTCCGCCGAGGTCCTGCCAGGGTTGCCGTACGAGGAGCATCCGGATGACCTCGAGTGGGTCATCCGGTCCGCCGAGAAGTTCCGGATTGATTGGGGCTCAGGGCGCCCCCCAGCCCCGCTCCGCGACGAAGCCGCTCCGCGGTGGACTCGTCCGCACCGCCGCCGACGCCACGGCGCCCCGGCGCACGACGTTCTTGCGCTCCGGCGTGGACTCGACCGGGATCTGCGACACGGCGTACTTGGGCACCGTGACGTGCTCGTGGCAGGAGAGGCAGAAGAAGTCGGCCTCGAGCGCGGCACGCACACCGCGGAAGTGGAGCCGGCTCTGGCAGCGCGCGTGGTGGAGGATGCCCTCGGGCGAGAAGTACATGGTCATTCGGACCGTCGCCGGCGCGGGCTCCGGCTTGGGAGACCGGGGAGCGGAACGCTTCGGGACCTTGACGGGAACGATCGCTTCGGCGGTCTGACTCGGCGACGGGAGCGGGGCGGCCATGTCGATCCTCCTTCGAATTCGAGACGCGGCCTCCCTGGTCGCAAGCGGCGTTCCAAACCAGGAGCCGTGGAATTCCAAGGCTTTGAGCGCACGTGCCACCTGGTCCCGACCCGAAATGCTCCGCACCCGGTCGAAAGCGGTCCGGTGCCGGCTCAGGCCCCGCTCGTCCTCGGGTCCAGCGCGTCGCGCACGGCGTCGCCGACGAGGTTGAGCGCGAGGACCATCACGAAGATCGCCAGTCCGGGCAGCAGCACCACGTGCGGCCGGAGGATCACGAACTGCCGGCCGGTCGCGAGCATGCTGCCCCAGTCCGCCGCGGGCGGCTGGGTGCCGAGCCCGAGGAAGCTGAGCCCGGCGGTGGCGAGGATCTTCGCGCCGACGTCGAGGCTGAACGCCACGATCACCGGCGAGAGGAGATGCGGGACGACGTGGCGCCCGAGGATCACGAGGTCGGGGCTGCCGAGCGCGCGCGCCGCCTCCACGAACTCGCGCTCCCGCACCGAGAGCACCACGCTGCGGACGAGCCGCGTGTAGAGCGGGACGCCGACGATCGCGATGGCGATCATGGCGTTCCGCAGGCCCGGGCCGAGCCCCGCGACGATCGCGATCGCGAGCAGGATGTACGGGAACGCCATGAGGATGTCGATGAGCCGCATCACGATCGTCTCGAGCCAGCCCGTGTAGTAGCCGCCGAGGATGCCGAAGGCCACGCCCACCAGCATCGCGAGCCCCGCCGTCCCGACGCCCGCCAGCAGCGACACGCGCGCGCCCCAGACGAGGCGGCTCAGCAGGTCGCGCCCGAACTCGTCGGTGCCGAGCGGCGAGCCCGGCGTCAGCGGCGGTCGCAGGCGCGCCGGCGTGTCGACGGCGTCGGGGTCCGCGAGCGGCAGCCACGGCGCCGCGAGCGCGACCAGGAGCGTGAGGACGAGCGACGATCAGCGCCGCGCTCGCGAGCAGGTTGCGCGAGAGCGTGCGGCGCGCGGCACGTCAGTCAACCCGGATCCGCGGGTCGAGCCACACGTACAGCAGGTCGACCGACAGGTTGACGAGGACGAAGGTGAGCGCGACCACGAGCACGCAGCCCTGCACCAGCGGGATGTCGCGCGCGAGGATGCCCTGCACCATGAGCGTGCCCACGCCCGGCCACGCGAAGACGGTCTCGGTGAGCACCGCGCCGCCGAGCAGGTAGCCGGCCTGCACGCCGATCACGGTCACGATCGGGACCAGCGCGTTCTTCAGCGCGTGCCGGACCACCACGCGGCGCTCGACGAGCCCCTTCGCCCGCGCGGTGCGGATGTAGTCCTGGCCGAGCACCTCGAGCATGGCCGAGCGCGTGAGACGCGCGACGATGGTGACCGAGGCCGCGGCGAGCGTCAGCGCGGGGAGGACGAGGTGGCGCAGGAGGTCCCCGAGATCCCCGCCCCCGTACGGCGCGTACATCCCCGAGGCCGGCAGCCAGCCGAGCGTGAGCGAGAAGATCACCATCAGCACGATGCCGAGCCAGAACACCGGCATGCTCGCGCCGAACAGCGACGCGACGGCGCTCGCGCGATCGAGCAGCGAGTTGGGCCGCGTGGCGGAGAGGATGCCGAGCGCGACGCCGCCGATGGACGAGAGCACCAGCGCGGTGCCCGTGAGGATCAGCGTGGCCTGGAGCCGGACGAGCACCTCGCCCAGCACCGGGCGCCGCATCCACAGCGAGCGGCCGAGATCGCCCTGCGCGACGTGCCCGAGCCAGCGCGCGTACTGCACGTGCAGCGGATCGTCGAGGCCGAGCTCGGCGCGCAGCCGCATCCGGTCCGCCTGCGTCGCCTGCGAGCCCAGCATGATCTCCGCCGGGTCGCCGGGGGCGAGGTGGAGCACGAGGAACACGATCACCGACACCCCCATCAGCACCGGCACCAGCAGCAGGAGCCGGCGGACGAGGAAGCGGCTCACTTCAGCGCGATCGTCTCGACGCGCAGGTCGAAGCTCGGGTGGAGCTTGAAGCCCTGCACGCGCTTCGACATCGCGGCGATCTGCACTTCATGGTCGACGAAGATCCACGGCGCGTCCTCGATCAGGATCTTCTGCGCCTGCCGGTAGAGCGTCGCCCGCTTCGCCTGATCGGTCGTGTGCCGCGCCTCGGTCAGCAGCTTGTCGAACTGGTCGTTCTTGTAGAGCGCGCGGTTCGGACCGTTCGGCGTCCACTGCGAGCTGTGCAGGAGCGGGTACATCACCATGTCGGGATCTTCCATCCCCGCCATCCACGAGAGCGCGAACAGCTCCTGCTCCTTGCTCCTGAGCTTCGCGAGGTAGGCGCCCCACTCCATGGTCTGCATGGTCACGTTCACGCCGACGGCCTTCAGGTTCGACTGGATCACCGTCGACATCGCCACGGGCGCCTGCATGCCCGAGCCGGACTCGGGCACCCACAGCGTGGTCGAGAACCCGTTCGGATAGCCGGCCTCGGCGAGCAGCTTCTTCGCCTTCGCGGGATCGTGCGGGTACGCCCTGAGCCCCGGCTCCGCGCCCCACGTGTTGGGCATCACCGGGCCCCGCGACGGCGTCCCCGTGCCCTTCAGCACGTCCTTCACGATCGCGTCCTTGTTGACCGCGTAGTTCAGCGCCTGCCGCACCCGGCGGTCGTCGAACGGCTTCCTCTGGTTGTTGATGCCGAGGTACCAGACGTGCACGCCGGTCTGCTTGAGCAGCGAGACCTTCGCGCTCGACTCGAGCTGGCTCACGAAGTCCGCCGGCACGCCGACGATCAGGTCGAGCTGCCCGGTGAGCAGCTCGGTGAGCCGCGCCTGGTCTTCCACGATGGGGCGGAACACCACGCGGTCGTACTTCACCGGCCCCTTCCAGTACGTCGGGTTCTTCTCGAGCACCACGCGCTGCCCGCGGTCCCAGCTCCCGAACTTGAACGGGCCCGTGCCCACCGGCGAGCTCGGATAGTCCTGGCCCGCCTTCATCACGGCCGTCGGGCTCACCATCGAGGCGGCGCCCGCGGTGAGGACCGCGAGGAACGACGCGCGTGGCTCCTTCAGGAGGAAGGCCACCCGGTCGTCGCTCAGCACCTCGACCGCCTTCACGTTGCCGAAGAAGTAGTTGGCGAACGGATACTTCCCGATCTTGTTCGCGGGGTGGTCGGGATTGATCTGGCGCTCGATCGAGAACTTCACGGCGGCGGCGTTGAACGGGGTGCCGTCGTGGAAGGTGATGCCCTTGCGCAGCTTGAACGTGTACTGCAGGCCGTCCTTCGAGATCGTCCACGATTCGGCGAGGCCGGGCACGACCTCGGTCTTCTCCTCGGGGAACGTGACCAGGGTCTCCACCACGCGGCGGCCGACGCGGTTGGAGTTCAGGTCGGTGACCTGCGCCGGATCGAGGTTCACCGGCTCGGCGACGAGCCCGACGATGAGCGTGCCGGCGGGCTGGGCCAGCGCGGGCCCCGCGAGCGCGGCCACCACGAGCATCGCGACGCCCCACGTCCACATGCGCCTTCGCCTCATCGCCGCTCCTCCCTTGCCCGCGACCGGTTGGGGGGAAATACACCACGATCGCGCGCGCGTCGCTACGGGGCGCCGTTGCCGTGCGGGATCGTGAAGTGGAAGGTGGAGCCGCGCAGCTCGTCGCTCTCCGCCCAGATGCGCCCCTGGTGCAGCTCGACGAAGGTCTTGCAGATCGCGAGGCCGAGGCCGACGCCCGTCGTGGTGGGGCCCGGCGCGGGGACCTGGCGGAAGGGGTCGAAGATCCGCGTCAGCTCGGCGGCGGGAATGCCGCGGCCGGTGTCCGAGACGCTGACCTGCGCGGCGCCGGGCACCTCGCGCGCGGTGACGACGATGCGGCCGGCGTCCGTGAACTTGATCGCGTTCCCGAGCAGGTTCAGGAGCACCTGCTTCAGCTTCGTGCGGTCCGCCGACACCGGCCGCAGACCGGGCGCGACCTCCGTCTCCAGGACCAGCGGCTTGTCGGCGAGCAGCGGACGTGAGGCCTGCACGCACTCGTCGATCAACGGCGCGAGGGGCACGTCGTCCCGCACCAGCTCCGCCTTGCCCGCCTCGATGCGCGCGATGTCGAGGATCTCGTCGATGAGCCGCAGGAGGTGGGTGCTGTTGTCGTGGATCGTCCGCACGTAGAGCGCCTGCGGCTCGGTGAGCGCGCCGTCCGTCCGGTTGAGGAGCACCTTCGAGAACCCGATCACCGAGTTGAGCGGCGTGCGCAGCTCGTGGCTCATGCTCGCGAGGAACTGGCTCTTCGCGCGGCTGGCCGCCTCCGCGGCGTCCTTGGCGTCCCGCAGCGCCATCTCCGCTTTCACGCGGTCCGTCATGTCGCGGTAGATGCCCTGGACGCCGACCGGCCGGCCCTGCGTGTCGTGGATGACGCGGGTGCGCGGCTCCACCAGCACGATGCTGCGGTCCTTGCAGATGATCTCCACGAGCGTCCGCTGGGGGCTCGCCTCGCCGGTCATCATCCGGCGCAGGTTGCCCCGGGCGCGCGCGAACTCCTCCGGCGTCACGAGCATGGAGAAGCTCCGGCCCACCAGCTCCTGGCGCGTGTACATGAACAGCTCCTCGGCGGCGCGGTTCACGTTGAGGATGGTGCCGTCGCGGCCGAACGTCACCACCGGCTCCGCCGCGTTCTCGAAGATGTTCCGGTACCGGGCCTCGCTCTCGCGCAGCGAGGCCAGCGCCTCCTCGTGACGCGCGTTCGCCTGCCGCGCCATGCGGATCGCGTCGACCAGGCGCGCGCGCAGCCGCTCCGCGGTGCGCGCGGTCACCGCGAGGTAGACGTTGGCGCCCCACAGGAAGAACAGCGTCGTGAGCGCCCGGCCCCACGTGAGCGGCCGGCCGTCCACCAGCGCCACGTAGCCGAGCATCACCGCGTAGGAGGCGACCGAGAAGTGGCCGAACAGCAGGAGGCGCCGGACGCTCGCGAAGCGCTGGTCGGCGGCGCGGATGAGCATGAGGAAGAAGAGCCAGCTGCGCTCGGCGCCCGACGCGTAGATGGCGACCGTCCACACGACGACGTCGAGGGCCATGAACACGACGCCCAGGTCCACGGCGCGGACCTTCTCGTACAGGACGGCCAGGACCAGCCAGGACAGGAGCGAGTAGAGCAGGATGCCGGCCGCGAAGCGTCCCAGGGCCGGCCACGAGAAGGACTCCAGCAGGTAGGCGTTGTGGAGGCCCACCGCCACGACCACCATGACGTTGCCGAGCAGGCGGGTGCGGGGATAGACGACGAGGTTGAGCTCGCGGTTGCGGCGCGCCGTCTGGCGGCGCGCCTCCTCGGGGTCGAGAGCGATCTCGCCCGGGTCGCTCAACCGCGCGTGAACCTCTCCTCGACGTCGTGCCACCAGTCGAAGCCGACCTTCCGGAAGATGTCCATGGGGCCCATGACCGCGCCTCCGTCCTTCGGCCAGTCGGTGCCGCTCTGCTTGAGCCGCTCGAGCGCGCCCTCGATGGCGGGGACCGCCGCGCGCATGCACACGCCGGGGAAGATGACGATCTTGAAGCCGAGCTGCTCGAGCTCCGCCGCCGTCAGCGCGGGCGTGCGGCCGCCCTGGACCATGTTGGCGAGCAGCGGCGCCTTCACCTCGCGCGCGACGCGCTCGATCTCCTCACGGCTCTGCGGCGCCTCGAAGAAGATCACGTCGGCGCCCGCCTCGCGGTAGAGGTTGGCGCGCGCGATGGCGTCGTCGAGACCGCTGACCGCGCGGGCGTCGGTGCGCGCGATGATCACGAGGTCGGGATCCGTCCGGTACTCGACGGCGGCGCGGATCTTGTCCGCGAACTCCTTGGCGTCGACGATCTGCTTGCCCGCGATGTGTCCGCACTTCTTCGGCGCCACCTGGTCCTCGAGGTGGAGGCCGGCCACGCCCGCCTTCTCGTACTCCCGCACCGTCCGCACGACGTTGAGCGCGTTGCCGTACCCCGTGTCCGCGTCCGCGATGAGCGGGAGCGAGATGCAGCTCGCGAGGTGGCTCGCGTGAGTGGCCATTTCGGTGAGGGTGGTGAGGCCGAGATCGGGCTGGCCGAGGTGGGACGCGGCGGTGCCGGCGCCGGTCATGTACACGGCCTTGAAGCCGGCCGCCTCGATGAGGCGGGCCGAGAAGCCGTCGTACGCGCCGGGGGCGACGATGATCCCTGGTTCGGCGAGCATCCGGCGGAGTCTGGTCGTGGCGCGCATGTGAGGCCCCCTGTCCAAGGTCGTTTGCGGTTCTGGGGTCTGGACAGCGTACTACGGTACGCTGGCCTTCATGGCCGACCATCGCGGGGCACGGACGACCGCCTACCACTTTTCCGGCATCGCCGGCCAGGGCACGAGTCCCCTCGCCCGCCTCATGCGCGCGTGGGGTCACGAGGTGCAGGGTTCCGATCGCGCGTTCGACCAGGGCAAGCAGCGCGACCTCGCGACGACGCTGACGTCGCTCGGCATCCGGCTCGTGCCGCAGGACGGCACCGCGGTCACCGCGGGGCTCGACCGCTTCGTCTTCTCGACGGCCGTGGAGGCGGAAACGCCGGAGCTGCGTGCGGCGCGCGCGCTCGAGATCGAGCGCGTCCCCCGCCCGGCGCTCCTCGCGGAAGTGGTCAACGACGGCGGGCCGGGCGTGGCCGTGTCGGGCACGAGCGGCAAGAGCACGGTCACGGGGATGATCGGCTGGATCCTGCGGGAGGCCGGCATTCCCGCCACGGTGCTCGGCGGCGCCGCGCTGGTCGGCGAAGGTGTGATCGGCTGCTTCGCGGCGGGGCCTCACGGCGGCCCGGTCGTCGCCGAGGCGTGCGAATCCGACGGCACGCTCGTCGGCTATCGCCCCGGTATCGGCCTGATCCTCAACGTCAGCCGCGACCACGCCGAGATGGATGCGCTGCGCGCGCAGTTCTCGACGTTCGCCCGGCAGTGCCGCGCGCTCTTCGTCAACGCGGCCAGCGCCGAGGCGTGCGCGATCGGCGCCGAGGTCGGCGCGAAGACGTTCGGCGCGAGCCCCGATGCCGACGCGCGCCTTGTGATCGAGAGCCCGGGGCCGGACCGTGCGCGCGGCGCCGTGACCGTCGACGGCGCGCGCATCCCGCTCGATCTTCCGCAGCCGGGCGCGCACAACCTCGAGAACGCGGCGGCGGCGGCGGTGGTGGCGCACGCGCTCGGCGTGCCGCCCGCGACGATCGCGCGCGCGCTCACGCGGTTTCCCGGCGTGGCTCGTCGATTCGAGATCGTGGGCACGACCGCGCGGGGTGTCCGCGTCGTGGACGACTACGCGCACAACGCCGACAAGATCCGCGCCGCGGTGACGACCGCGCAGACCGCGGGCCGCGTGGTCGCGGTCTTTCAGCCGCACGGCTTCGGTCCCGCGCGGTTCCTCCGGCCGGAGCTGCGTGAGCTGCTCCCGAAGCTCCTGCGTCCCGCGGACCGGTTCTGCTACGCGGAGATCTTCTACGCGGGCGGGACGGTGGCGAAGGATCTGTCGAGCCGTGACCTCGCGGCCGATCTCCCGCCGGCGCTCCGCGCGGGGTACGCGGAGGACCACGCGGCGGTCGTGCGGTGGGTGGCGGCGGAAGCGAGGCCGGGCGACACCGTGCTGATCATGGGCGCGCGCGATCCCGATCTGCCGGCGCTCGCGCGGCGGTCTACGCGACCCTGGAGTAGCGCAGCTTCCCGGGTTCCCGGCTGCCGAAGTTCGCTCGCTCCGCATCACGCCCAGAGCGTGTCGACCACCAGTCCGAGGTCCGGGAACGGCGGCGGCCCGCAGGGATCACCGCCGCTGGCGCGCATCGCCAGACGGTAGTCGGGCTCCTCGCGAGCGTACGCCTCGAGCGTCCGCGTTTCGGGATCGACGATCCAGTAGAAGGGGACGCCGTACCGCGCGTAGAGCGCGAGCTTGACGCGCCGATCCGCCACCGACGACGACGGCGAGAGGACCTCGACGAGAAGAGTCGGGGCTCCCTCGATGCCTCGCCGCGACATCAACGACGACCGGCTGTTGTCGACGTACACCACGTCAGGCTGGGCAATCGACGAATCCGCCAGGATCACGTCCAGCGGTGCGGAGAGGACTCTGCCACAGGCGCGGGGCCGCACGTAATTCTCCAGATGCCAGACGAGATTGCCCACGATGATCTGGTGCCACAGCGACGGGGCCGGCGTCACGAACAGCTCACCGTCGAGAATCTGGTAGCGCTTGCCGTCCTCCGGAAGCGCCACGTAGTCCGCGTAGGTCAAGACCGTCTTCGCGGTCATCGCCCGCACCTCCACGCCATCGGCCACCCTGCATCCCTACGATATCGGCGCATCACCTGACTCATCGCAATGTCCAAAGATCGATACACGGCAGGCGCGTCGGCGGTCGCGTGCGTCGGGCAATCACATCCCGGAGAACTTCTGGGCGTTGCCCATGTGCGGCCACGCGTAGGCCTGCACGTTCGAGAGCATCTGCTTCAGGTGGTTGCGGTCGTGATGGACCCATTCCTGTACGACGTCGCGCACGGTGAGATCGCCGACCACCGGATGTCGCCCCACGCGCTCGAAGTCCTCCGGCCGGAGCGCGGCGATCATCGCGGCGTAGTCCTCGCGCATCCGGAGCAGCTCGTTCACGAGCGCCTCGGCGCTCGCGTCGCAGTCCTTGCGCGCCTTCGCGACCGCGGCCTGGTCCCAGCGTTCGAGCGCGGGTCGGTCGCTGGCCAGGATGATCGTGATGCGTCCGCCGAAGCCGCGCCGCTCGGCCTCGATGAGGTGGCCGAGCACCTCGTTCACGCACCACTCGCCGTCGGCGGGATGCCAGCGCGCGAGCGCGTCCGGCAGGCCGCGCACCTCGGCGGCGATGGTGGCGGCGGCACTGCGCAGGAGAGCGGCGGCGTCACGGGCGGAGAACGGCGCGGTCGTCGTGTTCATGCTCCAAGCCTACCGCGCTCAGGAACGCCAGTGTGAGAGACGATCGTTCAGGGAGTCCAGGCCGAGGACGATCGCGATCGACGCCGCGGAGACCAGCGCGGTCGCCGCGAACAGCTCGGGCGCCTTGAACCCGTTCGCGAGGGAGCTCATCACGTAGCCCATCCCGCGCATGCCCGCGAACATCTCGACCACGAGCACGCCGAGCAGGCAGAAGACGATGCCCGAGCCGCATCCCCGCCAGCACCGACGGCACGATCGCGGGCAGGATCACCTTCCAGTAGAGCTGCCACGTCGTGGCACCGTAGGCCCGCGCCACCGTGATGAGGGTGCGATCCACGTCGCGCACGCCGCCGATCACCATCAGCATGATCGGGAACGTCGCGTGCAGCGTGCCGTAGAGGATGGCCGGCGTGGTGCCGAAGCCGGTGAGCAGGATGATCCACGGCAGGATGAGGATCTTCGGGATGCCGTACGCGGCGATCACGAAGGGGTTCAGCACGTCGCGCAGCAGCCGCACGGAGCCGACGGCGATGCCGAGGCCCACGCCGACGACGACCGCGATCGCATAGGCGATGGCCGTCTTCGTGAGCGTGTCCGCCAGGCCCGCGAAGGCCGGGCCGCTGACGCCACCCAGCGCCCACGCGACCGCCGACGGCGCCGGCACGAAGGCGGCATCGACCCAGCCGAGCCGCGCCACGGCTTCCCAGGCCGCGACCAGCGCCGCGATCGAAACGAGCTGGAGGAGGCGGACGCGCATCGCTACTCGCTCCAGCGCTGCGCCCGGTGCTCGACCAGGCTCGCGAGGGCGTCCGAGGCGACGACGAGCACCAGCGTGACGATGACGAGCGCGACGTAGTCCGCGGTGCGAAAGAGTCCGTACGCGTGGTTGATCAGCGAGCCGATCCCCGCGCGCGCGCCGAGGATCTCGCCCACGATCACGCCGATCACCGTCAGCGCAAGGCCGGTGCGGAGCCCGCCGACCAGCGTGAAGAGCATGGCCGGGATCATGACCTTCACGAACGTCGTGAACGGCCGGGCGCCGAATGCGCGCGCCACCATCACCAGGTGCGGGCTCACCTGGCGAATGCCGGCCAGCACCGCGAGCGTGATCGGAAAGAAGCCGAGCAGGAAGCCGAACGCGATCTTGGAGGCGGAGTCGAGGCCGAAGAAGAGCATCAGCGACGGATACCAGACCACGGCCGGCACCGCGTAGAGCGCGGCGAGGATCGGGCCGTACGCGCGCCCGAGCGTCCGGTACAGCCCGAGCGCGAAGCCGATGCCGAGTCCCGCGAGGACCGCCATCGCGTAGGCGAGCGCGATCTCGCGCGCGGTGAACAGGAGGTGGCGCGGCAGCTCGGGGTAGCTCTGCAGCGTCAGCGCGTCGCCGAGCGCCGGCAGCACGAGCGACGGCGGCGGCGCGAGGAGCGGGTTGCTGAAGCGCGCCGCGCCTTCCCAGGCCAGCAGGAGGGCGATCACGATCGCGGCCCGGAGCGCCAGGACCCTCATCGGGCGCGGCCGTCCCCGCCGCTCACGACGACTCCGCCATCGCGCGCATCGACTCCTCGCGGATCTCGTGCCAGAGCTTCGCGCGCAGCGCGACGATCTCCGGCGACTCGATGGCGCGCGGGTACTCCATCGGCAGATCGATCACCATCTTGATGCGGCCGGGGCGCGCGGTCATCACCGCCACCCGCGTGGAGAGGGACACGGCCTCCTGCAGGCTGTGCGTGACGAAGATCACCGTCTTGCGCGTGCGCCGCCAGATCTCGAGCAGCCACTCCCCCATCAGCACGCGCGTCTGCTCGTCGAGCGCGCCGAACGGCTCGTCCATGAGGACGATCTTCGTGTCGAGGGCGAGCGCGCGGGCGATGGCCACGCGCTGGCGCATCCCGCCGGAGAGCTCGCGCGGATACTTCTGGGCGAACGGCCGGAGGCCAAGCGGGCCGAGCAGGTCGCTGGCGACGCGCCGGCGCTCGGCGCGCGCCATGCCTTGCAGCTCGAGCCCGAACTCCACGTTCTCGAGCGCCGTGCGCCAGGGAAAGAGGCCGGGGTCCTGGAACACCGTCGCCACGCGCCGGGGATCGGGGCCATTCACGGGCGCGCCGTCCACGAGCACGCGGCCGTCGTCGGGCGTGGCGAGACCGCCGACCATGGAGAGCAGCGTCGACTTGCCGCAGCCGGAGGGCCCGATGATCGTGCAGAACTCGCCTCGCACCGACCGAGAGCGAGACGTCGCGCAGTGCGTCCACCGTGCCCGAGCGGGTGACGTACTTCTTGGAGACGTGCTCGGCGACGATGAGGTCGGGCGTCGTCACGCCGTCAGGATACGGCCTCAGCGGTCTCCCCGGCTCATGGCCCAGAGGGTGTCCACCACCAGCCCGAGGGTCGGGAACGGTGGTGGCCAGCACGGCTCGCGGCCCTCCGCTCGCATCGCCAGGACAGTAGGCGGCGTTCTCCAGCCGGAACACTTCGATCGCGCGTATCACCGGATCGACGATCCAGTAGAACGGAACGCCATGGCGGGCGTACAGCTCGTACTTCCTCCGGCGGTCCGTCTGCGTGCTCCCTGGCGACACGACCTCGACGAGCAGCGTTGGGGCCCCCTCGATTCCGCGGGGGCTGACACGATCCTCTCGGTCGTTGGCGATGTAGACGAGGTCGGGTTCGACGACCGTCGTGTCGGCGAGGATGACGTCAAGCGGAGCGAACAGCACGACCCCGAGGTCATGGGCGCGCACGTGGGCGTCGACGATCCGAAAGAGGTTCGCGAGGATGATCTGGTGAGCGGAGCCGGGCGCGGGCGTCACCGACAGCTCACCGTCGAGGAGCTCGTACCGCCGCCCGTCGTCCGGCAGGGCGGCGTAGTCCTCGTAGGTCAGGGCCGCTCGGGCACTCATCCAGATCGCCTCCTGCGGCAGGTCGCTGCCACTGCACCCCTACTATATCGGTCGGAACCGGGGCCGGCGGCAATGTCCAGAGTTCGATACAGCGGCAGCACGTCGAAACCTTTTGCGACTACGACAGCTGCAGGATCTCCCGCGCGATGACCAGGCGCTGGACCTCCGACGTGCCCTCGCCGATCTCGGTGAGCTTGGCGTCGCGGAAGATGCGCTCGACGGGGAACTCGGTGATGTAGCCGGCGCCGCCGTGGATCTGCACGGCGCGCGTCGCGGCCTTCATGGCGGCTTCGGACGCGAAGAGCTTCGCCATCGCCGCCGCGTGCATCGCGGGACGGCCCTGGTCCTTGAGCCACGCCGCGCGCAGCGTGAGCAGGCGCGCCGTCTCCACGTCGGTCGCCATCTCCGCGATCATCCCCTGGAGGCCGTTGAACTCGGCGAGCGTCTTGCCGAACGCGCTGCGCTGCTTCATGTACTTCACGGCCTGATCGACGGCCGCCTGCGCGATGCCGACGGCCATCGCCGCCATCGCGATGCGGCCGCCCTCCAGCACCTGCATGGCCTGCACGAACCCCTGGCCCTTCGCGCCGATGAGATGGCCGGCCGGCACCCACGCGTCCTCGAACACGAGCGGCGCCGTGTCCGACGCGTGCAGACCGAGCTTGCGATAGGGACGCCCCGGCGTGAAGCCCGGCGTCCCCTTCTCCACGATGAAGGCGGAGATGCCCTTGGCGCCCCGGGGATCGGTGCGCGCCATCACCACGGCCACGCCGCCGACGCTCCCGTTCGTGATGAACGCCTTCTCGCCGTTCAGCACCCACCCGCCGTCGCGTTCCTCGGCGCGGGTCCGCAACGCGGCCGCGTCGGAGCCCGCGTTCGGCTCGGTGAGCCCCCACGCGGCGAGCATGTCGCCCGACGCGAGCTTCGGGAGGTACTTCGTCTTCTGGGCCTTCGAGCCGTGCATCGCGATGTGGTTGGTGCCGAGCGAGTTGTGGCCCCACATGCCGATGCCGACCGACGCGTCGCCGCGGTTCAGCTCCTCGACGATCAGCGCGTACGAGACGTAGTCGAGGCCGGCGCCGCCGTACTCCGGATCCACCAGCACGCCGAGGAAGCCGAGGGCACCGAGCTTCCGGAAGATCTCGTGGGGGAACTCGTGGCGCTCGTCGAAGGGCGCGATCTTCTCGCCGAGCTCTTCCTCGGCGAACTCGCGGGCGACCTTGCGGACCTGCTCCTGCTCGGGCGTGAGGTCGAAGTCCACGCTAGACCGCCGCGCGGATGTGCTCGCGCACGAAGCGCACGATGTCCTGGGTGGACGTGCCGGGCGTGAACAGCTCCTTGACGCCGATCGCCTTGAGCCCCGCGATGTCCTCGGGCGGGATGATCCCGCCGCCGAACACCGCGATGTCGTCCGCGCCCTTTTCCTTGAGCAGCTCGATCACGCGCTTGAAGAGATAGTTGTGGGCGCCGGACAGCACGCTGAGGCCGATGGCGTCGGCGTCTTCCTGGACGGCGGTCGCCACGATCTGCTCCGGCGTCTGGTGCAGGCCGGTGTAGATCACCTCGAAGCCCGCGTCGCGCAGGGCGCGCGCGACGATCTTGGCGCCGCGGTCGTGCCCGTCGAGGCCCGGCTTCGCCACCACGACGCGCACGGCACGGTTCGTCATGCGCGCGCTCCCAGCGCGCCCTTGATCTTCTCGGCGTTGGCCAGGATCTCGTCCCGGTTGCCCGGCACGGGCGTCCAGTCCATCCCGCGGCCGTCGTTCGTGTAGCGCGGGATCAGGTGGATGTGGAAGTGCTGGACCGACTGGAACGCGCCGGGCCCGTTGGCCTGCATGAGGTTGAGCCCGTCGGGCTTCAGCGCCGCGCGGAGCGCGGTCGCGACACGCTTGGCGGTGGTCATGGCCGCGGCGAGGTCCGTGGGTTCCGCCTCGTAGATGTTGGCCGCGTGCGCCTTGGTGATCACGAGGCAGTGGCCGGGGTTGAGCGGGCCGATGTCCATGATCGCGAGCGTCGTGTCGTCCTCGTGGATCTTGGCGGACGGGATCGCCCCGTCGCGGATCTTGCAGAACACGCAGTCTGCACTCATCGTCGGGCTCCTGCTTTCGCGAGCGCCTCTTCCATCGAGTACCCGTAGATCTGTGGCGGCTCCGTACCCGCCAGCGCCAGCCACGAGTCGAGCTGGCTTCGGTGATGGACCTCGTGCTCGACCATGGCCATCAGGAACCGCCACGCGCTCAGCCGGCCGCCGTCGAGGTCCTCGACCTTCTCGGCGAGCCGGGCGTCAGGCACGGCCGCGAGGCGCGCCATCTGCTCGCGATGCCCGGCGTCGAGCCGCGCGCGGGTCGTCTCCCACGGCTCCGCGGGGCCGGGGTCGAGGTCGCCGGTGAAGCGATCCTCCACCACCTTGGTGACGAAGAACTGCTCCGCCCCGGCGAGGTGACGCACGATCTGCGCGCACGTCCACTCGTCGGGGCGGGGCGTCCAGTCGACGAGCGCCGGCGTCACACGGTCGACCGCGGTGACCGTGCGCCGCCGCACGCCCTCGAAGTACTTCACGAACTCCGCGATCGCACGTGATCAGAGCGTGAGCGTCCATCCGCGCGTGTCGGGCGCGGTCCCGTACTGGATCCCGACGATCGTGTCGTAGAGCTTCTGGGTCAGCGGCCCGATGGCGCCGCCGTTCACCACGATGCGCTCGCCCTTGTACGAGAGCTCGCCCACCGGGGAGATGACCGCCGCGGTCCCGGTGCCCCAGACTTCCTGGAGCGTGCCCTTGTGCGCGGCCTCGATCAGCTCGTCGATGGTGATCGGCCGCTCGGACACGCGCAGGCCCCACTCGCGCGTGAGCGACAGCACGGAATCCCGCGTGACGCCGGCGAGGATGGTGCCGTGCAGCGGCGGCGTGATGATCTCGTCCCCGATCTTCATCATGATGTTCATGGTGCCGACTTCTTCGATGTACTTCCGGTGCACGCCGTCGAGCCACAGCACCTGCGTGAACCCTTCGTGCTTCGCGTCCTCGGCGGCGTGGAGGCTCGCCGCGTAGTTGGCGGACGTCTTCGCCTCGCCGAGCCCGCCCACGACCGCGCGCACGTAGGTGTCGATCACCTTGATCTTCACCGGCGCCATCCCCTCCGGGTAGTACGCGCCGACGGGCGAGAGGATGACGAAGTAGAGGTATTCCTTCGCCGGCCGCACGCCGAGGAACGCCTCGCTCGCGATGATGGTCGGACGGATGTAGAGCGAGGTCCCGACCATCGAGGGCACCCAGTCACGATCGACGTCCACCAGCGTCGTGAGGGACTTCATCACGAGGTCGGGATCCATCGGCGGGATGCACATCTTCTCGGCCGTGCGGTTCAGGCGCGCCACGTGCTTGTCCGGGCGGAACAGCCGGATCTTGCCGTCCTTGCCGCGGAACGCCTTCAGGCCTTCGAACAGACCCTGGCCGTAGTGGAGGACGGCGGTGGCGGGATCGAGCGCGAGCGGGCCGTAGGGCTCCACGCGCGGGTCGTACCACCCCTTCTCCTCCTGGAAGTCGACCAGGAACATGTGATCGGTGAAGTCGGTGCCGAAGGCCAGGTCCTTGTCCTTCGGCTTCTCTTTCTTCGTGGCGGTCCTCGTGATGCGAATCGCGTCGCTCATGCTGTTCTCCCCTGCGGCTCGCGAAACGTGCGGATCTCGTTCATCCCCTGGGCGATCGTCGAGTCGCCCGGTACAAGCAACGCGAGGGTTTCCTTGTCCGTCATGGCACGTCCTCAAAAGATGATCGGCTCGCGATAGAGCCCGAAGACCCGGCGATACACGTCGGCGATCTCGCCGAGACTCGCGTAGTCCTTCACGCTGTCCACCAGGACCGGCATCAGGTTCTGGCCGTTGCGGCACGCGTCCGCGAGCTGCGCGAGCCGCCGCTCCACCTTCGTCATGTCGCGCCCGGCCTTGAAGCGGCCCGTGCGCTCGATCTGCTCGAGCTCCACGCCCTCGTCGATCTTGAGGAAGTGGATGCCCTTCTCCTCGGCCATCACGTACTTGTTCACGCCGACCGTGATCTTCTCCTTCCGGTCCTCCATGAGCTGGTACCGGTAGGCGGCGTCCGCGATCTCCTTCTGCGGATAGCCCTGATCGATCGCGGCGATCATGCCGCCCATGCGATCGATGGTCGCGATGTACTCGGCCGCCGCGGCCTCCATCTGATCGGTGAGCGACTCGAGGTAGTACGACCCGCCCAGCGGATCGATGGTCAGTGGCGCGCCCGTCTCCTCGGCGATGATCTGCTGCGTGCGGAGCGCGACGGTCACCGCGTCCTCCGTGGGCAGCGCCCACGTCTCGTCGTAGGAGTTCGTGTGGAGGGACTGGGCGCCGCCCAGCACGGCCGCCATCGCCTGGAGCGCCACGCGCGCGATGTTGTTCAGCGGCTGCTGCGCGGTGGCGGACACGCCCGCCGTCTGCGTGTGCGTGCGCAGGCGCATCGACTCCGGCTTGCGGGCCCCGTAGCGCTCCTTCATGGACCGCGCCCAGAGCCGGCGCGCCGCGCGGAGCTTGGCGATCTCTTCGAAGAAGTCGTTGTGGACGTCGAAGAAGAAGCTCAGCCGCGGGGCGAAGCTGTCGATGTCGAGGCCGCGCGCGAGCGCCGCCTCGACGTACGCCAGGCCGTCGGCGAGCGTGAACGCGAGCTCCTGCACCGCCGTCGACCCGGCCTCGCGGATGTGATAGCCGGAGATCGACACCGGGTTCCACCTCGGCACGTGCTTCGCCGTGAACTCGATCATGTCGGTGACGATCCGGACCGCGGGAACCGGCGGACAGATCCATTCCTTCTGGGCGATGAACTCCTTCAGCATGTCGTTCTGGATGGTTCCGCCGATGCGATCCCACGACACGCCCTGCTTCTCCGCCACCGCGAGGTACATCGCGAGCGCGACCGACGCCGTGCAGTTGATCGTCATCGACGTGGTGACGTCACCGAGCGGGATGTCCGCGAAGAGCCGCTCGAAGTCGTCGAGCGTGGAGATCGAGACGCCCTCTTTCCCGACCTCCCCGCGCGCGCGCGGGTGATCGGCGTCGTAGCCCATGAGCGCCGGCATGTCGAAGGCGGTGGAGAGGCCCGTCTGCCCTTCACGGAGCAGGTACTTGAAGCGCTCGTTGGTGTCCTCGGGACGGCCGAACCCCGCGAACATCCGCATGGTCCAGAGCCGCCCGCGGTACATCGTCGGGTAGACACCGCGCGTGTACGGGTACTCGCCCGGATAGCCGAGCTTCTCGTCGTACGGGCCCTTCACGTCCTCCGGCGTGTACAGCGGCTTCACCGGGATGCCGGACAGCGTCTCGAAGCGGACGTCGCGCTTGGGCGTCTGGCTCATGCCTTGCCTCCCAGCACTGAGCGCGCGATGACGAGCTTCTGGATCTGCGACGTGCCCTCGTAGATCTGGGTGATCTTGGCGTCGCGGAAGAAGCGCTCCACCTCGTACTCCTTGATGAAGCCGTACCCGCCGTGGATCTGCACGGCGTCAGTGGTCACCTTCATGGCCATGTCGGCGGCGAACAGCTTGGCCATCGCGGACTGCAGGGAGAACGGCCGCCCCGCGTCCTTCAACGTCGCGGCGCGCCAGATCAGCAGGCGCGCGCCGTCGATGGCGACGGCCATGTCCGCGAGCATCCACTGCACCATCTGGTGCTCGCCGATCGGCACGCCGAACGACTTCCGCTCGCGCGCGTAGGCCAGGGCACGCTCGTACGCGCCGACGGCGAGCCCGAGCGCCTGGGCGGCGATCCCGATCCGCCCGCCGTCGAGCGACGACATCGCGATCTTGAAGCCCTGCCCTTCCTCGCCGAGCCGGTTCTCCACGGGCACCCGGCAGTCCTCGAACACGAACTCCGCGGTGTCGGACGCGCGGATGCCGAGCTTCTCCTCGGTCTTCGGCACGAGGAATCCCCGCCGGGACTTCTCGATCAGCAGCGTCGAGATGCCGTGGCTGCCCTTCGCGGGGTCCGTCTGCACGAACACGAGCGCCGCCGACGCCTCGCGCCCGTTGGTGACGAACACCTTGCGGCCGTTCACGACGTAGTGATCGCCGTCGCGGACCGCGAGGGTGTGCTGGTTGGTGGCGTCCGAGCCGGCCTGCGGCTCGGTGAGCGCGAAGCAGCCGATCTCGTGCCCCGACGCCACGGGACGCAGGAACCGCTCGCGCTGCGCGTCGGTGCCGTACTTGTAGATCGGATCGCAGAAGAGCGAGGCGTTGACCGACAGCACCACGGCGTGGCTGCCGCAGATGCGGGCGATCTCTTCCATCGCGACGGCGTACGACACGGTGTCGCCGCCCGCCCCGCCCCACCGCTCCGGGACGAGGATGCCCATGAGACCGAGCTCGCCCATCCGCTTGATGGTCTCGTGGGGGAAACGAGCGTCGCGGTCGATCTCCGACGCGATGGGGCGGACTTCGCGCTCGGCGAAGTCGCGCGCCATCTCGCGGATCATCCGCTGCTCGTCGCTGAGGTCGAGGTTCATGTGTCCAGGAGCTTCTTGAATTCCTGCGTCAGCGCGGGCACGACCTCGAAGAGGTCGGCCACGATGCCGTAGTCCGCGATCTTGAAGATCGGCGCCTCGGGGTCCTTGTTGACGGCGACGATCACCTTGGACGTCCGCATGCCGGCCAGGTGCTGGATCGCGCCGGACACGCCGAAGCCGAGGTAGAGCTTCGGCGAGATCGTGCGGCCCGTCTGGCCGATCTGGAAGCGATGCGGACGCCAGCCGGCGTCGACGGCGGCGCGCGACGCGCCGACGGCGGCGCCGATCACCTTGCCCATGGCCTCGAGGATCACGTAGTTCTCGGGGCCCTTCATGCCGCGTCCGCCCGAGATGACGATCTCGGCCTCGGTCAGCTCGGGGAGTCCCGTGGCCGCCTCTTCACGGCGCTCGACGAACTTGAGCTTCGCCGGCGGAATGCTGACGCTCGGCTTCTCGACCTGCGCGGTCTTGCCCGCTTGCCCGTCCGCGGGACGGAACACGTTCGGCCGCAGCGTGGCGACCCACGGCCCCTTCGCCCAGGTGACCTTCGAGAGGAGCTTGCCCGCGTACACCGGACGCGTGCCGACGAGCGTGTCGCCCTCCATCTTGAGACTGACCGCGTCGGCGCACAGCCCGACGCCCAGACGCGCGGCCACGCGCGCGAGCAGCTCGCGCTGGCGGCTCGTCACCGGTCCGAGGATGGCTTTCGGCGACTCCTTGCCCGCCAGCTCCGCCACCACGGGCGCCCACACCTCACCGCGGTACGGCGCGAACGCCGGGTTCTCGAGCAGCCACACCTTGCCGGCGCCCCACTCGCCGAGCTGCTTGATGCCGGCGTCGCTCGCCTTGTCGGTGAGCCACACGGCTTCCACGTTGCCACCGGAAAGCCGCCCGGCCTCGCCGAGCGCCTCCGCCATCACCTTCTTCGGCATGCCCTGCCGATCGTCTTCGACCACGCACCAGAACGCGCCTGCCATCCCCGGTCTCCTTAGATCGCCTTCGCGTCTTCGCGAAGAGAGCGGACGAGTTCTTTGACGGCCGTCGCGACGTCGCCGTCGATCACGCGGCCCGGCGGACGCGGCGGCAAGGCTTCGAGCGCCGTGATGGAGAGCTGCGGCGTCTCGGCGCCGAGGCCGAGATCGGCCGCCTTCACGTCCTTGATCTCTTTCTTCTTGGCGCCCATGATCCCCTTCAGCGTGGGATAGCGCGGCTCGTTGAGCCCCTTCTGCGCGGCGAGGACGGCGGGGAGCGGGATCTCGAAGACTTCCAGCCCGCCCTCGACCTGCCGCGCGGCCTTCACGGTCTTCGCGTCGGCGTCGATCGCCTCTTCCATGATCCAGTAGGCGCAGGGCCAGTCGAGCACTTCCGCGAGCTGCGCGCCCACCGCGCCCATGTCGTCGTCGATCGCCTGCCGCCCGACCAGCACGAGCGCCGGCTGCTCCTGCTTCACCACCGCCGCGAGCGCGCGCGCCGTCGTGAGCGTGTCGGCCGTCGCGAGCGCGGGGTCGTTCACGTGGATGGCGCGGTCGGCGCCCATCGCGAGGCACGAGCGCAGCGCTTCCTTGGCGCGATCGGGGCCCAGCGTGACGGCCACGACCTCGCCCTGTCCGCGTTTTTCCTTGATCCGGAGCGCCTCCTCGACGGCGAACTCGTCGTAGGGAGAGACGATCCAGGTGATGCCCGCCGTCTCGATGGACTTCGCGTCGCCGGCGATCTTCACCTGCGTCGCGGTGTCGGGCACCTGCTTGATGGCCACGAGAATCTTCATGGTTGCTCCTCGGACGTCGCGCCACGCCCCTGTGTCACGGATAGGAGAGTTCCCGGGTGATGCGGAAGCGATCGCCCGGAATGAAGACGCGATCGAAGACGACGGCGGCACCGCCGTCGTCGTAGGACACACGCTCGGATTCGAACGCCGGCGCGCCGGGCGCGGCGGCGAGCTCGTGGGCCTCGCGCTGGCCGAGGCGCACCGCCGAGACGACCTCGCGCGCCCGCGCCACCGTGATGCCGAGCTTGTATTCGAGGATCTGCGCGAGCGGCGTCAGCGCCAGGTCGGCGCGCGCGACCTCCTCGCCGAGACGCGCGGGCAGGAACGAGCGCTGCAGGCTGAGCGGGCGGCCGTCGACCAGGCGGAGCCGCTCGACGGCGAGGACGCGGGCGCCGCGTCCGAGCGCGAGCGCCTCGGTCACGCGGCGCTCGCCCGCGACGAAGCCGCTCCGCAGCAGGCGCGTGGAGACGTGTTCGCCCTGCGCGGAGAGATCGCCGGCGAAGCGGCGGAGCTGGAGGATGTCGTAGTCGATCGAGGGCGCCGCCGCGAACGTGCCGAGCCCGTGGCGCCGCTCGATGAGCTTCTCGCGCTCGAGGACGTCGAGCGCCTGTCGCAGCGTCATCAGCGTCACGCCGAACGTCGCCGCGAGCCGCCGCTGGGTGTCGAGCCGCGCGCCGGGCGCGAGCGCGCCGCCCTGGATCTGCGCACGGAGATCGTCGGCGATCTCCTGGTAGCGAGGCACCCTTGCCCTCATTCGCGCTCCGGCTCTCCGGTGTTCTAGAACTCTCGCTCGACACGCCGCCCGCGATGCGCCGGAAGAGGGAAAGAACAACGCCGACGAAACGCGGATGTCGACCGCACATGTGGCCGCCCGAGGCGGTCACGGCCAGGACGGGTTCATTCTACGGCGCATCGCGCGACACGTGCAACGGTCACGAAAGAGCGAGGGCCGCGCCCACAGGGGCGGGTGGACGCGGCCCGAGCGCAGCGCCGGCTGAGACTGCGCGACACCGCACGCCCCGCTCGGCAGAACGACAGAGCAAGCGCCATACCGAAGCGGAACGCTGAAAAGTGCCGCCGAAAAGGCGGCCTCGACGGCCCGAAGCGGCCGTGATTGCCGTCATGTGGGAGAAGATCCTTGCCTAGGCACACCCCGAACCCGACGAGCGCGCGTCATGTGACCTCCTCGAGGAGGGCCCTTGCACGCTGCAAATCGACGGTGCCGAACCCCTCAGTGAATCTCGTGTAGACAGCGGCCACGGCTTGGCGGGCGTCGCCGCGCTTCCCCTGCCGGGCGAGCAGGCGGGCCAGGCTCATCGCCGCCCTGAGTTCGAGGGACTTCTCCTCACGGCGTGCCGCGATGTCGATCGCCTGTCGGAAGCACTGCTCCGCCTCGCCCTGGATCGTCCGCAGCATGAGCAACTCGCCTCGAACGCGCAGGATCTCTGATGCATAGAAGGCGTGTGCGTGTTCGGCCGTGATCCAGTGGAGGACGTCCAGTCCTTGTTCCGGCTGCTCCACCTCGCTGTACGCTTCCGCGAGCCGGCAGAGACCGGCGACCTCTCGCCAGGCGACCCGTGCCGCGCGTGTCGCGGCGGCTCGCCGGTGCACGTCAGCCAGCCCCCCGCGCTCAAGGTGGGCGGACGGGACGAGGGCGAGAAGGACGATCGGTTCGTCGAGCCAGCGGCGCAGGTTGTGTGCGGTGGCAACGCTGATGAGCCGCTCGGCGCTCGCCCGCGCGACGTCGCGCTCGCCCCGCTCGTAGTGGAGCCAGACCGCGCACCAAAGCGACCCAACAATGCTCGGCGGATGCGCCAGCGTTTCGGTGAGGCGCAGCCCGTCATGCAGGGGTTCGAGAGCCTGGTCGGGCTGGCCGAGCAGCCAGCGCGTCACCGCCAGGAGAGACCGACAGCAGCCGCCCGCGTCGTGACCTCCATAGAGCGATGCATGTGCGGCATGCCGTGAGGAATCGTAGAGGGTGCGCCCGCGCTCGGCATGAGTCAGCGCCTCCCGCGTCATTCCCATTGCGGTCAAGGTCGACCAGAGCGCATGGTGCGCTTCCAGGAGGCGCCCCGTGTCGTCACTCTGCTGGGCCACGGCCAGCAGTTGTTCACCGAGGTCGCGGGCACCCGGATAGCGCCCACGGGCGACGTGCACGAACCACAAGCCCCACAACACGGGAAATAGCCGTGTCGTGTCCCCGAGCCGGTCGACGCGTTCGCGAGCCTGACGATACAGCGCCTCAACCTCGGGCGCCGCCGCGCTGTGCATCGCCGTCAGCGCGCCCCCGAGGTCGAGGCGGATGTCGATGGCGGCGTCGAGCAACTGCTCGCTCTCCGGGAGACGGGCAAGTGCCATCAGGGCGCGCTCGAAGAAGCCGACAGCTTCCTGGAGGGCCGACGCGCGACCGCCCTGAGGCCGGCCTCACGGAGGTACGGGATCGCCTTGTCCCAGAGCTCGCCCCGGAACGCATGATGCGCCAGCTGGTCGATGCGCTCGGCCGTACGCTCCGGATAGAGCCGTTCGATGGCGTTGACGATCGCGACGTGCAACACCTTGCGCCGGTCCTGCAGCAGGGTGTTGTACGCAACCTCATGGGTCAGCGCGTGCGTGAAGGTGTACTCGACGTCCGGAAACAAGCTCGTCTCGTACAGGAACTCCGCCGCCTTCAGGTGAGCAAGCGCGCGCTGCAATGCGTCGTCCGGCAGCTGCGCCACCGTCCGGAGCAGCGTGAAGGGCACGTCTTTCCCGATGACGGAGGCCACCTGGAGCAGTGGCTTCTCGTCCGTCGGCAAGCGGTCGATCCGCGCCGCCAGGATCGTCTGAATCGTGGCCGGCACCCCGATGGCCTTGATCGGCCGAGCCAGGCGGTACCTGCCAGGGGCTCCCGTCAGCGCTCCTGTCTCGACCAGCGTCCGAATAGTCTCCTCGATGAAGAAAGGGTTTCCGCGCTTCAGGAGCAGCTGCTTGAGCGGGTGCAGGGCCGGGTCAGTGCCGACGACGGTGTCGAGCAGTTCCCTGGTGTTCTCGGGTGGGAGCGCGTCGAGCCGCAGCTGGCGGAAATAGGTCTTGCTCGCCCAACCGTGCCGGTACTCGAGTCGGTAGTTGACGAGGAGGAGGATGCGAGCCGTGGGCAAGCTCTCGACCAAATGATCGAGGAACGCCTGCGTCTCGCTGTCGATCCAGTGGAGATCCTCGAAGACCAACAGCAGCGGCTGGATCTCGCTCTCACGAAGCAGCAGGCGCTTCACCGCGTCGAGCGTCCGCTGGCGGCGCTGCGACGGATCGAGCGGTTTCCAATGGGCATCCTCGACCGGCAAGTCCAGCAAGGCGAGGAAGGCGGGGAGCGTCGGTTCCAGTGCCCGGTCGAGTGTGAGGAGCTTGCCAGTGACCTTTTCGCGGATCTCCCGGGGCTCGTCCAGATCCTGAATCTTGAAATACACATTGAGGAGGTCGGTGACGGGAGGTAACTCGTGGCCTGTCCGTAGGATGCCGACCCGCTTTCATGGACGAGCCACCCCGGCGTGCGATGCGAATGCGTGAACTCGTAGAACAGACGCGACTTTCCGACTCCCGGCTCGCCGGCCACGGCAACGACCTGTCCATGTCCTTCGCGTGCTTGGTCGAGCGCGCGCCGGAGCTGCTCGACCTCCGCATCGCGGCCGACGAAGTGGGTGAGTCCGCGGGAGACGGCGGCCTGCACGCGCGTACGTACCATCCGGGCTCCGGTGATCTCGTAAGTCTCCACCGGTTCGGCCAGTCCCTTCACTGCGGCCAGGCCGAGCGGCCGGACGTCGATGTACCCTTCAGCGAGTCGCAACGTACTGGCGGGGATCAGGATGGATCCGGGCGCGGCCATCTGCTCCATTCGAGCCGCCAAGTGAGTCGTCTGGCCGACGGCGGTGTAGTCCATGTGCAAATCGCTGCCGATGGCGCGGACGACCACCTCGCCGGAGTTGAGCCCGACACGGATCTGGATGAGGATGCCGTCAGTCCGCCGCACCTCCTCGGCGTACCGTTTGATGGATTCATGCATGCGCAGCGCCGCATAGCAGGCTCGGACGGCATGATCCTCGTGCGAAACAGGCGCCCCGAAGAGCGCCATGATCCCGTCCCCCATCACCTGGTTGACGGTTCCTTCGTACTGATGCACCGCGTCCATCATGTGTCTGAGAACGGGGTCGAGGATCCGGCGCGCATCCTCGGGGTCACGCTCAGCCAGGAGCTCCATCGAGCCCTTGAGGTCGGCGAAGAGCACGGTCACTTGCTTGCGCTCGCCCTCGAGGGCGCTCTTCGAAATGAGGATCCTCTCGGCGAGGTGCTTCGGCGTGTAGGTCTCCGGAGACGGCGAAGGCATCGCCGCCCCAACGCCAGCCGCCACAGCCTGGCCGCACTGAAGACAGAAGCGTGCAGTCCCCGGAAGCTCCGCACCGCAAGAGCCGCACGCGAGCGCGAGGCGCACGCCGCAACCGAGGCAGAACCTCGCGTGGGTGGGGTTGTCCTGCTGGCACCGCGGACACTTCACGCCAGGGCCCTCCCCCTTCGTGGGGGTGAAAAACGACGTGGCCTAGTTCTTGTCGGCGGCGAGCTTCTGGCTGAAGCCGACCAGGCGTTCGAGTCGCTCCCGCGCGGCGCCGGAGTCGATCGAGTGCGCCGCCAGCTCGACGCCCTCCTTCAGGTCCCGCGCGCGGCCGCCGGCCACGAGCGCGGCCGAGGCGTTCATCAGCACGATGTCGCGCTCGGGGCCCCGGCTGCCGGGAGAGGATGTCGCGGATGATCTGCGCGTTCTGCTGGCGGTCGCCGCCCTGCAGCTCGGCGATGGTCGTGCGCGGCAGTCCGAAGTCCTCCGGTCGCACGGCGTAGCTGCGCACGATGACCCTCGCGGACCTCCGAGAGCCGGCTCTCGCCGGTGTTCGAGATCTCGTCGAGGCCGTCGGCGCCGTGCACGACGAACGCGCGCAGCGTCCCGAGCTCCGCGAGCACGCGCGCGAGCGGCTCGGTGAGCGACTCCGATGCGACGCCGATCACCTGCGCGTTGGCGCTGGCGGGATTGGTGAGCGGGCCGAGCAGGTTGAAGACCGTGCGGATGCCCATCTCGCGGCGCGCCGCCATCACGTGCTTCATCGCGGTGTGGAGGAGCGGCGCGTACAGGAAGCCGATCCCGACCTCGTCGACGCAGCGGGCGACCTGCTGGGGCGTCAGCTCGAGGCTCACGCCGAGCGCCTCGACGACGTCGGCGGAGCCGCAGAGGCTCGACGCGGAGCGGTTGCCGTGCTTCGCCACCTTGAGCCCGGCGCCGGCGACCACGAAGGCCGTCGCCGTCGACACGTTGAACGTGCCGGAGCGCGTCGCCGCCCGTGCCGCAGGTGTCGATCAGCATCTCGCGATCCGTGCCGGTGAGCCCGGTGGCCTCGGCGCTCCGCGTCCGGACGCGCACCGCCTTCTGGCGCATCACCTGCGCGAAGCCGATCAGCTCCTCGACCGTCTCCCCTTTCATGCGGAGCGCGGTGAGGAACGCGGCGATCTGCGCGTTGGTGGCGGCGCCCGACATGATCGCTTCCATGGCCGCCGCCGCCTCGATCCGCGTGAGGTCGCGGCGCTCCACGAGCGTCTTGAGCGCCTCGCTGATGATGGGGCTCGTCATGGCGCAGAAATAGTACTACCGAAGCGCCGCGCCCGCCCGCTCAGTGTCCGAGATACGCGCGCTTGATGCCCTCGTCCACGAGCAGCGTCTCGCGGGTGCCGGAGAGGGTCACGGTGCCGTTCTCGAGCACGTAGGCGCGCGCGCAGAGGCGGAGCGCACGCAAGACGTTTTGCTCGACGAGCAGGACGGTCGTCCCGTTCCGGTTGATCGCCGCCAGGTTCTCGAAGATCGCGGCGACGATGACGGGCGCGAGGCCGAGCGAGGGTTCGTCGAGCATGAGGATGCGCGGCCGCGCCATCAGCGCGCGACCGATCGCCGCCATCTGCTGCTCGCCGCCGGAGAGCGTGCCCGCGAGCTGCGCGTGCCGCTCGCCCAGGCGGGGAAACAGCGCGTACACGTGCGCGAGTGTCTCGGCGCGGCGGCCCCGGCTCTCCGGCGTCCGCGCGCCGAGCTCGAGGTTCTCGCGCACGGTCATCGACGGGAAGAGCTGGCGCCCCTCGGGGACGTGCGCGATACCGCGCGCGACGATCGCGGCCGAGGAGAGGCCGTCGATCCGCGCGCCCGCGAGCTCGACCACGCCACGGCGCGAACGGATCAGCCCGCAGATCGCGCGCAGGGTGGTGGTCTTGCCCGCGCCGTTCGAGCCGATGAGCGCGACGAGCTCGCCGGGCTCGACCGTCAGCGAGACGTCGCGGACGGCGACGAGGTCGCCGTACCCGGCCTCGAGCCCCTCAACCCGGAGCAGCGGCGGCATCGGCCTCTCCGAGGTAGGCCTCGATCACGCGGGGATCGTTGGCGACCGCGTGCGGCGGGCCCTCCGCGATCCGCTCGCCGTAGTTGATGACCACGAGGCGCTGCGAGAGCGACATGACCGCGCGCATGACGTGCTCGATGAGCAGCACGGTGACGCCGCGCGCGTTGATGGCGCGGATCAGCGCCACGATGCGCTCGGTCTCGGTGGCGTTGAGGCCGGCCATCACCTCGTCGAGCAGGAGCAGCGCCGGCTCCGTGGCGAGGGCCCGCGCCAGCTCGAGCCGCTTGCGCTCGGCCAGGGTGAGGCCGCTGGCCGGCTGCTGCGCCTTCGCCGCGAGGCCGACCTCGTCGAGGACGGCGCGCGCGCGAGTCTCGGCGTCCTCCCGTCGCGGATGACGGACGAGCGCGCCGACGACCACGTTGCGCAGGACGCTCAGATGCGGAAACGGCCGCACGATCTGGAACGTGCGGACGAGGCCCCGCGCGCAGATCGCGTGCGGATGGACGCCGACGATCGATTGACCGCGGAACCGCACGTCACCCCCGTCGGGCCTGATGAAGCCGGAGACGAGCCCGAAGACCGTCGTCTTGCCCGCACCGTTCGGGCCGATCAGCCCCACGACGGCGCCCTCGTCCACGCTGAACGAGAGATCGCGCACGGCCTGCAGGCCTCCGAATCGCTTCGACAGGCGCTCGACGACGAGCACGCTCATGCGCGGCGCCGGACGAGCCGGGCGAGGAACGGGACCGCACCTTGCGGGAGGAACAGGACGACCGCGATGAGCAGCGCGCCATAGACGATCAGGTGCGCGCCGTGGTAGCCGCCCTGCCCGAAGTAGAAGCGTGACACCTCGCCCAGCGGGGTCAGGATGAACGAGCCGACGATCGGGCCGAGCACCGTGCCCGCGCCGCCGACGATCGGGCGGATGATGATCTCCACCGAGAGCGGGATGCCGAACACCGCGCCCGGCTGCAGCGACAGCAGGTAGAACGCGTAGAACGTGCCGCCCAGCCCCGTGAGGAACGACGAGAGGATCATCGCGAGCATCTTGCAGCGGAACGCGTTGACGCCGAGCGCCTCCGCCGCTGTCTCGTCCTCGCGGATCGCGCCGAGATAGATCCCGAACCGGCGGCGCTCGATCGTCCCCACGACGGCCGTGGCCAGCAGCATGAGCGCGAGCGCCACGTAGTAATGAGCGCGCGGGTCCTGGAACTGGAACTGCCGCGGGTTCCCCGTGAACGTGATGTAGAGGCCGAGCGCGCCGCCGACCGCGTCCGTGTTCGAGGCGACGATGCGGCACACCTCCGCGAAGGCGACGGTCAGCAGCACGAAGTAGAACCCGCGCAGTCCGAAGCGGAACCCGAGATAGCCGATGACGGCGCCGAGCCCTCCGGCCAGCACGCCGCCCACGAGCATCCCGAGCCAGGGCGTGAGCCCGAACTGGATCGACAGCATCGCCGAGGTGTAGGCGCCCACGCCGACGAACGCGGCGTGGCCCGTCGACAGCTGTCCCGCGTAGCCGCCCACGATGTTCCACGCCTGCCCGAGGAACGCGTAGAAGAAGATCAGCGTGAGGATCGAGACGGCATACGGGTTGAGCAGCGCCGGGAACGCGGGAAGGACGACGAGGACAGCGATCGCGGCGGCGCCGAGCGCCCGCATCAGGCGCGGCGGCCGAAGAGCCCGGCGGGACGGAAGAGCAGGATCACGATCAAGAGCGAGAAGCTCACGAGCTCCTTGAGCGACGGCCGGAGGAACACCGCGCCGAGCGATTCCGCCACCGACACGAGCAGTCCGCCGAGGAACGCGCCGAGCAGGCTCCCCATCCCGCCGATGATCACGATGTTGAACGAGGCCACCGACGCGGAGAGCCCGAAGGCCGGCTGGAACGGAATGATCGCCGACGTGAGCGCGCCCGCCGCGCCGACGCACGCCGCGCCGACCCCGAAGGCCACCGCGTACACGCGGCCGACGTCCACGCCGATCACACGCGCGCCGTAGGTGTTGTCGGCGGCTGCGCGGATCGTGCGTCCGAGATCGGTACGGAACAGGAAGAGGGAGAGCAGCCCGGTCAACAGGACGGCGATCCCGAAGGTGACCAGACGTCCGATGTCCACGAAGACCGGACCCAGCCACAGCGCGGCCTGGGTCAGGGGCGACCGCACCCGCACCGGTTCCGGTCCGAACGCGACGAGCGCCGCATTCTCGAGCACGAGCGCGACCCCGAGCATCAGGAGGATCTGCATCTCGTGCGGCGCGTCGATGATGCGATCGACGAGCCCGCGCTGCACGACGACCCCGAGCACGAACAGGGCGGCCGCGCACACGGGGAAGCCGAGGTACGGATCGATCCCCGCCCGCGTGGCGAGGACGAAGGCGAGGTACATCCCCCACACCATCATGTCCCCGTGCGCAAAATTGACGACGCGCATGACCCCAAAGATGAGCGTCAGCCCCACGGCCATGAGGCTGTACACACCTCCGAACAGAATCCCGCTGACCAACCCCTGCGCGACGAGGGTGAGATCCATCTCAATCCAGCGCGATCGACGGGGGAGCGGCGGCGGGCGGCGACGCGGCGGCGGGCCGGCCGACGGCGGGCGCGGGGGCCGTGGTGGGTATCGAGCCGACATGCGCAGAGAACGCGAGCCGAAGGCTCGCGTTTTTGAGGACAGGAGGCACGATACCCACCGCGGCCCCCGCGCCCGCCGTCGGCCGGCCCGCCGCCGCGTCGCCGCCCGCCGCCGCTCCGCCGCGTCACGCCCGCGGCCGCGGGAAGACGAACTTGGCGACCGCGGCCTCTTTGGGCCAGACGGCGACGGGCTTCTGCCCGAGGATCTGGATCATCGTCGTGATGGCGTTCGGATTGTCGCCGAGCTCGTTGAACGTGATCGGGCCCCCGTACTGCATCAGGCCGCCCGTGGAGTTGGTCTTCTTCATCGCCTCGACGATCGCGTCGGGATCCGTCGACTTCGCGCGCTCGAGGAAGTCCGCGATGAGGAACATGCCGTCGTAGGAGTAGCCGGAGTTCGTGTCGAACGTCTTGCCGTTCGACCGTTTCTTGTAGTCCTCGGCCACCTGGGTGGTCTTCGGGTTGCGGAAGTTCGGCCACGGCACCGCGGCCATGACGTGCTCGAGATCCTCCTTGAGCGCGGCGAGCTGACCCGCTTCGTAGAGTCCGGGGCTCCCGGGGCTGACGACACCCATGATCTCGAGGCGCTGCTTGCGCAGCTCCGGCAGCAGGAGCTGGGCGCTGGCCGGCCGCGTGATCGGCGCGATGATGTCCGGCTTCGCAGCCTTCGCGCGCGCCACCTCGGTGGAGAGATCCTGCGGCGGCTCCGGCCACGGAATCGTCTCGACGATGTCCCACGACGGCTTGAGCGCCGCGTGACCGGCCTGAAAGCCACGCGCGGCGTTCTGACCGAAGAGATCGTTACAGAACATGAGGACGACGCGCTTCGGCGACTGCTTCGCTTCCGCGAAGATCTCGCTGAAGTACTGCACGGCGCGGCGGCCGAAGCTCGAGCCCGTCGGGAAGTTGCGGTAGACGTACTGGACCTTCTGCTGCCCTTCCTTCACCGCCTTCGCGACGTTCGCCGTGATCGGATCGGCGGCGGCGATGTCGACGAGGAAGGGGACGCGACGCTGCTGCGCGACCGGCACCATGGCCGCCGTGCTGCCGGAATCGAACGAGCCGAGCAGCATCTGCGCACCCTGGTTGATCACGCGCTCGGCTTCCGTGCGGCCCACGTCCGGCTTCGTCTGCGTGTCTCCGAGCACGAGCTCGAGCTTGGTGCCGCCGAGCGCCTTGATGCCGCCGGAGGCGTTGATCGCGTCGGCCGCCATCTGCGCGCCGAGCCGGCACGCCTGCCCCGGCTCCGCGAGCGGTCCGGTCACGGGATGGACGACGCCGACCTTGAAGGTCTTCGCCTGCGCCCGGAGCGGCCGCGGGAAGCCAGCGACGGCCGTCCCGACCGCCGCCGCGCGGAGGAAGGTGCGTCGGGTGACAGAAGCGCTCTTCATCGATGCCTCCTTGGACGGCGTCCCGATCGCGCGAGCGGGAGGGAAGGACGCGTCAGCAGCGGATGCTAGCCTCGTCCCTCCGGGGTGTCCAGTGGCAAAGTTGACCAGACGGTCAAGTTTCGTCGCCGTGCGGGATTGACAGCGTGCGGGGCCTGCGCCACCCTGCGGGCATGCCCCGGCGGACGCGATGGGCCACGGTCCAGCGAGCGGCGGAAGCCCTGTTCGCGACGAACGGCTTCGCGCGAGCCAGCCTGAGCCAGGTGGCGAGCCGGGCCCATCTCTCGAAGCCCGGCATCTACTACCACGTCCGCGACAAGGATGAGCTGCTGTTCCGCATCTGTGACGACGGGATGCGCGAACTGCTCCGCGTGACACGCGCGGCGCTCACGCGCGGCGGCGATCCGCTCGCGCGGATCCGCGGCATCCTCGCCGCGCACGCCCGGCTGTGCCTGGAGCAGCCGCACACGCTCGCCGTCCTCTTCGGCCAGATCCGGCACGTCTCGCCGGCGCGACGGCGTCGCGTGCTGGCGATCGAGCGCGAGTACCTCAATCTCGTGCGCGGCGTCATCCGTGACGGGCAGCGCCGCGGGGTCTTCCGGCGAGTGGATCCGAGCGTGGCGGCCTTCTCGATGTTCGCGATGCTGAACACGCTCGACGGATGGTACGACCGGCGCGGCCGGCTCGCGCCCGAGGCGCTCATCGCAGACCTGGAAGGTCTCTATCTCGCCGGCCTCGCCGCGCCCCGGCGACGACGGCCACACTAGGGCCGCGCGGGCGCGAGCGCGTACGGGCGCTCGGCCGCGGCGCGCGGCCACACCACGGTCGGGCGTCCGCCGAAGATCTGCAGCAGCGCCGGGCTCGCGTTGGGATTCTCGCCCGTCGCGTCGAACGTCACGGGACCGGCCGCCACCATCAGCGGGCTCGCATAGCTCGTGCGCCGCAGCGCCTCCGCGATCGCGTCGGCATCGAGCGCGCCCGCGCGCTCCAGCGCGTTGGCGAGGAGCACGATGGCCTCGTACGCATAGCCACCGATGGCGTCGAGAGGACGCCCGCCCGATCGTTTCACGAACTCGTCGGCGAGCCGCTGCGTCCTCGCGTTGCGGGGGTTCGGCCAGGGCGCCAGCTCCATCACGCGCTCCACCGCCGCGGTCACGCCGGCCGTGCGCGCGGCACTCGCGAGATCCGGCGTCCCGAGGCTGACCGTCGCCGAGACGGGAAGCGGGTCGCGCGCGAGATGACGGAAGAGGGGGCCGACGATCGACGGCCGCACGGCGAGCAGGAGCACGTCGGGCGCGTGCGCCCTGAGGCGCGACACTTCGCTGGTGACCCCGGTGGCGCGCGGCGACACCGGCACGAACTCCAGCAGCTCGAAGGCGGGCCGCAGCGCGGTGAACGCCGCCTCGACCCGGCGCGCCTGCGTGGTGCCGAGCGCGTCGGTCGTGTGCATGAGCGCCACGCGTGCGATCGGGCGCTGCGCGTCGCCGAAGACCTCCGCGATGTACTGCATCGCGCGCCGGGCGAAGACCGACGTCGTCGGGAAATTGCGGAAGACGAACGTCGGATCGCTCGCCGCCAGCGTGGCGGCGTCGGCCACGGCCGTATCGACGAGGAGCGGCGTGCGACGCAATCGCGCGACGGCGGCGATCGCCGCCGTGTGGCCGGAGTGAAACGCCCCGGTGAGCGCCAGCGCGCCCGCCGCGATGAGCCGCTCAGCCTCGGCGCGCGGCCCCGCCGCCGACCCGCTGTCGCCGACGAGCAGCTCGAGGCGCGCGCCCCCGAGGGTCGCGATGCCGCCGGCCGTGTTGATCGCATCGACGGCGAGCTGCACGCCGAGCCGACACGCCAGCCCGACCTCCGCCAGAGGGCCGCTCACGGGATGGATCGCTCCGATGCGAGCGACGCGCGGTTGGCTCCGCAGCGGCGCCGGGACGCCGAAGAGAACGGCGCCGGCCGCGACCCCCACCAGAAGGGTGCGCCTCGGGAGACCCACGACGGGGCGCGTCTCGGGTTCGACGCGGCGTCCGCCGTCTCGATGCCGTGGCCTATACGCGCGCAATACTTGCCATTCTCAACGCATTTTGCTTTTCTCAAAGAGTCTTGAAGGCCGAGCCTTCCGCCGACCGCCTCCGGCTGGGACCTGTGACGACGGTGTTCTCGCCCTTCGTTGTGTTCGTGGCGCTGGCGGGAGTGGCGTACGATGCGGTGCTCTTCTTCACCGCCCTCCTCGCCCCGTACCGGTTCCCGATCCCGTACGCCGTCCCGATCTTCGACACGCCGTTCGCGCTGGTCGGGCTCGGGGTCGCCTACCTCTGTCTCGAGCGTCATCGCCTGCGCCAGGACTTCCAGTCCGTGGCGCTCGGCGCGACGCTCTGGCTCACCGGCCTCCTCGCGCTCGCGCACATCTTCGCCCAGCCCGACTATCCCGGCACGCCCGGCGTCCACGCGGGCGTCGCGCCGTACTTCTACGCGCTGACGTACTTCGGCGCCTTCACGGGCATCGCGCTCTCCACCCACTATGGACGCCGCTCGCTGCCGCTCACCGATCGGGCGCGGTATGGCATCGCGGTCGGCCTGCTCGCGGTGGCGGTGATCATCGTCGCCACGGTCGTCCAGATCCGGCCGATCGTGCCGTCGTTCGTGATGCCGCCGGGCCGGTGGACGCCGTTCGCGCTGTGGGTGACCGGCCTCAGCATCGGCGCCGTCGCGATCTGGGCGCTCCTGGGCAGCATCGGTCGCATCCGTGCGACGGACCCCGACCCCTATGCCCGGCTCTTCCTGCTCGCGTCGCTCGTGTGGGCGCTCGGCTTCCTCGGGTTCCTGATCTACCCCTACCGCTATGGCATCAGCTGGTACGTGGCGGGGCTGGCGCGGCCGATCGGCGTGGGCTTCATCTTCGTCGGCCTGATCCGCGAACAGGTCGAGCTGTACCGGGAGGCGCGCGCGCGGCTGCGCGACCTCGAAAACCTGCACGGCGCCGGCCAGGCCCTGGTCACGAGCCTCGATGCGACGCAGATCGTCGAGACGATCGCGGCCAAAGCGCTCGAGGTCTCCGGCGCCGCCGGCGCGATCCTGTTCCGTCTCGACGGCGCGGCGGAGGTCGTCCGCGCGGTGACGCGGGCCGGCGCCATCAGCCCCGAGCTCGTGCGCGGCCTCGAGCTCCCGGTCGGTCAGGGCGCGTCGGGACTGTCGGTGGCCCAGGGACGCGCCGTGTGGACCTCCAACCTCCAGGAGGACATGAGCCTCCCCTTCCCGACGCAGGTGCGCGATCGCATGCGGCGCGAGGGGTTGAAGGCCGTGCTGGCCGTGCCGTTGACGATGAAGACGGGCGAGACGTTCGGCGCCCTGTCCGTCTTCTATCGCGAGGCGCGCGGCTTCACGGGCGCCGACCTCGAATTGCTCGGGGCGTTCGGCGCGCAGGCGTCGGTCGCGCTGGAAAACGCCCGCTCGTTCGAGCACCTCGCGCTCAAGGCGGGCCACGACGCGGGACTCCAGGAGTTCGCGCAGCGGGCGCTCGAAGCCACCGGCGAGGAGGCGATTCGCGCCGCCTCCGTCCGGTTCACGAAGACGCTGCTCGCCGCCGACTTCGTCGCGCTGTTCATCGCCGACCCGAAAGCCGGGGAGCTGCGGCTGGAGTCGGGGCTCGGGTGGGCGCCGGGCGTGGTGGGCACGGTCGCGGTCGCACCGTCGAACGAATCCTTCGCGGGCTACGCGTTCCTCCACAAGACCGCCATGCAGGTCGAGAACCTCGCCGAGGAGCGGCGATTCTCGATTCCCGGCTATCTCCGCGAGCACGGCGTCCGCGCCGGCATCGTGGTACCGCTCGGCGTCCGCCAGGAGCCCATCGGGATCCTCGCGGCGTATTACCAGACCGAGCATCGCTTCAGCGAGGAAGAGAGCCGCGTGCTCACGGCGCTCGCGCAGGAGACGGCGCTCGCGCTCGAGAAGGCGCGCCTCTACGCCGAATTGCAGGAGAACCTCGAGCGGCTCCAGGAGACGCAGGCGCAGCTCATGCAGGCCGACAAGCTCAAGGCGCTCGGCACGCTGCTGTCCGGCATGGCGCACGAGCTGAACAACCCGCTCTCCACCATCCAGCTCTCGGTCCAGCTGATGAAGCGCCAGCAGACGCTGCCCGAAACGGCGCGCAAGCGGCTCGACGCGATGGAGGAGGAGTGCGACCGGGCCTCGCGGATCATCCGCGACCTCCTGGTGTTCGCGCGGCGCAAGCCACCGGAGCGGCGGCGCACGGACGTGAACGAGGTGATCCGCGCCACGCTCGCGCTGCAGGCGCCCGACTTCGAGCTGAGCAAGATCCGCGTGGGCAGTGACCTCTCGCCCCTGCCCGCGATCCTCGCGGACTCTCACCAGCTGCAGCAGGTCCTCCTGAACCTCTTCAACAACGCCACGCATGCGATGCGCACGCACGCCGGCCGCGGCATCCTGAACGTGCGCTCGACGCGGCAGGGCGGGGAGATCGTCGTCCAGGTCGAAGACGATGGCCCCGGGATCCCGAGCGAGCACCTCGGCCGCATCTTCGATCCGTTCTTCACCACGAAGGGGGCCGGCGAGGGCACGGGCCTGGGCCTGAGCCTCTCGATCGGCATCGTGGAGGCGCACGGCGGCCGCATGGCGGCCGAGAACCTGCCCGGGCGGGGCGCACGCTTCACGCTGCGCCTGCCCGTCGGCGACGGCGCCGAGGCGGCGAGCGCGGGTGAAGCGGCGCCGAGCACGACGCCGTCAAACGCTCCACGGCCGGCCAGCGTGCTCGTCGTCGACGACGAGGAGCGCCTGCGCACGATCCTCAACGACGTGCTCACCTCCCTCGGCCATCGCGTGGAGGAAGCGGCGAGCGGCACCCAGGCGATGGAAAAGCTGACGGGAGGCGCCTACGACCTCGTGATGCTCGACCTGCGCTTGCCCGACGTCGACGGCCGTTCGGTCTGGCAATGGATCGGCGAGCGCCGGGGGACCCTCAGCGGGCGCGTGGTCTTCATGACCGGAGACACGATGAGCGCCGAGACCCAGCGGTTCCTGCACGATAGCGGGCGTCCCGTGTTGACGAAGCCGCTCACCATCGACCGCGTCCGCGTGGTCGTGGACGACATCCTCGCGTCGGGAGCCGGCCGCCGCTAGCGAGACCGACCCCCGAACGCCGTGCCGTTGAAGTAGGTCTCCGCCTTCTCCCAGGCCTGACGGCCGATCAGCGTGCCGAGGAAGAGCCCCGTCGTGTTGTCGTCCATGAAGTGAATCCCGCCGAGGATGCGCGAGAGCGCAGCCGCTTCGGCCGCCTCCGAGAACGTCCGGTACGAGACGACCGTGTCGACCGGCGGAATCGGGTGCGTGGCTGGATTCTCGACGCGCCCGAACCCCTTCGGGACGACGGTCGAGAAGTCGAAGCGGTCACGGCCCGTGAACTGCCGCAACACCTCCGCGCTCGCGGCCGAGAACGTCGAATGGCCTGAGATGTACCCGGGGAAGGCCGGCGTCAGGTTGCTGCCCGGGTTGTACGGCGACCACGTCTCGCCCGGGATGTCCTGGATCCCCTGCCCGGGTCCACCCCACGCGCGGACGATCGTGCCCTGCATGAGGTAACGCACGGCCGTGATGGGACGCACCCCGTCGTAGAGGCGCTTGAAGTGCCACGCCACGATTCCCGCGTCGAACGACGCGTTGTGCATCGCGAAGAACATCTTCACGTCCTCGTCGATCGTGTTCCGGTCGCGCTGCGAGACGAACTGCGCGAACAACCCCCAGTGGCCGGGGGGCAGCTCGGACGCCGGACCGTCGGCCCAGTACTCGACGATCAGCTTCTTCTCGTCATCGAGGGAGGCGCTGTACCGGAGGATCTCCTCGACGTTCTCGCGATAGAGCCGTGCGTTCTTCTGGACGTCGGGCGGGTCGGCCCGGCGCAGGTGATCGAACTGGTGCGCGGACTTCAGCGCAAACGGAACGACGAGCTCGAAGTGGCAGCCGATGAACTTCTGCGCCGCGCCCGTCGGGCCGATCAAGGGCTGCCACACGTTCGGATCGATGATGACGAGCGGCAGTGTCCCGTAGCACTGGTCGGCGGTCATCGGCGGCTGGCAGAACGCCATGAGCGGATTGACCGGCTGGTAGCCGGTGTAGTCGGCATAGGCCGTCGAGACGCCGGGGGGAGTGCCTGACTCGTCGGCATACTGATTCGAGCCGTCGCGGGCCCGGAAATCGATGACGGCCTGGGCTGCCGTCTCGCCGACGGTGACGGCCGCCGCGAACTCCTCCTCGTCGGCATGGGACGCATAGGTCTCGAGCGCGGCGATCAGCGCCGCGTCCAGACGGGCCTGCACGGCGGCCACGGACGCCGCGACGTTCGGCACGCCCGGAAAGACATTGGGCTGGGCGAACAGGTTGCCGAGACACCGGTGTGCGGCCACGCTGATCGCGACCGCCTTGTTCGCACGGGTCCGCTCTCTCGCCGGCCGCCGCAGCGTGTCGCCAAGGCGGGTGCCGACGGCCTTGTGGTCGTACGCCGCCCAGGCGTCGTACATGCACGTATGCGCGATCGCGAGCGCGCGGGCCGCGATCGGCGGTCCGATCACCTTGGGGATCGCGCTGCGGATCTCCTCCAGGGCCGCTTCGTTCCAGTGGACCACGACGGTCGGGTTTCGATGACGATCACGCCGATCGACACGATCGGGGCGACGATCGTGGGCCAAGGCATCGGTCCCCAGCGTCAGGACGAGGAGCAGGCTCGCCGCGGTCAGGATGATGCGGCCATGCATCGTGGTCTCCAGTCGCAGGGAACGCCGGGCCGAGCGGCCCGAGAAGACGAGCGTCAGCGCGTCAGAGGCTGAGCGTCACGAACCGAGCGCCAGAAGCTCTCCGACCGCCCGCAGCACCACGGCCGGCTCGGCCGGCTTCAGCATCGCGACGGTCGCTCCCAGCTCCCGTGCATAGCCGAGCGCATCTCGCCCGCCCACGCGCCACGCTCCCGAGATCACCAGGGCGCGCAGCGCCGGGAACTCGCTCTTCAGAACCCTGAGGGTCTCGAAGCCGTCGCGCCGCGGCATCAAGAGGTCGAGCACGAGCAGGTCGAAGGCCTGTGTCCGGTAGAGGTCGACGGCTTGCTCCCCGTCGGCCGCCCCGACGACCTCGTGGCCGGCGGCGCGCAGGATCAGCGCGAGCGCGTCGCGCGTGTCGGCGTTGTCGTCGGCGATCAGGACTCGCGCCACGGCATGGTCCTTCCGCCGCTAGGGCCCCGCGGGCAACGCGATCAGGCGCGCGACTTCCGCTTGAAGATCGTCGAGGCGGACCGGCTTCTCGAGGAACCCGTCGGCCCCCGCCTCGAGGATCTGCTCGCGCGTGTGATGCACCGAATGGCCGGTGATGGCGAGAATCCTGATGTCCCGTGTCGCCGGGTCCCCCTTCACCCGGCGACAGACCTGGAACCCGTTGAGCCCCGGCATGCGGATGTCCAGCACCAGCAGGTTCGGCGCGAAGCTCCCGACCTTGATCAATCCCTCGTATCCGTCCTGCGCGACCTCGACCTTGTAGCGCCCGTCCAACGTGAGCGCTTCCCACAAGGTGTCGAGCAAGGCCGCGTCGTCATCGATCACGAGGATCTTGGGCAGCGCCTCCGCCTCCGTGCCGGTCCGTTCGACCGGCATGCGGAGGGCGTCCTGGAACCGTCGAAACTCCTCCTCCGTGACCCGGAAGTGGCCCCCGGCCGTCTGGAACGCCGTGAGGTGTCCCTCACGGATCCACCGCTTGACGGTGGGAATCGTCACCTGACACGACGACGCGATCTGCCCGGTCGTCAGGAACCGCATGGTCTCGTCGTCGTCCTCCGAGCCTCGGGGTGAATCGTGACCGTTACCGCGGGCCGTGGCCGCGACGCTGGTTCGTCAGCGGCCGGCACTGGTCCACGGGGAACGGCGTATAGCCGACCGTCCCACCGGCCGGCTCCAGCAGCTTCACGGGTGCGGCGTTCCCCACGGGCACGATGCACTCCCGCGGGCCCACCAGGTCGATCCAGTGGTCGTTGTGGTCCCCGCCGATGTGGCCGTGCGTCAGCCCGTCGGGGTGGTTCGCGATCCGGAAGTGCGCGAACGGATACCGATGGACCCGGACCAGGTCGGTCTGGGGATCGACGCACTGCCAGAACCGCGAGTCCGTGTGGTGGGTGGCCGCCGCGTCGAACTCGGCGCTCTCCGAGTCGAACGCGGGATCGTAGTTGGCGCAGAGCCGCTCCCGGTCGGCCAGCGGAAACTCTCCGATGAAGCGACGGAGCCACGTGGTCGTGATATCGACCGTGTCGTCCCGGTTGGCACACCCCGCGGTGTTGGCCTGAGACGTCGCGCCCGAGGACCCGGGGAAGTTCCCGGTGAACGTCCCGGGGCGGCACTGCTGCAGGAGCTGCTTCATGCTCACCGGGTTCTCATCGAGGACGTCGAAGTCGAGGTTGACCATCACGTCGCCGTTGCCGTTCCGGTCGGTCACGAACGTCGCGCCGGGGTCGTGCCGGATCCCGTGGGGAAACGCGGCCTTCAGCGCGGCGGTCGGCGACACCTTACCCACCCTCCGGCGGATACCCCGCCCACCCCTTCCAGACGATCGACGGCCCCGGGACCGTCGCCCCCGAGGCGTTCGTGATCATCGGCCGGCAGCTTCCGCCGGTCGCACCGCACGCCGGGACGCTGTTGCTGTCCGTCGTCGAGTAGCCCGGGCGCCAGGCGAGATCGTTGAAGACCGTCCAGATCGTGTACACGGTATGCGGGAAGAGGTTCCGGACCTTCAGGTGAATGGAGCTGTGCCGGTTGCTGTGCACCCGGATGGTCATGGTGCCGCCGGCGCCCGAGTCCTCGCCGATATTGAAGGTGGGCAGAAACTCGAGCCGATACTCGTCGGACGCCGCGTAGGCCTGGGTCCCGGACATCACCAGCATCACCGTCAGAGCGATCAGCAGTGCCGCCTGTGTTTTGCGCATCGCGTCGACCCCGTACTCGTCCTCGCCTCCCACCGTCCATCACGGCGGCACCTCATTACTGCAAAAAGTGAAAGTGAAATCCTTTATCGGCGATGCGCTGGATTCGGTCAAGTGTAAAAAGTGAATATTTGGATCGAATTGTAAGTGCCTGATTCTACGTACCCTCGAGCAGGGCCTTGGCGATGATGAGGCGCTGGATCTGATTGGTGCCCTCGTAGATCTGCATGATCTTGGCGTCCCTCATGAAGCGCTCCACGGGGAACTCGCGCGTGTAGCCGTACCCCCCGAAGACCTGGACGGCGTCGGTCGTGACCTTCATGGCCGCGTCACCCGCCCAGCACTTGGCCATCGAGGCTTCGTACGTGTTGCCGCGGATCCCGTGGTCGACCTGGCGGGCCGCATGGTGGACCATGAGGCGGGCGGCGTGGACCTGCATCGCCATGTCCGCCAGCATGAACTGGACCCCCTGGAAGGCGCCGATCGGCTGGCCGAACTGCTTCCGCTCCTTCGCGTAGCCGACGGCCGCGTCGAGCGCCGCCTGCCCGATGCCGACCGCCATCGCGCCGGTGGCGGGGCGCGTGATGTCGAGCGTCTGCATCGCGATCTTGAACCCCTCGCCCTCCGCGCCCAGCCGCTGCTCGGCCGGCACCACGCAGTCGGTGAAGTGCAGCGCGACCGTCGGGGACCCGCGGATCCCCATCTTCCGTTCCTTCTTCCCGACCGAGAACCCGGCGACGTCCTTCTCGACGAGGAAGGCCGTCACGCCGCGCGCGCGCTGGCTGCGATCCACGGTCGCGAAGACCGTGATCACGTCCGCGTGGTCGCCGTTCGTGCACCACTGCTTCGAGCCGTTCAGGACGTAGTGATCGCCCTTCCGCACGGCGGTCGTCGCGAGCGACGCCGCGTCCGAGCCCGCGCCTGACTCTGAAAGCGAGTACGCGGCGAGCAGCTCGCCCGTCGCGAGCCGGGGCAGGTACTTCTGCTTCTGCGCCTCGGTGCCGGCGAGCAGGATCGGCACCCCGCCGAGTGGCTGATCCACGAACTGCGTCGCGGTGGCCGCGCACGCCCAGGCGATCTCCTCGGCCACGAGCGAGAGCGCGAGACACCCCATCTCGGTTCCGCCGTACGCCTCCGGCACCCAGATCCCGTAGAGACCGGCCTCGATCAGCGCCCGGATCGACTCTTCCGGATACCGCTCGCGCTCGTCGACGTCGGCCGCGTGGCGGACGATTCGATCGCGCGCCAGCTTGCGAGCAAGGTCGCGGATCATCCGCTGGTCTTCCGTCAGATAGAAGTGGTCGTTCACGGCGTCTGTTCTCCCCCGATCACGGTCTCACCGGCGCGCGCGGCGGTCGACGACCCGGACGGCCTTGCCCTGCGGGCGCTCGATCGTGCCCGGCGCGCACAGCCGCACCTCCGGCGACAGTGCCACGAGGTCGTGCAGCTCGCGCCGGATCCGCGCCGCCACGCCGGGATCACAGCCCGGCTCCGTCTCGACCATCACGGTCACGCGCTCGCCGCCGGCGTCCGATTCCAGCACCACCTGGTACTCGTGGCTCACGCCCGGCTGCCGCAGGACCACCGTCTCCACCTGGCGCGGATAGAAGTTCACGCCCTTGACGATCACCATGTCGTCGGTGCGTCCGCGCAGGCGGTCGAGTCGCAGGGCGGTGCGCCCGCAGGCGCAGCGCGCGCGGCTCACGACGCGCGTGAGGTCGTGCGTGCGGTAGCGGATCAGCGGCAGTCCTTCGCGCGTCAGTGTCGAGACGACGAGCTCGCCTTCGACGCCGTCCGCGACGACCACGCCCGTCGCGGGATCCACGATCTCCGGATGGTAGTGGTCCTCCCACACGTGGATGCCGGCGCGCGCCTCGCAGTCGATGCCGAGCCCGGGCCCGCCGGTCTCGGTCATGCCGATGATGTCGTACGTCCGGATGCGCAGCTCACGCTCGATGCGCGCGCGGAGATCGTCCGACCACATCTCGGAGCCGAAGATTCCCACGCGAAGCCCCAGCGCGTCGAGGTCGAATCGCTCCTCGCGCGCGACCTCGATGAGACGCAGCGGGTACGTCGCGATGGCGGCGAGCACGGTGGCCCGCAGATCGCGCATCAGCGTGAGCTGGAGCAGCGTGCGCCCGGCGCCGGTCGGGATGACCATCGCGCCGAGCTGCTCGGCCCCGTAGTGGAAGCCGAACCCGCCGGTGAAGAGCCCGAACGAGGGCGTGATCTGAATGACATCGGCGCGCGTGACGCCGGCCGCGGTGTAGCAGCGCGCCATGACCTCGCCCCACTGCGCGACGTCGTTGGCGGTGTACGGGTTCAGGATCGGATGGCCGGTGGTGCCGCTGGACATGTGGATGCGGCGATATCCGTCGCCGCACGCGAGCCCGAACGGATAGGCGTCGCGCAACACGTCCTTGGTGAGGAACGGCAGACGCTGCCAGTCGTCGACGCGCTTCAGATCTTCGGGCCGCGCGTCGTCGAGCCGCTGCGCCCACGCGGGGTTGGTCCGCGCGTGCGCGAGCGTGGCCCGCATGCGCTCGAGGACGAGGCGCTCGAGCGCGTCGCGCTCCATCGCCTCGCGCTCGGGCTGCCACAGGCTCACACGCGGGCCTCGAATCGGCACGCGGGAGCGCCGGTCGCGGCGCAGGCCGCCTCGGTCACGCGCGGACGGCCGGTGAGCACGGCGTGCGCGAGCGCCTCGAGGACGCCACGGATGAGGTGACACACCGGCGCGCGGGCGGCGCCGTAGGCTTCGGCGAACGGCGAGCCGGCGACGGTGACGACGAGCTCGTCCGGCGCCCACCGCTCGAGGGTGAACTTGCCCCACCCGATGCGGGTGCCCATCGCCACCAGCGCCTCGGCCCGCTCGCGGCCGGCACCCGCGAACGACGCCGTCGCCTTGCCGCCGCCCGCGCGTCCGCCGGCGACGAAGCACTCCGCGGCGGCGCTCCCCACGGTGGACTCGAGCGCCTGCTGGAGCGCGGCCAGCGTCTCGGGCCGGATCAGCAGGTACCGCGAGCCGCGATAGCTCAGGCGACCCGCGCCGTCGTCGACGAGCTCGGCCAGGACGGCGTTCGTTGTCATCGGATCACGCGCGCCCACACGCTGGACGTCCAGCCCTCCTGAAGCAGGATCTTGATCTCGCGAAGCGTGAGATCCCCGAGGCCGAGCGCGTCCAGCGCGCGGCCATGACCGGAGAGCTGGCGGCCGAGCAACACGCCGAACAGCAGCAGGAGGCCCGACACCGCCGGCGACTCGGTCGAGGCGGTGCGCGCGGCGGATTCGAAGAGGCTCAGCCCGAGCGCCGCGTCCTCGGTGACGTACCGGTGCTCGAACGTCAGCGTCTCGTTCCACAGTCCGCTCGCGAGCAGCTTCTTCTTCGCCCCGGCCCCGTACAGCCCCTCGGCCGCGCGCGCGTCCTCGTAGTAGGTGCGCATCTCGTAGTGCGGCGCCGGATAGCCCCAGTCCGCGCCGGGCGGCGAGGCGTTCGGCGTCGATGGCGTCGATCAGGCGCCGGACGCTCGCGGTCGTCCCTTGCGCATGCACGTCGAACCGCCCTCCGTCGATCGCGCCCAGGTTCAGCAGCACGAGCGGCGGATGGATGATCGGGCCCGCGTTCGTGAGGGCGGCGTCGAGCGCGTCGACGCAGGGCCGCACCGGGAAGAGCGGCGCCAGCTTCGCGAGCACGGCGTCGGTCCGCTGCGCCGGAAACACGCCGGTCGGCAGGTTCGCCGCGCGCACGGGCGCGCTCACCTCGGCGGGCGCGGTCTTTCGCGCGAGGTACGGCAGCGTTCCCGTCTCGGCGAGGGCGAACGGGAGGCGTCCGCCGGCGCGCGCGATGTCACGCGCCATCGCGAACGAGCCGAAGCTGCCCGGCGTGAGGAGCACGATCTGGCGCTCGGTGAGCAGCGGCCCGAGGCGCTTGGCGAGATCGTCGTGGGCCGTCGCGGGCAGCGCCGCGACGATCAGCTCGGCGCCGTCGAGGGCCTCGCCGAGGTCGGCGGTCGCACGGTCGAGACGCGCCCGGCCCTTGCGTCCCTCCGCCTGCAGGGTGATGCCCGTCACGCACGGCGCGCAGATCGGCCTCCGCGCGGCGCCAGAGCCGGACGCGATGCCCGGCGAGGGTGAGATCGGCGGCGGCGGCGAGCCCGCCGTTGCTGCCTCCGAGGACGGCGACGTTCATCGAATGGCTCCCGCACGCCTGAGCGTCTCGATACGCTCGGCGGAATAGCTCAGAAGCTCGCGAAGCACGGTGTCGGTGTGCTCGCCGAGCCGCGCCGGGGGCGCCGGCACGAAGGGCTCGGGCGGATCGAACTTGATCGGCGTTCCCAGCGTCGGCAGCACGCCGTGCGTCGGGTGCGTGACCTCCACGACCATGTCGCGATGGCGCACCTGGGGATCGCCGAGCACGCGATCGACCGACTGGATCGGCGCGGCGGGCACCCCCTCGGCGTGCAGGCGCCGCAGCCATTCGTCGGTCGTGCGCGTGACGAAGAGCGCCGCGGCCTCGGCGCCGAACTCGGCGCGGTGGGCCACCCGATCGCGGTTGGTCGCGAATCGCGGGTCGCGCTCCCACTCCGGCCGCCCGGAGGCGCGGCAGAACCCCGCCCAGAACTTCTCGGCGAAGACGGCGACGATGAGATGCCCGTCGCGCGTGGCGAGGGCCTGGTAGGGCACGACGGAGGCGTGCGCGGAGCCCTGCGGTTCCGGCACCCGGCCGTCGGTCCAGAAATACTGCGCCATGTAGGTCAGCAGCGAGACCTGGCAGTCGAGCAGCGCGAGGTCGATGTGTCGCCCGTGCCCCGTCCGCGCGCGCTCGAAGAGCGCGCCCGCCACCGCGAACGCGCCGAACATGCCGCCCGACAGATCGCCCATCGGCAGTCCCATGCGCATCGGGCGCCCCGCCCGGCTCGCCGGTGATGCTCATGGCGCCGCCCATCGCCTGCAGCGCGAGGTCGAACGCCGGGTAGTCGCGGTACGGCCCGTCCTGGCCGTAGGCCGAGATCGAGCACATGATCAGCCGGGGGTTCACGGCGGCGAGCGACGCGTAGTCGCAGCCGAGCTTCTCCATGATGCCGGGCCGGAAGTTCTCCCACACCACGTCGGCGGCGCGGACGAGATCGAAGAACACCGTCGCGCCCGTCGTGCTGCGTGAGGTCGATCACGACCGACTTCTTGTTGCGGTTGACGGCGAGGAAGTACGCCGACTCGCCGTCGGGCAGGAAGGGCGGCCCCATCACGCGCATCGGGTCGCCGCCGTCGGGCTCCTCGATCTTGATCACCTCGGCCCCATGTCGGCGAGCAGCATCGAGCCGTACGGGCCCGCGAGCATCCGCGAGAGATCGAGCACGCGCACGCCGTCGAAGAGGCTCATTCGGCCCTCGCCGCGCGAGCGCGGCGCGACACCGCGGCGCGGCGTGATCGGCAGCTCGGTGAAGCGGATGCCGATCGCGTCCTGCACGGCGTTGGCGACGGCCGCCGACACGGGGATGACGCCGGACTCGCCGAGCCCCTTGGCGCCGAACGGGCCCTCGGCGTCGACGGTCTCGATGAGGCGCACGACGAGCTCGCGGCATGTCGTCGGCCTTGAGGATCGCGTAGTCCATGAAGCTCTGCGTGAGCACCTGGCCCTCCTCGACCACGAGGCGCTCGCTGAGCGCGTAGCCGAGCCCCATGTGGATGCCGCCGTGGATCTGGCCCTCGGCGGCGAGCGGGTTGAGCGCGCGGCCCACGTCGTGGGCGGACGCGAGCTTCACGACCTCGATCTTCCCGGTCGCCTCGTCGACGTCCACGAGCGCCGCCTGCGCGGCGAAGCCGTAGGTCGCCGAGACGTTGCCGCGCAGGTCCTTGTCGAGCATGGTCGTGGGCGGATCGTAGAACGCCTCGGCCACCAGCGTCCGCCCCGCTTCCCGGAGGTGGCCCGGCGCGCACGACGCGGTCGTAGGCGATGCGACGGCTCGGCTCGCTCGCGCACGAAGATCCAGCCGTCGCGCGACGGTGAGGCGCGTCGGCCGGCGTCTCGAGCTGCTCGGCCGCCAGCGCCAGCAGGTCGGCGCGCAGCTTCTCGGCGGCCAGACGCGCGGCGTTGCCGGCGATGAACGTCGTGCGGCTGGCGTGGGCGCCGACGTCCCACGGCTTCACCGTGGTGTCGGAGTTGACGACGTCGACGCGCTCGAGCGGCACCCCGAGCGTCTCGGCCACGATCATGGCGAGCACGGTCTCCGAGCCCTGCCCGATCTCGGTGGCGCCGGTGATCAGCGAGACCTGGCCGAAGTCGTCGAGCTTCACGATGGCGCCGCAGCCGTCCGAGCGGTAGATGCGCGCGCCGCCGCCCACGTGGAACATCCCGGCGTAGCCGACGCCGCGCTTCCAGCCGGGCGCGCGGCGGCGGCACGTCGCGACCGACGTCCGCCTCGACCGCGTCGAGGCACTCGCTCATCGCGCACGAGGTGATGACGAAGCCCTGCGGGTTGACGTCGCCCGGCCGGGTGACGTTGCGCCGGCGGATCTCGAGCCGGTCGAGGCCGAGCCGGTCGGCGAGCTCGTCCATCTGGGACTCGACGGCGAAGGTGGACTCGAGATTGCCGTAGCCGCGCATCGAGCCCGAGTAGGGATTGTTCGTGTAGGCGATCGTCGTGTCGAAGCGCACGCTCGGACAGCGGTAGAGCCCGGCCACCGTCGACGAGCATCACGTACGGCGTGGTCGAGCCCCACGAGACGTAGGCGCCGTTGTCGATGACCACGTGGGCGTCGCGGGCGAGCAGCCGGCCGGAGGCGTCGGCCGCGGTGCGCAGCGGATCGGCACGGCTCGCGCGTGGGACACGCGACGAACTCCTCCATCCGCTCGAACTCGATCTTCACCGGCCGCCGCACGCGACGCGCCAGCAGCGCGGCGATCACGTCGATCGGGTAGAGATCGAGGCCGCGCCCGAAGTTGCCGCCGACCGGCGGCTGCAGCACCCGCACGCGGTCGCCGGTGATGCCGAGCGCCTGCGCGAGGTCGCGCTGGTAGAGGAACGGCACCTGGGTGGTGGACCACATCGTCAGCCGGTCCTGCGGGTCCCAGTCCGCGATGGCCACCATCGTTCCCAGGCACGCGGGCGTCACGAAGTTCAGCCGATACTCGCCCTCGACGATCACCGCGGCCTCGGCGAACGCGCGGTCGACGTCGCCGTGGCGTGAACTGGTAGCGCAGGGCGGTGAGGTTGGTCGGCCAGCTCGTCGTGCACCAGCGGGGCGCCCGGGCCGCACGGCCGCGCAGCGGATCGAACACCGCCGGCAGCTCCTCGTACTCGACGTCGATGAGCTCGAGCGCCTCCTCGGCGATCGTCGCGCGATCTCCGCCGCCACGGCCGCGACCTCGTCGCGGATGCAGCGGACCTTGCCCGCGCTTGAGCGCGAGCTGGTCCTTCGCGAACCCGAACGGATGCTGCTCGACGTCGTCGCCGGTGATGACCGCGAGCACGCCGGGCAGCGCCCGCGCGCGCGCGGTGTCGATGCGCCGGATGCGCGCGTGCGGGATGCGCGCCCGGAGGATCTTGCCGTGGGCCATCCGCGGCAGCACGAGATCGTGGAGGAAGTGCGTGCGCCCGGTGACCTTGTCGGCCCCGTCGCGCTTGGCGACGCCCGTGCCGATGATGCTGAAGTCGGTCACGCCTTCTCCCGCATGGTCCGCTCGTCCCAGAGCCGGATCCGGTAGCCGTCGGGGTCGACCAGCTCGGGCCCGTACCCCCAGAACACCTTCTGCGGCGGATGCGCGAACGGGACACCGCGCGCGACCATCTCGGCGTGCAGCCGGTCGACGTCGTCGACGGAGAAGTAGAGCGCGGTGCCGGCCGTCGGCGGGGCACCACTCTGCTCGACGAAGATCGTGAACCCGCCGTCGTCCTGCAGCGCCGTCGCGTTGCGCTTCGGGACCTCGAACTCGACCTTCATCCCGAGGGTCGTGACGTACCAGTCGCGCGAGACCTCGCGGTCGCGGACGGGAATCGTCAGGTGATCGAGCTTGATCATGGCGCCTCCTAGAACTTGACCGGCTCCTTGTGCTCGCCGAAGACGTCTTTCATCGCGCGATTGATCTCGCCCGAGCGTCGCGTACGCCTTCACGGCCTCCATGATCGCCGGCATCAGGTTCGCCGGGCCGCGCGCCTCGTCGGACAGGCGGCGCAGCGCCGCGCGGGCCGCGCCGATCGTCACGCTCGCGGCGGACGCGCGCGAGCTTCGCGACCTGCGCGTCGGCCACCCCCTGGTCGAACGCGTACAGCTCGACGTCGCGGTCGGCCTCGGCGGCGCCGTCGCCCACGTGGCAGTTGACGCCGACCTTCGGGATCTCGCCCGGAGTTGAGCTTCTGCTCGAAGCAGGTACGCCTGACGCGCCACCTCGGCCTGCAGCGCGCCGGTCTTCACGGCCTCCACGATGCCGCCCATCCGCTCGACGTGCGCGAGCTCCTCGACGATCAGGCGCTCCATCTCGTTGGTCAGCGCCTCGACGTAGTACGAGCCGCCGAGCGGATCGGCGGTGTCGGCGGCGCCGGATTCCTCGGCGCAGATCTGCATCGTGCGCAGCGCGATGAGCTGGGCCTTGGCCGACGGGATCGTGTACGCCTCGTCGTAGGTCGGCAGCGCCATCGTCTGCGCCGCCGGCCAGCGCCGCCGCCAGCGCGATGTAGGCGCCGCGCACGATGTTGTTCTCGGGCTCCTGCACCGTGAACGCCGAGCCGCCGCCGCCGATGAGGCTGCGGAACATCCACGACTTCGGGTTGGTCGGCGCCGAAGCTCTCGCGCAGCATCCGCGCGTAGAGCCGGCGGCCCGGCGCGGAACTTCGCGACCTCCTCGAAGATCTTGCCCCACGCCGTGAAGTTGAACGAGATGCGCGGCGCGAAGTCGTCGACGGCCATGCCGCGCGCCAGCATCAGCTCGACGTAGGCCTTCGCGATGGCCAGCCCGTACGCCATCTCCTGCGCGGTGGTGCAGCCCGCCTCGCGGATGTGGTAGCCGCACACCGACACGGGGTTGGAGCGCGGATAGTGCGTCGCCGAGAACTCGATGAGGTCGGCCACGAGCCGCAGCGACGGCTCGACCGGATAGATCCAGGTGCCGCGCGCCACGAACTCCTTGAGGATGTCGTTCTGCGGCGTGGTGACCACGCGGTCCGCGCGCGGCGCCCTGCTGCTCGGCGACGGCGTAGTACATCGCGGTGATCGGCGCCGCCATGCCGTTGATCGTCAGCGAGACGCTCACGCGGTCGAGCGGGATGCCGGCGAAGGCGGCCTCCATGTCCGCCAGCGTGTCGATCGCCATGCCGACGCGCCCGACCTCGCCCTCCGCGCGCGGATCGTCGGAGTCGAGCCCGAGCTGCGTCGGCAGGTCGAAGGCGACGTTGAGCGCGTCCTGCCCGTGCGCCATCAGGTACTTGAAGCGCGCGTTCGTCTCCTCGGGCGTGCCGAAGCCGATGTACTGGCGCATCGTCCACAGGCGGTCGCGGTACATCGTCGTGTGGATGCCGCGCGTGTACGGATACTCGCCCGGCCGGCCGATGTCCTGCGCGACGTCGCGCCCGGCCAGATCCTCGGGACCGTAGACCGGCTTGATCGGCATCCCCGCGTGCAGCCTCGCGTCTCTCATGCCGTCCTCTCTTCCCTGCAACCTTGGCGGCCCATGGCTGTCAACTGGCCTGAACCTTGACGGCCCATGCCGTCAACTGTCTTTGAACGCCGTGACGATCTCGGGCAGCGGCGTGCCCATCGGAAACACGCGGTGCACGCCCGCCTGCGTCAGCGCCTCGCACGTCGCGCGGGCGGGATGATGCCGCCGACGACCACCTTGATGTCGTCGGCGCCGTGCGCGCGGAGCCCGTCCAGCACCTTGCGCGACAGGAGCACGTGCGCGCCGGAGAGGATCGACAGGCCCGATCACGTCCACGTCTTCCTGGATCGCCTCCTGCACGATCTCCTCCGGCGTGCGCTTGAGTCCGGAGTACACGACCTCGACGCCGGCGTCACGCAGGGCCTGCGCGACGACCTTGGCCCCGCGATCGTGGCCGTCCAGCCCTGGCTTGGCGATCAACGGAGGCCTTCACGCGTCGCCTGACGACCTCGACTCCCCCAGGTTGCGCCGGCGAAGCCCGCGTCGCGGTCTCGGCGTGTCGTCATGGGACTGCGTCGAACGCCGGGAGCCAGCGCGGAGTGCCCTTCGGATCGTCCGCGACCGCAGCGGCGTCAGGCGCACGCGCTGGCCGATCTTCACCTGTCGCGGGATCGGTGTCGGTCAGGATCGTGAAGATGCGCAGGCCGTCCACCTTCACGATCGCGAAGACGCGCGGGCCCTCGAAGCCCGACGGCAGCCCCGCCTCCTGCACGGTGAACGCGTGGACCTCGCCCTCGGCCGGACAGATCGACCCACTCGAAGCGGTCCGACGCGCACTCGCCGCAGAAGCCGCGCGGCGGCCACGCGCGCGTGCCGCACGCGGCGCACCGGCGTGGTCGCGAGCGTCCCCTGCCCCAGGCGCGTGTAGAACTCGTGCAGCTTCGTGTGGTCCGCGGACTCCAGCGGAAACGGATCGACCGCGCGGAAGTAGCGTCACGACACCACCGGCCAGCGCGGGTTCATGCGGACCCGGGCGCGGCGCGATCTGCGCGCGGGCAGAGCGACTCGATCCTCCGATAGACCTCGGTCTCGTCGATCGTGGTCATGCGGCCGTCGTCGAGCACGACGCGGCCGTCGATGAGCACGGTCGCGCACGCTCGCCCCGCGTCGCCGCGTAGACGAGGTTGTTGATCGGGTCGAGGAGCGGCCGCCACTCCGGGACGTCGAGGTCGTAGAGCACGAGGTCGGCGCGCTTGCCCGGCTCGAGCGAGCCGATCTGCGCGCTCCATGCCGAGCGCGGCGGCGCCGTGGATGGTCGCCATCTCGAGGACGGTTTCCGGGGGCATGACCCGCGTGTCGAGGCGCGCGTCCTTGGAGATGAGCGCGACGATGTGCATCAGCCGCAGCATGTCGAAGTGGTTCGATCCGTTGCCGCTGTCGCCGCCGAGCGACACGGAGACGCCGTGACGCAGCATCTCCGGGAAGCGGCCGTGCTCCCCGAGCCCCTTGGTGTGCTTGAGCGCCGGCCGTCGGGCAGTGCACGACCTTCACGCCTCGCCGGGCGAGCCGCACGATGTCGTCTGTTGCCGACGTAGACCATGTGCGTGAGCTTCGTGCGCGGGCCGAGGACGCCCATCGCGTCGAGCGCGTCCAGCGGCATGGTGTCCGCGGTCTTCCGCGACGGGTGCGACGCGAGGTGCATCATCCCCCAGCCGGTGCCGTGCTTCTCCGCGAGCGCGTGGGCGCCGCGAATCAAGTCCTCGGAGCAGGTGCCGAATCCGAGCAGCAGCGGCCACGCCGAGATCCGTCCGTCCGCGCGGCCCTTCAGGCTTCGGATCATCGCGTCGTTGTGGCGGAGCGCCTCGTCGGTCGTCTGAGCCAGGCGGCCCTCGTGACCGCCCATGTCCCACGTCCAGCGACCGAGGACCGCGCGCATGCCGATCGCGTCGACCGCGTCGGCGACGGCGGCCACGTCGAACAGCGTGCCGGCTTCGCAGAACGTGGTCGTGCCCGTGCGGATCATCTCGAGGCACGCGAGCCGCGCGGAGTAGGCTTCCTCCTCGGGCGTGATCGCCGAGTAGAGCGGGATCAGCCAGTCGCCCATGTAGCGGTCGACGGGGATCTCGTCGGCCATCACCCCGCGGTTGACGTGCTCGGACAGGTGCACGTGCGTGTTGACGAAGCCGGGCAGCGACGAGGCGGTTCGCGCCGTCGATGACGCGGTCGGGCGGGCGCGGAGGGCGGACGTCCGCCGCACGTCCGACCTGCACGATGTCGCGCCCGTCGACGAGCACGGAGCCGTCGAGGAAGATGCGACGCTCGTCGTCCATCGACACGACGACCGCGTGCTCGACGAGGATCATGGCTCGCGCTGCCGCTTGAGCTGCCGGAGCAGCGCGCGGACCTTCGCGGTCTCGAACGTCTCGCGCTTGTCGCCCGCGTAGTCGAAGAAGCCGCGGCCGGTCTTCGGGCCGAGCTCGTTCCTCGCCACCTTGTCCTCGACGAGCCCGGCGGCGCGGAACCGGTCGTCGCCGAGCGCCTGCGTCATGAAGCCGCTCGCGCGGTGCAGGATGTCGACGCCGCCCCAGTCGATGAACTCGAAGATGCCGATGGTGGCGTAGCGGAAGCCCATCCCGGCCTTGAACGCGCTTGTCGACGTCTTCCGGCGTGGCCACGCCTTCCTCCACCAGACGCACGGCCTCGTTCATCAGCAGCACCTGCAGCCGCGGGCCCGATGAAGCCCGGGCGAGTCGCCGCAGCGCACCGGGGTCTTGCCGAGGCCCTCGAGCAGCGTCAGCGTCCGTTCGACCGTCGTCTCCGCGGTGCCCGGACCCGCCACCACCTCGACGAGCGGGATGATGTGCGCGGGGTTGAGCCAGTGCACCGCCAGGAAGCGCTCCGGGGCCTTGACGCGACTCGACGAGATGCTTCGGCGAGATCGTCGAGCTGCCGCACGCGATGATCGCGTCCCCGTCGAGCGCCGCGCCGAGCCGCGCGAAGGTCTCGCGCTTCAGCTCGAGCAGCTCCGGCAGCGCCTCCTGCACGAAGCCGACGCCGCGCAGCCCGTCGAGCCCGACGTGGTCCACGATGCGCGCGAGCGAGGCGTCCACCTGCTCGCGCGCGATGACCGCCTCGTCGGCCATCAGCGCGAGATCGCGCGCGATCTCCCGCCGCGCATCGGCGAACACCGCCCGCGTCTCGCTCGCCGGCCGCTCCTTGAGATCGACCAGCCGAACGTTCGAACCGCCGAGCGCGAACGCCAGCGCGATCTGGCGGCCGATCCGCCCGGGCCCGAGGACGGCGATGTCCATCACGCGGGTCATTCCCGGCCGTAGATCATCACGACGTGCTCGCCCATGCCGCTGTTGTTGTGGGTGAGGCCGATCGCGGCGTCGGGCACCTGGCGCGCGCCCGCCTCGCCGCGGAGCTGGGCGAAGACCTCCGCCGCCTGCGCCACGCCGGTGGCGCCGAGCGGGTGGCCGCAGCCGATGAGACCGCCGCGCGGATTGACGACGACGTCGCCGCCGTAGTCGCTGCGACCGTCCTGCACGAAGCGCCCCGCCTCGCCCTTCGCGCAGAAGCCGAGCTCCTCGTAGGCGATCAGCTCCGCGATCGCGAAGCAGTCGTGCACCTCGGCGAGGTCGACATCGCTGTGGGCCGATCCCCGCCATCGTGTACGCGGCGTCCGCGGCGCGCTTCATCGCCGGCCAGTGCGCGTAGTCCTCGTGGAGCGAGGTGAGCTGGAAGCCGTCGAGCGCCTGGCCGGTGCCGCGGATCCACACGGGCGCCGTCGGTCAGCGCGCGCGCCCGCTCCTCCGAGGCCACGAGCACGGCGGCGGCGCCGTCGGTGATCGGCGAGCACATGAAGAGGCGCAGCGGCGTCGCGATCATCCTGCGAGCACAGCACCTGGTCGAGCGTGGCGCCCTTGCTGAAGTGCGCGTTGGGGTTCTTCGCGGCGTGGGTGTGGTTCTTCACGCCGACGAGACCGAGCTGCTCCTCCGTCGTCCCGTACTGCGGTCATGTGGCGCTGGGCGGCGAGCGCGAAGCACGGCGGCGCCGTGAGACCGAAGGCCGCCTCCCACTCGCGGTCGACGCCGGTGCCCATGTTGAGGATCGCCTCGTCGCCGCTCGGCTGGTTCAGCTTCTCGACGCCGAGCACCATCACGAGGTCGGCGAGCCCGGCGGCGATGAAGGCGTACGCGTAGCGGATGCCGACGGTGCCCGGAGGCGCACATGTGCTCGGTGCGCGCGCTCAGCGCGCTCGGCTTGATGCCGAGCGCCTCGGCGGCGAGCGACGAGATGTGGCTCTGGAAGGCCGTGCGCTCGGGCATCACCGAGCCGACCACGAGGCCCTCGACGTCCTTCGGCGTGAGGCCGGGCACGGAGTCGAAGCACGCCTTGCCGGCCTCCCAGATGAGGTCGCGATACGTCGCCTTCCGCACGCCGAACTTCGACACGCCCGCCCCGACCAGGGCGACCCTTCTCATGGCAACTCCCCTCGCAGCCGTCGCGCGAGCTGCGCGTGGCCCAGGCGCATCGGCGATGGCCTCGGCCGTCTCGCCGTCGTTCGTCCGCAGGGCGACGTCGGCGCCGTGCGCCAGCAGGAGATCCGCGAGCGCCCGGTCGTTCTTGAACGCCGCCTCGTGCAGCGCCGTGAAGCCGCCGTTCTGGGTGGCGTTCACCTGCGCGCCGCGCGCGAGCAGCTGCGCGACGACGGGCGTCGCGGCACGTCCGGCCGCCGCCGCGTGGATCGCCTGGTTCCCCATGTCGTTCTGCGACCGCGCGAGCGGGTCGGCGCCGCGCGCGAGCAGCAGCGACACGACGTCGAGACGTCCGAAGTGCGCGGCCAGGTGCAGCGCCGTCCACCCGTCGTCGCTCCGCTCGTGGAGGTGCCTGCGGTCGGCGTCGAGCAAGGCCCGCACGCGGTCCGCGTCACCGACGGCGGCGGCCTCGCAGACCGTCAGCTCGGCGCCGCCCGCGAGCAACGTGGCCAGCTCATCGTGACGGCCGCGATAGACGGCCTCGAGGATCTTCGACGGCATCAGCGTCCCACCGAGAGGCCGCCGTCCACGACCAGCACGTGTCCGGTGACGTACGACGCCTCGTCGGACGCGAGGAAGACGTAGACGGCGGCGACCTCGCGCGGATCGGCCAGGCGGCCCATAGGGATCAGTGCCAGCATCGTGTCATCGACCTCCTTCGGCCTCACGCCGGCAGTAGGTCCCGGCGCCACGGCGTTGACGGTCACACCCAACCTGGCATTCTCCAGCGCGAGCCCTCTCGTCAGCGTGAGGATCGATGGGCCAACCATCCCCACCGGTGCCTGGTCGCTCGCGGCCAGGATCGCCGCCGGAGACGCGTTGATCACGCGCCCCCACCGATGCTCGCGCATGCGGGGAAGGACCGCCTCCGCGCAGAGCGACGCGCCCGCGCACACGGTCTCCTCGGTGTCCCCGGCGTGGTTGACGAGGACGTCGATGCGGCCGAACGCGTCGAGCGCCTCGCGCACCATCCGATCCACGTGAGCGGCGCGGGTCACGTCGCCGAGCGCGATCAGCGCCGCGCCGCCCTCCACCTCGGCGATCTCCCGCATCACGTCGTCGAGGTGCGTGGAGACGATGTCGTTGAGGACGACGGTCGCGCCCTCACGCGCGAAGCGCAGCGCGATCGCCGCGCCGACCGGCCCGTTGGCGCCGGTGATCAGCGCGATCTTGCCCTGGAGCTTCATCCGGCCTCCCTCACGTGAGCCAGTCCGCGAGCTCCGTGAGGTCCCCAGCATGCGGTCCGGCGCCCCCGCGCTGCCCACCGGCTCGCCGTGCCGGTTGATCCACGCGATCGGGACCCCGAGCCCGCGCGCCGCGGCCACGTCGTGGTAGTAGCTCTGCGCGGCGTGCAGCCAGCGTGCCTCGCCGATCCGACGCCGCGCCTCGTCCCAGTGCGCCGGCGCGGGCTTGTACGAGCGCACCTGCTGGGCGGTCACGATGATCTCGAACGGCACCGTGAACCGTGCGCGGGTCGCCGCGAGCAGGTCGTCGTCCACGTTCGACAGGATGCCGAGCCGATATCCCGCCGCCGCGAGGCGCTCGAGCGCCGGGTTGGTGTCCGGGAACGGCGGCCAGTCGCCCAGGCTCTGCGGAAGGAACGCGGCGCCGGCGACGTCGACGTTCCAGCCGAGGCGCGCGCCGACGCGGCGCGCGGTTTCCGTCAGGATGTCGCGATAGGGCCGGTACGCCTCGTGCTCGACGACACGCTCGATCGCGAGGTACGCCGGGAGGACCGCCGCGGGATCGACCCGGGCGCCAGTTCGCGCGGCGGCGGCGGAGAACGCGCGCGTGATCCCGGTCTCCCAGTCGATCAGCGTGCCGTAGCAGTCGAACGTCACGACGTCGTACGCGCGACGGCTCACGACAGCACCTGCCCGCGGTCCCAGTCGAGGTCGCGGCCGATGACGACACGGAGGATCTCCGACGTCCCCCCGCCCGGGAGCAGGAACCGGGCGTCGCGGAAGTACCGCTGCACGGGGTACTCGCTCGCCAGCCCGTACGAGGCGAAGATGCGGGCGGCCTCGTCGGTGACCTTCACCGCCATCTCCGACGCGACGTACTTCGCCATGGCGGCTTCGCGCGTGACCGCGCGGCCCGCGTCGAGCGCGGCGGCGGTCTGGTAGGTCATGACCGTGGCGACGTGCAGCGACGTGAGCATGTCGGCGAGCTTGAACGTGATCGCCTGGTGCTCGACGATGGGCTTGCCGAACGCGTGCCGCTCGCGCGCGTACGTCAGCGCCGCGTCGTAGGCGGCGCGCGCGAGCCCGACCGAGAGCGCGGCCGTCATCACCCGGATCTCGGAGAGGATCGTGCCGATCTTCTCGACGCCCCCCGTCTCGCCGCCGAGGAGGTGCTCGCCCGGCACCTCCACGCCGTCCAGCACGATCTCGCCGGTCTCGGACGCGCGCACGGCCATCTTGTCGATCTTCTTGCCGAGGCTCACGCCGCGCATGGTCGCGCGGTCGACCAGGAAGAGCGCGATGCTCTTCATGCCGCGCTCGGCCGACGTCTTGGCGGCCACGGTGAGGAGGTCGGCGACCGGCGCGTTCGTCACCCACGTCTTCGTCCCGTTCAGCACCCATCGGTCGCCGCGCCTCTCGGCGCGCGTGGTGATGCCGGCCACGTCCGACCCGGCGTTCGGCTCCGTCAGCGCGAACGTCGCCACCTTCTCGCCGCGCAGCGACGGCACGAGGTAGCGGCGGCGCAGCTCGTCGCCGCCGTACTTGTAGATGAAGTACGTCCCCATCAGCGACTGCATGGCGGCGGCGGCCGCGAGGGAGAGCGACCCGCGCGCGAGCTCCTCGGCGAAGAGGCAATACGTGACGGTGTCGGCGTCGGCGCCGCCGTACGCGTCCGGATAGCGGAGACCGAGATAGCCGAGCTCGCCGAGCCGCGTGAAGAGCGTGCGCGGGAACGCCGCACTCTCGTCGATCGCGTCCGCGACCGGCACGACCTCGGCGTCGACGAACCGCGCGACCGCGCGCCGGAACTCTTCCTGCTCGGGGGTGAACTGGATCATTGAAGTCGCGGGCTCCCGGGCTTCGCTCGCGGGCTCCCGGGCGTCGCCCGCCCGCTCGGGCCCCCGGTCGATCGTGCCGCTCCGGCCGGACCCGTTCTCGACTCGCGCCGCCGCTTCGCTTCGTCCGCAGGATGCGCGTCGCGGTCTCGTCCACACGCAGATCCGCGCCCTCGCCCGTGATCACGACGCCGTACCGCTCGCGCGCCGCCTCGATCGACACGTAGTCGTCGAGCACGTCCTCGAGGACGCGCGCCGGATCGCGCGCGAGCGGGTCGCCGTAGCCGCCGGCGCCCGACTGCTGGAACGAGATCACGTCGCCGTACGCGAACTCCCGCGACGCCTTGCCGTGGACGATCTCATCGCGCGCGCCGGGGTTCATCACCGTCCGGCCGAGCGCGCCGGGCGAACCGCCGAAGAGCCCGTACGGCGCGAAGCGCTGGCGGTCGGAGAGGTTGGTGAGCTTGCCCTCGTCGGCGAGGAAGCGCATGTCCCGGCGCACGCCACAGCCGCCGCGGAACCGGCCGGGACCGCCGGAGTCGCGGATCAGCTCGAAGCGCTCGATCACGAGAGGCTGGTTCGCCTCCTGCGCCTCCACGGGGATGTTCGAGGCGTTGAACGCCCACGCCATCGCCTCGCACCCGTCCTTCGTGGCGCGCGCCCCCGTGCCCGACAGCACCAGCTCGTACGCGACGAAGCGGCGCTTCCGGGCGCGGTCCCAGCCGCCGAACGTCGGGTTCGCCATGTGCGAGGCGGCGGCGGCGACCCGCGCGGGAACCGCGCGGGCGAGCGCGCCCACCACGGCCTCGAACGTGCGGTAGCAGATGATCGCGCGCGGTCCGCCGCCCGCGGGCGGCCGCGGATTGAGGAAGGAGCCCTCCGGCGCGGACACCGTCACCGGGCGCAGCGCGCCCTCGTTCATCGGCCCGAAGGGATCGGTGAGACACTTCACCGCCGCGTACGAGTACGAGCGCGTGTAGTTGATGTAGGAGTTCATGCCCGAGGCGGTCTGCGGGCTCGAGCCCTCGTAGTCGATGTCCATCCGGTCGCCGTCGACCGTGACCGTCACCGCGACGCGCAGCGGCTCCGTCCCCGGCCCGCAGTCGTCCATGAAGTCCTCGAACGTGTAGACGCCGTCGGGGAACTCGCGGATGGCCGCGCGCATGTTCGCCTCGGTCCGCACGAGGATCTCGTCCATCGCGGCCGCGAGCACGTCGCGGCCGTAGCGCGCGGCCAGCTCCTGGAGCCGCAGCTCGCCCACGCGCAGCGCGCTCCGCTGCGCGCGCAGATCGCCGAGCACCTTCTCCGGCGTGCGCGTGTTGGCGGCGATGATCCCGACGACGGCCTCGTTCTCGGTGTACGCCGACCACACCTTCGTCGGCGGGATGCGCAGGCCTTCCTGGTAGTAGTCGAAGATGCCTTCCACGCCCTGGCTGCCCGGCCGCGAGCCGCCCACGTCGGTGTGATGGAGGATGTTGACGGCGAAGCCGATGAGCGCGCCGTCGTGGAACGCGGGCTGCGTGATGAAGAAGTCGGGGAGATGACCGGAGCCGAGGAGCGGGTCGTTGAGGAGGATCGCGTCGCCCGGCGACAGCGTGTGCGCGGGATGCGCGGCGAGCGCGTTCTTCACGGCGAACGACATCGCGCCCATGTGGCCCGGACTGTACGGGCCCTGCGCGACCATCCGTCCCTCGGCGTCGAACACCGCGACGGAGAAGTCCTGCCCTTCGCGCGCCTGCTCGGAGTAGGCGGTCCGGTGCACGGTCGTGCCGATCTCGACCGCGATCGACTGGAGCGCGCCCCAGATCACCCCGAGCGTGATGGGATCGAGACGTCCGCTTCATCCGATCGGGTCCGCCACGGGGAGCGTGACGATGAGGTTCGCGTACGCGTCGACCACGGCCGCCGCCCCGGGCGGCAGCACGGTCGTCGACTCGCGCTCCTCGACGATGGCCGGCCCCGCGATCGGCGGTCCCGGGCGTCAGCGCGTAGCGATCGTAGACCGGCGTGTCCACGAACCCGCCACGCTCGGGGAAGTAGGCCGGACGCTCGCCCTTGCGCGCGTCGCGATCGCTCGTCGCCGGCGCCTTGGCGAGGCTCACACGCGGCGTGCCGCCCACCGCCGACAGCTTCCACGTCACGATCTCGATCGGTTCGTCCGGCGCCGAGTACCCGTAGCGCGCGGCGTAGACGTCGTCGAACCGCGTGCGCACGGCGGCCAGGGCGGCGGCGTCGAGCCGGCCCGCCGGCACCGGCACCGTGAGCTCGTAGCCCTGCCCCACGTAGCGCGCGTCGGCCGCGCGCACCAGCGAGATCTGCGACGTCACCGCGGACTGCCGGACGACCTCGATCGCCTGCGCGGCCATGTCGTCGTACATCGTGGTCACGGTCGCCGCGTCGAGCGCGTCGAGCCGGCGGACGTAGGTGCGCGCCACGTCGAACTTCACCTCGGCGGCGAGGAGTCCGATCGCCGCCGTCACGCCGGCCGCGGCGGGCAGGATCACGCGCGGGATGCCGAGCGCCTGCGCGAGGCGGCAGCCGTGCACCGGCCCGGAGCCGCCGAACGCCACGAACGTCAGGTCGCGCGGATCGCGGCCGCGCTCGATCGACACCACGCGCGTGGCCAGCTCCATGTTGGTGTTGACGATCGCGTGGATGCCCCACGCGGCCTCCTCCACCGCGAGGCCGAGGGGGCGCGCGAGCTTCTGATCGAGCGCGCGCGCGGCGCTGGCCGCGTCGAGCGTCATCGCGCCGCCGGCGAAGTCGTGCGGGTTGAGGTAGCCGAGCACGAGGTTCGCGTCGGTGACGGTCGGCTCGCTCCCGCCGCGCCCGTAGCACACGGGTCCCGGCGTGGACGACGCGCTCTCGGGGCCGACGGCGATCACGCCGAGCCGGGCCGTGGCGATCGATCCGCCGCCGGCGCCGATCTCGACGAGGTCGATGGCCTGGATGTTCATGGGCAGGCCGCTGCCCGGCGCGTTGTTCACGCGGTGCAGCTCGAACGCGGTCGTGGTGGACGGGCGGCCGCTCTCGATCAGGCCAGCTTGGCGGTGGTGCCGCCCATGTCGAACGCGATCAGGTCCTGGTGGCCCGTGAGCTCGCCGTAGGCGGCCGCCATGAGCGCGCCGGCGGCGGGCCCCGACTCGATCATCCGCACCGGATAGCGCTCCATCGCATCGGCGGTCGCCACGCCACCCGAGGACTGCATGACGAACAGCCGGCCGCGATAGCCCCGCTCGCGCAGCGCGCCCTGCAGGCTGCGCAGGTACGCCGCCACCGCGGACATGACGTACGCGTTGACCACGGTGGTGGACGTGCGCTCGTACTCGCGGAACGTCGGCGACACCTCGTGGGAGAGCGTGACCGCGACGCTCGGCGCTTCCTCGGCCACGAGCTCCGCGAGCCGGCGTTCGTGCGCGGGATTGAGGTAGGCGTGCAGGAGGCAGATGGCGAGCGACGTCACGCCCCGGGCGACGAGCCCGCGGATCGCGCGCCGGGCGTCGTCCTCGTCGAGCGGATCGCGGACGGATCCGTCGGCGAGGACGCGCTCGATCACCTCCCCGATCATTCGCCGCGGGATGAGCGGCGCCGGCTTCTCGATCTGGAGGTCGTAGACCTGGTACCGCTTCTCACGGCCGATGAGGAGCACGTCGCGGAAGCCGCGCGTCGTGAGCAGGCCGATCCCGCGCGCCTTCCGCTCGATGACGAGGTTCGAGCCGAGCGTGGTCCCGTGCACGGCCTGCGCGAGCTGCGCCCACGGGACGCCCGCGTGCCGCACGAGATCGTCGAGCCCGGCGAGGCACGCCTCCGACGGATCGGGGTACGTCGTCAGCCGCTTGGCCGTGTGCAGCTCGCCGGTCGACGACTGGAGCACGAAGTCCGTGAACGTGCCGCCCACGTCGAAGCCGACGCGGTAGCTCACGCCCGGCCTACCCTCGGCGGTCGGCCTGGGAGAGGATCACGCGATACGGATACCGCCGTCCCGTCTGGTAGCTCACCGCGTGCTCGACGGGGTCGCCGTTGGGGGCGATGTACGTCCGCTCGAAGAGCAGCAGCGGCGTGCGCGGACGGAGCTGCAGCAGCTCGGCGACGTGGCGAGGCGCGAGGGCCGCGTCCACCACCTGCTCGAGGAACTTCACCTCCATGCCGAGGTGCCGCTCGATCGCCGCGAGCAGCGAGCTGTTCGAGACGTCCTCTTCCGCGATCTTCTTGCCGATCGCCTCGGGGATCCACGCCGTCACGTGCTGGAAGGGCCCGTTCTCGGAGTGGCGGACGCCGACGATGCGATAGACGGGCGACCCCGGCGGCAGCTTGAGCGCCTGGGCGATGTTCGGCGGGACGCGGACCGCCTCGCGCGAGATCAGCTTGAACCAGTTCTCCGCGGCGAGCGCCATCATGTCGTCGATGGAGCCGATCACCCGCATGCGCGGATCACCGGTGACCGCGGTGGAGAACGTGCCGCGCCCGGCGTGCCGGTAGATCCGGCCCTCCTGGACCAGCACGTCGAGCGCCTGGCGAATCGGTGGGGCGGCTCACCTTGTAGCGCGTGCACAGCGAATGCTCGGACGCGATCTGCTCGCCCTCACCGCGCAGCTCGCGTCGGAGGTCGTCGGCGATCTGGAGGTAGCGGGGGACTCCGGGGCGGTAGTTCACTGAACGTCCTCTACGTGAAAGATGACGACCGTGACGGTCCCTTCTGTCTATATGTCTAGACAGATAGCACCGTCGGACAGGCGCGTCAAATTCGGCGGACCGCGGAGCGTGGGGGACTTGGGCCCGTCGGCAGTCGCGGAGCGGCACGGCTTCGCCGGGCCGCGGAGCGTGGGGGGACATGGGGGGGCGTCGCGCACCCCCCATGTTGTACAGATACTGCCCGGTGGTCACCACGCGCTCGACGTCCTTCGCCTTCGCGTCGGGCGCGGTCATGATCGGCTTGATGTCGACGATGCGCTCGCCCTTCCGGCCGGCGATCTTCGCCCAGTCGTCGGGGTCGGGTTGAAGAGATTCCACGGCGAGTGCCCAGGATGTGAACGGCGCTACCGAGACGCGGTGTCCGCTTCCCTCGGAACTGGTCGGTTTTGGGCCGTCCGCGGTCTGTTTCGGGCCATTGGGCGGTCCGGCGCGCGGACGATCAGGTGGCATGCCGTCTGCTCCACTGGAGCGCCAGGCCGAGCGCCCACGGGAGGACAGACGATGGCGGCGAGCCCACGACCGGACAGCGCGGAGGCCGCGCACGATTGTCCCGTACGCAACACCCGGCGCCCCCGCGCACGCATCCTGGTGATCGAGGACCACGACGAGACGCGCGAGGTCGTCGCGATGCTGCTGAAGACCGAAGGCTACGAGGTCGTGCTGGCCGCCGACGGCGATGCCGGCGTCGCCTCCGCGCGCGCCAGGCGGCCACAGGTCGCGATCGTGGACATCTTCCTCCCGAAGAAGGACGGCGTGGCGGTGATCGAGGAGCTCTGTCGCGACCTGCCGGCGCTGATCATCATCGCGGTCTCGGCGGACACCAGCCTCGATCGGCGCGGCGCGCTGATCCGCGCGCGGGAGGCCGGCGCGCACGTGACGCTCCGCAAGCCGCTCGAGCCGTGGGTGCTGCTCAAGGCGCTGGAGGATGTCGTCGCGCGTCCGGCCTGAGTCCGGTCGCCGGGCTCAGTCGTCCTTGCGAAGGCTGTGGACGAGGCTCTGGAGCACGACCAGGGCGGGGCGCTGGATGCTGTGGTACGGAATGTCGAAGATGATCCGGCCGACGCCGAGCCCGAGCGCGGCGTCGATGTCCCGCTTGAGGGCGCGAATACAGGCCGGCGTGAATGTCTCGCTGACCCGCACGCACGTCTCGCCCTCCCTGACCTCGACCTCGAACGGGCTGTGCTGGAACTCGCGCGTGACGATCTCCAGCGCCGCCCCGGACTCCCCGCTCTTCGGGAGAGGAACCGTCCGCACGCGCCCGGCTTCCTTCAAGGCCATGAGGGAGCGGATGGTCTTCGGCTGCGGCCACCCGGCGACGTCTGCGCCGACGAAGACGACCCATGGGCAGGTCTCGACGGCCGCCACGAGCGCGGCAGGCCCCGACGGCACGACCACGAGCTCGTAGGACGCAGGGACCGCCCCTCGCACTTCCGCGACGGCGGGGCCTGCCAGGACGACCGGGATGTTGTCGGACATCACGCGCGCGGCGCGGGTCGTGGGCGTCAGATTCGGCGGCGGAAGCGCGCGCAGGATGCGATCGAGGCGAGGCAGCGCAAGCTGAGGATTGAAGGGCTTCAGCAGGTACTCGCGCACGCGGGCGCCCTTCAGGCTCCGCACGCGATCGTGGTCGGTCACCGCGGAGTTGATCACGATCGGGATCGACCGCCACTCCTCCCGGGTATCGAGGACCGAGATCAGATCGACACCGTCGAGCTCCGGCATCATCAGGTCGACCATCATCACGTCCGGGCGAGCGGTGAGGAGATACGCGATCGCCGCCTCGACCCCATCGGCCTGGACGACGTGGCAGCCGAGGCCCGACTGCAGCTGGCGCGCGAGCAGATTCAGATGGACGGCGCTGTCGTCCACCACGAGGAAGGTATGCGGTCGCCGCTCGGTGGCGCTCCGGGTACCGGCGCTGGGCAGGGGCTCGGGGTTCACGGGCGGACGTGACGCCGGCTTTCCCTGCTCGTGGGCCCGAACGATCACCACCGGACGCTGCCTCATGACACGAGCTCCTCGGCGGTCGTCGTCTCGACGGCGGGATCGCAGAGTGGCAGCGAGACCGCAACGCGCGTGCCGAGCCCGACGCCTTCGCTTTCCAGCAGGATCGTGCCCTCCATGAGCTCGACGAGCGCCTTGCAGATGGCCAGACCGAGGCCGGTGCCGCCGTAGGTGCGGCTCGTGCTGCCATCCGCCTGCACGAACTTCTCGAAGAGGCGGCGACCCAGGTGCTCGGGCGCCACGCCGATGCCCGTGTCCACGACCTCGATCACCGCGACGCCGCCGTCGGCGACGACCCGGACGGCGATCTCGCCGGCGGGCGTGAACTTGAGGCTGTTGCCGACGAGGTTGACGAGCACCTGGCGGAGCCGCAACGCATCGCCGCGCACGAACCGGGCGTCGTCCGGCGGAGGCTCGAACACGAGGCGGACATCCGCGCTGCGCAGGGCGACGGGCGCGACGAGGGCGTGGACCTCCTCGAACACCAGGGCGACGTCGACCGGCTCGCGATCCACGGCGAGGCGACCGGCGTCGATCTTCGCCATGTCCAGGAGGTTGGTGATCAGCTCGAGCAGCTCGGTGGCGTTGGCCCGCGCCTGCAGGATGAACTGCGCGCGCTCCGCGTCGTCGTGGCAGAGGCCGTCGACGACGGCCGAGAGCAGGCTCATGATGCCGCAGAGCGGCGTCCGCAGCTCATGCGTCGTGTTCGCCAGGAACTCGGACTGGAGCTCGAGCGTCTCCGCCAGGCGCTCGGCGAGACGCTCGGCGGCCTGCGGCCTTCCTCGCTCGTCGCGTAGAGCCCGGCGTTGCGGATCGCCACCGCCGCGTGCGCGGCGAGGCGGACCAGCACGGCCTCGTCCCCGTCGCCGAACGGATGGGACGAGCGCCGGTTGACGGAGATGAGCCCGGCGACGACGCCGCCTTCGCGGACGGGCACCGCCATGCCCACGGCGGTCTCGTCGTGCAGGGCCGTCCCCGCACAGTAGCGGAACGTCATGGTGTCCTCGGCGGGGTCGCGCAGCGCGATGCGCGCCGTGTCGGCGCGACAGAGGTCGAGCGCGGCATCCGTCACGCGCTGCAGCACCGTGTCGATGTCCAGCGAGTCGTTGATGGCGTGGACGACGCCGGTGAGGATCTCGGCTTCGCGGCGGCGCCGCTCGGCCTCGTTGTACAGACGCGCGTGGTCGATCGTGACCGTGACCACGCGGCTGATGCCCTCGAGGACGCGGACGTCGCGCGTCGACACGCGCCGCGGCTGCGCACCCCACACGACGATGAAGAATCCGACGAGCTGTTCCCGAGCGAGCATCGGGATCGCGACGATGGGCCGGCCCGCGAGCGCGGCGAGGAGCGGATGGTCAGGGGCGCGGTGGCGGCCGGCCTGGACCGGGACGACGGGGCGCCGCCGGCGCGCCAGCTCGGCGACGAGCGGGTGATTCGGCGAGGAATTCCGCCTCCCGCCATTGCGACCGCCCGGACGCCGGCACACGGTAGTTGGCCAGCGGGACGAAGCGCGCGTTGTCGCGGTCTTCGAGCCACGCGGCCCCGCCCTTCACCCCGAGGACGCGCGCCATGTTCTTGAGCGCGCGTCTCGCCTCGTACGCGGCGCCCAGCATGGACCCGGCGACGGCGCCAGTACCCGAGAGCGATGCACGGGTCATCTGTCAGGAGTCTCCACTGGACTATCGGCACGGCGGGGCCGGCCCATGAGGCGGACGAGAGGGGTCAGTCATCGCCCGCCCCCGAGCGCGGAGGCGACCATGGCGCGGATCTCTTCGCGGCGGAACGGCTTCGCGATGAGGTAGTCGATCCCCTCGGTGCCGACCATCGCCGGATCGATCTGCTCGCTCCAGCCCGTGACCATGGCCACCGGGGTCCCGGGCCGCTGCTCCTTCACCGCCCGCGCGACGTCCCAGCCGGACAGCCCGGGCATCCCGAGGTCCGTGATCACCAGGTCGAACTCGTCGATCTCGAGCTCGACGAGCGCGCTGTCGCCGTCCTCGCAGGCGACGACCGCGTGACCGTCGCTGCGCAGCACCGCGCTGAGGATCTCGCGCACCTCGGGCTCGTCCTCGACGACCAGCACCCGGCTGGCGCGCGCGGTCGCCACGGGCGCCGACGTGGGGGACTCGGCCATCGGCACCGGCGGGCCCACGGGCAGGCGGATCGTGAACGTCGTGCCGCGCCCGAGACGGCTCTCGACGTCGATGTCGCCCCCGTGCCGGGTCACGATGCCGTAGACCACGCTGAGCCCGAGGCCCGTCCCGCGCTCGCCCTTCGTGGTGAAGAACGGGTCGAAGACGCGCCGGCGCACCGAGTCCGGCATGCCGATGCCGTTGTCGCGCACCAGACACACGACGCCGTCATGGTCGCGGCGCGTGGTGACGCGGAGCGTGCCGCCGCTCGGCATCGCGTCGAGGGCGTTGAAGACGAGGTTCGTCAGCGCCTCGCGAAGCTCGGCGGCTTCGCCCGCGATCCGCGGGATCTCGCCGTGCTCGACGGCCATCTCGTAGCGCACGCCGCGCGCCTGGGCGGCGTCCTTCCACCGCGAGCGCGTCACCTCGATCACCTCGTCGACGACCTCGTTGAGGTCCACGGACTGCGCGGGACGCGCGAGGCGCTTGCGCGCGAAGCCCTGGATGCGCTGGACCGTCGTGCCCGCGTCGGAGGCGACCTTGAGGATCACCTCGAGATGGCGGAGCTGCTCCGGGTCGTCGGCGTCCGCCATCAACGCTTCCACGCGCCCCACGATGATCGCCAGCACGTTGTTGAAGTCGTGGGCGACGCCGCCCGCGAGCTCGCCGAGCGCGCGGAGGCGCTCGCCCTGCACCACGCGCTGCTGCGACTCCTCCGCGCGCCGGAGCGCATCGCGCAGGTCGCCGTAGAGACGGCTGTTCTCCAGCGCGATCGCGGCCTGGTCCGCGAAGGCGGTGAGCAGCGCCACCTCGCGCTCGCCGAACACGCGCCCCGCGCGGTCGGCGATGGTGAGCACGCCGATCACCTCGCCCTTCGCCTGCAGCGGGACGGCGAGCGCCGACAGCGAGCTCTGCGCGGCGATGCGCGTCCGAGGCGCCTCCGAGTACTGGAGCTCGGCCAGGACGTCCGACGACGACACGGGCGCGCGGCTCAGGGCCGCGCGGGCGATCAGGCCGTGCGGCGGGGTGAGCGCGATCGGACCGGAGACGATCCAGTCGGCATCACCGCTCGCGGCGACGAGCGTGAGCGTCTCGTCGGGCTGGAGCAGCCGCAAGCTCGTCGCGACGCCGCCGAGCAGTTGCCGCGCGCTCTCCGCGGTGCGCCGCCCGACCTCGGCGGCATCCAGGTTCTCGGTCAGGCTCCGCGCCTGTCGCGCGAGCTCCTGCGCCTCCTGCGCGCGGCCGGTCGCCTCCGCGTAGAGCCGGGCGTTCTCCATGAAGAGCCCGGCATGTCGGCAGATGGCGCCGAGCAGCTTCAGCTCGTCCGCGCTGAGCACCCGCTCGCGATGCCACCACACCAGGAAGAGCGCCCCGATGGGCCGCTCCTGCATCACGATCGGCGCGAAGACCACCGCCCGCGCCGGGAAGCGGGCGCGGAGCGCGGCGGAGACGCGCGGGTCGCTCGTCATGTCGAGGGACGTCACCGGCACGCGCCACTCCCAGGCATCCTCGAGGATGGGCTGATCGGTGATCGACAGCGTCGAGCGCATCAGGTCGTCGCGCATCGCGGCCGGCACGCGGTAGCCGGCCACGGGAACGAGCGCGGTGCCCGCGGGATCGGCGAGATACGCGCCCACGGTGTCGGCGCCGAACGCGCGGCTCGCGCCGCGCGCGAGCAGGCGCATGCGCTCGGCGAGATCGAGCGCCGGGATCACGGTCTGTCCCAGCTCGAGCAGCGTCTCCGTCTCCCGCAGCCGCGCCTGCATCTGGCCGAGCAGCCGCACGTTGTCGATGGCGAGCGCCGCCTGCGTGGCGAGCCCTTCGAGGAAGTCCACGTCTTCCTGGGTGAACTCGCGCGGGGCGTGGTGAAGCACCTCCAGGACGCCGAGGACCCGGTCCTGCACCGCGAGCGGGACGGCCGCCATCGCCCGGTAGGCCGCACCGCCGCGTCCCGGCTCCGGGGCGCAGTCGCCGCGGATCACCGGGCGCCGGCGGCGAACGACCTCGTTCCCGAGCTGCTCCGCCCCGCGCAAGCCGGAAAGCGTGTGGAGCCCCGGCTCGAGCCCGTCCGCGCCGCCGACGGCGAGCTCGTGGCCCTGGAGGAGCATCAGCAGGCCCGCGTCGGTGTGCATCAACGCACGGACGCGCGCGGCGATGCGGCCGAGCAGCGCGTCGACGTCGACCTCGCTGGCGAGCTCGCGGCTCAGCGCGACGAGGACCGCCTGGCGGTGCTCGAGCCGGCGGCGGTCCGTGATGTCGCGCGCCACGCCCTGCACGCCGACGGGGACGCCGTCGCGCAGGATGACGCGCCCGCTGCATTCGAGCAGCCGGCGGGTCCCGTCCTTCCTCAGGAATTCGGCGGTGAAGAGGGCGGCCGTCGTCTCGCCGCTGGCCATGCGCTGGATCAGGCCCGCGGCGCGGGCGACGTCGTCGCCCGCGAGCAGGTCGGACGCGCGCTTGCCGATGATCTCGGCCCGCGCGTAGCCGCTGAGCCGCACGCCCGCCTCGTTGATCTCCTCGATCACGCCCGCGAGGTCGTGGACGTACACGATGTCGTTGAGGTTCTCGACGAGCGCGCGGTAGCGGGCCTCGGACGCGGCCAGCCGCTCGCCGGCCTGCCGCTCGGCCGCGATCAGCCGGGCGTTCTCGAGGCCGACCGCGGCCTGCCGCGCCATGCCGTCGACGAGCCGCAGCTCGTCGTCCGTGAAGACGTGCGGCTCGCCGAGCCACGCGAGCGCGAAGCCGCCGTTCAGCTCGCCGCCCACGCGCATCGGGCACATCAGGAACGAGCGGTGCGCGAGACGCCGGAGCAGCGGATGCTCCAGGCGCGGGTCGTGCGCGCTGTCGGCGACCGCGAGCGGCGCGTCGAGCCGCCGCGCGTGCTCGATGAGGGGATGCTGCGGATCGATCGTGGAGTCCTGCGTGCTCCCGAGGAACTCCTTCGGGATGTGATAGCCGGCCAGCGGGAGCAGCGTCTGGCCGTCCGGCGCCATGATCCACACCCCGCCGATGTCGGCCCCGAGCGCGTGGGCCATCTCGCGCACCGCCCGTCGCGCCACCTCGGTGACGTCGAGCGTCGCGGCGGTGGCCTGGCTCACCTCGAGGAGCCGCTCGGTCTCCCGCAGGCGGCTCTCGCGCTGCGCCCGCAGCTGCGCGCGGTCGATGGCGAGCGCCGCGTGCTCGGCGAACGCGCTCAGCAGGCCGATGTCTTCGGGCGTGTAGGAGCGCGGCCCGCGCTGGAGCACGCCGATGATGCCGATCACGTCGTCGCGCAGGAGGATCGGCGCTTCGAGGATGGCGCGATATCCCGCCCTCGTGAGGCTCGAGTCGCGCCACACGGGGTCGACGGTGAGGTCGGGCGTGGCGGAGGGGCGCCGATCGCGGATCACCCGCGCCACCGGCGTCTCCGCGAGTGGGGAGCGCGTGGTGATCGCGTCGACATCGGGCACGCCCCAGTGGCCGCGCAGCACGACCTCGTCGCCCTCGACGAGCCGGATCATCGCCGCATCGGCGTCGACCAGCTCGCACGCACGCTGTCCCACCAGCGCGACGAGCTCGTCGAGCGTGAGCTCGCCGGCGAGGTCCTTCACGATCTCGCCGAGAGCCGCCTGGCGCCGCTCCGAACGCTCCAGCGACAGCCGCGTGTCGCGCTCTCGCTCCAGCCGATCCTCGAGCGCCTCGTACAGGCGCGCGTTGGCGAGGAAGGTCGCCGCCTGCTCGCTGATGCTCTCCACCAGCCGCAGCTCGTCCGGCGTGATCACGCGCGCGTCCCGCCACCAGAGGACGACCAGGGCCCCGATCGGCGCGCCCTTCACGATCATCGGCGCCACCAGGTTCGAGCGGTGCGGGAACCGGCGCATCATCTCCTCGTCGAACCGGGGATCGGCCGCGGCGTCCGACGTCCAGAACGCGTGGCCGGTCTGCCAGAGCTCCTCGTGCCTCGGCACGCCCTTGATCGGCAGCGGGAACTCGAGGAACGACGGGACGAGCTCGCGAGGCACGTGATAGCCGGCGATCGGCCGCAGCGCCGTGCCCTCGTTGTCGGCGAGGAACGCCCCGACCATGTCGCCGCCGACGGCGCGCCCGATCTCGCGCGCGACCCGGCGCATCGCCTCGATCGTGTCCAGCGTGGACCCGAGCGCGTTGCTGACGGCGAGGCGCGCCGCGGTCTCCTTGAACCGGACCTCGCTCTCGCGCACGAGGCGCGCGACGTGAATCGCGCCCGCCACGTGCAGCGCGACGCCGCGCGCGAGCGTGACGACCTCGTCCGTGAAGTCGACGGCACGATCCGGCGTCTGCAACCCCATCGCGCCCACGACCTGCCCGACGCTGAGGAGCGGCACGAGCAGCAGCGCGCGGACCCTGAACCGCTCGGCGAGACCGTCGGGGATCCCGAAGTCGTCGCGGTCGGCGCGCGCGACCACGGGCTCGCCGGTGTCGATCGCGCGGCGCATGGCCTCGACGGTGGGCGTGCCGCTCAGGGTGTAGAAGGTCGCCAGCGCGGTGGAATCCATCCCGCACGCGGCGACGGGGAGGAGCCGGCTGTCGACGGTGTCGCGAAGGAACAGCGTGCACTGCGTGACGCCGATGATCTCGGGGACGGCGCGCACCGCCGCATCGAGGGTCGCTTCGAGGGTCTCGGCGCTCTGGAGCGCGTCGACGAGCCGCTCGAGGGTGGGCCCGCCGCCCTGCGTCACACCATCCCTCGCTGGACTCCTCTCAGGACGGCGCCAGGCCCGGATGCCTGGGAGGTCAATGATACGCGCACGATCGCCGCGGACGGCTATTGAACTCGCGGGCTCCCGGGCTTGGCGCCCTGCCGCCCGCTCGGGCCCCCGACCCGCTCGGGCCCCCGCCCGGCTTCGCCCGTCCGCTCGGGCCCGGCCGGGCCGGGCGGGGGGTCGCCCCCGCCCGGTTTCCTCAATGAGCGAGCTCGCGGGTTCGGCTTCGCGCGGCGAGCGCGTCACGCAGCTCGTGGAACGCGCGGGGCATGAGGAAGGTCCCGTAGAAGTGGACGAGGCTCGGCGAGAGCGCGTGGATGCCGATGAGGAAGCGGTTCCACGCCCACGGCGCGATGTGCCGCGCCGCCGCGTCGACGAACGCGTCGGCGTCCTCGATGCGGCCGGCGGTGACCAGCAGGAGGTCGGACGACGGCATCCGCCCCGGCCGCGCCACCCGGAGCGCCTTGCAGAGCACGAAGATGGTCGGCCAGTTGGCGCGCGTCACGAGCGAGTACGCCTTGACGTAGACCCGCGGCGCAAAGAGGCCCGGCCCTTCGAGGACGATGTCGAACGTGCGGGCGAAGGGCGCGCGCGCCGCGATCCGGTAGTCCGGCAGCGCGGTGCGGACGGTCGTGGTCAGCCGCTCCGCGAGCGACACCGTCTTCGGTGCGGGCGCGCCGGACCCCGCGGAGGAGTGCGCGCGCAGCCATTGATCGTAGGCGCGGCGGCGCTCCGGATCGCTCAGGGTGCCGTACGCCTCGATGATCTGCTTGGCCTCGCTGTCGCTGCCGCCGAGGTCCGGGTGCTTGCCGAGCGCGCGCAGCAGAGCGCGATAGGCCGCCGCGACGATCTCCGGATGGGCGTCGCGATCGATCTGCAGCACGCGATAGTAGTCGTCGCGCTGGAACCGGGGCGTGGTCCGGGGGCCCGACACTCAGCCGCTCCGTCGCCGTGATTCCGCCGCCACGACCTTGGCGAGCAGCCGGAGCTCGGCGGGCTGCAAGCCCGCGCGATCCGCGACTTCGTCGAGCGCCACCCCGGCGCGCAAGAGCTTGCGCGCCTCGTAGTACGGGTCGCGGGCGCCCACGGGCGCCACCGGGGCCATGGGAGCCGGGGCGGCATCGGCGCCAGGGACGCCGGCACGGGCGTCGCGCGCGATTCCAGCCGGTCGAGGACGGGCTCGGTCGCCACCATCAGGTCCTGGGCCACCTTGAGGAAGTGGCCGTACCACTCGGGCGGCTGGATCGGCTCGGGAGGAGGCGCCGGCTGGCGCGTGAGGAGGTACACCACCGCGAACGCCACCACGGCGACGTCGAACACGAGCTGGGCGATGACGAAGGCGCTCAGCATCAACGCCGCCACACACGCCAGAGATCGGTCGCGGAGTACGCCGTGCCGGGCGCGATGGCCGCGAGGAGACTGTCCACCGCGCCCTCGATCCCGCGATCGAACGCGCGGCCGCGCAGATCCTCGACCTCGACGCCGCGGTGGACGCGCCACACGACGCGCGCCCGCGATGACGTCGAAGGCGCGCGCCTCGATGCCCACGCGCGTGAACTTCGCGTACTTGCCCCACACCTGGTCGTACATCGTCACCTCGGTGACGATGAGGCCCGTCACCGCGAACTTCAGGAGCTCGACGCGATCGTCCATGGTCGGAAAGCCACCGGTCCCGAGGCGCTGCACGAGCGACAGGGCCCACGGCGACGCGCCCGCGGCCGTCGCCTCGCGCACGAGCTCGGGGACGTCCCACACCTCGCCCGCGGGCCGCAGCCCCTGCGCCACCAGCTCGGCGCCGCGGTCGGCGATGCCGCGGTTCTCCGGCGACGTCTGTCGCGCCATGACGAGCACCCGTCCGGGCACCGAGGTCAGCCCTCCGTTGCCCGGCCGCGGGAGGAGCGGCGGCCGCGCGCAGCCGGCGAGCGCCAGCATCGCCACGAGGGCCAGGGCGAGGCGCGGGACCGCTCTCACGCGATCGCCTTCGCGCGCCTGGAGCTCGCGGCCGCCGCCGTCTGCTCGCGGCGGACCGCCGCCTGCAGGCGCAGGATCGCGCTGGAGTGGATCTGCGACACGCGCGACTCCGTGATGCCGAGGATGGTGCCGACCTCGTGCATCGTGAGCTCCTCGTGGTAGTAGAGCGCGAGCACCTGCTGCTCGCGCTCGGGCAGCTTCTCGATGAAGCGCGCGAGGAGCGCGCGCCGCTCCTTGCCCTCGAGCGTCGCGAACGGGTCGGGCACCGACGGATCCTCGAGCGCGTCGACGGGCGCGCCGCCCTGCTCGCCCGCCCACGTCGGCGTCGAGCGACAGCAGCGTCACGCCCTCGGTGAGGAGCCGCCGGTAGACGGCTGACCTCGATCCCCATCTCCGCCGCGATCTCCTCGTCGTGCGGCTGCCGTCCCAGCCGCTGGGTCAGGACGCCGATCGCGTGCGCGGCCTCGCGCGCGAGCCGCCGCACGCGGCGCGGCACGACGTCGAGCCGCCGCAGCTCGTCGATGATCGCGCCGCGGATGCGCTGGCTCGCGTACGCGCCGAACTCCACGTTGCGATCCGGATCGAAGTCCTCGATCGCGGCGAGAAAGCCGACGAGGCCCGCGGAGTAGAGGTCGTCGAGCCGGAAGTGGCCCGGCAAGCCGCCCGGCCACGCGCGCGGCCGCGTACTTGACGAGCACGAGGTGCTTCTCGACGAGCTGGTCGCGCAGCCCCGGGTCGCGCGTCCGCCGATAGTCGCGCCAGGCCTGGATGTCGTCGCTCATGCGCGGACGTCCCCATCGCGCAATGCGGGCCCAGAAGCCGCCCCGCCGGCTCGCGCCGGCGGACTTCGCGTCCGTCGCCGAGGAGGCGCGCCGCGAGCGCCTCCACGTCGCGCGCGGCCTGACACCGGGGCGCCAGGATCGTGAACGGCACCTGCTGGATCACGCGACTGGCCGACGCGCGGATCGGTCATGCACGTGGCCCGGCGTTGCCCGGCCGGTAGCCGAGGAAGCGGACGAGGATCTGCTCGAGCGAGTGGAACACCTGCTCGGCCTGCTTCGCGTCGCGCACCATGTTGATCAGGAGGTGGAACGGGAACGCGGGCTCCTCGTTCACGATGACCTTGATGAGCGCGTAGGCGTCGGCGAGCGCCGTCGGCTCGGGACGCGTGACGACGATGGCTTCGTCGCTCGCCATCACGAGGTTCAGCACGGTGTCGCTGATGCCGGCGCCGGTGTCGATGAGCAGGTAGTCGACGGTCTCCGCGACCGTCGCGAGCTCGCCGAGCAGCCCGTCCCGCGCCTCCGCGTCGAGGTTCGCGAGCTCCGCGATGCCCGACCCGGCCGGGATGATCGACAGCCCGTGCGGGCCCTGCAGCACGATGTCGCGCAGCTGCCGCTCGCCGGAGAGCACGTGGCGCAGGTCGAACCGCGGGGACAGCCCCAGCAGCACGTTGATGCTCGCGAGCCCGAGGTCGCCGTCGAGAATGGTCACGCGACGGCCGCGGCGCGCGAGCGCGAGCCCCGTGTTGAGCACGAGGTTCGACTTGCCCACGCCGCCCTTGCCGGACGTGAAGGCGATGGTCCGATGCCGCGTGATCATCGGGGGCAACGTGGACGAGAAGGTCTGATCGCTGCTCATGGTCATTCCCTTCGCAGGACGCGTCGCGCCAGGTCGGCCGCGGTCGCGGGATGGAGGTCGTCGGGCACTTCACGCCCGGACGCCAGATAGGACACGGGCAGCGCGCTCTCCGCCGCAACCCCGAGGATCGAGCCGAACGTGGACGCCTCGTCGAGCTTGGTGAACATCACGCGGGTCACCCACAGCGGGCCGAACGCGGCCAGCGTGGCGAGCGCGTCGTCGGTCTTCATGGTGGCCGGCATCACGAAGTGCACTTCGCTCGGCCGCGCGGCGTGCAGCAGCGGCGCGAGCGCCGCGATGCCCGCCTGGTCGGTGCGTCCGAGTCCGGGCGTGTCGATGAGCTTGAGCTCGGTCGGGCGCTCGAGCGCCGACCGCACCTGCTGCGGGCGTCGTGGCCACCTCGTGGGTGATCCCGACGATGCGCGAGATCGCCTCCAGCGGCGTCGCGGGCGCCGGGCTCATCGCGTCGAGGCTCACGATGCACGGGGCGTGGCCCTCGAGGTGGGCACGCACCGCGAGCTTCGCCAGCGTCGTGCTCTTGCCGGCGCCCGTCGGGCCGACGAACGCCACGGTGCCCCGCGTGATCGTCGGCGGCGCCGCCGACACGCGCAGGATGCCGGCGACCCGGCGCTCGACGGCGGCGGTGAGCGCCTCGACCGCGAGCGGACCGTTCGCGTCGGTGGTCGGGATCTCGTCGAGCAGCCGGAAGGCGAGGGGCTCGTCGACGCCGGCGTTCACCAGCCACGAGTAGACCGGGGCCATCGACGACGGCAGACCGCGGGCGCCGCCGAACCTGAGGAGCAGGCGGCGCAGCTCGGCGATCTCCGCTTGCACCGGCTCCAGCGACAGCGCGGGCACGACCGGCGCGGCGGGAGGCGCGGGCGCCGGCGGCGTGGCCCAGGCCGGCCGCGGCACGGGCGGCGACGGGCACACGATCGTCGGGCGGGGGCGGCGCGACGGTGCGCCCGTGCGCGCGGTCGTCGACGGCGGCCACCACTTCGACGGAGCGCCCGTTGATGAAGCGCGAGAATCCGCGCGGCGCTTCCTTGGTGTGGAGGATCACCGCCTCCGGGCCGAGCTCGGCCCGCACTCTGCGCACCACCTCCGGCAGCGCCTTGCCCTTAAACCGTCTGAGTTGCACGCAGATCCTCCACGGTCGCCACCGCCCGGACGCTCACGTCGGGCGGGAGCTCCACGTACGAGAGCACGACGAGGTGCGGAAGCGCGCGCTCGGTGAGCCGGCGGAGGTGACGCCGGAGCGGCGCGGGGCACAGCAGGACCGGCCGGCCGTCGCCCGGCGGCGCCGTCTGGATGGCGCGCGCGATCGCCTCGACGAGCGGCTGCGCGAGCTCGCCGCCGCCCTCGTCGCCGTCGAGCGCGCCGAGTCGCTCGCTGAGCGTGCGCTCGAAGTCGGGCGACAGCATCAGCACGCGCAGCGTGTTGTCGGCGCCGACGTGCGGGCGGCAGACCGCGTCCGGGCAGCGCGGCGCGCGCGTGCTCGGCGAGGAACGCGGGGTCCTTCGTCATCGGCGCGAGGTCGGCGAGCACCTCGAGGACGATCGGCAGGTCGCGGATCGACACGCCCTCGCGAGCAGGCGCTGCAGCACCCGGTGCACGGCGCCGAGCGGCAGGACGCGCGGGCACGAGCTCCTCGACGACCGCCGGATGCGTCTCGCGCACCTGTCGAGGAGCGCCTGCACCTCCTGGCGGCCGAGCAGCTCGGTGCCGTGGCGGCGGATCGTCTCGCTCAGGTGCGTGACGACCACGGTGCTCGCGTCGACCACGGTGTAGCCCGGCCGCCTGCGCCGCGCCGCGGTCGCGCCTTCGCGATCCAGCGCGCGGGCAGGCCGAAGGTCGGCTCGCGCGACCTCGAGCCCGTCGACGCCGTCGTCCGTGTCCGCGGGTTCATGGCGAGGAGCCGATCGGGAAGCACCTCGCCGCGCGCGACCTCGACGCCGCGCAGCTGATCGCGTACTGGTTGGCGCCGAGGCGCGCCGTTGTCGCGGATGCGGATCGGGCGGCACGATCGAAGCCGAGCTCGAGCGCGAACTGCCGGCGCAGCGCGCGGATGCGCTCGAGGAGGTCGCCGCCCGGCGCCGCCCTGGCTCGACGAGGGGCAGGAGCCCGTAGCCGACCTCGAGCTCGAGCGGATCGAGCGGCAGGAGCGCCTCGCCGCTCTCCGGGCCGGCCGCGCGGCGTCGGCGGCGGCTTCGCCGCGGCGGCGCGGCCGCGCGCCGCGCGCGTTCAGCCGGTACGCCACCACGCCGAGCGCCGGCGGCCGGGAGCAGGAACGGCAGGGCGGGCAGCCCGGGGAGGAGCGCGAGGACGCCGAGCACGCCGCCGCCATGCCGAGCGGGCGCGGGCGGCTGCGTGAGCTGGCGCATCAGCTCGCGGCCCAGGTCGGACTCGGACGCGGCGCGCGTCACGACGATGCCGGCCGCCGTCGAGATGATGAGCGCCGGGATCTGCGAGACCAGGCCGTCGCCGACGGTCAGCGATCGTGTAGGTCTCGAGCGCGTCCATCAGCGGCATGCCCTGCTGGACGACGCCGATGACGAAGCCGCCGACGATGTTGATCGCGGTGATGAGGAGGCCGGCGACCGCGTCGCCGCGGACGAACTTGGACGGCGCCGTCCATCGCGCCGTAGAAGTCGGCCTCGCGCGCGATCGCCTCGCGCCGCGCCGCGCGCCTCGCTGCTCGTCGATGAGGCCCGCGTTGAGGTCGGCGTCGATCGCCATCTGCTTGCCGGGCATCGCGTCGAGGGTGAAGCGCGCCGCCACCTCGGCGATGCGCCCGGCGCCCTTGGTGATGACGACGAACTGGATGACGACCAGGATCAGGAAGAGGACGACGCCGACGACGAAGTTGCCGCCGACGACGAACTGGCCGAAGGCCTGGATCACGCGGCCCGCCGCGCCCGAGCCCTCGCCGCCGTGCAGCAGGATGAGGCGCGTCGCGGCGACGTTGAGCGACAGCCGGAGAGCGTGACCACGAGGAGCAGCGACGGGAAGACGGAGAACTCGAGCGGCCGCTCGATGTACATCGCCACCAGCGAGGATCAGCAGCGACAGCGTGAGGTTGATCGCGAGCAGGAGGTCGAGCAGGACGGCGGCAGCGGCGACCACCAGCACGGTGAGGATGCCGATCACGCCGGCGGCGAGGACGAAGTCGGTGCGCGGCGCGCCCGGCGCGCCATGCGCCTACCTCCGTCCCTTCAGGCGCGTAGACGTAGGCGAGGACCTCGGCGACCGCGCGGTAGAGGTCGCGCGGGACCTCTCGGCCGATCGGCGCACGCCGGAAGAGCGCGCGGGCGAGCGGCGGGTTCTCGACGACGGGCACGCCGTGCGCGCTCGCGTCCTCGACGATGCGCGAGCGCGAGCAGCCGCTCGCCCTTGGCCACCACGCGCGGGCGCGCGCATCTTCCGGCGTCGTAGCGGAGCGCGACCGCGAAGTGGATCGGGTTGCGGAGGACGACGTCGGCGCGCTTGCGGACCTCGGCCATCATGCCGCCGCGTCGCCATCTGGCGGTGGAGCTGCCGCAGGCGCGCGCGGAGCTGCGGGTTGCCCTTCGTGCTCCTTCGCTCTCCTGCTTCACCTCCTGCTTCGTCATCCGGAGGCTCTTCTCGTGCTGCCAGCACCTGGTAGCCGTAGTCGAGCCCGGCGATGCACGAGGAAGGCGAGCCCGATCCGGAGCCAGAGGTCCCACAGGACGCGGCCCAGCGCGGTCAGCGCGGTGCCGTCGGTCCCCGGCTGCATGAGCAGCGTGCCAGGTCGGCGCGCAGGGTCACGTACGCGACGGCCCCCACCACGACCAGCTTGAGGATCGCGCGCAGCACGTCGACGACGCTGCGCCCGCTCAGCAGGCGGCGGAGGCCCTGCGCCGGGTCGACGCGCTCCCACTTCGGCGTCACGGCGGTCAACGACAGCGCGAGCCGTGACTGGAGGAGCGCGGCCCCCGCCGCGATCATCGCCGGCACCACGAGGAACGGCCAGACGATGCCGAGGCCCGCGGAGGCGGCGGCCACGCAGCGGGCGATCGCCTCGTCGAGGGTGAGGTCGGCCGTCGGCAGCGCCGCGAGGCCCTGCTCGAACTGGCGGATCGCGCCGCTGATGGCGTCGCCACCCGCCATGGCGTGCACGCCGAGCCCGCCGAGCAGCACGAGCGCGCCCGGGAGATCGCGGCTCGCGGGATAGCGGCCCTCCTTGCGCGCGTCCTCGCGGCGCTTGGCTGTGGGTTGTTCACTGCGCTCCGCATCGTTCTGCTCACCGCCCGCCATGCCCGGCTCCCAGCAGCACGGCGATGTCGGCGGGCACGCCGGCGTAGAGCCGCGCGATCGCGGTGAGCGTCGACGGCAGCACGGCCACGGCGGCCACGAGGGCGGCGCCCATCGCGACCGGCGTCACGAGGGCGAAGACGTTCATCTGCGGCGAGACCCGCGCGAGCAGGCCCAGCACCACGTTGACCACGAAGAGGATGCCGACGAGCGGGCGCGGCCAGCTCGAGCCCGGTGCGGACCACCTTCGCGCCGAGCGTCGCCATGCCGGCCGCGAGCGGCTGTGCGGCTGAACGCCGTCCCCGGACGGACGCCGCTGGAAGCTCCCCGCCACGGCCGCGAGCAACACGTGATGGCCGTCGACGGCGAGGAAGAGGAGCAGCGCGACGGTCTCGTAGAAGCGCGTGACGACCGTCGCGTGGCCGCCGAACGACCGGGTCGTAGACCGCGCCGATGCTGAGCGCCCATCTGGAAGCCGACGAGCTCGCCGGCCACCTGCACGGCCGCGACCACGAGCGTGGCGACGGCGCCGATCGTCGACGCCGATCAGGATCTCGCCCGCGATCGCCAGCCCGAGGCCGAGCCCGTCGGCGCCGTCGACGGCGCGCGTGCCGACGACCGGCGTGAGCAGCAGCGCGAGCAGCACCGCGAGGCCCGCGCGATGGGCGACCGGGACGCTGCGGTGGCCGAGGATCGGCGCCGACGGCGACCATCGCGCCGACGCGGAAGAAGACGAGCAGGAACGTCGTGCGGTACGCGCCGGCGAGGGCCGAGGAGCCCCTCCATCGCTCAGCGGCTCCACGCGTCGAGGTTCGAGTAGAGCGTGACCGTGTAGCTCACGAGCTGCGCGAGCATCCAGTGGCCCATGAACGCGAGCACGAGGAGGATGGCGATCGAGCTTCGGCACGAAGGTGAGCGACGCTTCCTGCACCTGGGTCACGGCCTGGAAGACGCTCACGATCACGCCGGTCGACGAGGCCGGCGGCGAGCACCGGGCCCGGCGACGTAGAGCATGACCAGGCTCGAGTCGCGCGCGAGGGAGAGGACGGCGTCGGGCGTCATCGCGCTCACCGGTAGCCCGCCACGAGGGCGCGGATGACGAGGTTCCAGCCGTCGGCGAGGACGAACAGCAGCAGCTTGAACGGCAGCGAGATCATGACGGGCGGCAGCATCATCATGCCCATCGACATCAGGACGCTCGCCACCACCATGTCGATCACGAGGAACGGCAGGAACAGCACGAAGCCCATCTGGAACGCCGTCTTCACTTCCGACAGCGCGAACGCCGGGATGAGCGACGTGCGTCGGCAGGTCGGCGGGCGTGCGCGGCTGCGCGATCTTGCCCGAGCTGGACCATCAGCGCGAGGTCCGTCTGGCGCGTCTGCCGCAGCATGAACGCGCGCAGCGGGTCGAGCGCCTTCGTGAACGCGTCGGTCTGCGAGATCTTCTTGTCGAGGTACGGCTGCACGGCGACCCGGTGCATCTCCTGTCCCACCGGCGCCATGACGAAGATCGTGAGGAAGAGCGAGAGCCCGATGACGACCTGGTTCGGCGGCAGCTGCTGGATGCCGATCGCCTGCCGCAGGAGCGAGAGCACGATGACGATGCGCGTGAACGACGTCAGCATGAGCAGGATCGCCGGCGCCACGCTCAGCACCGTGAGCGCGATGAGGATCTGCACCGCGGTGGAGACTTCCTGCGGCGAGCGCGCCTCGGTCGCCTCGAGCGTGAGCTTGGGCAGGCGACCGTCTGGGCGTCGGCCGCGCGCGACCGCGACCAGCACCAGACCGGCGGCGGCCGCGGCGGCGCGAAGGGTGCTACCCACGCGCGTCTCGCGGGACGACCGAGAGATGAGCCAGCCGGCCGAGACGGTCGCGCGAGCGCTCCACCGCGGCGCGCAAGCGTGTCGGCCGCGGAGGGCGGGCCGCTCGCGTCGGGGCGCGGCGCCGTCGCGCGCGTCAGGGCCTCGGTGAAGTCGGGCTCCCCCTCGGCGGCGAGCGAGTCGAGCCGCGCGATCAGCGACACCTGCCCGCTCGTGATGCCGATCAGGAAGCGCTCCCCGCCGGCGTGGATCACGGCGACGGACTCGCGGGCGCCGAGGGAGCGGCGCGAGGCCACGCGCACGGTGTCCGGGCCCGCGTCCTCCGTCCAGCCGGCCGCCCACGCGAGGATCGCCGGCGCGCGCGCCCGCGCGCTGCGTGAGGCGGCGGTAGCCCACCACGCACGCCGCCATCACCACCGCGACGACGAGCACCGCGCCGATCAGGCGCGCCAGCGCGCCGAGGAGCGACGGCCCACCGTCGCCGAGCGGAGCGGGCGCGGGGCTGGGCGCGGCGAGCGCGGGCGGCGTCGGCCCCGTCACCTGCTGCGGCAGCGCGACCGGCGACGCCCGGGAGGCCGCGCTCGTCGCACGGCTTCGCACCGGACTCGGTGGCGACCGTCCCTCCAGCGTCCGGCGCGCACGGCTCGGCGGCGGCGATGGCCGCAAGGAGGACGGCCAGGATCACCAGCACGGGAACGAGGCGGGCGCTCATCGCAGGGTGCGGATCCGCTCGGTCGTGGTGACGATCGAGGTCAGGCGCACGCCGAAGTTCTCGTCGATGATCACGACCTCGCCCTTGGCGATCGGGCGATCGTTGATGAGCAGCTCCACGGGGTCGCCCGCCGACTTGTCCAGCGCGATCACCGAGCCCGGCGTCAGCTTGAGGATGTCCTGGATCTGCATCCGCGCGCGGCCGAGCTCGACGGTCACCGGCAGCGTCACGTCGAGGATCAGGTCGATCTTCGACGGAGCCTCGGTCGTCCCCACGGCGCTCCACCGCCGCGACCGGCGCGGGCTCCATGGCCGCCGCGCCGAGCGCACAGATCTCCCGCGCGAGCGCCTCGTCGATGGTCAGCACGAGGTCGATCGGGAGACCGTCGCCGGTCGCCTGGGCACGCACGACCCACACCGCTGGTCCTCGGGCTGCAGCTCGCCCGGCAGGGCCTCGTCGCGTCCCGACCACGTGCACGGTGACCGGCGCGTAGCTCGACCGACCGCGCGAAGAGCGGCATCAGCGGCGGCGACGCCGCGTGCAGGAGCTGGTTGACCGTGTCGCGGATCGCTTCCTCGTGGCGGGCCTCGACCTCCACGACGTCGGCGACCGACCTCGCCGGCCAGCGCCAGAGGCGTTCCGCCGCGAGGCGATGATCCAGTGCGTGCCCGTCATCCCCCGCTGGTACGTGATCTCGACGAACACCCAGGGCGGGTCCATGTCGGCGAGGACCTCGTGCAGCGCCATCGACACGGCCTCGAAGACCTGGACGCTCAGCGGCCGGTTGAGGGCGGTCGTGAGCGCGCGCCCGGCGGCTTCGAAGAACGCGCCTCCGAAGAGGTCGAGGTTCTCGCGCCCGGCGTCGATCACAGCACCGGGTGCGTTATGAGGCATGAACGCGTGCGCGGACGGCGAGGTCAGCTGCGTCACGGATGGTCTCTCCCTTCGGGACAACGGACATCAGGCGCAGCGCGCGCCGGCGGTTGACCGTGCCGGCGCGGCCCACGAAGCGCGGGACGCCCTCGACCTCGACGATCGCGGGCGCGCTGGCGGGCCGGCCGAGCGGGACGATGTGGCCGGGCTCGAGATCGAGCAGGTCTCGGATGGTGACGGGGACTTCGGCGAGCACGCCGCGCACGGTGAGTGCCGACGCGCGAGCAGGTTCTCGCGCAAGCCCTCCGCCTCTTCCGGCGACAGGTCGCGCTGCAGCGTCGGCGAAGCAGCGGTGCGTGCTGAGCTTCGGCATCACCGGCTCGAGGAGCAGGTGCGGGTACACGAGCGTCAGGTGCCCGCGCTCGTCGCCCACGGTGACGTGCGAACGTGACGGCGACGACCACCTCGTTCGGCGACGTGAGCTGCACGAACTGCGGGTTCGTCTCCAGGTGGGCGACCCGGAACCCGAAGGTGCCGACGTGCTGCCACGCCTGCTGCAGGTCCATCATGGCGCGCATGGCGATGCGCTCGATGAGCACCTGCTCGACCTCCGTGAAGTCGCGCATGCGGACGGGCAGGAGCCCGCTGCCGCCGAGCAGGCGGTCGATGAACCGGAAGAGGAGGTTGGCGTTGATCTCGAGGGCGGCGCCGCCCTTGAGCGGCTCCATGTTGAAGACGACGAGGCAGTTGGGGGGCGAGAGCGACATGATGAACTCGCCGTAGGTCACCTGCTCCACCGTCTTCAGCTCGATCTCGACGAGGCCGCGCAGCAGCGTGGTGAGCGACGACGTGTAGAGCCGCGCGAAGGACTCGTGGATGCTCTGCAGCATCTTGACCTGGTCCTTCGAGACGCGGTTCGGCTTGCGGAAGTTGTAGCGGATGGCGCCGCCGGACGACGACCGCGCCTCCGCCATCGGCGCCTCCGGGATCTCGCCCCGGTCGACCGCGGACAGCAGCGCGTCGATCTCGTCCTGCGAGAGGATGTTGTCCATCGCGCTCAGGACGCCATCTCGGTCGGCGGCTCGGGCGCGGGCACGTGCGCGGCCTCCCGGTACTTCCGCAGTCGGTTGCGGATCGTGCGGACGGTGAGGCCCAGCGCCTTCGCCGTGTGCGTGCGGTTGCCGTTGAGGCGCGCGAGCGTGGTGAGGATCACGTCGCGCTCGAGCTCCGCGATCGATCGGCCCCCGGTGTCGATCGGTTCGACCATCGCCGGGTCCTCGAGCATGACGTGCTCCGCGAGGACGTCGCCGCCGCCGCAGTGGATCACCGCGCGCTGGACGACGTTCTCGAGCTCCCGCACGTTGCCCGGCCAGGGGTGCGCGACCAGGCGCACCATCGCCTCCGGGGTGAAGACGGTCGCCGCGCTGCCGTAGAGCCCCGCGTACTTCGCGAGGAAGTGGCGGCTCAGGATCGGGATGTCGCCCGGGCGATCGCGCAGCGCGGCCGGACGCAGCGCCACGACGTTGAGCCGGTAGAAGAGGTCCTGGCGAAAGCGGCCCGCGGCCACCTCGCCGCGCAGCTCGCGGTTGGTCACGGCGATCACGCGCACGTCCACCTTCACGGGCGTGCTGCTGCCGACGCGCACGACCTCGCTCTCCTGCAGCGCGCGGAGGAGCTTCGCCTGGAGCCCGAGCGGGATCTCCGTCACCTCGTCGAGGAGCAGCGTCCCGGAGGACGCCGTCTCGAAGCAGCCGGCGCGGCGTCCGACGGCGCCCGTGAACGAGCCGCGCTCGTGACCGAAGAGCTCCGACTCGATGAGCGACTCGGGCAGCGCCGCGCAGTTCACGGCGACGAACGGGCCCGGCGTAGCGCCCGCTCTCGTTGTGGATGAACCGCGACAGGATCTCCTTGCCGGTGCCGGTCTCACCCTGGATGAGGACCGTGGCGTCGGTCTTCGCCACGCGGCGCGCGAGCGCGAGCATGGCTTCCATCTGCGGGTTGCTCGTGATGATGGCCGTCTGTTCGGGCGCCGGCGGCGTCTCGTCGCCGCGGAGGTCGAGCATGATCTGCTGCAGCTCGGCCGCGGCGATCGGCTTGTGGAGCACGCGCGCGGCGCCGGCCTCTTCGGCCCGCGCGATCACGTCGTCGCCGAACCCCGTGATGAGCACGACCGGGGTCGCCGGATCCAGCCGCTTGAGCGAGCGCAGGAGTGTGAGCCCGTCCATCCCCGGCATCTTCACGTCCGAGAACACCACGGCGCTCTTCTGCTCGCGAAACCGGGCGAGGGCTTCCTGCCCGTCCGCCGCGGTGATCACGCTCGCGCCGGCACGCTCGAGCGCGAGCGCGAGCGACTTCCGCACCATCGGTTCGTCATCGACCACCAAAACCGGCGTCGTCATGGACCCTCCTCGATCACGCTCGGCTCTTGGGTGCAAGCGGAGCGCCAGACGAGGAGGCGTCCCAACTCCGTGAAATCGTGGCTCTCAGGCGGTGCCACCGAAGCGGGCGGGCCGTGCGCCGCACAGGGGGTTGCCGGCGACGGCCAGTTTTCGTCCGGCGGGAGCGGCGGCGCTCACTGGATCACGAACTCCGTGAAGTACACGCGCCCGACTTTCGTGAGGTGCAGCTCGTCGCGGATGCGCGAGAGCAAGGCGCGCTTGATCGCCTCCTTGCCGTCCGTGGAGGTCAGGGTCTGCGGGTCGGCCGCGGAGAGCACGGCGATCAGGAGGTCCAGGAGCTGCGAACGATGGTCCTCGATCTGCCTTCGCGTCGCTCGACGCCGGCACGCCGAGACTCACGCCCGACGCGCAGGTAGCGTCGCGTCTCGCCGCCGAGGTTCACGACCACGGCGCCGAGGGGCACCGTGGCCTTGACGGTCGGCTCGACGGCCACGGCCTTCGCGGCGACGGCGCCGGAGGACCGGGGCAGCAGGAACCACGCGCCGGCGCCGAGGCCGGCCACGACCACCAGCCCCGCGACGACCGATCACGAGCAGGCGGCGCGACTTCGGCGCCGGGGGCGCCGGCGCGCCGTCCGCGGGCAGGACGGTCTCGACCGCAGTGTCGTTCATCGGACCCTCACCGTTTCAGGTTGACGAGCTCTTCGAGCATCGAGTTCGCCGTCGAGATGGTGCGTGCGTTGGCCTGGAAGCCGCGCTCCGCGATGATCATGCTGCTGAACTCCTGCGCGAGGTCGACGTTGGACTGCTCGAGCGCGCCGGCCACGAGCGTGCCGCGGCCACCCGTCCCCGGATGGCCGGTGGCGGCGGTGCCGGAGGTGGCGCTCTCCCGGTACTGGTTCGACCCGATCTTGATGAGACCCGCCGCGTTGGCGAAGCTCGCGAGCTGCACGGTGTCCAGGGTGCTGCTCTTGCCGTTGCTGAAGAACGTCGTGATCGCGCCGTCGAGGCCGATCGCGAAGCTCTGCAGCGTCCCCGACTGCACGCCGTCCTGGCTCGCGAGCGTCACCGTCGAGGGCGCGGCCACGCCGGTGACCGGCGTCGTGTTCGGCGGCGGAGCCGAAGTCCAGCGTGACGGCCTGCGGGGTGGTGACGCCGGCGCCGGTGGCGTAGACGACGCCGATGGCCTGGCTGGCGCCCGCGGCGACGACGCCGGTGCCGTTGATGACGATGCGGTGCCGTCGAGCGTGATGTCGCTGGCGAAGGTGCCCGCCGTGTAGGAGATGCGTGTCGCGGTCGCCCGCGCGGACACCTTGGTGGTCGCCGTCGCGGCGTTGATCTTGTTGGCGACGGCGATGGCGCTGGTCGCGTTGCCGGTCGACGACACGGTGTCGTCGCCGGCCACGGTCACCGCGATGGCGCTCGCGCCGCCCGGGCCCGTGATCGAGAGGTCGGCGCCGGTGTCGATGCCGAGGTACTTGCTCGCGTTGTTGGTGTCGGTCCCGGTCGTCACGTCGGGCTGGAACGTGATGTTCTGCGTGGCGCTGGCGACGGCGACGCCGCCCGCGTCGAAGAAGACGGAGCCGACGGCCGCGGTGAGGTTGGCCACCGCGCTATCCGTCGCCGACGGCGTCACCGCCCAGTCCCATTCGCCCGCGACCGCCGAGAAGTTCTTCGTGAACGTGACGGTGAGCGTGTGGGCCGACCCGACGGAGTCGAGCACGTTGAACGTCGCCACGAAGGTGGAGTCTTCCACCGCCGCGAAGTCGAGGTTGCCCTTGAACGTAGCCGCCTGACGTGGTCGCCGTGGCCGCGCTCTGCTGGCCCAGTGCTGACCTTGATGTTGCCGTTGGCGCCCTGCACCTTGAAGCCGGTCGCCGCTGTCGACGAGGTTGCCGTTGGCGTCGAGCGTGAAGGCGCCCGCGCGCGTGTACGTGCGGTCCGAGCCGTTGGCGAGCACGAAGAACCCGTCGCCCTGGATCGCCATGTCGGTGTTGCGGTTCGTCGTCTGGATCGAGCCCTGCAGGAAGTTCGGCGCGATGCTCCCGAACGTCATGCCGAGCCCGACCTGGATCGGGTTCACGCCGCCCTTCGTCGCCGTCGGCGCCACGCCCGTCGTGATCGTCTGGCCGAGGATGTCGTTGAAGACGACGCTCGACGACTTGTAGCCGGTCGGTGTTCGCGTTCGCGATGTTGTTGCCGATGACGTCGAGCCAGACCTGGTGGTTGCGCAGGCCCGACACGGCGGTGAAGAGTGCTCGTGACATGTCGCGTCCCTTACCGCTTCAGGTTGACGAGCTCTTCGAGCATCGAGTTCGCCGTCGAGATGGTGCGTGCGTTGGCCTGGAAGCCGCGCTCCGCGATGATCATGCTGCTGAACTCCTGCGCGAGGTCGACGTTGGACTGCTCGAGCGCGCCGGCCACGAGCGTGCCGCGGCCGCCCGTGCCCGGGTTGCCGGTGGCGGCGGTACCCGAGGTCGCGCTTTCCCGGTACTGGTTCGACCCGATCTTGATGAGACCCGCCGGGTTGGCGAAGCTCGCGAGCTGCACCGTGTCGAGCGTGGTGCTCTTGCCGTTGCTGAAGAACGTCGTGATCGCGCCGTCGAGGCCGATCGCGAAGCTCTGCAGCGTCCCCGACTGCACGCCGTCCTGGCTCGCCAGCGTCACCGTCGAGGGCGCGGCCACGCCCGTGATCGGCGTCGTGTTGGTGGCGGTGCCGAAGTCGAGGGTGATGGCCTGCGGATCGACGACGCCCGCGCCCGCCGCGTAGTCCACGCCGATCGCCTGGCTGGCGCCGGCCGAGATGTTACCGCTCGCGTTGAAGACGATGGACCCGGTGCCGGTGGTGATGGCCGAGATGCTGGCGTCGCTCTCCGTCACCGCCCAGTCCCACCGCCCGGCCGCGCCGGCGAAGTTCTTCGTGAAGGTGATGGTCAGCGTGTGCGCGGACGCCCACGGAGTCGAGGACGTTGAACGTCGCCACGAAGGTCGAGGCGTCCGCCACCGAGAAGTCGAGGTTGCCCTTGAAGAGCGCCGTCGTGGTCGCGATCGCCGCGCTCTGCTGGCCCATGCTGACCTTGATGTCGCCGTTGGCGCCCTGCACCTTGAACCCGGTCGCCGCCGTCGACGAGGTTGCCGTTGGCGTCGAGCGTGAAGGCGCCCGCGCGCGTGTACGTGCGGTCCGAGCCGTTGGCGAGGACGAAGAAGCCGTCGCCCTGGATCGCCATGTCCGTGTTGCGGTTCGTCGTCTGGATCGAGCCCTGCAGGAAGTTCGGCGCGATGCTCCCGAACGTCATGCCGAGGCCGACCTGGATGGGGTTGACGCCGCCCTTCGTCGCGGTGGGCGCGACGCCGGTCGTGATCGTCTGTCCGAGGATGTCGTTGAACACGACGCTCGACGACTTGTAGCCCGATGGTGTTCGCGTTCGCGATGTTGTTGCCGATGACGTCGAGCCACACCTGATGGTTGCGCAGGCCCGAGACGGCCGTGAAGAGTGCTCGTGACATGGATGTTCTCCTATCCGACCGTGATGAGGTCTTCGGCGCGCACGACCGCGTCGCCGAGCTGGTAGACGACCGTGCTCCCGCTGGGCGACATGCCGGTGAGCGTGCCCGCCGCCGCCACGGCCGTGCCGCCCGCGGCGACCAGGCGGTAGTGGTACACGCCGGGGGTGACCGGGCGCCCCGCGGAGTCGAGTCCGTCCCACGTGAGCGAATGGGCGCCGGGCTCGAGCGTGTCCGACGAGAGCTGGCGCATGACGGTGTTGTCCGCGTCGACGATGTCGATCCGCACGCTGCCCGTCGTCTGCATGTGGAAGGGGAGCTCGACCGGCGCCGCGCCCAGGGTGAAGTCACGCCCGATGGCGATCGCCGTCTTGCCGAGCAGCGACGCGCCCTGGGTGAGCGTCTGCCCCCGGGTCAGCGCCTTCATCTCCGCGAGCTCGCTGCTGATGTTCTGGAGGTTCTCCAGCGACGTGAACTGCGCCGTCTGCGGCGAGGAACTCGTTCTGGTCGAGCGGATTGAGCGGGTCCTGATTGCGGAGCTGGGTGATCAGGAGCTTCAAGAAGTCCTGCTTGCCGAGGGTCGGCCCGCCGGGCTGGGCCGTGGCCGATGTCCCGGACGAGGTGACGGGTCCGATCATGCGCGGTCTCCTTTTCGCATCACGCCCACACGTCGAGGCCGTCGGCGACGGCGACCGCACGCGCGGTGGCCGGGACGACCCGCGGAGGGCGCGGGAGTTCGCCGTCCGGAGACGGCCTGAACGGGGGCGCGCCGTCGCGCGCGAGGTGACGCCCCGAGGCGTCGAAGCCGAGGTGCACGCTCACGTCGCCGGGCGTGAAGCCCTGTTGCGCGAGCGCATCGCGCAGCCGCGGCAGCGCATCCGTCAGCAGATCGCCCGTGACGGCCTGTTCGGCGCGGATGACCAGGTGGAGCCGGCCGCCGTCGAGCCGCGCGTCGATCTGCACGGCGCCGAGCTCGGGCGGGTCGAGTCGCACCGAAAGCTCATGGCGGCCCGGACTCCTCACGTCGCGCAAGGGCGTGGTGATCTGCTCCAGGACCTCGCGCGGTGCGTCCGGTCGGACACGGTCGTGCGCGCCGGCCGCGATGGGGTGCTCCGGTGGCGCCGACGCCGCGCCGACCGCGCCGGCCGTGGTCGCGTCGGACGAAGCCACGGCAGCCGCGCCGTCGCGGTCGCGCGGCGCGCGCGAGAAGGCGTCCCCCGCCTCGTCGCGGCTCACGAGGATCGGCACGCGTCGAGACGAGACGACGGTGGGCGAGAACGTCAGGTCGGCGACGGACGCCTCTGCGAGGGCGAGGTCACGCCCGGGGGAGGAGGGTTTCGGGCCGCCACGCGGGATGAGCGACGGCCGGAGCTCCTCGGAGACCGGCGCCACGGTGGCGCTCGGCCGCTCGGCGGAGATCGCCGCGTACGCGTCCGGCGCGGGGTTCGGTTGCGAGGCCGTGACGGCCGCGCGCGCGACGCCGGTGTCCCCTTCGGGAGCGGGCGTTGCCGCGAGATGCGCGGCCGTCCCGGCCGGCGCGGGCGCGCGCGGCGTCTCCTTCATGGCCACGCCCGGCATCGACTCCGGCGCGAGCCGCGGCGCCGGGGCGAGCGTCGCGCCGCCTTCGTCCATGGGCGGGAGGTCTGGCTGAACGTCCGGCCCCGGGTGCCGTTCGAGGACGCTGGGGCGCAGCCACGCCGCGCCCTCGACGGTGTCCGTGACTGTGACGAGGCCGCTCTTGGCCGGCTCCGCACGCTCGCTCCCTGTCTCCCTCACGGACGGCTGCGCGGGCGGAATCGGCGCCGGCGCCGCCGCAAGGATCATCAGCGGTGCTGCCTCCAGCGCGAGGCTCCGGTCCTCCAGGTCACGCGACGTCTTCTCGTCCGTCGAGGGCTCGACGGCCGCATCCTGGACGACGACGTCGGCGGCGACGGCGGGAAGCGCCGGCGAGCGCCGGGCCGGCGCCGCCGCGAGGAGCACGGCCGCGGCGGGATCGTCGGGCGGCGCGGATTCCGGCGCAGCGGTACGTGTCGCGAGCGGTGTCCCCGCGGCGGCGGGCGCCCCGCGGCCGCCGGCGGCGCCGCGGCAGTCGGTACCCCGGCGAACGCCGCCTGCCAGAGGGCGATCAGGAGATCGAAATCCCCCGTCGGCGGCCCGCTCGGGGCCGGCGCGGCGGGCATGAGCGGCTCCAACATCTCGGTCGGCGTCGTGGTGACCGCGGTCATGCGCTCCTCCCGTGTCGCGACGTCGCGATCTCGTCCGTGACGCGCTGGTCGTTGCGGGTCATCGCCACCTGCCACGCGGCACGCTGGATGTCCTCGAGGCGCTCGAGCGCGCGGCGTTGCTGCGCCGCCTCGATCAGCTCCGCGCGCCGCTCCTCCACCCGGTCCGCCTCCGCGGCGGCGTCGACCGCGGCGGCGCGCGTGCGCCCGAGGAGGTCGCGCACGCCGTCGGCACGCAGGCGCAGCGAGGCGCCGGTGAGGCCGGTGACGCACTCGGCGTTGAGGGAATGCCGCGCCTGCGTCGCGGCGCGCTCGAGCGTGGCCTGGCGCGCACAGGCGGCCTCGCGGCGCTCGATCGCCCCGCGGACCGCCAGCGCGCGTGCCTCTTCCACGCGACGGCGATGACGCAGGAGACGCGCGAGGCGGAAGGCGAACGCCGTACTCACGCCGCGGTCTCCGCGAGACCGACGATGGCAGCGAGCTGGCGCGCGCTCTCGGCGCGGGCGACGCCCTCGTCGCGGCCCTGGCGCAGGAACGCGGTGATGGATGGCAGGAGGTCGAGCGTCCGATCGATCGCGGGATCGCTGCCGCGCGCGTAGGCGCCGATCGCCACGAGGTCCCGCACGTCGCGGTACGCGGAGAGATGGCCGCGGAGCGCGGCGGCCGCGGCGGCTTCGCCGGGCGCGAGCAGCTCGCCGGCGAGCCGGCTCACGCTGTTCAGCACGTCGATCGCGGGGAAGTGCCCCGCCGTCGCCAGCTCGCGCGACAGCACGACGTGGCCGTCGAGGATCGCGCGGGCCGCGTCGGCGACCGGCTCGTTGAGGTCGTCGCCCTCGACGAGCACGGTGTAGAGGCCGGTGATGCTGCCGCCGTGCGCGGTCGTTCCCGCGCGCTCGAGCAAGCGCGGGAAGAGCGCGAAGACCGAGGGCGGGTAGCCGCGCGTCGCGGGCGGCTCGCCGACGGCGAGACCGATCTCGCGCTGGGCCATCGCGAACCGCGTCACCGAGTCCATCATGAGCAGCACGGTGCGGCCCTGGTCGCGGAAGTACTCGGCGACCGTGGTGGCGACGAAGGCGGCCTGGCGCCGGACGAGCGGCGGCTCGTCGGACGTCGCGACGACGACGACCGAGCGCGCGAGGCCCTCCGGGCCGAGGTCGCGTTCGACGAACTCGCGCACCTCGCGGCCGCGCTCGCCGACCAGCGCGATGACGTTGACGTCGGCCTGGGCGTTCCGCGCGAGCCTGCCCAGCAGCACGCTCTTGCCGACGCCGCTGCCCGCGAAGATGCCGATGCGCTGTCCGCGCCCGAGCGGCAGCAACGCGTCGAGCGCGCGCACGCCCGTCTCGAGCGGCTCGGCGATGCGGCGCCGGTCGAGGACCGAGGGTGGCCGCCGGTGGATGGGAGCGCGGGCGGCCGGCGGCACCGGCGCGCCACCGTCGATGGGCACGGCGAAGGCGTCGATCACCCGGCCGAGCAACGCGCCGCTCACCTCGACGGCGAGGGGGCCCAGCCCCGCACGCACCGTGGCGCCGGCGCGGACGCCGGCGAGATCGCCGAGCGGCATCAGCAGCAGGCGGTCCGCGCGGAACCCGACGACTTCCGCGGCCAGCGGACCGCCGCCGGTGTCGATCTCACAGCGGTCGCCGATCGAGGCGGCGAGCCCCGTGACTTCGAGGGCGAGCCCGAGCACCTGACTCACCTTCCCGAGCGATCGCACGAGATCGCTCTGGAACAACCGCTCGACTCGCGCGGGCGCGAGCACGCTCACGCGTCCGGCTCCGTGAGGATGCGCGCCGCCTCGTCGAGCTGCGTCGCCAGGCGCCCGTCGAGCACGCCGTCGTCGGTCTCGATGATCCAGTCACCGCGACCGAGCGTGCCGTCCGCGTGGATCGTCACGCCGGCGAGCCCGGCGCCGTCGCGGCGCCAGGCCGCGAGCGCTTCCGCGACGTCGGGCGCGACGCGCACGGCGGCGGCGGCGCCTTGCGCGAGCCGGCGCACCACCGGGTCGATCGTGCAGCGCACGGCGTCCTCGCCGTCGGCGAGCTCGCGCTCGATCACCTTGCGCGCCAGGCGCACCGCCACCGCGGGCACCGTCTCCGCGAGCTCGGCAGCCAGCCGGGCGCGTTCCGCGGTCAGTCGCGCGGCGGCCTGCTCGAGCGCGGCGGCGAGTGCCGCCAGGCGCGGCGCCCACTCGGCGACCGCAGCCGCGCGCCCCTCCTCGCGCCCGCGCGCCAGACCGTCCCTCCGGGCGGCCTCGCGGACACGGGCCGCGTCCTCGATCGGTGTGGGCTCGGACACCTCCGCGATCTCGGCGGCCTGGAAGGTGGGAAACCATGCGCGCCTGACGGCGGGCTCAACCGACAACCTGGTCGCCTCCGCCTTGCCCCATGACGATGATCTCTCCGGACTCGCGGAGCTTGCGCGCGACCCCGACGACCTTGCGCTGCGCTTCCTCGACCTCCTTGAGTCGGACGGGGCCGAGGAACTCCATCTCCTGCTTGATGATCGACGCCGTGCGGTCGGACATGTTCTTGAAGATCTTGGTCGCGACTTCCTCGCCGGCGGCCTTGAGCGAGAGCACGAGATCCTTCTGCTCCACGTCCTTCAGGAGCCGCTGCAGGCCGCGGTCGTCGACGAGGACGAGGTCCTCGAAGGTGAACATCAGGCCGCGGATCTGCTCGGCGAGGCTCGGCGAGTGCTCGTCGAGCTTCTCGAGGATCGTCTTCTGCGTCGTGGGATCGACGCGGTTCAGCACCTCGGCGACGGTCTTGCTGCCTTCCCCGTACGTGACGCCGGAGGCGAAGCCGGCCGACACCTGCTTCTCGAGGACCTGCTCGATCTGGCGGATGACCTCGGGGCTGGTCTTGTCGATCGTGGCCATCCGCATGACGATCTCCGCGCGGATCTCCTCGGGCAGCACGTCGAGGATGGCGGCGCCCGCTTCCGGCTCGAGGTTGGCGAGGATGAGCGCGACCGTCTGCGGGTGCTCGCGGCGCAGGATGCCCGCGAGCTGGTTCGGATCGGCGCGCTTCACCGCCGAGAACCGGGCCGGCTGGACGGCGGCCTGGATGCGGCCGACCACCTCGACCGCGCGGTTCTTGCCGAGCGCCTTCTCGAGGATCTCGAGCGCGTAGGTCAGGCCGCCCGACGTGATGTACTGCTTGGTCAGCGCCATCTCCATGAACTCGCGGAGCACCGCGGACGTCACGCTCTCGTCGACCGTCGGCAGCCGGCTGATCTCCGCCGAGAGCGCCTCGATCTCGGCGTCGTCGAGGCTCTTGAAGATCTTCGCGGAGACGTCGGCGCCCATGGCGGCCAGGAAGATGGCGGCCTTGCGCGCGCCGGTGAGGACTTCGGTCTCAGCTGCCATGCGTCACCACGCTCGCCGCGTTCACCGCGGCCTTCTTCTTGACCATCCACGCGCGCAGGAGCTGCGCGGTGGCGTCGGGCTCTCCGCTGGCCATCGCGAACGCCTTCTGGCGGATCTCCTCGCGCTCGCGCGTGAGCTGGAGGACGTCGTCCGACACGATCGGCTGCGGCGCGTGCGGGACGGCCGAGACCGCCGGCTGCGCCGGCGATGCCACCGCGCCGCGGGCCGTGGCCGGCGCGGGGACGCGCTCCAGGGTGAGCGCCACCTCGGCGCGCGCGCGCGTCCGCGCGCGGCCGCGGAGGATCAGCCAGGCGACGAACGCGAGCAGGAGCACGGTCAGCACACCCGCCGCCGCGACGATCGGGGTCCGCACGGCGATCGTGGTGAGCTCGGGCATCCTCGCCGGCACGGGCGGCGCGGGCTGATCGAGGAGGGCGCGCTCGCGGTCGAGCAGGCTGGTGTCGAACGGCATCTCGACGACCGTCACGGAGTCGCCGCGCGACTCGCTGAAGCCGACGGCCGTCATCACGACCCCGCGGATCTTCTCGAGCTCCTCGGGGGACCGCGGCGGCGACGGCGCCTTCGGGTCGGCGCCGCCGGCGGCCGGACGCGGCGCGTTCACGACGACGGCGATCGAGAGGCGGCGGATCTCGCCGGGGCTCGTGAGGGTGCGGGCGACGATCCTCGAGATTTCGTAGGTCACGCTCTCGGATTCCCGCTGCCCGTCGTTCTCGTTCACGGTCCCGCTGGTGGGCGCGGCCGCAGGGCCGGCGCGTTCGCCGGGGGCGTGCCGGCGTCGGTCGCGGGCGGCGGGGTGACCGGCACCGCCGACCGGCCCTTGGTCGTCTCCGTCGAGCGCGTCTGCTGCTTCAGGACCGACTTCGGATCGAAGCACTCCTCCGTCCGTTCGATCTGGTCGAAGTTCACCTGCGCGGACACGCGCGTGATCGCCTGGCCGGCGCCGAGGGCGGAGTCGAGCAGCGTCTGCACGCGGCGCTCGAGGCTCTCCTCGATGGCCGTCTTGATCTCGAGGCGCCGCCCGGACACCGGGCTCGACGCCGACTCGGCGCCGAGCGACGAGCACGCGGCCCGCGGTGTCGACGAGGGTGACGCGCTCGGGACTCAGCCCCTCCACGCTGGACGCGACGAGGTGGACGATGCCCCTTCACCTGCTCGGGGCGAAGCTGGGCGCCGGTCTGGAGCTTCACGAAGACCGACGCGGACGCCGGGCGGTCGCGATCGGTGAACAGCGACGGCTGCGGCAGCACGAGGTGCACCCGCGCGCGGGCCACCTCGCGGAGCTGGCCGATCGTGCGCGCGAGCTCGCCCTGCAGGGCGCGCTGGTAGTTGAGCCGCTGCGCGAAGTCGCTCACGCCGAGGCTCGGCCGGTCGAAGACCTCGAAGCCCACGCCGCCGCCGGCGGGCAGGCCCTGCATGGCGAGACGCAGGCGCGTCTCGCTCACCTTGTCGGCGGGCACGAGGATCTGCTCGCCCGGCGCCGATGCGGTACGGCGTCTTCGCGGCCTTGAGCTGGCCCATGACCGCGCCGGCGTCCTCGGCGGGCAGCGACGCGAAGAGCGGAACGTACTGGCCGTCCGAGACCCACTGCACGCCGAAGAACATGGCCGGCGCAAGGAGGGCGACGGCGACCAGCAGGATCTGCGGGCCACGGCCGAGCCGTGTCCACGCGGACGGACCGCCACCGAGGAGTCGATCGAGCGTCTCAGCCATCGATCATCACCTCAGACCGACATCCGCATGACTTCCTGGTAGGCCTCGAGGAGCTTGTTGCGGATCTGCAGCGCGAACTGGAACGAGACGTTCGCCTTCTCGATGGCCACGATCGCCTGCGCGCTGTCGACGGCGGTGCCCGACGCGACGGCGATGGCGGCGTCGCGCGCCTCGAGCTGCAAGTCGTTCACGGCCGTCACCGCGTTCTTCAGCGTGTCGGTGAAGGCTTCGCCGCCGCGCCCGGCCGCGGTGACGGCCGCAGGCGCGGGGAGAGCGGGCGCAACGATCGCCGGAATGCGAAGGTCGGCCATGGCTACCGCAGCAGCTCCAGGAGCTTGGCGCCCATGCTCTTGGTGGCCTGGAACGCGGTCGCGTTCGCCTCGTACGCGCGCGTGCTCGACATCATGTCGAGCATTTCGCGCAGGGGGTTGACGTTCGGCATGCTGACGAACCCGTCGGCGCCGGCATGCGGATGATCGGGCTGATAGAGGCGCCGCGGCGCCTCCTTGCCCTCGACGATCTGCTCGACGCGCACGCCGCCCGGCGGCTGGGACGTCGCGCCACGCAGCGCGTCCTGGAAGCCGTCCATGGCCTTCAGCACGACGATCCGGCGCTGGTACGGCCTGCCGGTCGGCGTCACCGCGCTGTCGCTGTTCGCGAGGTTCTCGGTGACGACTTCCATGCGGGCGCGCTGGGCCGTCATGCCCGAGGCGCTCACGTTCAAGGCGCGGAAGAGATCCACGAAGAGCCTCCTACACGCGTCCGGAGATCGCCTGCTTCACGGTGGCGAGCCGCGAGGCGAGGATCTGGACGAGGGTTGCGTTGCGCAGCGTGTTCTCGGCGAGGCGCGCCATCTGGCGATCGAGGTTCACGTCGTTGCCGTCCTCTCGGGCCGGCCCATCCTCCGCATGCACCATCCGGATGCGCGGATCGCCCGGCGCGCCCGGACCACCCGCCGCCACGCCGTGAGCGACGGGCCCGCATCGCCCGCGCCGGCTCGGAGCGGGCGTCAGGTAGTCGTCGAAGGACACGTCGAGCGCGCGGTACCCGGGCGTCTCGATGTTGGCGACGTTCTTCGTGAGCACGTCGTGACGGCGGCTCGTGTATTCAAGGCCCGCTGGTGAGCCGGTCGATAGCCTTGTCGAAGAGCCGGATCATCATCGCGTCGTGGTCGGGAGCAATTCGGATGCCTGCCCCGCCGAGGTCTAAAGTTCTGCGACCTTGCGGCCGCTTTCCCCTTCCCGCCGCTCCCCGCACCAGGCCGCCTCGACACCTCCGGGTGGGAACGACGTTCCTACGCGATCCGCATCGCCGGCGCAACCGCCTCGCACGGACTCGCGAGAAGGCGCACGCGGACGTGAACGGCACGTGACGCGGAAGGGACGCGGCGAGTCGCGGTCGGCGTGACGGCGAGTAGCGACGGCTCGGCATGAGCGGCAGTCGCGGAGCGGCCACGGCTTTGCCGGGCCGCGGAGCGCGGGGGGCTTGGGGGGCGTCTCGCACCCCCCATCATAGTCACCGTCGAGGAGCGCGACGGGCGCGACGTCACCGCGCAGCGGCGAGGCGCTCGCGACGGTCCTGACAGGACAGGCACGTCGTGACCTCGGGAAGCGCGGCGAGCCGCGCGGGCGCGATCGGCTCCTCGCACTCCTCGCACACGCCGTAGAGGCCCTCACGGAGGCGCTCGAGCGCGCCCAGGAGGCGGTGCGCGCGATCGCGGAGCCGGCTGCGCGTCGCGAGGGTCATCTCGCGCTCGACGGAGCGCTGGGCGCCGTCCACCTCGTCCACGATGCCCCGCGCGTCCGCGACGGCGAGCGCGCCGTCGTCCATGAGGGCGAGCGTCACGTCGTTCCGCAGCCGCTCCGTCGTCTCTGCGAGCTCCCGTGCGAGCCGTTCCGCGATGTCCATCTCGCCTCGCCTCGCGCGCCGCCGCTGGCGGCCGCACCGCGGGGTACTTGCGAATCCGATACCACGCTGCCGACACGCGTAACTGCGCGCGACATCGATCCCGGCGCAGCGGGGGACGATCAGAGAGGTCGGCACACATTTCCGCCCGACGGACCATCCGGGGGAGCCGCGCGTCCGTCTGACGTCGACCGAGGGGTCAGGAGCTGAGCTTCAGCCTCAACGTGTGCCGCGAGATCCCGAGGATCTCGGCCGCGCGCGTCTTGTTGCCGTCCACGCGCGCGAGCACCTTGCGGATGTGTTGCCGCTCGAAATGCTCGAGCGACTCTCCCTGCGCCTCCGCCTCGGTCGGGGCCGGGGCGAGCGGGCGCGGCGAGGTACTCGGGAGGCAGCTCGGCCCGCGTGATGCGGCGGCCGCGGGCGAGGATCACGAGGCGCTCGACGAGGTTGCGCAGCTCCCGGACGTTGCCGGGCCAGGGATGCCGGAGCAGCACGGTCTCGGCGTCCTCGGTGAAGCCCTCCACGCGCTTGCCGTAGCGCTGGTTGGCCTCGGCGAGCCAGAAGCGGAGCAGCGGCGCGATGTCCTCGGGCCGCTCGCGCAGCGGCGGCAGGACGATCGGCACCACGTTGAGGCGGAAGTAGAGGTCGGCGCGGAACGTCCACTGCTCGACCATCGCGCGCAGGTCGCGGTTGGTGGCGGCGATGATCTGGACGTCGACGGACGTCTTGCGGCTGCCGCCCACGCGGATGAAGCTCTGGTCCTCGAGGAAGCGCAGCAGCTTCGGCTGGCGCGCGAGCGGGATCTCGGCGACCTCGTCGAGGAACAGCGTGCCGCCGTCGGCCATCTCCACGAGGCCGCGCCGCGCGCTCACCGCGCCCGTGAAGGCGCCCTTCTCGTGGCCGAAGAGCTCGCTCTCGAAGAGCGTCTCGGTGATCGCCGAGCAGTTCACCTCGATGAACGGCCCGTTGCGCCGGCGGCTCTGGGCGTGGAACAGGCGGGCGGCGAGGTCCTTGCCCGTCCCGCTCTCGCCCGTGATCAGCGCCGCGCGCACGCCGGTCTCCGCGATCCGCCCGATCAGCGACTTCAGCTCCTGCGTCACGGCGGACGCCCCGACCATCTCCGGGAGCGCGGCCGCCGCCTTCGGCTCGGCCGCGCGCGCGGGCTCGGCCGGGTGCCCGGGCGTCGGCCGGGCGCGTGAAGCACGCGGCGCAGGATCGTGTCGAGCTCGTCGAACGAGAACGGCTTGCAGAGATAGTCGATCGCCTTCTGCTTGATCGCCGCCGAGGGCGGAGGACAGCTCCGGGAACGCCGTCGCGATCACCACCTCGGCGTTCGGGGCGATGCGACGCAGCTGCGACAGCACGTCCATCCCCGACATGTCGACGAGGTTGAGGTCGAGGATGATCAGGCTCGGCGGCGCTTCCATGATGCTCGCGAGGCCGGCCGCCCCGCTGTACGCGGCCCGCGCGGCGTAGCCGCGCCGGCGCAGCTCGGAGCACAGCATCTCGCAGTACTCCCGGTTGTCGTCGATGACCAGCACGCTCTCGTTCAAGGTCCCGTCCTCCGCACTGCGTCCAGGATGTGAGCACGGCGTGTCGGTTTGAGCAGCACCCGATCGACCCCGGCCGCCCGCAGCTCTTCCGGGTCGTGCTCGACCCCGGTGAGAAGCACGACGTGCGCGGCGGGATCGTGGTCCTTGATGGCACGGCACACGATGAGACCGCTGACGCCACGCATGCGGGCGTCGGTCACCACGCAGTCGAAGCGCTCGCGGCGGTACCGCTCGATGCCCTCCTCGCCGCTGGCCGCGGTCTCGACGTCGTACCCGGCCGGTCCGAGGAGCCCGCGCAGCGTGTCGAGCATCAGGGGATCGTCGTCGATGAGGAGGACACGCGGGCGCGCGCCGCCGCGGCCCCGACCGGACGCGCCGGCCGACCAGGTGCTGGAGGCGCCCCAGGGTGTCGCGGGCGCGCAGGACGGAGCGCCGGATCGACTCCAGGGACTCGGTCCGGGCCACGACGTCCGCGCCCGCGTCGTCCGACGAGCAGGCCCTCGGCCCGGGCGAGCGTGACCGCGAGCAGGTTGCTGAGTTCGTGGAGCGCCTGGGCCGCCGGTTCGCGGCGGCGGGGTCATCAGCGTGGTCATTCCTGCCCTTCGTTCACCTGCCTGCCGGCCGTCGTGGCCGAGGAACGCAGGACGGGATCATCGCCGCTCCGCGGCCCCGGAACAATCGGGGAATCCCCGTATTTTTGGCGACTCATGCCGGGGGGGCCAGAGGCCGATGGGAAGGGCATGATCCTCATGTCCTTGGACGACGTCCGGCCGGGGATGGTCCTAGGGGTGGGGCTCAGGAACCGGAAGGGCCACACCCTGCTGGGCCCGGGGCAGGTCCTGAACGCGGAGTACCTTGGCCGGCTCCAGGAGCTCGGCTACTGCGCGGTGTGGATCGACGACGAGGACACCCGTGACATTCTCGTACGAGGAGAGCCTCTCGGAGGCCACCCGCCTGGCGACGATGAGCACCATCCAGGACACGTTCGCGATGACGGTCCGGGAGACCGAGCGGCTACGCTCGCTGTCCCTGAGCGACGTCAAGGGCACCCTGGAGGACCGGCGCTTCCAGCAGACCTTCCAGGACAGCACCGTCGTCGAGCGGCTCACCGAGAACGTCGACCTCGTGGTCGGCGAGGTCCTCGACCGGGCCGTGCTCACCGGGCCTCGGCTCGCTCCGCACGCATAGCACGTACATGTACCACCACTCGCTCGACGTGGCGGTGACGGCGACCATGATCGGGCGCCTCCTCGGCTACGACAAGAAGCTGCTGCACCAGCTCGCGGTGGGCTGCATCCTGCACGACATCGGCAGCATCTTCGTGGACACCGACATCCTCGACAAGCCCGCCGTGCTGAGCGACGAGGAGTTCAGGCGGGTGAAGGACCACACGAGCCTCGGCTATCTCTTCATCCGCGACACCCTGAAGGCCGGCCTGATGGCGGCGCACGTCGCCTACCAGCATCACGAACGGCAGGACGGCGGCGGCTACCCGCGCGGACTCACGAGTGGCAATCGCTCGGTCAGGGGCGCGGAGATGCACCTGCCCGGACGCATCACGCCGCTCGGAGAGATCGCGGCGATCGCCGACTTCCACGACGCGTGCTCCTCCGATCGCCCCCATCGCGGCCGTATGCCCGCGGACGTCGTCTGGCAGACGATGCGTGAAGCCGCCGGGTGGCATCTGAACCGGGAAATGGTCGAGGTCTTCCTCCGCGTGCTGCCGCCCTACCCGCTCGGGACCATGGTCGAGGTGACGAGCGGCGAGTGGGCGAACCATCGCGCGGTCGTGGCGAAGATCCAGGCCGACGCGATGAGCCGCCCGGTGATCCGCGTGCTCGAGAACCCGAGCGGCGCAGCGTATCGCGCCGGTCGACATCGATCTGCAGAAGGACGAGAGCACCATCCGCGGCCTCGCGACCACGACGGTCGCCGCCTCGTAGGCCTACATCCCGACCAGCCGCTTCCTGACGGCGTATTTCACCAGGCCGGCCAGGTCGCGGATCCCCAGCTTCGCTCCGATGTGGCGCCGGTGCGTCTCCACGGTCTTCGGACTGATGTTGAGCCGCGCGGCGATCTGCACCTGGCTGTTGCCCTCGGCCAGGAGCTGGAGGGTCTCGCGCTCGCGCGCGGTCAGCGGTCCGCCCGCGGAGGCGCGGCGACCGGGCCGGCGCGGGCGGGCGCGCGAGCTGCGCGGCGAGGTACGTCTGCCCGCGCCGGACCACCTCGAGCGCGTCCAGCAGCTCCTTCGCCGCGGAGCCCTTCAGCACGTAGCCCGACGCGCCCGCGTCGAGGATCTCCTCGACGAACTCCGCGTCCTCGTACATCGACAGCACGAGGACGCGGGTGCGCGGCATCGCCTTGCGCACGCGGCGCGTGACCTCGAGACCGTTGAGGTGAGGCATCGCGATGTCCATCACGACGACGTCGGGGCGCGTGCGCTCGATGCCCGCGATGGCTTCGTGGCCGTCGCCGGCCTCGCCCACCACCTCCACGCCCTCGTGACGCTGCAGCAGCGCGCGCAGCCCATCGCGAAAGATGGCGTGGTCGTCGGCCAGGAAGACGCGGAGCGCCGTCATCGCGAGCGCGGCACGCGGAGCGTCGCCACGGAGCCGCGGCGCGGCGCCGCCGCGAGCGCGACCTCGCCCTCGTGCCGCACGGCCACCGCGAGCGCGATGGTGAGACCGAGTCCGCGGCCCAGCTCGCCGCGCATCGACACGAACGGCTCGAAGGCCCGCGCGCGCGTCTCCGGCGTCATGCCGTCCCCGTCGTCCACGACGCGGCACGAAGCGAAGGCGCCCTCGACGCCCGTCACGATGTGCACGTGCCCGGCGTCTCCCACCGCGTCCAGCGCGTTCGTGACGAGCTCGCGCACCGCGAGCGCGAGCTCGTCCGCGTCGCCCAGCACGAGGGGCGTCGCCGCGTGCTCCCTCGTGAGCCCCACGCCCGGCAGGCCGGCCAGCCGGGGGCGCAGCGCCCCGAGGGCGGCGTCGACGGCCGCGCGGAGATCGACGGGACGGGGAACGAGCGGCCGCGACAGGCGCGCGAGGTCGCGGACGCGGCGGACGAGCCCGATCCCCTGCCGCGCGGCGGCCTCCAGGATCCCGACGCTCTCCCGGGCGGACCCCGGCAAGGCAACGTCCTGGGTCAGCATCTCGATCTGCAGCGTCATGGCGCCGAGCGTGTTGTTCATCTCGTGTCCCAGCGCCCGGGCCAGCTCCGCCATGCCATGGAGGCGCGCGGCCTGGAGGGGTTGCGCGGCGGGGCGCCGGCTGCGGGAGCCTCGGGCCCGGGAAGGAGGCCGAATGGTCGACGTGCCGCGACGGGCCACCGCCACCGATAGTAGCGGGGTGGGGGCCGGAAACCCCAATTAAACCAGCGCCGGACTCGGCTCCCAGGACGCCATGCGGTTGATGCCGCACAGCGCGGCGACCTTGTAGCACTCCGCGAGGGTCGGATAGTTGAAGACGTTGTCGACGAAGTAGTCGATGGTGCCGCCGAAGTTCATGACGGTCTGGCCGACGTGGACCAGCTCCGCCGCCCCCTCGCCGATGATGTGCACGCCGAGCAGGCGGCCGTCCTCGCGGTTGAAGAGCAGCTTGAGGCGGCCCGACGTGGTCGCCCCGGATCTGCCCGCGGGCGATCTCGCGGTAGTAGGCGATCCCCACGTCGTACGGGACGCCGGCCTCCGTCAGCTCGCGCTCGGTCGGCCCCACGAACGAGATCTCGGGGATCGTGTAGATCCCGTACGGGAGGGCGCGGCGGCGTGGGGCTCGTGGCGCGGTCGAACGCGTGGCAGACCGCGCGGCGGCCCTGCTCCATCGCCACCGAGGCCAGCCCGGGAAAGCCGGCCACGTCGCCGACCGCGTAGATCCCCGGCACGCAGGTCTCGCCGTCGCCACTCACCGGGATGCGCCCGCGGTCGTCCGTCTCGAGCCCCGCCGCGGGGAGGTTCAGCGACGCGGTGTTCCCGCTGCGCCCGACGGCGTACAGGATCACCTGGGCACGCAGCTCCTTGCGGCTCCGCAGGACGGCGGTGGCGGTCGCCGTCGTCGTTCGCGTGCACGCTCGCCACTTCTTCGCCGAAGCGCAGCGTGATGCCGGCCTCGCGCATCTGGTAGCCGAGCGCCTCGGCGATCTCGTGGTCGATGAAGGGCAGCAAGCGCTCGCGCACGTCGACGAGGGTCACGCGTGCGCCGAGCGCCGCGAACGTGCACGCGTACTCGACGCCGACGATCCCGGCGCCCACGATGACGAGCGAGCGCGGGGCCGCGGGCAGGTCGAGGACGCCATCCGTGTCGACGACCCGCTCGCCGTCGATCGGCACCCCGGCGGTGCGCGCCGGCGTGGTGCCGGTCGCGATGACGACCACGCCCGCCTCGACGTCGTGGGCGGCGCCCGCGCCGGCGACCCGGATCACGTGGGGGCCGACGAACGCCGCCCGGCCGTGCTGGACGTGCACGCCGTTGCGCGCGAACTGCGCCTCGTAGACGGCGACCTCGCGCGCGACGATCTCGCGGCACTGCACCATGACGCCCTGGGCGGCGGCGGCCCAGTCGCCGATCGGGCTGCCCGCGCGCACGGAGCGCCAGCTCGCGCAGCGCCTTGCTGGGCACCGTGCCGGTCGTCAGCCCCGCGCCGCCCACGCGCGGCTGCGCCTCGATGACGAGCACGGACTTGCCGAGCTTCGCGCCCTGGATCGCCGCGTGGTGGCCGCCGGGGCCCGAGCCGATGACGACGAGGTCGTAGCGGGTCATTTGGATTGGGGGCGTGAGCGTGACTCACCCCCCAAGCCCCCCATGAGACGGGGCGTTGTGGCCGTTATGGCCGTTGTGGCCATTCTGGAGGCCGTGCGGCGCGTCGAGCGCGGTGCGCACGGCGCGCGCGAGCGCCTCCGTCGTGAACGGCTTCTCCAGCAGCGGGATCTCGCCCTGGGCGATGCGCCGCAGGGCCTCGGTGTCGTTCGTGTAGCCCGACATGAACAGCACCTTCATCGCCGGGCGCAGCGGGCTGAGCTGCTGCGCGAGCTCGGTGCCCGACATCATCGGCATCACGACGTCGGTCAGCAGCAGGTGGATCGGCCCCTGATGCTCCCGCGCGAGCGTGAGCCCGTCGCGCCCGTTGCGCGCCTCGAGCACCGTGTAGCCGCAGAGCGCGAGCAGCTCGCGCGCCACGCCGCGCACCGCGTCCTCGTCCTCGGCGAGCAGCACCGTCTCGGAGCCGCGCGGCAGGTTCACGCCGCGCCCCCTCGGCCTCGTCGGCGAGCTCGGCCTCGACGCGGGGCAGGAAGATCTTGAAGGTCGCGCCCGCCCCGGGCTCGCTCTCGATCTGGATGTCGCCCTCGCTCTGCTTCACGATGCCGTAGACGGTGGAGAGGCCGAGGCCGGTGCCCTTGTCGACGGCCTTCGTCGTGAAGAACGGCTCGAAGACGTGGGCCTGGGTCTCGGCGTCCATGCCGCACCCGTTGTCGCTCACCGCCAGCATCACGTAGTCGCCGGGCGGCAGGTCCACGCGCAGGCGCGCCACGTCGCCTTCCAGGCGCACGTTGGCCGTCGTCACCGCGATGCGACCGCCGCTCGGCATGCGCGTCGCGCGCGTTGACGACGAGGTTCATCACCACCTGCTCGATCTGGCCGGGGTCCGCCTTGACGCGCCCGGCCGCGGCGCCCGGCGTGATGACGAGCTCGATGTCCTCGCCGATGAGGCGGCCCAGCATCTTCTTCATGTGGCCGATCACGGTGTTGAGGTCGAGCACGCGCGGCACGATGGGCTGCTTGCGGCTGAAGGCGAGCAGCTGGCGCGTGAGGGAGGCGGCGTGGTTCGCCGTCTCGCGGATCAGCTCGATGTCCCGGCGCTGCGCGGGCGTCACGCCCTCGTTGCGCAGGAGCAGCTGCGCGCGGCCGGTGATGACCGTGATGAGGTTGTTGAAGTCGTGCGCGACGCCGCCGGCGAGCCGTCCGGCGATCTCCATCTTCTGCGCCTGCCGGAGCTGGTCCTCGATCTGGCGCTCGTGGGTCACGTCGTGCATGCCGGCGACGTAGTTCACGACGCGACCATCGGCGCCACGCACGGGGAACACGACCGCCGCCGCGTCGTACACCGACCCGTCCTTGCGCCGGTTGGTGACCTGTCCCGACCAGGCCTCGCCCGCGCTGAGCGTCGCGCGCACGCCCTGGAAGAACGCGGCGCCCCCCTTGCCGCTCTTGAGCACGCGCGCATTCCGGCCGACGAGCTCCTCCCGCGTGTACCCGGTGAGGTGCTCGAAGGCGGGGTTCACGTACTCGATCGCGCCGTCGAGCCGCGGTGATGACGATGGACTCCGCCGACTGCTCGACCACCGCCGCGAGGCGCACGCGCGCCTCCTCGGCCTGACGGTGCTCGGTGACGTCCACCCACGAGCCGACGATCTCGACCGGATGGCCGGCCTCGTCCCGCACGAGGCGGCGCTCGTCGTGGATCCAGCGGTGGTCTCCGTTGCTGTGTCGCAGGCGGTACTGGTCGCTGCAGCGGCCGTCCGCGAGCGTGGCCGCCCACGCTCGCGCGCGCCCGCGCGGCGTCGTCCGGGTGCAGCCGACTCACCCAGAACTCGGGGTCGTCGACCACCTCGTGCACCTCGTAGCCGAGCTGGCGCGCGATGTTCTCGCTGAGCGACGTGATCGCGTGCGGCGGAGCGACGGACGCGCTGTAGATCACGGCGGGGCTCGACAGCAGCAGGTGCTCGAGCCGCGCGCGGGTGGCGGCGAGCTCCTCGTCGGCCCGCTTGCGCTCGGTGATGTCGGTGAGGGTGCCGAAGATGCCGAGGACGCGGCTGTCGGTCCCGGTGGTGAGCTGGGCGAAGACCTCGATCCAGCGGAACCCGCCCGCCTTCGTGAGATAGCGCGCCTCGTGGCCGAAGTAGTCGCCCCGGTTCTCGATCAGGGGCTGGAACATCTCGGCGTGGCGCAGGCGGTCCTCGGGATGGACGAAGCTCAGGAAGCTCTTGCCGAGGGTCTCCTCGACGCCGAAGCCCGTGATCTCCGTCCAGGCCGCGTTGAGGAACTTCCAGACGCCGCGCGCGTCGGTCTGGAAGATCACCTGCTTGATGTTGTCGACGACCGAGCGGTATTGCTGCTCCGTCCGCCGGAGCGCCTCCTCCGCGCTCTCGCGCTCGGCCTCGTGCAGAACCACCTCGCGGCTCATCTCATCGGTTCGCGGTGTCCACACCGAGCTGGCGCCAGTACTGCGCGGCCCGCTCGGGCATCCCGTCGAACCGGACCTCGACGCCGCGGCGCGCGAGCGCCTGGCGCAGCGCCAGCAGCACCTGCGTGGCGGCCGTGTCCACGGTCTCCACGGCGTGGAAGCTCACGGCGACGGCGCCGGGCGCGCCCTCCGCGGCGGCGCAGGCCGCCTCGTGAAGCGCCGTGACGTCGAAGACGTCGCACGCGCCGCTGAGCTTCAAGGTCCACGCCCCCTCGTCCTTCACGAGCTCCACCGCCATGCCGTCCTCCTCGCTACGCGCCGGTGGCCGCGCGGGCGGCGCCGGCATCCGTTTCCCGCATCAACGCGAGCGCCGCCGGCGCCAGGCGCGGGAGCGGCAGGATCTGCTGTGCGGCCCCCATGTCGATGGCCACCTTCGGCATGCCGAACACGACGCAGGTCGCTTCGTCCTGGGCGAGCGTGCGCGCGCCGGCCTCGCGCATCGCGAGCAGGCCCGCGCGCGCCGTCGTCGCCCATGCCGGTCATGATGACGCCGACCGCGTTGGCGCCCGCGTGCGTCGGCGCACGAGTGGAACAGCACGTCCACGGAGGGACGGTGGCGATTGACGGGCGGATCGCTGGACGAGCCGCACGAGGTACGTCGCGCCCGTCGCGCGCCAGCCGCATGTGATAGTTGCCCGGGCGCGATCAGCACGTGCCCGGCGAGGACGCGGTCGCCGTCCTCCGCCTCCTTCACCCGGACCGTGCAGAGGCCGTCGAGGCGCTCGGCGAAGGCGCGCGTGAAGTGCTCGGGCATGTGCTGCACGATCACGACGCCGGGCGCAGTCGGCGGGGAGCGCGGTGAGGAACTCCCGGAGCGCCTCGGTGCCGCCGGTCGACGCGCCCACCGCGAGCACCTGCTGCGTCGTGCGCAGCGCCACGCGGCCGCGCGGGCCGCACGCGGACCGGCGCGGCCCCGGTGAGCGTCGGGCGCGTGCGCACGCGCGCCATCGCCGCCGCCTTGACCTTCTCGATGACCTCCTGGGCGACCTCGGGCATCCGCTCGCGCAGGTCGAGCTTGGGCTTGGTGACGAAGTCCACCGCGCCGAGCTCGAGCGCGCGCAGCGTGGTCGCGCAGCCGGACTCGGTCAGCGAGGACACCATCACCACCGGCATCGGGTGCGCGCGCATCAGCTTCTCGAGGAACGACGAGCCCGTCCATGCGCGGCATCTCGACGTCGAGGGTCAGCACGTCGGGCTTGAGCGGCCTTGATCTTGTCGCGCGCCACGTACGGATCGGACGCGGTGCCGACGATCTCGATGGACGGGTCGCGCCCGAGGAGGTTCGCCGAGCACCTGGCGCATGAGCGCCGAGTCGTCGACCACCAGCACGCGGATTTTCGGCGGCATGGCGCGGACCCTCAGAACAGCGTGACGTCGCCGTACGCCGGGGCGGGGGCGACGGGCAGGGTCTGCTCTGCCGGAGCAGGCGTGCGCGGTTCTCGGCGCCCAGCCGCTTGATGAACGCGCGTCCCGGTTCGCGGTGTAGAAGTGCACGTGGCGCGGGTGGTAGCCGCCCACGTCCTCGCTGAGGATGGGGAAGCCCTCGTCCGCCAGGAACTCCCGGATGAAGTCGATGTTCTGCTGCGGCACGCCCGTCGGCCGATTCCTCGACGTTGAGCACGTGCGCGCCGCCGAAGACCTTCGCGACGAAGCGGCGGCGGTCGCCGCCGAGCTTCATCATGCGCGCCGATGAGGCAGTCCATGGCGTGCGACGCCGAAGCGCGACGAGCTCGCCGTCGCTGGCGACGCCGCGCGGGCAGCATGAAGTGGTTCATCCCGCCCACGGACCTGACCGGATCGTAGAGGCACACCGAGATGCAGGAGCCCAGCAGCGTCTTCACGAGCTGCGGCTGGTCGCGCGGCGTGGACGCCCCCGATGTAGATGGTGACCTCCTTCTCCTTCACGAGCGCTTCCTTGCCAGCACCGTGCGCAGACCGTCTGCCGGAGCCGCTCGGGATCGAAGGGCTTGACCAGCCAGCCGGTGGCCCCGGCCTCGCGCCCGCGCTGCTTCATGTCCGTCGCCGTTCTCGGTGGTGAGGACGAGGATCGGCGTGAACCGGTACGGCGGGACGCGCGCGCAGCTCCTTGCACCAGCGTCAGGCCGTCCATCTCCGGCATGTTGACGTCGGTGATGACGAGATCGGCGTCGACGGACGCCGACGCCTCGAGCGCTGCACGGCCGTCGGGGACCTCGACGACGTAGTAGTGGTCCGCCTCGAGGGCCCCGCGCACCATGGTGCGCACGGTGCGGGAGTCGTCGGCGACGAGGATCGTGAGTGGCATCGCGCCCTCCTCAGTTGTTCATCGGCCTGCCGGCACCGGACTTGAGTCCGGAGTCGGCACGCGTTGGTAGATGGTCGGCCCCGACCGGCGCGCACGCCGTCGACGAGCCCGTGGACGCTCTCCGAGTGCCCGAGAAAGAGGAGGCCGTCCTCGTCGAGGCAGGCGGTCAGCCGGCTCGAGGACGCGCTGCTGGGTGGGACGGTCGAAGTAGATCAGCACGTTCCGGCAGAAGATGGCGTCGAACCGCGTGCGGATCGGCCACGGCTCGTCGAGGAAGTTGATGCGCCGGAACGTGACGAGCGCCGCGCGCGGCCGGACCCACCCGGACGGAGCCGCGCGTGCGACCCGGTGCCGCGCAGGAAGTAGCGCTGCAGGAGTGGCCGCGGGATCGGCGCCACCTGCTCGGCGGAGTACACGCCCTCCGCGGCGCGCGTCGAGGACGTCGGTGTCGATGTCCGAGGCGAGGATCTGGACGTCCCAGCCGGCGCCGCCCCCGAGCGCGTCGCAGGAGCGTGACGCGCGAGGGTGTACGGCTCCTCGCCGGTGCTGCAGCGGCGCTCCAGAACCGGAGGCGCCGGTCGGCGCCGGCGGCACGGGCGGCGCGCGGCAGCCACTTCCCGGAGGTGGTCGAAGTGGTGCGCCTCGCGGAAGAAGTCGGTCTTGTTCGTCGTCATCGCGTTGATGAAGCAGCGTCAGCTCCGCGCCCGACGCGTCGCCGGCAGCCGCTCGTGATAGTCCGCGAACGTGCTGAGGCCGAGCTCGCGCAGGCGCCGCGTCAGGCGCGCCTGGACGAGGTAGCGCTTGCACGGGGCCAGCGCGATCCCGGCGTGGGCGTGGATCAGCTCGCGGAGGCGCGCGAACTCCGGTCGGTGATGACGAGCTCGGGACGTCACGGCGACTTCGTAGCCCTCGCCGCCGCCGGGTGCGAGCGGCGGGCGTGGCCGTTCGTCAGCGACCCGTTGGTGCCGACGCCCGCGAACGCGGTCTCCGCGTCCGACTCCTTCGGTCGCGCGGGGAGCGCACGGCCGGGAGGCGGGCGGCCGACGGCGCGCGCGGCGCCGGCGGCGCGCCGGCGAGCTGCGCGGCGCGGCGCCGGCTCGCGGTTTCGAGCGTGAACCGCGCGACCATCTCCTGGAGGCTGCGCGCCTCGGCGGCGAGCGCACGCGCCGTCGACGTCAGCTCCTCCGTCTGGGCCGCGTTCGACTGCGTCACGCGGTCCATCTGGATGCACGGCGCGGTTCACCTGGTCGATCCCGGTCGACTGCTCGTTCGACGCGGCCGCGATCTCGCCGACGATGTCGCGTCACGCGCTTCACGGAGGTGACGATCTCGTCGAGCGTCGCCCCGACCGGTTCGACGAGCGCCGATCGCCGCTCTCGACCTTCAGGACGGAGTCCTGGATCAGCCCCTTGATCTCCTTCGCCGCCGTCGCGCTGCGCTGGGCCAGGTTGCGCACCTCGGCCGCGACCACCGCGAAGCCGCGCCCCTGCTCGCCGGCGCGCGCGGCCTCGACGGCCGCGTTCAGCGCCAGCAGGTTCGTCTGGAACGCGATCTCGTCGATCGTCGCCGATGATGTCGGCGATCTTCTTCGACGCGCCGTCGATCTCGCTCATCGCGCCGACGGCCTCGCGACCACGTGCGCCGCCCTTCTCGGCGACGTCGCGCGACGCCGCCGGCGAGCTGGTCGGCCTGCCGCGCGTTGTCGGCGGTCCGCTTCACCGTGCCGGTGATCTCCTCGAGCGAGGCGGCTGTCTGCTCGAGGCGCCGCCGCCTGCTCCTGGGCGCTCGCGCAGCGGTCCACCGTGGTCGTCGAGAGCCGGTGGGACGCCGCCGAGACGAGATCCGCCGCGTCCCGCACCTCGAGGAGGAGCTCGTGCAGCTCGCTGCATGAACGTGTTGAACGCGAGCGAGAGCTCGGCCGATCTCGTCCGTGCCGACGACGGCGAGCCGCCGCGTGAGGTCGCCCTCGCCTTCGGCGAGACCGCGCATCGTGTGGAGCACGGAGTTGACCGACGTCGTGATGCTGCGGACCAGCGCGTACGCCATGATCAGCGCCGCCGTGACCGCACCGACACCGAGGCAGGCGAAGACGAAGAGCGCGGTCCAGGCCTGCTGCCGGCGGGCCGTCGCCTGGGCGACGAGACCGTCCGAGAGCCGGTCCTCCACCTTCTTCATCAGGTTGATCTTGTCAGTCATGGTCTTGAACCAGTGGCTCGCGTCGATCTCGAATCCACCGGTGGCCGCCTTCTCGCGGGCCACCGCCCGCATCCGCGCCACCTCGTCGCTGGCCGGGCCGGCGATCGTCGCCGCGCGCGAACTCCCGGTCGGCGTCGGACGCCAGCGCGTCGAACGCCGGCGGCGTAGGTGTCCTGGGCGCTCACGACGGCGACGAAGCGCTCGTACATGCCCGGGCCGAACTTGTCCTGCGCGAAGGTGTCGCCGAGGAGCGCCCGCTCGATGCCGGTGCGCTCCTTGGCCTGCAGGAAGTTGACGTACGCTGCGAGGCTGCGGGTCAGGTCGCCCTGCCGCTCAGGTGCGTCGACCGCGAGATCACCCCGATGAGCGAGGCGATCATGCCGGTGTAGTGCCCGATCGCGTCGGGCGTGGCGATGCTGCCCGCGGTGACCGCCGCGCGCGTGGGCACCGTCTTGGCCACCCGGCCGAGCGCCTCGTCGAGGCTCGTCCCGAAGGCGGCGCCGAAGCGGCTCCGGTCGAATCCGCGCAGGTACTCGGTGAGCGCGGTCACGCGCTTGTCGGTCTCCGTGTGCTGCTGCGCCAGCTCCGCCTGGAACTTCGGTGCCCTTGCTCCCCAGGAACAGCGCGGTCATGCCGCGCTCCTTCTGGGCCTCGTGCACGACGGCGCTCGTCCGGACCGCGAGCTCGCTCAGGCTCAGGAGCGTGTCCATCTCGCGGGCCTGGCCCCACTTGTCCCAGCCACCGCCGACGGAGAAGTACAGGACGGCCAGGAGCGGAAAGAGCAACATCAGGACGAGCTTGTTGCGGATCTTGATGTTCGCCACGACCTTCATGTCCGCTGCCTCCCGTCGTGCCCGTCGCGCTTACGCGAGCCGGACGACCTCACCGGTCTTCAGTCGATACACGGCCTGGATGACCGTCAGCTTCTTCGCGGCGACTTCCGCGGCCAGGATCGGGCTCTCTTCCACGAGGTTGCGCGCACTGTGCCGCACGTTGCTCTCGACGGCGAAGCTGAGGAGCTGATCGCCTTCGCCGCACGCCTTGACCTTGTCCACGGCGGGCGCGATCTTCCGGACGATCGCGTCGAGGTTGCGGGTCGGCATCTTCTCGCCGGACAGCGCCGCCGAGACCGCGCCGCACTTCTCGTGGCCCATCACGACCAGGACCTTCGCGTGCAGGTGCTCGGCCGCGTACTCGATCGAGCCGAGCGCGATCGGGTCCGCGACGTTGCCCGCGGTCCGAATGACGAAGAGGTCGCCGAGGCTCTTGTCGAACGCGAGCGTCGGGCTGACGCGACTGTCCGAGCAAGTAAGGACGATGACCTGGGGATGCTGGCCCTTCGCGAGCTCCTCGCGCCGGGCGGGAGTGACCCGCGCCCGCGGTCTGCCGACCACGAAGCGCTTGTTGCCCTCCATCAGGTCGGCCCAGATCTCGTCGGGCGTCGTCGGCGCTTTCGCGTGGGCCGGGCTGGCGGCCGCGGGCTTCGCGGCGGGAGCCGCCGGCGGGCCTTCGCGGGCGGCGCCGCCGGGGCCTTCGGGATGAGCGCTTCGTTGAGACCGGGCGACGAGGCGTGCGCGGCGACCGGACCGCCGATCGTCAGCAGGCCGAGGAACGACGTGAACTGCCGGCGCGTCAGGTTCATCGATCGCTCCCGGGCTCAGTTGAGGCTGGGCATGGCGACGTCCACGCCGCCCATGACGCGGTCGATGTCGAGGAGGACGACGAGCTTGTCGCTCGTCTTCGCCATCCCGTTGATGTACCGCGCGTCCACCTGCCCGCCCGAAGTCCGGCGTCGCCTGGATGTCCCCCTTCGGAATGTTCAGCACGTCCGACACCGCGTCCACGATCAGCCCCATGACCTTCGTCCCGCACCGTCACCACGATGATCACCGTGAACTGGTTGTAGTCCGTCTGCCGCCATCGCGAACTTCGACCGCAGGTCGACCACCGGCACGATCGTCCCCCGCAGGTTCATCACGCCCTTCAGGTACACCGGCGTGTTCGGGATCGGCGTCACCGTCGAGTAGCCCTTGATCTCCTGCACCTTCAGGATCTCGACCCCGTACTCCTCCTCGGCCAGGCGGAAGGTCAGGTACTGGCTCCCGTCCGTGCGCGAAGCTGATCGGATTCGTCAGCGTGTCCAGCTGTTCCATGGTCGTCTCTCGCGGGTAGAATTCCTCGAACCGTCGGCGTCGCGGCCCAGCGGCGTGACTGTTCCCGTCTCCTTCGTGTGGCCCACCGCCTTCGCCGCCGCGCTCCCGTGAATGGCCACGGGCGGGGGCGCGGGCCTCGGCGCCACCGCCTTCGACGCGGCGCGTCGCCGTCACTTCGCGGCGCCGACAGGTCGCCGTCGTGGCCGCGCGTCGCCTTGGGGCGGCCGACGGCTCGGCGGCGCGGCGGCGTTCGCGCGCGCTCCCCGAGCTTGAAGCGGCCCACCAGCGCCTGCAGCTCGCTCCGCCTGCGCCGCCAGCGCCTGCGCCGTCGACGACAGCTCCTCGGTCTGCGCCGCGTTCTCTGCGTCACCTGGTCCATCTGCGTCACCGCCTTGTTCACCTGCTCGATGCCCGCTGCGTCTGCTCCTGCGACGCCGCCGCGATCTCCGCCATGATGTCCGTCACCCGCTTCACCGACGCGACGATCTCGTCCAGCGTCTGCGCCCGACTGGTCCACCAGCTCCGACGCCGCCCTCGACCTTCTGCACCGAGTCCTGGATCAGCGCCCTTGATCTCCTTCGCCGCCGTCGCCGACTGCGCTGCGCCAGGTTGCGCACCTCCGCCGCCACCACCGCGAAGCCGCGGCCCTGCTCGCCCGCCCGCGCCGCTTCCACCGCCGCGTTCAGCGCCAGCAGGTTGGTCTGGAACGCGATCTCGTCGATCGACGCTGATGATGTCCGCGATCTTCTTCGACGACTGCGTTGATCTCGCCCATCGCGTCCACCGCCTGCGCCACCACCTCGCCGCCCTTCTCCGCCACGTCGCGCGACGCCCATCGCCAGCTGGTTCGCCTGCTGCGCGTTGTCGGCGTTCTGCTTCACCGTCGCGGTCATCTCCTCCAGCGACGCCGCCGTCTCCTCCAGGCTCGAGGCCTGCTCCTGCGCCCCGACGAGAGCTGCTCCGACGCCGCCGACAGCTGCTGCGAGGCCGCAGCGGCCACCGTGGCCGCGTTGCGGGTCACCTGCGGCAGCGCCGTGCGCATCGCTCGATCGACCGGTTGAGCCGCCGCGGCCATCTGCCCGATCTCTCCCGTGTCGTCATCACGCTGGGTGAAGTCGCCGGGCCGTCGTCTCCAGCCCTCGACCGCGGGCTTGATCAGCGCGGCGGGCGGATGAATGATCGCGCGAGGCAGCAGCGCCGGCCGCCGAACGGCGAGATGACACCGCCGCAGCATCAGGGTGGCGTCGCCGTCGGGCCGACGGGCGCCTGCGCGGCATCTCGGCGGCCTTGCTGGATCGGCGGCGAGCGCGGCCAGGTCTCGTCGGAGCGCGCGGTTCGGGCCGCCGTCGTCGAGCGTTTCGGCCACCTCCCGGGCCGCGCTGGCGGCGCCTCCATCGCCCTCCTTGCCTCGCCATGCCGAGTCTTGGGACTGTCGCCGGCTCGGCGAGGTGCCTTCAGCCCGGCGCCGGTCGAGGGCCGCCATCACGCGGCGGCTACTCCGGACCTTGCAGCGTGTCCGCGCTTCTCCGAGCGATGCGCGGTACTTCGAAGCTGCCGTCGGATGCGGGCCGCGAAGAGCTGCGGAGTTCGTCTACATCTCCGATCTCGGCGTCCTCGATGATCGACGTGCGCTTGGCGTGCGAGGTCCGGCGGCGACAGCGCGAGTGTCTCGCTTCTTGGACGTGGGCAGCCGCAGATCCAGCTCGTGCAGGACGTAGCCGACCATGTCGTGGTGTACCCGACGATCTTGGAGCCGACGTAGCCGCAGGACCGGTCCATGGCCTTGCGGAACCCACGCCGTGATCGCTTGGGTCGGTCGTATTCCGGCAGGTTCTGAGCGAACCACAGCGACCACGCATGGGCTCTCCTCGGGCGGTTCCGTTCAGACTCGGTCAGAATTGTGAAATCGGGCACACGCTTCGCGCCAGGCTGCGACCGAGCCGCGTCGCTGGCCGCCGGTGAGCAGGTTGTCGATGTCCAGCAGGAGCACGACCAGCTTGTCGCCCGCCTTGCGCCATCCCGCTGATGAACGCGCGCGTCCACCTGCGCCGCCGAAGTCCGGCGTCGCCTGGATGTCCGTCGTCGGGATGTTCAGCACGTCCGACACCGCGTCCACGATCAGCCCCATCACCTTCGTCGCCCACCGTCAGCACGATGATCACCGTGAACTGGTTGTACTCGGCCTGCCGCCATCGCCGAACTTCGCGCGCAGGTCCACCACCGGCACGATCGTCCCCCGCAGGTTCATCACCCCCTTGAGGTAGGCCGGCGTGTTGGGGATCGGCGTGATCGCCGAGTAGCCCTTGATCTCCTGCACCTTGAGGATCTCGACCCCGTACTCCTCCTCCCCCAGGCGGAAGGTCAGGTACTGGCTCCCGTCCGTCGCAAAGCTGATCTGGCTCGACAGCGTGTCCAGCTTGCTCCATCGCGGCCGTCGCTGGGTCTAGAACTCCTCGAACCCGTCGTCTTTGCCGTGATCCGTGCCGTTGCCGTTGCGCGGCCGGCCGGCGGCGACCGGCAGCGCCGGCTCGTCCGTCTTCGCGCACCGGTCGCCGCGGCGTACCGGCCGTCCCCGCCGCCGCTCGTCGGGGCCGGCCGCGGCCGCACCCGTCACGGCGCCACCGCCGGCTGCCGGCCCGCCTGGCCGCCGCTCGCCAGCTTGAACCGCCCCACCAGCGCCTGCAGCTCCTCCGCCTGCGCCCGCCAGCGCCTGCGCCGTCGACGACAGCTCCTCCGTCTGCGCCGCGTTCTGCTGCGTCACCTGGTCCATCTGCGTGATCGCCTGGTTCACCTGGTCGATGCCCCGACGTCTGCTCCTGCGACGCCGCCGCGATCTCCGCCATGATGTCGGTCACCCGCTTCACCGACGCCACGATCTCCCCATCGTCTCGCCCGCCTGGTTCACCAGCTTCGTCCCGGCCTCGACCTTCTGCACCGAGTCCTGGATCAGCTCCTTGATCTCCTTCGCCGCCGCCGCCGCTGCGCTGCGCCAGGTTCCGCACTTCCGACGCCACCACCGCGAAGCCGCGGCCCTGCTCGCCCGCCCGCGCCGCCTCCACCGCCGCGTTCAGCGCCAGGATGTTGGTCTGGAACGCGATCTCGTCGATCGTCGCTGATGATGTCGGCGATCTTCTTCGACGACTCGTTGATCTCGTCCATCGTCGTCACCACCTGCGCCACCACCTGCCCGCCCTTCTCCGCCACGTCGCCGCGCCCCGCCGCCAGCTGATTCGCCTGCTGCGCGTTGTCGGCGTTCTGCTTCACCGTCGAGGTGAGCTCCTCCAGCGACGCCGCCGTCTCCTCCAGGCTCGACGCCTGCTCCTGCGCCCCGCGACGAGAGCTGCTCCGAGCGCCGCGGAGAGCTGCTCCGAGGCGCTCGCCGCGTGATTCGCCGAAGGCTCACCTCCTGCAGCGACCGCCGCGCATGCCGTCCACGGCCCGTTCAGCGCCGCGGCCATCCGGCCCATCTCGTCCTCGTGTCCAGGTCGAGCCGCCCGGTGAAGTCCCCCGCGGCCACGCCCTCCAGGACCTCGCCGGCCTGCCCGAGCGGGCGGGCGATCAGCCGTGCGACGAAGAGCCCGACGGCCAGTCGCCAGCGCCACGCCGCGCGATCAGGGCGACCACGAAGAGCGCGCGCGCCGCGGAGCGGCGTCGGCCTCTCGGCTGCCTTGCGACTGACCTCGAGCTTCATGTCGAGCGAGCCTGCGATCCCCTCGACCTGGTCAGCCGGCCTGCGCGCGGCTCGCGCACCGGCCGGGCGCCTCGTCGAGCTTGACCAGCCTTGATCGCTCCGGACTCTGGCTGGTCCATCGCGCATCGTCTCGTAGCTTCTCGATCTCGGCGTCGCCGCCTCACCTCCGGCACGACGAGCGTCTTCCCGAAGCCTCGATCGGTGCCTGCCGAACTCGTTGCCGTGCTTGTAGCTCGACGCGCGTCTGCGCTGCGCCACGTCGTTGAAGTGCGGTCGAGGACGCGTTGCCGCACGCGCCGGATCTGACCGCTCGACGGCGCGCGTCCTGGACGTCGCCGTCCGACGCCATGCGGACGCTGGACCTCGGGTGTCCCGGCGACGCATCGATGCCCATGCCGTGGATGCCCGATAGCCGACGACGCGGCCAGGACGCCGTGCGCCGAAGGCGATGCAGCAGCTTCGTCGTCGGTTGCGGTTCTTGAACCACTCAGTCGGGTCCTCTCACGTGCTCTCGTGTGGAGGATCTGCTCGTTGCTGGGTGCGCGCCGGAGCGACCGCGCGCACGTCCCTCTCGCTCGTCGCTCCACGGCCTCGGCATGTCGGGGAGTTCACGGCGCTGCCCCGCCGCCTGGCCCGCCGCGCGCCGGGCGCGGGTCACGAGCCCGGGCACGTCGAGGATCAGCGCGACGCGGCCGTCGCCCAGGATCGTGGCGCCCGCGACGCCCGTCGACCTTCCGGAAGTTGCGCTCCAGGCTCTTGATGACCACCTGCTGCTGGCCGAGCAGCTCGTCGACCATGAGCGCGGCGAGCCGCGCCTCGTGCTCCACGATCACGACCAGCGCCTCGGTGAGATCGGTCGTCCGCGGCGCGACGCCGAACAGCTCGTGCAGCCGGATCACCGGCAGGACGTGGCCGCGGACGGTCACCGTCTCCCCGTGGTCGAGCACGCGGGTCACGGCCGAGCGCCACGGGGCGGATCGACTCGACGATCGCGGTGAGCGGCAGGATGTAGACCTGCTCGCCGACGCGGACAGCGACTGGCCGTCGATGATGGCCAGGGTCAGCGGGAGCTTGATGCGTGAAGCGCGTGCCCTTGCCGGCGCTCGCTGCGGATCGAGATCGACCCGCCGCAGCGCCTCGACGTTGCGCTTGACGACGTCCATGCCCGACGCCGCGGCCCGAGACCTCGGTGACCTTCTCGGCCGTCGAGAAGCCCGGGCGGAAGATCAGCGCCGAACGACCTCCTCGTCGGAGAGCGTCTGGTCGTCGGCCTCGACGAGGCCGTTCTCGACGCGCCTTGGCGAGGATCCGCGTCGCGGTCGAGCCCGTCGCCGTCGTCGGCGACCTCGATGACGATGCTGCCGCCCTGGTGGTAGGCCTCGAGCCGCACCGTGCCGGCTGCCGGCTTGCCGGCGCAGCGCGCGGTCCTCCGGCGGCTCGATGCCGTGGTCGACGGCGTTGCGGATCAGGTGCGTCAGCGGATCGCCGATCTTCTCGATGACGGTCTTGTCGAGCTCGGTCTCCTCGCCCGCCGTCTCGAGCTCGACCTGCTTGCCCGCCGCCGCCGTGAGGTCGCGCACCAGCCGCGGGAAGCGGGTGAAGAGCGTCTTGATCGGCATCATGCGGACGGCCATCATCCGCTCGTGCAGGTCGCGGGCGTGGCGGTCCATCTGGCGACGGCCTCCGCGAGCCTCGGGAGCTGGTCGAGGCTGAAGTTGGCGACGGTCTGCGCCACGATCGACTGGGTGATGACCAGCTCGCCGACCAGGTTGATGACCCGATCCACCTTGTCGACGGAGACCCGGATGCTGGCGGCCTCGGCCGGCGCGGCGGCCTTGACCTGGCGCGGCTCCTCCGTCACGGCCTCCGCGAGGTCCCGCGTACCGGCGGCGGCCTCGGAGGACTCGGCATCCGGCTCGCCGCCCCCATCGACAGGCTCTCGATCGTCACGGTGTCCCCGTCGCCCATGAAGTCGAAGCGATCTTCGACCTCGGCCTGGGGCCGCGCGCTCAGGAGCCAGATGGTCCAGCCGAGGTAGCTCTCCTCCGGGTCCATCTCCTTGAGCGGCGGGAGGCGTCCCAGGTTGGGCTCCACCTTGATCAGCTCTCCCAGCTCGGCGAGCCCGCGGATGAGGTGCACCGGGTCGAGGCCCCGCCGGAAGACGTCGCCCGCGGGCCGGAAGCGGATCTCGAAGAGCGTCTCGGCCGCCGGGGCGGGCACGGGCTCCCTGGCGCGCTCGGGCAGCACCTCGACCTGCTTGCCGCTCACGATCGAGCGGAGCGCCTGGTGCACCCGGTCGGCGGCCGCCTGCTCCTGGGCCGAGGCGGGGCGGGGGTCGCCCTCGGCCCGGCTCACGAGCGTGTGCAGCACGTCACCGGAGGCGAGCAGCGTGTTCACCGTCTGAGAGGTCACGGCCAGACGGCCCTTGCGAAGCTGGTCCAGCAGATCCTCGAGCGCGTGGGTGAAGTGGGCGATCTCGTCCAGCCCGAGCATGGAGCTATTGCCCTTGAGCGTGTGCGCGCTCCTGAAGATCCGGTTCAGCAGCTCGGCATCGCTCGGATTCTCCTCCAGGGAGAGGAGCCCCGACTCGAAGTCGGCCAGCAGCTCGGCCGCTTCCTCGAAGAAGGCTTGGACGAGCGGATCACTCGACATCGCGTCGCTCCTGTCGCATCGCTGCCGGCCGCCGCCGCTCACGCATCTCGCGATCGATCGTCATCTGCGCTCCTCATCACCGTGCAAGGGTCCGGGCTGGCAGCTCATCAACGCAACGCGAGTGCCAAAGCCGGGCGAGCGCGCCATACGCGACTGCTTTCATCGGTTTCGTCTCGATTTGCGGGGCGAGCGGCACCGGTTCACGCGACACGGACGGGCGTCGCAC
>CAVPPZ010000012.1:0-459165 GCA_963707305.1 uncultured Candidatus Rokubacteria bacterium
GTGCACTCCGCATCATGGACGCCCTTCTCAAAGCCCTCGAGGCGCGCGGCTGTACGTGGGGGGGGCGGCGGAGGGCGGCGCCCGAGAAGGCCCTTTGTGTCGGCTACGCTCCTCGCCCGTCTCGCCGGCCTGCTCGCCACCGCGGGCGCGCGCGCCGGCGCGAGGCTCGATCGGCTGCCCGCGGCGCGCGATCGGAGACGCTGACCGCACCACACACGTCAGCCCCCGGGGGTTGACAGCGGCGCCCGTGGCGCCATATAGGTCGGCCACAGACCGGAAGGGGGCTCTGCGATGCCGGTCGCTCTGATGGTGCTGAGCCTGCTGCGCTGTCCACTGTCGCCGCCCAGCCTCCGGGGAAACTGTCGGTGACCACCACGGGCGGCACCGTCTCGGTGGACGCGGTCAACGCCCCGCTGGATCAAGTTCTCAGGAAAATTGGCGAGACGATTCAGGCCCAGATCCTGGTCGAAACCGTTCTTGCCGAGGAGCTGGCTCAGGCGCGGGTCACCAGCTCCTTCACCGGGGTACCGGTGATCCTTGCGCTTCGCCGTCTTCTGCAGGGGCGCCAGTACGCCGTGCTGTCCGGCGCCCGCGGGGTGGACGAGGTGCGGATCTACGTGAACGGATCGTCCGGATTCCGTGAGCTGACGCCCGCCCTGGAGACACGGAGAGACCGCGCGACGGGTTTCCAGTCGGACTGGCTGCCCAGACGATCCCGTCACCGTGCAGCAGCTCCGTCACGCCGCGTTGAACAATCCCGACGCGTCCGTGCGAGCCGGTGCACTCGATGAGCTGTCAAATATCCAGGACACGCGGCTGCTGGTCGACACGCTCGCTCGAGTGCTCGCCGGTGAGCGCGACAGCAAGGTCCTTGCACCTGGTGCTCGAGCTGGCCGCGCAGCAGCGGGAGCGGATTCCGCCCGAGACTCTCCGGACGTTCGCGAGCAGCGACCGGGATGGGACGGCTCGCGCGCAGGCGGTGGAGCTGCTGGCCGACCAGGCCGGTGGCGACCCGGCTACACTCGCCCTGCTCAGATCGCTCGCGAGCAAGGACGTGAGTGCCACGGTCAAGGCGGCGGCGAAAACGGCGATCGAAGGCCTGGAAGGCCCGCCCGCTCCCCCAGCCCCAAGGTTCCCCGACTTCAGGATCCGTGAGAGAGCAGGCGGAGCCTCGCAATTCGCGGTGAAGCAGCGGTGTGCGGTGCAGTGACGTAACACACGACACTCGCGGGAGGATGCGATGACAGTGACCGCAATACTTACTGGTGCCTTGCTTGTCCTCACCCCTGCCTGCCGTGGCTCAGGCGTCGATCTGTTCGCGGGACCGCTCTACGGAACCAGCGGCGACGCCTGTCAGTGCGAGCTCGTGAACATCACCACTAGCACAAAGACAAATCTCAAAGTGGAGCTGCTCAACTATGACGGCTCCGTGGCCTCATCGAGCGCCCTGTTCAGCCTGCCTGCGGGTCACGTCGTCTCTGTCGGTAGCCCTACCTCTTTCCTGACGAGTCCCGTGTACTGCAAGTTCACCAACGCCTCGCCGACCAACTTCCGTGCCTCCATCGGCTGCTACAGCGGGGAGCGATTTCGTCGCCCTGCCGGGGCGCTAGCTGACGAAGCCGCTCTCGCCGGATCCACCCCACGGGTGCCGAGGGCGCCCGTGGGATCCCTCTCCCGCTGAGGCCGATGCACTCGATCGGATCCCCGACCACGGCTGCGCCCCGGCGCCCGTGGTGATCGCCTCAGCTTCCCGCCGACTGCGCAGGATGGTCGTCGCGCTCCAGCATCCCTGAGACGATCGCGCCGAGCACCCAGGGCCCAGAACGCCGCGCTGACGTTCAAGATCGTCATCTGCGACGCCGTCACGATGAACGTGACGGTGGCACCGAGCGTGAAGCGTCCCTTGAACCCGTGCACAAAGGCGTTCTGCAGGACGCCGAGCATCGCGAGCCCGCCGAGGGCCGCGATGAACGCCGGCGGCAGCGCGAGGCCCAGGCTCGCGATGCCCGGCGCGAACAGCCCGAACAGCATGCAAGACACGGCGAACACGACCGCGCTCACCCAGCGATGTGCGAGCGGCCCTGACAGGTTCATGATCCCGGTGACCGGACCGACGAGACACCCCGGCACCGATCCGAGAACGCCGACCACGATCGATCCGACACCGCACGCCACCGTGATGGGATTCTCCGGCGGCCTGTAGCCGGCTGTGCGCAGGTACGCGAGGCCCTGCGCGTTGTGAATGCCGATGACCGTGATGGTCAGCGGGATCGCCGGCTCCACCAGCGCGCGGACCGTGAATTCGGGCGTGTGCACGATCGGCACCGCGAGGCCCCACGTGATCGCGTGATCCAGTGGCGCGCGCGCGTCCATCGCGACCACGGCCGCGCCCGCGATCAGCGCGGCGACGATCGGCGGAACGTAGTGGCCGATCGCGGCGACCAGCGAGGCGAGCGCGTACGCCGCCACCATCGCAGCGGCGATCGCGAAGTGATCGCCGAACGCGCGGACGAGGCCGACGCTGTACGTGGGGGGGCGGCGGAGGGCGGCGCCCGAGAAGGCCTGTACCCGGCGGGGGGTGGAACGGCAGGGCGGCGCGAGGGCGGTGAGCGGAGAACGGGCGTTCCGTCAACCAGGCCCTTTATCGGGTAGTGTCTCAGTTTGGCCCTGACTTGCCGCCCAGCTTCAAACAAATGAACGCCAGAGCGCAGAGCACCATCGTCGTTAGGGATAATTGTCGGACGAAGCCGTCCGTTATGAAGATCAACGCGAACGGTACCGTTGCTGCGAGGGCCAGTATCCCCGCCGCGCGATTCACGCCAGCCTCGCAATCTCGTCCAGCCTCCACACGTGATCGGACACGCCGGCCTCCATCGCCGGCGTCACCCGGAGCGTCTTGTGAATCCGCGCGAAGTTGTAGTGCATGAAGTGGAGCGCGACGGCCGCCTTGTGGTTCTCGACCTTCTTGGAGAAGGCGTTGGTCAGCCGCGTGAAGCGCCGCATGCTCATCCGCATCGTGAGGTTCTGGCGCTCGACGTAGGCTCGTGCTGATATGTGCCGGGTCGGGGTTGCCCGGTGATCGTCTGCTTCGACGCGCCCGTGCACTCGGCCGGGCTGTAGCGCGCTCGGCCGGCGCCTTCGTGCCGCTGTCGCCCCGTAGAGTCTTGACCAGCATCGCGTAGTCGATCGTCGTTGCCGAAGGCGCCCTCGACGGCTTCGAGGTAGACCTTGTGGCCGTCCGTCGTGAGCTGGACGCGCGTGGCGAGCCGGTCGGCCAGGTCGCGCATGAACGCGTGCGCCGTGAAGCCGTCGCGCCGCCCGACGGCCCACGAGGGGACGAGCTTCGTGTCGGCGTCGATGCGCCATCCACGTCCACACGTCGCCGTACGCCGAACGCGCCCGTCATGCTCCTCGGGCACGTTCTTCGCCTTGGCGTAGACGAAGGCCCAAATCTCGTCGCACTGAATCCGCTTGCACTTGAGGTTCGCGGAGCGTCTCGTCCTGGTACTGCTCGCACGGCCGCGCCCAGGTCGACCAGGAGCTTGGTCACGGTGTTGATGGACACGTCGGCCATGCGGCTGGTGGCGCGGAGGCTATTGCCCTCGGCGAGCATCCCGATGATTTGGGCGCGGCGCTCAAGGGGCAGTCTGTTCATGACTGAAGCATACTGACTCTCCAGTCACCTAGTCAAGCATAAAGTTCAGTATGGTTCATGCTTCGGGGTCAGCAAGGCTTCCAAGCTACACGGGCTGTCAATCCCGGCCGGCGAGCGGCGGCAAATATGCGCGTAAGGGAATACGGCTTTCCGTCAATGGGCGCGCGTCATTGCACGGCATGAGTCTAGGCAGACACAGTCAGGCCAAAAAACGTAATGATACCGCCTGGTTGCGCTTGACAAATGCTGTGCGGGCTGTGCATGATCAGCAGGACGCGCCGGCAAGTGCATGGGGATGCGGTGCGTCTGTTCCGCTAACGAGAGACAGAGAGGGGTGGAGGCAACAGGCGTGCTGGTACGAGCAACGGTTTCGAGCCAAGGTTTCAATCACCGGATCGACGGGAAATTGCGCGACACGGTAGAGCGTGAGGCATCTACCGGAATGATCCTCGCGCAGATTCCGGTGCTTCGCCTAATGGCTCTCGGCTCTACCGAGAATGAGGCGCAAGCACGTCTTCACACGGCGTTCGCGGAATTCTGCGACGTGGAGATCGAGCAGGGCCAAGTGTGGCACCTGCTGAATACGCTGATCAACCGCGGCTTCTACGTGTTCAATCCAAAGACACAGCCACACGTGCCGCCGCTTGATGACGCGAACGACTTTCTGACGATCAACGTTTTCAGGATCGCGGAGCACAGCCACAACCCGCAGACCGAATATTCCGCCGCGCGAGAACTTGCCTCAGCCTAGCGAAGGGACCGAGGGTGAGCCAGAGAGCGACTACCCTTGGGCGTCGTGGAAGGACATCTGCAAGGTGTGTGCGGATGTCCTTAAGGGAATACACGGTCACGCGCCCGAGAGACGATGCGGTGTGGCTTTTCAAAGGGGACGGCTCTCCCTCGGTCCAGGTCCCCAGTACCCCGGACCCGCTGCCGCCGAGCATCGTGATGAAGATCGCAAACAACCTGGTCATTAGGCGGGGGACGTTTATTGCCGAACTGAAAAGAGTCATCGGCCCCAGCGAGCCCGAGCGCCCTTCTTCGCAATAGCCGTGCGCTTTCTTCGCGGAGAGCTTCTTCGCCCCGCGCCTTACCGCCCTTCAGCCCACCCCTGCGGCGGGCTGCCGTCGCTGGCGATCTCGGCCCTCTCGGCGAGTCGTTCGGCACCTCACCCGTCGTCATGTCGAGGATGAGCTTGGCGAGCACGTTGGGATCGCGGGGCCTTGCGGGACGCTTCGCCGTCGCGAAGTATCCCACGTGACGGTCACCGTCGTGACGGGCGCGCCCGGTCAGCGGGACTCAAACTGAGACACTACCCTTTATCGCGCCACGCTCTCGCCTCGACGGCCCGCGCGTACTGCGCCTCCCAGCGGTTCAGCACACGTCGGCATCCGTCGGCTGCACGAGGCCGCGGAACGCACGCTCGCTCTGCCGACGGTTCCAGTCCTGCACGTCTTGACGCACGCGCTCGCGGATGAGCTCCCGGGTGGTGACCCGCTCGTTCGGGCGATCGATGCGCAGCTCCTGATGGACGTGGCCGGATGGCGTTTCGTTCCGGCCCATCAGCATCGACCGCCGCGCCTCCGGCCGCTAACGGGGCGGGCCGAAGACCGGCAGGTTGTACTCGCCGAACTTGCCGCGCCGTCCGTCCAGCGCAGCGCCAGCGTCATGCCCTCGCGCAGCGAGGTCGGGTCGAGATCGACGGGATACGAGATGAAGAGCGGGCCCTCCGCCAGCTCGAGCGCGACGACCGTGTGCGGCGGCGGATATTCGGGGAAGTAGCCGCGGCGGAAGGTCGTCCACGACAGCACCGTCGCCGTGCCGCTGAGCGCGGTCCACGCGAACTCGTCCGAGAGGCAGCGATCGCACGTCGGGCCGGGCGGCCAGCGGAACTTCCCGCAGTCCGCGCACTGCTGCAGGCGCAGCTCCTTCGCTCGCGTGAACGCCCAGAACTGCTCGGCGTACGGGTCCATCGCGCGGACCGGGCGGGCGGTCGCCATCGTCACGCCCCCTTCGTGTAGATCAGGCTCTTGCACTTGCCGGCGACGTCGTGGACGTACTGGGCGCCCTGAGCCCCCTCGACCTGACGGCGTCCGAGACCGCCGCGGAGCTGGCGGACGAGCTCCGGCTGGTGGTTCCAGCTCTGCATGTAGCTCTCGGAGAGCATGCCGCCGCTCGTGTTGCACGGCAGCGCGCCGCCGATCTCGATGCGGCCGCCCTGCACGAACGCGCCCGCCTCACCCTCCTTGCAGAAACCGAAGCCCTCGAGCGACGCGAGCAGGTGCACGCTGAAGCTGTCGTACGTGGCGAACACGTCGACGAAGCACCTGACAATTGGGGCGTAGAGGAGCATCCGTACCACCGGTGTGTCTCGGACGATCGGCCGGGCGGCACGCGATCGTCGAGCGCGCGTACAACGCGCGGTGTCGCGGTATCGAGAGGAGGTGAGGGCGGCCAGCGCGCGCGACCGGCTTGGTGTCACCATGGACGCCAAGCGATAGCGGTTCCTCGGCGCGGGCCCCAGTGCTGTGGCGTATCCATCTTTGGGCATTGTCGGCGTTCGCGGAGCGCGCCTATGTCGCCGCTATGTCTCTCAGCGCGCGCGACTACCGGCCACGCGACGCCGAGCACGCCGTGCTGCATCGCATGATCGATGAGCACCTCGACGCCTTCCTCGAGACGGCCAGGCGTCAGGCGGATGGCGCCCCGATGCCCGACTTCGTGGAGCGCGAGTTCCGGGACTTCCTGACCTGCGGCGTGCTGGCGCACGGCTTCGCGCGCCTGCGCTGCACGGACTGCGCACTGGAGCGGCTGGTGCCGTTCTCGTGCAAGGGCCGCGGCTTCTGTCCAAGCTGCGGTGGACGGCGCATGAACGAGTCCGCCGCGCGTCTGGTCGACGCAGTACTACCGCGGGTGCCCGTGCGGCAGTGGGTGCTGAGCCTGCCGTACCGCCTGCGCTACCTGCTCGCGTGGGATCACGCGCTGGCGCGCGCGGTGCTGGCCGTGTACGCGCGCGTGCTCCTCGGCTTTCAGCGCCACCGGGCGCGCCGCTACGGGATCCGCGACGGACGATCGGGATCGGTGACCGTGATTCAGCGCTTCGGGGGCGGACTCAATCTCAATGTCCACTTCCATACGCTCCTGTTCGACGGCGTCTTCTTCGCGGACGACACGTCCGGCGCGCTCGAGTTCCGGCCCCTGCCGCCGCCGACGGACGAGGAGGTCGGGGTGCGTGCTTGCGCGGATCGCCGCGCGCGTGCAGCGTCTGCTCCGCGGCCGAGGGCTCGACCCGGGTGAGGCCGACATGCTCCAGGCCGATCCGGTGGTCGACGAATCGCCCGCGCTCGCCGACCTCAGCAGCGCCTCGATCCAGGGGCGCATCGCGCTCGGTCCGCACGCGGGGGCGCGCGTGTGGCGGGTGGGGGACGATCCCGACGCGCCATGGGTGCTCTCGACGGCGCCGCGGCACGCGCATCTGGCGGGCTTCGATCTGCACGCCAACGTCGAGGCACCGGCCGCGGATCGCGCGCGCCTGGAACAGCTGTGCCGCTATCTGCTCCGGCCGGCGGTCGCGCAGGACCGGCTGCGGCGTCTCGCAGACGGCAGGGTCGTGCTCACGCTGAAGACGCGCCTGGGCGGACGGCACGCGCCATCTGCTGTTCGAGCCGCTCACGCTGCTCGAGAAGCTGGCCGCGCTCATCCCGCGGCCACGGATCAATCTCGTGCTCTACCACGGCGTGCTCGCGCCGCATTCCGGCTGGCGAGCCCGAGTGGTCGCCTATGGCGCGCCGCCGGCGCGATATCGGTGGCCGCCGGCACAACCCCGAGGCAGACGAACGACGGACCGCCGGCGCCGGCTCCTCGCCACAGGGCGTGGGCCGATCTGATGCGGCGCGCGTTCGACATCGACGTGCTCGCGTGTCCGCGCTGCGGTGGACGGCTGCGGCTCATCGCCACGGTCGAGGATCCCGACGCGATTCGCGCGATCCTGACCGCGGTCGCTAAGGCGGGAGACTGCCGGGGCGGGCGCCGCCGTTCGCGGCGGGCGTCGACTCCAGCCCCGTGGCGGCGTCGGCGCCTGAGCGGCATCCGCACGTCGTAGTCGCCGGGGTCTGTTCGCTGGCGTCTTGGGGCGCGCGCATCCCTCTGGACCGGCGTTCCTTCCGGTCGAAAATCCCTTGACACGCTGGTTGTCCGCGCTGTGCCGGGGGGGGAGCGGCGGCGGAGGGCGGGGGTGGGGTGCCGAGAACGGAGGTTCCGGGGGGGGGGCGAAAGAGCTGAGCCGGGGCGAGCTGAGAACGGACGTTCCGTCAACCAGGCCCTTTGTCGCGCCTACCCTCGTAGGTCGCGAGCGTGATCTCGCGGTCGGCGGCCCCGGGGACAACCTGCCGGCTCTCGCGGATCTTGTCGGCAAGGAGGTCCTCGGCGACCTCCCGCGTCGGGGCGGTGATGCGCCGGCGGACCCCGGCACCGTCCCCGCCGGAATGGTTGTGGAGGGTGGTGTCATCGACGGCGTTACCCACTATACCGAGAGCCTGGCCGCCGAGGGCGTCGACCGGGACCGCCATCGCCGCGCTGAAGATCTACCCGAGACTTGTTCGTGCGCCAACTTCGAGTCTAACGATCGGTTCACCCGGTCAGGCCGCGCGTAGAGCTCAGCTGGTGAGCTCTACCACGCAGTCAAGCAAGAGGGGGCGTGCCGACCTCAACGAAGGCCGCGGATACCTTCGGCCGCGAGGTCTGGCGGCAGAACAGCGAAGGCATCCCGTCCGGGGAACGGGGTCAAGGTTGACGCCAGACGCGGCCCGTCGGGCGCGTGCTCAGGGCTTCGTTGCCGGGACCACAATCTCCAGCTGATCGCCGACGACCGTGAGGGCGGCCTTCACCTTCGACGTCGAGCTCTCGAAGCGACACAGGGCGTAAAGGGAAACCTTTTGGCTAGTTAGGCACGTGTGACCGACGGGTGTTGGTCCTTTCGCGCAGTCGTCGAACTCGGGCGTGATGAATTGCGCGGCGCCCCCGTACAGCTGGGCCTTTATGACGGCCGGCTTGTTGTCAAAGTTGGTCGCGACACATATGGCATCCCGGCCGCCGATGTACACGGCAGGCGTGACCAGGAAGATCGAGCCCGCCTCAGCGGTGAAGGCCGAGCCGAGCACCAGACCGAGAGTGGCGAGCCGCAGACGCATGGCGTGTCTCATGAATTCCTCCGCGCGCCGGTGTAGCCGGCGCGGTGCAGTGAGTGAATGAGTGCTACCAGTCGTTCTTGTCAAGCGGGCCCGAAAAGTCAGAGGGTGAAGAAAGGAATTCGTAGGGCGGTCACGCTCGTGTCCGGCGCCAACCTCCTCCCCGGTCGCGCCGCCTGAGCCGGGATGGTCCGCCGGTGCAGCCGAGATGTCAAGGGCCGTCGTTGGCTCGATCCTCGCCGAGGGACGTTGCGAAAGTGCCGTTGATCAGTCGGGCGTGGGAAAGCGCGACGGCCGATGGCTGCGCCGTGCGGGCACGCTCGCAGCCAGGAGCCCGGGACGGAGCATCGGATTTGGGTTTGCGGATATACTTCGAGGCCGCTGGCGGCCGGGGCGCAGGGAACTCGACTTCGGATGCCTCGACCCTCTACGACCGGCAATGACAGGAGTGCGCATTTCAGCCATCGTGGGCAGTCGGACCGGAGCATCGTGAGCACGCCGATCGGCGGATCGTGATCGGAGCGCAGCGACGCTGGCCGTCGTCAGTCGTCGAGCTTGGCCTCCTTTCGTCGCGAGGGTCCTTTTAGCACGAGTCGATGGGCGTTGTGGAGGACGCGGTCGCAGATGGCGTCGGCCAGGGTGGCGTCGGCGAGGTAGTCGTGCCACTGGGCCGGCGGGAGCTGGCTGGTGATGATGGTGGAGCGGTCGCCGTAGCGGTCCTCGAGGATCTCGAGCAGGTCGCGGCGCTCCTGGTCCGTGACCGGCGCGAGCCCCCAGTCGTCGATGACGCAGGACGTCGACGCGGGCGAGCTTGCCGAGCAGGCGGACGTAGGTGCCGTCGGCGCGGGCCAGGGTGAGGTCGTGAAAGAGCCGCGGGCGCGCGGCGGTAGTAGGCGCGAAAGCCCTTGCGGCAGGCGTGGGCGGCGAGGGCACAGGCGACGAAGCTCTTCCCGGTGCCGGTGGCGCCGACGAGGATCACGTTCTGGTGCTCCTGGACCCAGCGGCAGGTGGCGAGCTGGCGGATGACGGCCTTGTCGAGCTCGCGCCGCGCCGGGTAGTCGATCGCTTCGAGACAGGCGTGGGGCAATTTCAGCTTGGCCTCCTTGAGGGCGCGGGTCACGCGCTTGTTGTCGCGGGCCAGCCACTCGGCCTCGACGAGGAGGCCGAAGCGCTCGTCGAAGGCGAGGCTCGTCAGCTCGGCGTGGTGGTGCTGCTCGGTCCACGCGTGGGCCATGGCGTCGAGCTTGAGGGACTGCAGCTTGTCCAGGGTCGGGGCGGTCAGCTCCCATCCGGCGCCAGTAGTCCTCGTAGTACGCCTCGAGGCCAGCGGGCAGTCGATCGATGTCGGCCTGCTGGTAGCCGCCCGGCCTCCAGGTCGAGGACGATGTGGCGAGCGAAGGCAAAGTTCCCGGCGCGCTGGCGGCCGCGATGCTGGCTGCCAGGGCGGCCGCCCCGTCCGGCGGAGCTCCGGGCGGCCGCGGCGGCGCGAGCGCTGGACTCTTGCTCCGGCCGACTCGATCAAGGGCGTAGCGCTCCACGTCCCGGATGCCGTCCTCCCGCAGCTCGTCGAGATCCACTCGCCGAAGGGGGCCATCGACGGTCAGCGCGAACGGCGTCTTGCGCTGGGTGACCAGCACCTGGACACCTTCGGGCAGGGCCCGCGGCAGGAACAGCACGTTGGCGCGGCCCTCGGGCGGATCCGCCTCGTCGAGGGCGTCCACCGCGATCAGGAGCCGCTCGCCTGCGTCGAGCTGCGCACTCGCCTCGGCGAGCAGGCGCACCAGGAAATCACCATCGCGGGCGCCCTTGGGCGGCAATACCGGGTACGGCAGGCCGAAGCGCGCGATGAGCTCGGCGGCGACCTCGCGAAGAAAGGGCCAGCCGTGGTGACGCCGAGCGCGCCCACGTTGAAGTGGGCGACGCACCCGGTGCGGCGCACGATCTCGGCCAGCACGGCGGTCTTGCCCGTCCCCGGCTCACCCGTGATGACGCAGTAGCCCCGGCCGGCCGACGCGAGCGCGGCCTCCACCAGCTCGAGGACGCGTTCCCGTCCAACGAAGTGCACGGGTTTGCGCGTCGACGATGAGAGCCGCCGAGCCCGGCGCGCGCGGTCGCAGGCCGACAGCCTGCGCGATGACCTGGAGCTGCGCGTGGAAGTCGGCGTGATAAGGCAGGGCCTGGATTCCGACGAGGACATCGCGCTCCGGGACGTCGTCGAGCTGGCCCACGGGAAGAGGCAGGATCCGGAAGGCCGCATCGCGCCGGGCGCGGTCCACCGCCAGGCGGACCTCCTCGCGCACCCAAGGCGCCTGTGCCGGGGGGGGCGAAAGAGCTGAGCCGGGGCGAGCTGAGAACGGACGTTCCGTCAACCAGGCCCTTTGTCGCGCTCTCGCCTCCACAGCCCGCGCGTACTGCGCCTCCCAGTCGATCGAGCGGTGCGCCTCAAGCCGATATCCGGATCGTAGTGCCGTTCAGCACGCGCTCGGCACCCACAGGCTGCACGAGGCCGCGGAACGTCCGCTCGCCCTGCCGGCGGTTCCAGTCGTGAACCTCCTGACGCACGCGTTCGGATGAGTTCCCGGACGGTGACCCGCTCGTCCGGGAGATCGAGGCGCAGCTCCTATTGAACGTGGCCGGATGGCGTTTCGTCCGGCCCATCAGCATGACCGCCGCGCCTCCAGCCGCTACCGCGGCGGGCCGAAGACCGGCAGGTTGTACTCGCCGAACTTGTCCGCGCCGTCCGTCCAGCGCAGCGCCAGCGTCATGCCCTCGCGCAGCGAGGTCGGGTCGAGATCGACGGGATACGAGATGAAGAGCGGGCCCTCCGCCAGCTCGAGCGCGACGACCGTGTGCGGCGGCGGATATTCGGGGAAGTAGCCGCGGCGGAAGGTCGTCCACGACAGCACCGTCGCCGTGCCGCTGAGCGCGGTCCACGCGAACTCGTCCGAGAGGCAGCGATCGCACGTCGGGCCGGGCGGCCAGCGGAACTTCCCGCAGTCCGCGCACTGCTGCAGGCGCAGCTCCTTCGCTCGCGTGAACGCCCAGAACTGCTCGGCGTACGGGTCCATCGCGCGGACGGGGCGGGCGGTCGCCATCGTCACGCCCCCTTCGTGTAGATCAGGCTCTTGCACTTGCCGGCGACGTCGTGGACGTACTGGGCGACCTGAGCCCCCTCGACCTGACGGCGTCCGAGACCGCCGCGGAGCTGGCGGACGAGCTCCGGCTGGTGGTTCCAGCTCTGCATGTAGCTCTCGGAGAGCATGCCGCCGCTCGTGTTGCACGGCAGCGCGCCGCCGATCTCGATGCGGCCGCCCTGCACGAACGCGCCCGCCTCACCCTCCTTGCAGAAGCCGAAGCCCTCGAGCGACGCGAGCAGGTGCACGCTGAAGCTGTCGTACGTGGCGAACACGTCGACGTCCTTCGGCGTCACGCCGGCCATGGGGTAGACCTGCGCCGCCACGTCGTGATGCGCCGTGTGATAGAAGCTCTTGAGTCGCGGCCGGAGCTGCGTGGCGTCGACGTTCTCCTCCGACCAGCCGAAGCCGCTCACCATGATCGGACGCTGCTTGAGGCCCGTGGCCATGTCCGCCCGGCGCACGATGATCGCCACGCCTCCGTATAACGGTGCTGGTGTTGGAACTGCGTCCACCGGAGCTCCCCACCTTCGATGCGCTCCTGTTGCTCTGGCCCACATGGCTCAGCTACGCAGTGAGCTACCTATTCATCGCCATCGTTTGGACCAACCACCATTACCTCATGCGCTATGCCACGGAGGCGACCTCTCGCCTGATGTGGTTCAATTTCGCCCATCTGTTTTCCATGTCGCTGCTTCCGCTGTCTACCGCTGGATGGCCGTGAGCGACCTGCATCTGTTTGATTCGGGAGCTCATTGACACGGATGACGTCTCGCCGAGGGTGCGGAGGATCATGCGTTTCCGATCGATAGCGACGCTCTGCCTTTTCGGGGTGGCTGCGGTTGTCGCGCTGAAGTATCCGCGTGTTGGACTCGGAATTTGTTGTTGTTGCCTGATCGTTTATTCGAAGCCCGATCCGGAGCGAATATCTCGATGGGTCAGTCGACGGGCGACGCCGACGTAGCTCGCTGACCTCACCGCTTCCAGCCGAGCCAGTCGCACACGGCGCGGCCCATGACGAGCTCAGATCACGCCCGCGGAGCCACGGCAGCTCTTCGGTGAACAGCGTCACACACTGACGCCACGGGCAGGGCATGCGCGCTCCGCCGCCGGCCACAGCCAGTCGATGGTCCCGTCCGTCGGCCACTGACTCTGGTGGGGGGGCGGGAACGTGAAGCGGCAGCCGAGCATTCCCGGACGTTGCTTCCACGTATCCACCAGGGCACGACTCTCGGGCTTGTCGAGCGGGAAGTTGCCGAGGATCGCGAACCGATCGGGGTGCTGGCGCACGGCCTCGATGGCCAGCTCGTTCGCGTTCGGATCCCAGGGCGTGTGCGGAGTGAGCACGGCGGCATCGACCCCGCCGGCGTCCATTTCCTTGAGCGCGTCGTCCTTCAGATAGGCAGGCACCTGCCGGTGCCAGGGGCTGGTGGGGTTGCCCGCATTCCAGAGGTGAATCTGCGCGTCGACGATCAGCATGTCCGCGGCGACTAACCTACGTCGAAGCGTCGAGGGCTGGCAACTTCACGGACGAATGGTCATTCCAGCGCGTGATACACTCGCGCCCCACGCAGGTAGACAGATCAAGTGGAGGAGACGAACGCACCATGTGGACGACCTTGGAAGCGTTGAGGCAGGGAGCGAGGAAGCACCTGTCGGCACTTGCCGTGCTCGGCGTCGTCGCCGCGCTGCTCATCGCGCTGGGCGCGCCGCCAGCCGTGGCGGGCACGTCGACGGCGATCGTGCTCAAGTTGGTGGGGCCCGGAGTCGTCCCGTTGCAGGGTGACAGCACCATTGTCGGTCACGTGAACGAGATCATCGTCACCTCGTTCCATTTCAGCAGTCGTCTGGACGCCGGGGCGGGGGTGTGTGAAGACCTCGTGTTCACGAAGAACATCGACCGGGCATCGCCGCGGCTGCTCCTGCAGAGCCTCACGGGCGCCTTTTTCCCCACCGCGACGTTCTTCTTCCTTGATACGACTTCCACGAAGACGCCGGACCTGCTGTTCACCGTCGTCCTCACCAACGCACTCATCGAGGCGTACACCGTGTCCGCAGAAGGCGGACCGGCCAAGACCACTCCGTCCCCCACGGAGAAGGTCACCCTGAAGTTCGATCAGATCTCGTTCACGGATCAGGGGAGCGGAGCGACGGCGGGCTGGGACTGCGTGAGAGTCAGGCCCTTCTAGCGCGCCAGCGCGCACGAATGCGAGTGAGAGCCATCCTGCCACTCGTATTCCTCGGTGTCGCCATCAGCGCCGGCGCCGCCAGCGCGGCGGGCGACAACGATCCGCACCTCGCCCTACGTCAAGGCGTGGCACCGCGAGTACGCGGAGCGCGGCTTCGTCGTGGTCGGCGTGCACGCGCCCGAGTTCGAGTTCGGGAAGCGCGCCGAGAACATCGATCGTGGGATTCGCGATCATGGGCTCACCTATCGATCGCACTCGACAACGATTTTGCGACATGGCAGGCCTTCCGCAACAACGCCTGGCCGGCGAAGTACCTCTTCGATGCCCAGGGAAGACTGGTGAAGCGGTGGGTGGGTGAGGGCAGCTACGGCGCCATCGAAGCGGAGATCCGGCGCCTGTTGGTCGCGGCCAGCCCGGGGACCAAACTGCCGCCGATCAGCCCCGAGGCGACGGCGTTTACGAAGGTGAGCTGGTTCAAAATCGCGCTGATCCCGTACGATGGCGCGCATCACGCGTTCGACCCGCGCGGTCCCGTCTTTCCGCAACGCGTCGCGGCCGCCGCGAATCTCACACGGTGCGTGTTCGTCGAGCAACCCGATGGGCGGCTCCTCGATTCCGTCCGGGCAAGAGGCTCCTTTCTGAAAGCGCGGTATCACGGTAGCCAGGCAGGACGGCCCCGCGCGCTTCCGTCAACCTTCGTCTTCAGGCCATACGCGCAATCCGATTTCGGGCGCAGCCCGCGTCAACTGCTGATCGAACGTGGCGAGAAGGACATCTTGGCCGACCGCATCTTGCCAGGCCAGGGCCGAAGCCAATTGGACCGCGTCGTCACCGCGAAGACCGTGATTCCACGCCAGGGTCTCGGCCCGAGCGACGAGCGTCTCAGTGACTGCAGTCCGCACGAAGTCCGGCCACTCGCGCGCGAAGCGCCGCTGTGCCCGGCGCCCTCCGCGTCGTCGAGCACTCCGAGGCGTACGGCTCGCGCGAAGGCCGCCGCGACTTCAGCGCGGCTCACGATCGATGTTGCGACAGCGGCGGCATCGTCGATGAGCGCGACGACCTCCTTCGATCTGGATTCAGTGATGTACCGTTTCACGATCGCGCTGGCATCCAGGTAAAGAATCACTCCCGGTTCTCCACCAGGATCTCCGCGACGGTGGGCCTTTCCTTCGCACGGACGGCTGTCGTCTTCCGACGGCCGAGGCGACGCCCACTCCACAGGATGGTGCCGGAGTCCTTCAGCCCTTTCAGCCGCTCATCGAGCGATCTGGCTTCGGGCACGAGCCGCGCCACACGGCGGCCGTGCTCGGTCACGACAATCGTCGCGCCGCGCTTGACCTCACGAACGCACTCGCTCAGTCTCGCCTTGAGCTCGCGGATGCCCACACGCTGTTCTTTCACGTCCCGGGCGCGGGTGGGCCGAAGACCGGCAGGTTGTACTCGCCGAACTTGTCCGCGCCGTCCGTCCAGCGCAGCGCCAGCGTCATGCCCTCGCGGAGCGCGGCCGGGTCGAGATCGACGGGATACGAGATGAAGAGCGGGCCCTCCGCCAGCTCGAGCGCGACGACCGTGTGCGGCGGCGGATATTCGGGGAAGTAGCCGCGGCGGAAGGTCGTCCACGACAGCACCGTCGCCGTGCCGCTGAGCGCGGTCCACGCGAACTCGTCCGAGAGGCAGCGATCGCACGTCGGGCCGGGCGGCCAGCGGAACTTCCCGCAGTCCGCGCACTGCTGCAGGCGCAGCTCCTTCGCTCGCGTGAACGCCCAGAACTGCTCGGCGTACGGGTCCATCGCGCGGACCGGGCGGGCGGTCGCCATCGTCACGCCCCCTTCGTGTAGATCAGGCTCTTGCACTTGCCGGCGACGTCGTGGACGTACTGGGCGACCTGAGCCCCCTCGACCTGACGGCGTCCGAGACCGCCGCGGAGCTGGCGGACGAGCTCCGGCTGGCGGTTCCAGCTCTGCATGTAGCTCTCGGAGAGCATGCCGCCGCTCGTGTTGCACGGCAACTCGCCGCCGATCTCGATGCGGCCGCCCTGCACGAACGCGCCCGCCTCACCCTCCTTGCAGAAGCCGAAGCCCTCGAGCGACGCGAGCAGGTGCACGCTGAAGCTGTCGTACGTGGCGAACACGTCAACGAAGCACCTGACAATCGTAGAGGAGCATCCGTACTACCGGTATGTCTCGGACGATCGGCCGGGCGGCACGCGATCGTCGAGCGCGCGTACGACGCGCGGTGTCCGCGGTATCGAGAGGTGAGGGCGGCCAGCGCGAGCGACTACCGGCCACGCGACGCCGAGCACGCCGTGCTGCACCGCATGATCGATGAGCACCTCGATGCCTTCCTCGAGACGGCCAGGCTCAGGCGGATGGCGCCCCGATGCCCGACTTCGTGGCGAGAGTTCCGGGACTTCCTGACCTGCGGCGTGCTGGCGCACGGCTTCGCGCGGCTGCGCTGCACCGACTGCGCACTCGAGCGGCTGGTGCTGTTCTGGTGCAAGGGCCGCGGCTTCTGTCCAAGCTGCGGCGGACGGCGCATGAACGAGTTCGCCGCGCGCCTGGTCGACGCAGTGCTACCGCGGGTGCCCGTGCGGCAGTGGGTGCTGAGCCTGCCGTACCGCCTGTCTGCTCGCGTGGGATCACGCGCGGGCGCGCGCGGTGCTGGCCGTGTACGTGCGCGGCGGCTCGGTGACCACGCAGTTCGTTGTGGGCGCCGCCGGCGAGCGTGACCGCGAGATCCTCGACGTGGTCGGGGGACTCGAGCGCGACGCGCTCCCGCATCACGCGCACTTCAGTGCCTCCCAGCCGGTGGTCTGCTGCGCGACTACGGCTTTCGCTTCGACGAGCTCGCGTTCGAGGCGGACGGCAATCTCTCGCTGGATCACGATCCCAAGACCGCCTGGGCCCTGGCGCATCCCGAGCACTTCGCGCTCGAGATCATGGAGGCCGCGCGAGCTCCTCGTACGCGTCCCCGGCATCGGCCCGCTCGCGTCACGGCGCCTCGTTGCCGCGCGACGGCAGGCGACGCTGCGCAGGGCGGGCGACCTGCGCGGCGTCGGTGTCGATGTCGCGCGCGCCGCCTGGTATCTCACGCTCCGCGGCCGGCGGCTCGCCGACGCGCCGCCCGCCTTCCAGCTCCGGCTTCTTGCGCACGGGGCCCACCTGACCCAGGCACCGTACGTCACGCCGGTGCCACCGTGCGCTTACCGCTGAGCGCCCTCCACCTAGGGAATCGGCGGCGAGACGACGATGTTGTTGTCCTCGTTGACCTCCGCCACCTGGTTCGTGGCATCGAGCACCGCGATCACGAACTTCCCCGAGGCGTCTCCGTCCACGATCACGTTCAACCCTTGCTTCCACGTCTTCCCCGGGCGCAGCTGGCGCAGGAGGACCTCGTCGAGCAGGACGTCGTCCGGGTCCAGGATCTCGTCCGCCGAGAGGAAGAACTGGAGCAGCGAAGCCTCGGCGGTCTCCGTACCCGGGTTGGTCACGACGAGGGCGCCCCGGAGCCTGCATCGCGGCGCCAGCCCTCGACTGCTGCAGTCCTGGTCGAGGCGCTGCCAGGCGCCGGAGAAGCCCGCCCCGGTCACCGCCCCGCGATCGCGGACGAAGATGTCGCGGCGGGCGTTCGTGTCCGTGGGCACCAGATTGGTGGCGTCCGACTCGAAGGCCACGAAGCGGCCGTCGCCCGAGATGGCTGCATCGAAGCTCCCACGGTTGCCCTGAACGCCGCCCGCGGCACCGACGGAGACGCGACTGGTCTGGCCCGTCGTCCGATCGTGCACGAAGATGTCCTTCGTCGCGTTCGAGTCGTTCGGCACCAGATTGCTCGCCGACGATTCGAAGGCCACGAACCGGCCATCGGCCGAGATGACGGCATCGAAGCTGCCGGCGTTGCCCTGAACGCCGCCCGCGGCACCGATGGACACCCGCGTGGTCTCGGTGGCCGTCCGGTCGTGCACGAAGACATCTGTTGTCGCGTTCGAGTCGTTCGGCACGAGATTGCTCGACGATGAGTGGAACGCGACGAACCGGCCATCGGCCGAGAGCGCCGCATGGAAGCTATGGTCGTTGCCCTGCACGCCGCCCGCGAAGCCGACCGACACCCGCGTGGTCTCTTCGGTCGCTCGATCGTGCACGAAGATATCCCGGTGACCGTTCGAGTCGTTCGGCACCAGGTTGCTGGCCGATGACTCGAACGCCACGAACCGACCATCGCCCGAGAGGGCTGGATTGAAGCTGCTGCCGTTGCCCTGCACGCCGCCCGCGAAGCCGACGGACACCCGACGGGTCTGCCCCGTCGTTCGATCGTGCACGAAGATGTCGCGCTGGCGGTTCGTGTCGCCGGGCACCAGGTTGGTCGCGTTCGAGGCAAACGCCACGATCTGCCCATCGGCGGAGATGGCGGAATCGAGGCTGTCGCTGTTCCCCTGGATACCGGCCGAGCTCACCGAGACCCGAGTGGTGTCTCCGGTCGTCCGATCGTGCACGAAGATGTCGAACCGGCCGTTCGAGTCGCCGGGAACCAGATTGCTGGCATCCGAGTCGAACACGACGAAGCGCCCGTCGGACGAGATGGCGGGCCGGAAGCTGTTCCCGTTGCTCTGCACGCCGGCGGAGCTCACCGAGACCCGAGTGGTCTCTCGGGTCGTTCGATCGTGCACGAAGATGTCCTGACGGCCGTTCGAGTCGCCGGGGACCAGATTGGAGGCGAACGATTCGAACGCGACGAACCGCCCATCGGCCGAGATGGCGGGCTTGTGGCTATGGTTGTCGCCCTGCGTGCCCCCCGAAAATCCAACGGATACCCGCGTCGGACTCTGCGCCTGGACCTCGGCGCTCGGCTTCAGCAAACCGAGGGTGGCGGTCACGACCATGACGAGGATCGGGAGAGTTCTCATACCTCTTCTTCCTTTCGGCCGTATGCCGGCGTGCGAGCCAGCGCTCCGTCGGCTGCGAACGTAGGCGGGAGTGCGTCAAGGAAGCGTCAAGCTCCCGAGACATTGCCGGCCCCGGGAACCAGACAGGCCGGTTGTGCTATGTAGGAGAGCCCTCTCGGGATCGACGATGGCACGGATCCGATTGACGCTACTTGGGGGATTCGAGGCGGCGGTGGCGGGCGCTCCACCGGTGCCGCTTCCGCCCAGGGTCCAGGCCCTCCTGGCCCGCCTGGCGCTCCGCCCGGGCCAGGCCCACCCGCGCGAGAAGCTCGCGGCCCTGCTCTGGGCCGACGCCCCCGGTCCACGAGCGCGTCAGAGTCTGCGCCAGGCACTCCTGACCATCCGGCAGACCCTCGCCGGCGACGCCCCCCCACTCCTGCTGGAACGCGGCGACACCGTCGCGCTGAACCCCGGCGCGGTTGACGTGGATGTGGACACGTTCGAACAGCTGCTGACGAGCGGGGCACTCGAGCAGGCCACCGCGCTCTATCACGGTGAGCTGCTCGAGGGCATCGTCGGGCAGGACGGGCCCTTCGAGGGGTGGCTGCTGACCGAGCGCGAGCGGCTCCGAGAGCTGGCACTGGGGGCACTCGCCAAGCTGCTCAAGCGGCAATCCGAAACCGGGAGCGTCGACGCCGCCGTTCGAACCGCGGGGCGCCTGCTCGCCTTCGAGCCCGCGGATGAGGCGGTGCACCGAACGCTCATGGGCCTCTACGCGCAGCAGGGACGTCGGAGCGCGGCCCTTCGCCAGTACGAGCTTTGCCGGGCCGCGCTGAAACGCGAGCTGCGCATCGAGCCCGATCCGGTCACGCGCCGGCTCTACCAGGAACTTCTTCAGGCGCCGGTGTCCCCGGAGGTCGACGCGCCCGCCGCCGATCGGTCCGCGCTGCGCGTGCTCGTCGGCCGACACCACGAGCAGGAACGGTTGAGGCAGTGCCGGACGCGCGCATGGTCGGGCCGTGGGCAGGTCGCCGCAATCCTGGGCGAGGCGGGCATCGGCAAGACGCTGCTGGTGGAGGCCGTCATCGCCGATGCGCTCGCGCACGGTGGCCGCGTCCTGATCGGCCGATCGTACGAGAGCAGCCAGGTCCTGCCCTTCGGCCCCTGGGTCGACGCGCTGCGGAGCGGCGGCATCATCGAGCAGATCGCACGCGACCCGCATCTCGGCGGCCCGTATCGCTCCGAGCTCGCGCGCGTGCTTCCGCAGCTGGCCACGGGCGAAGGCTCGGTGGTCAGCGGGGGCGAGGAGCGGTTGCGCCTGTTCGAGGCGCTTGCCGACGTCGTGGAGGCGCTCGCTGTCGAGACGCCGATGCTCCTCGTGCTCGAAGACCTCCACTGGGCGGACGAACTGAGCACGCGTCTCGTGGGGTTCCTCAGCCACCGCCTTGCGCGATGGCGTCTGCTCCTCGTGCTGACCGCTCGGGTGGAGGAGGTCCCCGTCGCGCCCGCGCTCGGCCAGGCGCTGGGCGAGCTGGATCGGCAGGACCACGCCGAGCGCGTCACCCTTGGACCGCTCACACGAGACGAGACGACCGCGCTCACGCGCGAGATGGCGCGCGGCGGACACGGCGCCTCGACGATGGAGCGTCTCGACGAGCGCATCTGGGAGGCGAGCGCGGGGAACCCGCTCATCGCGGTCGAGACGTTGCGTGCGCTCGACGAGGCCGGCTCGGCGGCCGGCGATCAACCGCTCCCCTTGCCGGGTCGAGTGCGCGACACCATCGTCCGGCGACTCACCCGGCTGGGCGGCCGCGCTCAGGACGTGGCGTCGGTGGGGGCAGTGATCGGCCGGCGGTTCAGCTTCGCGCTCGTGCAGCGGGCGTCAGGACTCGATCCCGACGCTGCCGCCGAGGCCATCGAGGAGCTGGTGGCCCGCCACGTCCTGCGCGTGGTGGAGGAGCAGCTCGACTTCACACACGACCGGATTCGCGAAGTCGCGTACGCACGGTTGCTTCCACCCCGCCGCCAGATCCTTCATGCGGCGGTGGCGCGCGCCATCGAAGCGCTCAGTCCCGATCGTCTCGATGAGCTGTCCGACACGCTGGCGTATCACTACGCGAAGACCGATCTCGACGAGCCGGCGATCGACTACCTGACCCGCTTCGCCGACCGGGCGGCCCAGGCCTATGCGAGCGCGGCGGCCGCGGACGCGCTGAGCGAAGCCCTCGTGCGTGCGCGCCGTGCGCGAGGGATGGACGCGGACCGGCGCGTGCTGGCGCTCCTGGACCGGTACAGCCTGTCGCTCGCCGTCCTCGGCCGATTCCGGGAGATCCTGGAGCTGTTGCTTCCCGAGCGCGAGCGCGCCGAGCGAGGCGACGATCCCACGCTCACCAGCGCGTATTTCTTCCGCCTCGGGTTGACGTACAGCTACCTCGGCGAGCCCGGCGAGGCGTCGGCCTGGGCCGGGAGGGCCCTCGCGGAAGCCGAGCGCGGTCAGGCGGACATGGCCGCAGGCCGGGCCTGCTACGTGCTGGCCCTCGCCGCTTACTACACCGGGGCGTCGCCGGACGGTGTGACGCACGCCCGGCGCGCCATCGCGCACCTGGAGCGAGGCCGCAGCCGGGCGGAGCTGAGCTGGCTGGGACAGAGTCAGTGGGTGCTCGGGCTGCATCTCTTCGTGCTCGGTGAGTTCGACGCGGCGCTGGACGCCGAGGCCGCGGTCGAGGCCACCGCGGCGCAGCTCGGCGGTGAGCCGCGCCTCGTGAGCTTTGCGACGTGGACCCGTGGGTGGATCCTCGCCACGCTCGGCGAAGGCGAGCGGGGGATCGAGGCATGCCGCCGGGCCATCGCGGACTCGCCGGACCCCGTCAACACCGCCCTCGGCACCGGCCGTCTTGCGACCGCGTACCTCGAACACGGTGAGGCGGCACACGCGCTGCCGCTGCTCGAGCGCGCCGTGAATCAGCTCGCGGCCTTCCGGTTCCCGCAGCTTCAGGGACTCTTCACCGCGCTGCTCTCGGAGGCGCGGCTGCTCACGGGCGACCCGACCGGCGCGCGGGACGCAGCCGAGCGCGGGGTTGCGCTCACGCGAGACGCCGGCTATCCATTCGGGGCCGCGTGGGCCCAGCGCGCGCTCGCGCGAATCGCGCGCGCGGCGGGGGACGTGGAGGCCGCCACCGCACACCTCACCGAGGCGCTCGGAGGCTTTGCATCGGCCCACGCTCGCTTCGAGGTGGCGCGCACGCAGCTCGAGCTGGCGGAGCTCGCACACGCGCGGGGCGACCGCGCCGACGCCGTCGTGCAGCTCACCGCCGCGGCGGAAGCGCTGGCGTCCATGCGGATCTCGCGTTACGACGAGCGGGTCACTGCCGTCCGCACGGCGATCGGCGCCGGCGGACGCTAGCGAGCGGGCTCGACGCTAACCCATTCTGGATTCCAATCGAGGCGCACCTGATTGGGTGAGCAGTAGCGACCGATCGCTCAGTCGACGAGATCAAGGCGGCCCTCGTTCCACATGAGACTCAACCGCAACAGCCACCGGCGGCGCGCCACCGACGCCGGTGGCCCTCGGTGCTCTCAGCATCTCCTCGGTAGCCAGGCAGGACGGCCCACCGCGCTTCCGTCATCCTTCGTCTTCAGGCCATGCGCGCAATCCGATTTCCGGCGCAGCTCAGTGTGCGGCGGCGGATATTCGGGGAAGTAGCCGCGGCGGAAGGTCGTCCACGACAGCACCTTCGCCGTCCCGCTGAGCGCGGTCCACGCGCACTCGTCCGAGACGCTGCTTGAGGCCCGTGGCCATGTCCGCTCGGCGCACGATGATCGCCACGCCCCCGTCGTTGATCAGGCAGTAGTCGTACAGGCGGAGCGGCTCCGCGATGTAGGGGGCCTTCATGTAGTCCGCGATCGTGAGCGGCTTCTGCATGACGGCATTGGGGTTCAGGCAGGCGTGCTTGCGGAACGCGACCGCCACGGCGCCGAGCTGCTCGTCGGTGGTGCCGTAGAGCAGCTTGTGGCGCTGGAAGAAGAGCGCGTAGAGCGCGCCCTGCGATGTCATGCCCCAGGGCGCGTAGTAGAAGTAGGAGGTGATGCCGCCGCCCGTGACGCGGGCGCCGCCGTACGCCGTGTCCATCGACCGCTGCGCGTTGCCGTAGACGAGGGCGACGGTCGTGCAGAGCCCGGCATTGATCGCCATGGTCGCTTCGATGATGCACTGCGCCGCGTCGCCGTCGCCGCTCCAGCGAGGATTCAAGCCCCAGAGCTCGCTGGCGCGCTCGCCGGAGAGGGTGGCGGACGTGCAGAGGCCGTCGATGTCGTCCTTGCGCAGCCCCGCGTCGTCCAGCGCCCGCTTGAGCGCCCGCGACGCGAGCGTGTACGAGTCGTATCGGGCCTGGCCCTTGCCGACGGCCTCGCCCCCAGGCGCGCGGTAGTCCTTCGCGTAGTCGGTCTCGCCGACGCCGCAAGAATCCTCTCAGGGGGGATGCCGGCTGAGACATCACGACGCTCGTCGCGTGCTGTCTTCACAGGTCGTTATCTGACTCAGCGCGCGGGGACGATGCGGATACCGGCCAGCCGGACGAAGTGACGAAAGTCGGCGTCGCGCGTCACGAGCGGCAGGTCATGGTCCAGGCATGACTGGGCGATGAGCGTGTCGGCGAGGCGGGCACGGCGGCCGCGCGCCAGCAGCCGGGCTCTCAGCAGGCCGGCCCGATGCCAGTAGCCGTCGGCGATCTCGAGAACCGGCAACTGCAGGAACAGGTCCTTCACGGCCATCGTCACCTTCGGATCGCTCAGCAGCTCGGTCAAGACGACCGGCGGAAGAGTGGCCTGGGCGTGCTCGAGCGCGACCGAGACGGCCTCGACATCGGGGCCCGTGGCGCCCGCCAGGTAGGCGACGAACGAGCCGGTGTCGATCGCGATCAAAAGCGGTCCTCGCGAAGCGCGCGCACATCGACCGAGAACTTGACGCGGCCCCGGAGCGCACGCAGCTTCTGATAGGCGGCACCGGCAGCGACCAGAGTGAGGCCCTGCCGGATCGTGTCACTGACGCCCTTGCCGGTGCGCTTCCGTGCGCGCCGGAGCAGCGACTGGTCAACGTGCACGGTAATCTTCTGGGTGGCCATCGGCGCAATCTACCAGCCGACTTGCCGTAAGGCGATACGGCAAGCGGACGGCGACCTGAATTGCGACGACCGGGCGCACGCCTGCCGCGCTGCGGCGGGCTCTTCGGTCACCGGCGAAGAATCCGATCGCCATTCGCCCGATCGTCGATCGCCTCACGTGCCGCTCGGGCCAGCATCGTGACCATCACCGTGATTGGCACGCCGGCGTCGCCGACAAGAGACACCCGGCCGGTCGTCCCCCGTTGAACGCCCACCCCGCACGTCGCGCGTATCGCTTTCGCAGCATTGTCGCCGGCCTCATGTTGCGCGTACGGGGTGGGCCATCGCCTTGCCGTGCTCGAAGATCCCCTGCAGTTCCGCCGCGCCGACGGTGCGCGGCGCACCGGATAGCAGCCGGGGCTGCACCGCGTCGTCGACGCGCTGAAGCGCTGGCGCGCGATTGGGGCCCGAGAGAGCGGGATCGGCGCGAAGAGGTGGTCGGGTTCGCCTGTCCGACCTCCGTTACAGGGAGTCAAGCCGCCACATGTACTTGCAGGCGCCGCCCGACGCCACACAACTCGCTGAGACGCTGGTGAGGTTGTTTCCGCAGATCACGTGCGTCTGACCAGGGTGGACGGTGCCCGCCAGCGAGCCGCCCCCGAAAATGAACAGGGTGATATTGACGTCCACCGCGCCGGCATTGGCCAGGGTCGCGCAAAGGTTCAAGGCGACGCCGGTGGAGAACAGAAACGCGAGGTCGCCGGCGGCGCCATGGAACGCACCCGGGCCACCGATCGTCTTTCCTCCGGGCAGCAGCCCGACCGTCTTGTTCACCGTCTGGGCGGACGCGGCAGGCGCGAGCGCGAGGACGAGCGCGACTACGAGGAGCAATCTGCGCATGGGGCTACCTCCACGGTAATGTGCGAGTGCACTGCCAGCCTGCGTGGTGTGGCCAGGGCGCGCGTCTGACCCAGCGGCCACCTAGACGTGGCCGGATGGCGTCTCGCCCCAGAGCATCAGGAAGATTGCCATGCCGCCAGCCGCTACCGAGGTGGGCCGAAGACCGGCAGGTTGTACTCGCCGAACTTGTCCTCGCCGTCCGTCCAGCGCAGCGCCAGCGTCATGCCCTCGCGCAGCGCGCGTCGGCGTCGATGATCGACGGGATAGGAGATGAAGAGCGGGCCCTCCGCCAGCTCGAGCGCGACGACCGTGTGCGGCGGCGGATATTCGGGGAAGTAGCCGCGACGGAAGGTCGTCCACGACAGCACCTTCGCCGTCCCGCTGAGCGCGGTCCACTCGAACTCGTCCGAGAGGCAGCGATCGCACGTCGGGCCGGGCGGCCAGCGGAACTTGCCGCAGTCGGAGCACTGCTGCAGGCGCAGCTCCTTGCTCGTGCGTGAACGCCCAGAACTGCTCGGCGTACGGGTCCATCGCGCGGACCGGACGGGCGGTCGCCATCGTCACGCCCCCTTCGTGTAGATGAGGCTCTTGCACTTGCCCGCGACGTCGTGGACGTACTGCGCGACCTCCGCGCCCTCGCACCTGGCGGCGTCCGAGGCCGCCGCGGAGCTGGCGGACGAGCTCCGGCTGGTGGTTCCAGCTCTGCATGTAGCTCTCGGAGAGCATGCCGCCGCTCGTGTTGCACGGCAGCTCGCCGCCGATCTCGATGCGGCCGTCCTGCACGAAGGCGCCGCCCTCGCCCTCCTTGCAGAAGCCGAAGCCCTCGAGCGACGCGAGCAGGTGCACGCTGAAGCTGTCGTAGGTGGCGAACACGTCGACGTCCTTCGGCGTCACGCCGGCCATGGGGTAGACCTGCGCCGCCACGTCGTGATGCGCCGTGTGGTAGAAGCTCTTGAGCCGCGGCCGCAGCTGCGTGGCGTCGACGTTCTCCTCGGACCAGCCGAAGCCGCTCACCATGACCGGCCGCTGCTTGAGGCCCGTCGCCATGTCGGCGCGGCGCACGATGATCGCGACGCCGCCGTCGTTGATCAGGCAGTAGTCGTACAGGCGGAGCGGCTCCGCGATGTAGGGCGCCTTCATGTAGTCCTCGATCGTGAGCGGCTTCTGCATGACGGCGTTGGGGTTCAGGCAGGCGTGCTTGCGGAACGCGACCGCGATGGCGCCGAGCTGCTCGTCGGTGGTGCCGTAGAGCAGCTTGTGGCGCTGGAAGAAGAGCGCGTAGAGCGCGCCCTGCGAGGTCAGGCCCCACGGCGCGTAGTAGAAGTAGGAGGTGATGCCGCCGCCCGTGACGCGGGCGCCGCCGTACGCGGTGTCCATCGAGCGCTGCGCGTTGCCGTAGACGAGGGCGACGGTCGTGCAGAGCCCGGCATTGATCGCCATGGCCGCTTCGATGATGCACTGCGCCGCGTCGCCGCCGCCGCTCCAGCGCGGATTCAGGCCCCAGAGCTCGCTGGCGCGCTCGCCGGAGAGGGTCGCGGACGTGCAGAGGCCGTCGATGTCGTCCTTGCGCAGCCCCGCGTCGTCCAGCGCCCGCTTGAGCGCCCGCGACGCGAGCGTGTACGAGTCGTACCGGGCCTGGCCCTTGCCGACGGCCTCGCCGCCCGGCGCGCGGTAGTCCTTCGCGTAGTCGGTCTCGCCGACGCCGACGATCGCCACCGTGTCTTTCAGCGGCGCGAGCCGCGCCCGGTCGAAGCTCACCGGCATCGGCTCAGATCACCTTCTCGGCCTCGAGCGATCGCATCTCCTCGTCGCTCAGGCCGAGCAGCTCGCCGTAGACGTAGCGGTTGTGCTCGCGCAGCGTCGGCGCGCGTCCGTGCACGAAGGCCGGCGTCCGCGACAGCTTGACCGGGTAGCCCTCGTACTCGAACTCGCCGATCTCGGGATGATCGATGACCGGGTGCATGCCGCGGTGCTTGAGCTGCGGATCGTACTCGACACGATCCTCGGCGCTCTGGACGGCCGCGGCGATGATGCCCGCCGCCTGGCACTGGTGCATGACGTCGTACCGGCGTCGCGGCCGCGTCCACCGGCCGATGATGGCGTCGAGCTCGTCCTGATGGCGACGCGCGCCTCGTTGGTCGCGAACCTCGGATCCAGGCACAGCTCCGGCTGCCCCATCAGATCGCAGAGCGACTCGAACTGCTTCGGCGTCTCGCACGCGATGAAGACCCACCAGTCCTGCCCGACGCGATCCTTGCCGGCGCACCGGTAGGTGTTGTGGGGCGCGACGGCGGGGAAGAGCGAGCGGTTGCCGGGCGGGAATCCGGGCCGGCGCGTCGTGCGGCCGTTCACCTGGTAGTCGAGCATGTAGGTGCCGAGCAGCGACATCGCGCCTTCGGTGACGGAATAGTCGACGTAGAGAGCCCTCGCCCGTCTTCTGGGCCTGGAGCAATCCCATGATGAGGGCGAGGCCGCCCATCCATCCGCCCATGACGTCCATGTAGGAGAAGCCCCAGCCCGCGGGCGGCATCCCCGGCAGGCCGGAGCAGAGCGTGAGGCCCGACTGCGCCGCGGCCGTGGGACCGAAGCTCCGATAGCCCTTGTAGTCGCCGGAGTGGCCGAAGCCGGAGGTGCTCATGTAGACGAGTCGCGGGTTGAGCTCGTGGATGCGCTCCCAGGTGAGGCCCCAGCTCGGCAGCACCTCGCCGCTGAAGTTCTCGACGAGCGCATCCGAGATGCCGATGAGCTTCTTCGGCGAGCTCGAGGCCTTTCGGATGACGCGTGTTGAGGCTGATCGCCAGCTTGCCGTGGTGCAGGATCGTGAAGTAGGGCGTCGAGTAGTACGGCTTCGTGCCGTCGGTGTGGCCGCCGCCGTGCAGAGGACCGCTGCCGTTCCCCGTCGAGAACTCCTGCTGCGGGCCGTCGATGATCGGGCTCGGATGCCCGGCGTAGCGGTGATCGTCCCAGGAGCCGACGCGCTCGACGTGGATGACCTCGGCGCCGAAGTGCGTGAGCAGGCGCGGGGCCCACGGCCCGACGGTCTTCCACGTGAAGTCGAGGATCCGGACGCCGCTCAGGATGCCGCGCGGGAGGTTCGCAGGCGCGCTCATCGCGCCACTCCGGCGGCGATGAGCGCCGCGATCTGCGCGTCGTCGAGGCCGAGGTCGCGCTCGAGCACCTGCGCCGTGTGCTCACCGAGATGGGGCGCTCGCCCGCGCGGCTCGATCCCGAGCGCGTCCGACATGAACGGACCACGCGGGTAGGGAATCGCGCGACCGATCTCCGGGTGCTCGACGGTGCGCCAGAAGTCGCGCTGCTGATAGTGCGGGATGTCGTAGTTCTCTTCCGGCGCGCGGATGACGGCCCACGAGATGCCGTACGACTGCGCGCGCTGGAAGACTTCCTCGCCCTTGCTGGCGGCGATCAGCCGGCGGATCCCGTCGCGCACGGCGGTGCCCTGGCGATAGTCCGCGATCCGGACGGCCTCGTCGCGGTACTTCTCGTCCGCGAGCTCGCCGGCGACGCCTTTCTCCTCCATCCACTCGATCAGCGTCGCCCAGCCCTTGTCGCCGAAGGTCTGGTTCACCGCGATCACGTACATGCCGTCGGCCGTCGGCAGTTCCAGATCCGGCTGCCGGCGCGCCGCGGCGTGCATGCCGGTCTGTCGATAGAACGGGCTCGCCGTAGTAGAGCCACTGCGGCACCGCGCCCTCGGTGCCGATCGCGCAGCAGTCGTGGATCGACACGTCGATGTACTGGCCCTCTCCGGTCGTCATGCGGTCGAAGAGCGCGAGCGTGATGCCGTGGAGCGCGAAGACGCAGCCCATGTGCCAGGCCTGGTGACCCTGGCCGCCGATCGGCGTGAGGGTCGGATCGGAGTAGCCGGTGCTCCCCATGTGACCGCCGAGCGCGAGGTGAGCGGCGTCGTTCATCTGATAGTCGCGCCACGGGCCGTCCTGGCCGAAGTCGGTCAGCGACGCGTAGATGAGCGACGTGTTGGTCGACACGGAGCGATAGTCGAGGCCGCACGGACGCAGCGTGCCCGGCGACGTGCTTTCGAGAAAGATGTCGGCGCGGGCGAGCAGTTGCCGGAGCAGGTCCTGGCCCGGTCTGCGGGTGATGTCGAGCGCGACGCTCTGCTTGCCGGTGTTGTACCACCAGTAGTCCAGGCAGCGGTCGGGATCGACCGTGTCGTCGACGAAGGGGCCGCACCAGCGTGCCGGACTCCCACCGGGAGGCTCGATCTGGATCACGCGCGCGCCGCCATCGGCCAGGAGCTTGCCGGCCCACTGGTTGCGGCGATCGGCCAGCTCGACCACGGTGAGGCCGTCGTAGACGCCACTCATCTCCGTCTCCTCTCAGCGACGCACGCTACTGCATTCGCAACCTCGGGTCCAGGGGTCGCCTAGAGATGATTCTGATGATCAGGGGGTCGCGCGCGTTCGTCGGGTGGTCGATGCTCTTGCTGGCGTCGTCGGCCTTCGCCGCGACGGCTCCGGAGCTGGTCACGGAGGCCGACCACCTGGCTCAGGCGGACGACGGATCTGGCGACACGCTGCGCCGGGCCGTCGAGCTCTACGAGCGGGCGGCGCAGATCGACACCCGCGACGCGACGATCCAGGTCAAGCTCGCCGCCGCCTGCCTCGAGCTGGGGGAAAGCGTGAACGACGGCGCGTTGGCCTCGTTCCAGCGCGGCGAGCAGGCGGCCCGCCGCGCCGTCCAGCTCGACGAGAAGAGCGCCGACGGATACTTCCTGATCGCCGCGAACCGCGGCCGGGCCGCGAAGCTCCTGCCGCTGTGGAAGGTGAGCCCGACCATCGTCGGCCAGCTCGAGAAGGACGTGTTGCGCGCGCTGGCGCTGAATCCCCGGCATGCGCGGGCGTTGCACATGGAGGCGATGCTCCTGTACAAGACGCCGGCGCTGCTGCGGGCGTTTCTCGACGGGAAGAAGAGCGACGTGGAGCGCTACCTCACGTCGGCGATCGAGGCCGACCCGAATTTCGTCCCCGCGCGTCTCGACCTCGCGGAGTTCTATCTGGCCGAGAATCGACCGGCCGAAGCGCGGGCGCAGGTCAAGGCGGTCCTGGACATGAAGACGGACCGGTCACGGCGATATCGGCCGGAGGCCGAGGCGCTGCTCCGCCGCATCCCCGCGTCGTAGCCTTCAGCGGCGATGTCGAGAATCCGGTCCGTGCTCCGACCTACCGATGAAGGCGCTGATCACGTCGCCTGAAAAGGAGCCAAAGCGATGAAATACATGCTCATGATGCACGCACCGAAGGGGAAGGGGGACTGGGAGATCTTCAACTGGCCCCCGCAGGACATCAAAGCCCATATCGACTTCATGCACCGGCTGAACAAGGAATTGAGGGACGCCGGCGAGCTGGTCGGCGTCGAGGGCTTGACCGAACCGGGCAAGGCCCGGCTCGTGCGGGCAGGCAACGACGGTCGGCCGGTGACCGATGGCGTGTTTCCGGAGACGAAGGAATTCCTCGCCGGCTACTGGATCATCGACGTCGATCGTCCGGAGCGCGCCTATGAGGTCGCCGGGAAAGCCTCGGCGGCGCCCGGGCCCGGCGGCAAGCCGCTGAACATGGACATCGAGGTCCGCGAGGTCATGAGCGTTTGCCACGTCGAGGCGTGACGTCACCCTCTCTCGATAGCCGCGCCGAGAGCCTGCTGCGCGAGCTGGCGCCACAGGTTCTCGGCTGCGTCGTCGGACGCTACGGAGACTTCGCCGCGGCCGAAGACGCCGTGCAGGAGGCGCTGATCGCAGCGGCCGTTCAGTGGCCGCGCGACGGGCTTCCGGAGAACCCGCGCGGCTGGCTGATCCAGGTCGCTTCGCGGCGGATGACCGATCACTGGCGCAGCGAGGCGGCGCGCCGGCGCCGCGAAGAGGCCGCGGCTCGAGACGCGGACGCGGACGGACGCGCGGATCCAGGCGATGACACGCTTCTTCTCCTGTTCATGTGTTGCCATCCCTCGCTGACGACACCGTCGGCGGTCGCGCTCACGCTGCGCGCGGTCGGAGGATTGACGACGGCGGAGATCGCGAACGCTTTCCTGGTTCCCGAAGCGACGATGGCCCAAAGGATCAGCCGCGCCAAGGAGACGATCCGATCCTCCGGCGTCGCGTTCCGCATGCCGACGCGCGAAGAGCGCGCGCGGAGACTGAACGCCGTGCTGCATACGCTGTACCTGATCTACAGCGAGGGCTACACGAGCAGCGCCGGCCCGACGCTGCATCGCACCGACCTCTCGTCGGAGGCTATTCGCCTGGCCCGAGCGCTCCACCAGGTTCTTCCAGACGATGCGGAGGTCGCGGCCCTTCTGGCCCTGATGCTGCTCACCGATGCGCGCCGGCCGGCGCGCACCGACGCGAACGGCGAGCTCGTCCCGCTGGACGAGCAGGACCGGACGCTCTGGAACAAGGAGTTCATTGCCGAAGGCGTCGCGCTCGTCAGCGCTGCGCTGCCGAAGGGGCCTGTCGGTCCCTATCAGATCCAGGCGGCGATCGCGGCGATCCACGACGAAGCCGCGCGCTTCGAGGAGACCGACTGGCCGCAGATCCTCGCGTTCTATCAGCTGCTCGAGCGGCTTTCGGACAATCCGATCGTTTCGCTCAACCGAATCGTGGCGACGGCCATGGTGGAGGGACCAAAGGCGGGCCTGGACGCGCTGGACGTGCTCGCGGCGGACGCCCGCCTCAAAGGTCACTACCGTTTGGACGCCGTGCGCGCCCACCTGCTCGAAAAGGCCGGCGATCGGGAGGCGGCGGTTGCGCACTATCGGAAAGCCGCCGCCCGCACTTCGAGCGTGCCTGAAAGGAACTATCTCGTGACCCGCGCCGCGCGACTGGCCGAAGCGATCACCTGATATTCCGTCAGCCGACGTCGAGGTCGGCGTACACGCCCGCGTGGTCCGACGGCCAGAGCGAGGCATCCGTCGCGTCGGGCCGGTTGAAGCACACTTCGCTCGCGTGGACGCGCACCGCGTCGGACACCCAGATGAAATCGATGCAGCGGTCCATGCGCGCGCGCGTGGGATGGGTGACCGTGCCATCGGTATCGGCGAGCGGCGTGAACGCCGTGGGCGCGCCCTGCGTGGCCCGCAGCCGCGACGCCATCAGCGCCGCCGAGGGCATGTCCACGGTCGCGTTGAAATCCCCGCACACGAGGCGCGCGGCCACGTCGTCGCGGCTGGCGATCCACGCGAGCAGCTGCTGCGCCTGGTAGAGCCGCAGCGAATCCTCGCCGCGCGACATGTAGAGGTGGGTCACGTAGACGTCCACCACGGTCCGGTCGACGAGGATGCGCGCAACGAGCGCTACCATGTCCCGCGTGCGATAGTCCAGGTTGCCCGTTTCGATCACGGGAAAGCGCGTGAGCAGCGCTTCGCCTTCGACTTCGGCAAGCCCGTTCGTCCGCGTCTGCTGGACCAGGTTGTAGTCGAGGCCGAAGCGCTCCTTCGCGGCCTTCTGTAGCCAGCGCGCCGTCTGCCGCGGAATGCAGACCTCGTTCAGCGCCAGCACGTCGGGCCGGAGCGCGCCCAGTTGCGCGATGACCAGCTCGCGGCGCGCATCCCAGCGCTTGTGATCCTGCTCCAGATTGAGCGTCGCCGCGCGGAACCGCATCGTCACCCCTTGACGTAAGGCCGACGGCGCCTTCGAGGGCAGGCCGCGATCTACGATCCGTCCAGGGTCGCCCCGCACAGCGAGATGGTGCCGGACCCACCCGCTGCCTTCATGATGATCTCGGCGCGGTCGATCGTCGCGGCGCCGGTGCCGGGACACTCCGCCGCTGTGTCCAGCACGTTCGGATACGGCGGCACGCAACGGCCGTTCAGGCACGGCTGGCGGTTGCCCACGCGTGCACGGATCTCGGCGCTGGTGGCGTCGATGCACGGGCCACTGCTCGGACAACCCCGGGTGGTGATGAGGACCTTGCCCACAGCGGTGAGGTGGGTCGAGGCCAGCTGGACGGTGGCGTCGGGCCCAGTGCCCCCGAGGTTCATCTCGAAGTTGTGGGTATCGATCGTGGTGCCCGCGGCGAGCAGCCGTCCCGAGTACGAGATCCCCCGGATCGTCCCCGCCACCTGGACGGGCCCCAGGGTGATGTCGCCCTCGGCGAGGATGTGAAGGCTCTGCGGGACCGAGTCGTCGCATGCGGTCACCCCGCAGACGAAGGTGACGGCGCCGCGGTACGAGCGGAGAGACAGGAGAGCACCCGCGTAGAGGGGCGTGTCGGCCGCCACCACGTCTCCGAAGGCCAGGAGCACGATGTTGCCTCCCGTGCCGCCGACCGACAGGTCGGTGGAGGAGACGATGGCGGAGTCGGCCACCGAGATTCCGCATCCCACGCTCTTGCAGTTGACGTAGATGCGGTTCGGAGCCTCGATGGTGGCCTTGGCGATGGCGATGTTGCCCAGGTTCGCCGTGAGCTGGATGCGCCCGCCGGACAGCGCGTTGACGATGTCGACCCGGCTCGCGCCGTTCACCGCGTCCGGACCCTCCACCTGGATGCTCTTGGCGATGAGGATGAGGTTGTGGGCCGTGGACGCGATCTTCGTCCGGATCACGAGATCACATGTCTTGTTGACGTAGCCCGCCGCCACCTCTGCGGCCTCGGCGGCCGTGTCCACCACGAAGGTGGTGCCACCGGCGTCGGGGCACGATCCGGCGGCTTCCGTCCGAGCGGTGGGCAGACCCGAAACAACAGCGATGACAATCAGCGCCAGGATCACACGAAGCAACATGGCGGGCACCTCGCTCTCCGCAGCCATTCGCCACCGTCGCGGGAGGTCGCCGCGGTCGCCAACCGTGACGTACAAACCTGGTCGATAGTAGCTCGCTCGACCGGCCGAACGCACCTCGACCCGAAGGGCCATGGCTGCGGGAGGGGAAGGTTGGTTCACCGGGTGACAGCGACGTGACGCGGTGGATGCGGTGGTGCCAGCGAGCCTAGTGTCCGGTTCCTCCAGACTTGGAGGCTCTGAGGGCGTTGTACACCGCCTCAACGTTGGCGCGAATGGATTCCCGCACCGCTGGAGACGTTCGTAACTCCCTCTGGATGGCGTCTCTGAGAATCTGGAGGTCCCCCGGATCCAGCGCCTTCAGCTGCTCGAGGGTGAACAACTGACTCATGAAACCCATAGCTGCCCCCTTGAGGACCGTGAGGAAGCGTAGGAGGTGGCGACGACAATGTCAAGCCGGCGCCATCCACTGAGGGCCATGGCTCAGTGCGTGCGGAAGGATCGGAACGCCGAGAGGGAACGGTCCGCACCTTCGACGAGATGGTGAAGCACACGCTCGTAATCGTGGACCATGCCCCGGACGGTCGCGGGCTCGAATCGGTCCTTCGGATAGAGGCAGGTTCCGGCGATCCCGTCGGGTGTCTCGCGGAGGACGAGGACGATGTCGAAGCTCGTGACGACAGCAGGCGGGATGCGCGTGTTCCAGTCAGCATCGACGAAATGGAGCGAGCCAGCGGAGCGCGTCACGCCTCGGCCTATGGCGTTCTGCAGGATGACCATGACCTGACAGAGCGAGGCGCGGTCGCGGCCGAGGGTCTGGACCACCTCTTCGCACGGCACGTCCTGGTGGGCGTAGGCGGCGAGCGTCGTAGCGCGCACTCGCCTGAGCACCTCGCGAGCGCTCGGGTTGCCGCCGAGATCCGTGCGGAGAATCAGCGTGTTGGCGAACAGGCCGATCAGCCGCTCGGTTTCGACGCGCGTCCGGTTGGCGACGAGCGTGGCGACGCGTATGTCTTCCTGGCCGGTGTGCTGGTGCAAGAGAATTTTGAAGGCCGCGAGGAGTGTCATGAACAGAGTGGCCGTCTCTTGAAGACCCAGACCCTTGAGGGCACGGACGAGCTCCCGCGACACCGTGAGGGTCTCGCTGGCTGTCTGGAAGTTCAGCGCCGCACTCCGCGGGCCGGTCGTGGGGAACGGGAGCGCGGGCCAGGGCTCGCGAAGCTGGTGTCTCCAGTATGCGAGCTGCTCCACGAGCTCGGCGTGGCTTCGCCACTCGCGTTGCCACGAGGCGAAGTCCGCATACTGAACCGGCAGGTCGGGCAGTGCCACCAAAGCACCTGCCAGGCAGGCGTCGTACAGTTGAGCCAGCTCATCGACGATCACGCCCAGCGACCAGCCATCGGCGATGATGTGGTGCGCGGTCACGAACAGAAGATGCGCGTCTTTGCCGAGCCGCAGCACGCGGGCTCGCAGGAGAGGCCCGCGCTCCAGATCGAACGGCCGAAGGGTGTCTTCGACCATCAGCCGCTCGGTGGCGGCTTCGCGCTCCGCCTCGGGCAGCTCGCGAAGGTCGTCCAAGGTGAGGGTGACCTTCGCGGCCTCGGCCACCACCTGCGCCAGCTGCCCATCGGCGGCGATCGCAAACGTGGTCCGCAAGGTCTCGTGGCGCCGGACGAGCGCAGCGATACTTCCCTGCAGTGCCGCGATGTCGAGGGGGCCCGACAGCAGCATGCTCTGGCGCACCGTGAACACGGGCACGCCGGGGAGCAGCCGATCGAAGGCCCAGAGGTGTTCCTGCGCGATGGAAGCGGGCAACGGATGCTCCCGGGACACGCGCCTGAGCGACGGCACCGGAGGCGGAGCCTGGTTCACGCGCATGTCCGCAACGTAGCGGGCAAGGTCGGCCACGGTCGGCGCCTCGAACAGCGCGCGGAGCGGCACCTCGACGCCGACCGCATCGCGCAACCGCGCGATCACCTGCACCGCGAGCAGCGAGTGTCCCCCGAGCTGGAAGAAGTCGTCGCCACGGCCGATGTCGGCCACGCCGAGCACCGTGGCCCAGATTCCCGCGATCACCGTCTCGAGCGGGCCGTGCGGGACGCGATCTTCGTCCTGCTGCTTGGGCGGGATGGTCACGTCGCCGAGCCGACGTCGATCGATCTTTCCCGTGGAAGTGAGCGGCAAGTCCGGGCGCGCGACGAAGGTGGCCGGGAGCATGTGCGGGGGCAACCGCTGCTGGAGCCACCGGCGCAGCGCGAGGGCCTCCGGCGCCGCGCGCCGTCACGAGATACGCGATGAGCTGAACATCCCCATCCAGACCGGCGACAGGCACCACCGCGGCGTCGCGAATCTCGGGGTGCTCGCGCAGCACGGTCTCGATCTCCCCGGGCTCCACGCGATGGCCCCGCACCTTCACCTGCCAGTCCTTGCGGCCGACGTATTCGACGTTGCCGTCGGGCAGCCGCCGGCCGAGGTCGCCGGTGTGGTACACGCGCGCGTCGCCGCCGGCGGGATCGGCGTGAAAGGCCGCCGCGGTCAGATCGGGCCGCCGCCAGTAGCCGGGTGAGACGTACGGGCTCCGGATGGCGATCTCACCGACACCGTGGCCGTCCATCGGCCCCCCCGCATCATCGAGGAGCCAGACGTCGGTGCCGGGCACGGGACGGCCGACCGGGACGGCGAACCGCTTGATCTTCGTGTCGCGATCGACGGAGTTGATCAGGGCCATCGTCGACTCCGTCGGACCGAACGCGTTCACGAACAGGCATGTGGGCGGGAAATGTCGCGGCCGCGCTCGACGTCGTCTCGGTGGACGGCCTCGCCGCCGATCACGACGCGCCGCAGCGCGGGAAACTCGTCCGTCGCGGCCAAGCTCCGCAGGAGATGCCGGAAGACCGTCGGCGTCGAGTGGTAGACGGTGATCGCCTGGCGCGCGAGCCAGCCCGGAGAGCGTGGCGACCTCGTGGCGGCGCAGATCGAACGGGGCGAGCGTCGCGCCCGTCAAGAGTGCCCCGAAGATGTCCATCACGCGGCGTCGGAGCCGTAGCGCGGCGAGCAGCGTCAACCGATCGCCGTGGGCGAGCTCCAGACGCTCGGCGTACGTCGTGATGAAGTAGCCGACGTTCGCTGTGCGTCTGCATGCACACCTTTCGGCCGTCCGGTCGACCCCGAGGTGTAGAGGATGTAGGCCAGCGCGTCGGGATCGACGGCGAGATCGACGTCGTCGTCCGTCGCGCGGTCCCCGAGATCGTCGACGTCGAGCGACGGCGAGCTTCGACCCGGCCAGATCGCGCGGCGGTCACGAGGTGGTCGGCGTCGGTCACGAGGCCGCAGGCCTCGGCGTCGCCGAGGATGCAGCGCAGGCGCTCGTCCGGGTCCAACGGATCGAGCGCGACGTACGTCTTGCCGGCCTTCAGCACGCCCAGGATCGCGGCGATCATCGGCGCGTCGTGCTCGAACAGCAGCGCCACCGGGTCGCCGCCGCGACCCCGCCGTGCGAGCAGCGCGCGCGCCACCCGGTTGGCCCGACGATTCAGCGCCGCGTAGCGTCCACGCCTCGCGTCCGGTGTCGATCGCGACCGCATGTGGACGTCGCGCGCACCTCGGCCTCGAAGCGCGAGACGAGCGACGGCCGGCGCCGGCGCGGGCCCGCCGCCGGCGGCGGCGCGGCGGGGGACGACGCACTGGGCCCACGGAGGCCGAGAGAGCGGCGCGGGCCGGATCGGACACGATCGCCTCGAGCCGCATGCGGTAGCGTTCGAGCATCGCGACCACGGTCGCGTGGTCGAACAGAGCGGCGTTGTACGACAGGACGAGGCGGAGCCCGGTGGGCTCGTCGGTGACGTGCAGCGAGAGGTCGAACTTTGCGGCAGGCTCGTGGAGCCGCGTGATGTCGAGCGTCAGGTCGCCGAACTCGAGACGACCCGAGGCAAACGCGTTCATGTCGAAGAACGCCTGGAAGATCGGCGTGCGGGAGAGATCGCGCGGTGGCCGGAGGTGCTCGACCAGCAGCTCGAACGGCAGGTCCTGGTGCGCGTACGCGCCCACCGCCGTCTCGCGCACGCGGTGGAGCAGCTCGCGAAACGTCGGATCGCCGGAGAGCTCCGAGCCGGAGCACGAGCGTGTTGACGAAGAAGCCGATCAGCGCGGCGATCTCGGGCCGGCTCCGTCCGGCGCTGGGCGAACCCACCAGCACGTCGTCCTGCCCCGTGTAGCGATGGAGAAGCACGCCGAACGCGGCCAGCAGCGTCATGAACGGCGTCACGCCCTCGTCGCGGCTGAGCGCGCGCAGCGCGCCCGAGAGCGCGCCGGAGAGCGTGAGCGACTGCCTGCCGTCGTCGCTCGGCTGGGCGACGCCTCGCGCGTAGTCGGTGGCGAGATCGAGAGTCGGCGGCGCGCCCGCGAGCCTCCGGCGCCAGTAGGCGAGCAGCGCATCGAGCCGGTCGCCCTCGAGCGACGCGCGCTGCCATTCGGCGAAATCGGCGTAGGACATCGGCAGGTCGGCGAGCGTTGGCTCGGTCGCCGCAGCGAATGATCGGTAGCATGCCGCGAGCTCGCGAAAGAACACCTGCGTCGACCAACCGTCGGAAACGATCTGGTGCTTGGCCACGATGAGCGCGTGGTCTCGCTCGTCGAGGCGGACCAGGAGTGTGCGCCAGCATGGACCGCGCGCGAGATCGAACGGCCGGCGTGTCGCCGCGGCGGCCAGGCGGTGCAGCGCTGCCTCGCGGACGTCGGCCGGCGCGGCGCTGAGATCGGTCAAGGAAGCGCGCACGACCGGATCCGCAGCGAGGATCCGGAACGGCTGACCGTCGACCGCCATGAAGGTCGTGCGCAGCATGTCGTGGCGTCTCGCCACGACGTCGAGGCTTCGCGCGAGCAAGGCCGGATCGAGTGCCCCGCGCAGCCGCGCGGCGATGGAAAGGTTGTAGTCCGCGCGATCACCCTGGGAGCTGCTGGAGGAACCAGAGACTCTCCTCCCCGAACGACAAGGGGCGATGACGCAGATGGAGGAGGATCTCCAGCTTGCGGCGAGCGATCTCCTCGCGCAGTGACGGCGTGAGCACGCCGCGCGGGGCCGTGCATCGCACCTGCTCGCCCTCGGCGCGGAGGTTCACGCCGAGCCGGCGCAAGGCGGCGACGAACTCGCCCGTCGTCAGAGCGTGATGTCCTCGCGCTCCGTCGCGGCCGCGGCTCGCTCGCGCGCGGCATCCACGAGCCGTGCGAGCTCAGCCACGGTCGCCGCCGCGAACAGGCTCTCGGGCCGGAGCGGCGCGCCGAAGATGTCGCTCGCGCGCGCGAGCACCGTCACGGCCTGGAGTGAATCACCGCCGAGGTGGAAGAAGTCGTCGTGGATCCCGACGCGCGGAACGTCGAGCACCTGTGCCCAGACGTCGGCGAGCGCCGCCTCCGTCCCGGTGCGCGGCGCCGCGTACTCCACCGGTGGCGCCGCGGCCGTGAGCTGTTGCGCCAGTCCTCTCCGGAGAATCTTCCCCGTCGGACCCGTGGGTAGCGCGTCGAGGACGAACACCCGCCGCGGGACCTTGAAGTCCGCCAGACGTTTCGCCGCGTGCTCACGGATCTCCGCCTCCGTCGCCATCGCGCCCGGGCGCAGCACGATCGCGGCCGCGACATCCTCGCCGAGGCGCGCATGGGGGACCGCGAACGCGACCGCCTGCGCCACCGAGGGATGCTCCATCAACGCCTCGTCCACCTCGCGTGGCGCGATCTTGGCGCCGCCGCGGTTGATCAGCTCCTTCAGACGGCCCGTGAGGAAGAGGTAGCCGTCCGCATCGACGTGGCCCTGGTCACCCGTGTGAAACCAGCCGGCGCTGAACGCCCGCCGATCAGCCTCCGGATCGTCGTCGTAGCCGCGCATGACACCGGCCCCGCGCACGATGATTTCGCCTGGCGTGCCGCTCGGGACCTCGTGGCCCATCTCGTCCACGATCCGAAGCTCGAGCGCATTCGGCAGACCGACCGAGCCGAGCTTCCGGAGACCGGGCGGCAGAGGATTCGAGGCGATCTGGGACGCCGTCTCGGCCATCCCCAACGTCTCGATCACCGGCGCCTGAAACGTGGCCTCCAGAGCGCGGATCAGCGACGGAGCGCACGCCATCGACGCCGTGCGAATCAGTCGGAGCCGCGCGCGCGCGACGGTCTCGGCATGGGCGGCGGCTTCGGCGAGGATCGCGTGGTGGATCGTGGGAACGGCCGTGTACCACGTGGGGTCGCACGCGGCCATCGCGTGAAAGAACGCGCGCGCCGAGAAGCGCTCCAGGCAGGCGATGCTACTCCCCGCCATCACGCACGTCGCGAGCGTGCCCAGGCCATGGGAGTGAAAGATGCCCGGGACCGCGAGGCAGCGGTCCGGGACCGTCACGCCGAGCGCCATCGCCGTCGCGTGCGCGACGCGACAGAGCTGATCGTGCGTGATCGGGACCCGTTTGGGCCGTGAGGTGGTCCCGCTCGTGTGGAGCAGCACCGCCACGCTGTCGGGTCCCACGCGCACCTCGGACGCCGCGCGCGAACGGGGCTCACCGCGCAATGTGAACAGGCCGGCCGCCCCGTCCGCATCCGGGACGAGATCGACGATCGCGAGGCCCCGGGCGTGCACCATCGCCCGCAGCTCGTCGCCCTGGCCCACGGGAAGGACGACAGTCCTCGCTCGGAGCCCCTCGAGCGCGACGCCGACATCACCCACGGGCAGATCGGGATTGAGCGGGGCGACGATCGCGTGCGACGCGACTTCGAGGACCGCCGTCGCGAGCTGCGGGCCGTTGGGAACGATCAGCGCAACCCGTTCGCCGGCGCCGACGCCGAAACGATGAAGCGCTCGCCCCGTCTCTTCGGCGTGGTGAGCGAGCGCTGCGTATGTCAGCGGCGCACGGCCGGGTGCGAGGATGGCCGGAGCGTCTGGAGCGCGCGCGCTCCACGCGGCGAGCACATCGGGCAGACAGCCGAAGGGTTCACCCGGCATCGAGCACCGCCTTGGCATCCTGGAGGTCACGGGTGTCGAACCCTTCGGTGAACCGGTCGTAGGCATCGCGCAGCTCGCGACGGGCGTCAGCGCGCCGGCCATGGCCCTCCGGCAATCCGCTCATGCTGAGCGCGGCGCGCAGCTCGAGCGACCGTGCGTGCTGGCTCCGCGCGATGGTGAGCGCGCGGTCGAAGCACGCCTCCGCGTCGTCGAGGTTCGGCATGAGCATCTCTCCTTGCAGACGGATGAGCCTCCGAATCCCAGGACGCCTCACCGGTCCGGCCGGCGACCGTCAGCGCCTCCGTCACGATCCGCAGTCCCGCACTGGTGGCGCCGACCCTGGCGTGGCCCTCCGCCAGCGCCGCGAGCAGTCCCGGCATTCCGACCTCGTCGGCCACGGAGTGGCACACGTCGATCCCGCGCTCCAGCTCCAGCACACCCTTTTCGGCTTCGCCCTGCTCGACGAGCGCCCATCCGAGGATGACGAATCCACGTCCGAGCCAGCGTGTGAACCCGTGTTCGCGCGACAGCGCGATCACCTCCTCGGCGCATTCTCGCGCGGCGGCCGGCTCGCGCCGTCGGCGGTACAGCAAGCCCGCGTAGTAGAGCGCGCGCGCGAGCGTATACGGATGGGGAGAGCGCCGCATCACCGCCAGCGCCTCGACGTTTCGCGCGAGCGCCTGATCCGGGTAGCCGAGGAGCCACAGCGTGTTGGCGAGCTGCGAGAGCCCCAGGATCTGCGGATGGCCCCCGGCGATGAAGGTATGAAATCCAGGCTCGTCCGATTTGTGGAGCGCGAGCCCCTGCTCGAGATGCGACCGGGCCGACTCGGCTGCCCGACATAGAAAGCGGTCGACCCGAGGGTCAGGTGCGATTGCCAGCGCAGGAGCGGATCGTCGAGCTGCGTGGCCAGGGCCAGCGCCTGCTCGGCCACCTCGCGCGCGGCGTCGAGACGGCCGGCAGAGATCGCAAACCGCGCGAGCCCCATGAGCGCCGCGAAGCCTCGCGCGCGATCGCCCACGCGCTCAGCCAGCTCGCGCGCGCGATGGTACACGCGCTCGACCTCGGGCGCCGCCTGGCTCTTGACGATCATCAGCGGCGAGCCGAGCGCCAGCTGCAGCGCGAGCTCCTGCCGCGGACGCTCGGGCGTCTGGGCAGCGTGGCGAGCAACTCCAGGCCCGTGCCCAGATGGCCGATGGCCTCGACGTTTCCCAGGCGGGCAGCGGCGCGCTCGCCGGACGGCGCCAGCACGGGATCGCCTGCTCGGTCAACCCCGCGGCCGTGTAGTGGTACGCGAGCAGTTCCGGTTGGGACTCGACGACGTCCGGGAACCGCTCGGCGAGCACCTGGGCGATGCGCTGATGATGCTGCTGCAGCGTGCTCTCGAGCAGCGACTCGTAGGCGATGTCCTGAATGAGTGAATGCTTGAAGATGTAGCGTGCCCGGGGAGGGCGACCTCGTTGGTGAATCAGCTCGGCGGCCGTGAGCTGCTTGAGCGCCTCTTGCAATTTCGCATCGTCCATCTCGGTCACCGCGTGAATCAGCTCGTAGCTGAACTCCCGGCCGAGCACCGCGCAGACCTGGGCCACCTCGCGGGCGCCGCTCAGGCGATCCAGCCGCGCCATCAGCGAGTCGCGGAGGGTGGCCGGGATCGCGAGCGGCGGCAGCGGACCGACGAGGACGTAGCCGTCTTCGGTCTCCCGCAGCAGACGGGATTCCAGGATCATCTTGAGCAGTTCCTCGACGAAGAGCGGGACGCCATCGGTCTTCACGATCACCTGCCGGAGCACTTCGGATGGCAGGCGCTTGCCGCTTCGTGATGTGGGCGGTCATCTGCTTCCACGTGACGCTGGCTGAGGCGGCTCAGCGTGATATGCGTCAGCGCCGAGCTCGAGGCCCAGCGCGATTGGAACTGCGACCCGCGCGGTCGAGCAGCGTGAGCATGCGCATGACTGGCGCCTGTGGGACCGCTCGACGAGCAGTCGAGCAGCTCGAGCGTGGACGGGTCGGCCCAGTGGAGGTCTTCCCCACTGCGCACACCGGCCGTCGGTCGGTCTCGGCGACGAGCCAGCTCACGAGCGACTTCGAGGGTCTGCTGCTTCAGTTCCGCCGGGGGCAGGGAGCGCTGCGCGTAGCGGCTGTCGGGAATCGGGAGCGTCAGGAGCGAGGCGAAGAGCGGGACGATTTCGGGGAGGGGGAGGCTGCGCGAGGTCGAGCACTCCGTTCGAGCTTGGCGAGCCTGTCGGCCGGCGTGTCGTCGCGGCGCCAGTGAAGCGAGCGCTGCATCGCGTCGATGACTGGATGGAAGGCGCTGTGCGTCGCGTAGGGCGAGCAGCGGAAGGTGAGGAGGGTGTAGGGTTCGCGGGCCGCGTGGTCGCGCAAGGCTTCGACCAGGCGCGACTTGCCGATGCCTGCCTCGCCGCTCAGGAGCACGACCTGGCCGAGCCCGTCACGGATCCGTTCCCAGCAGCGTTCGAGCAGCTTCAGCTCTTCCTCGCGATCTACCAGGGGCGCCACGCCGGCGCTGAGCGCGACCTCCCAGCGCGTGTGTGCTTCGCTGCCATCGAGGACTCGGTAGAGGCGCAGGGGCGGGACACCGGCCTGGAAGGCCTGCTCACCGAGATTCTCGGAGACGAAATAGCCCTCGGTCAGCCGATACGTCGCTTCGCTGATCGCGACGGTGTCGGCGGCGGTCAGCGCCTGGATCTTCGCAGCGATGTTGGGTGTCTCGCCGAGCGCGAGATCCTCTCGCTGAGCGCCGTCACCTATTTGGCCCACGATCACGGGACCCGTGTGAATACCGATCCGGACGGCGATCCGGACTCCGTAGCGCGTCTCCAGCGTGATGTTCAGGGCCCCGACGGCGTCGATGATCCCGAGCCCGGTGTGCACGGCCCGCTGAGCGTCGTCCTCGTGCGCCTGCGGATACCCGTGGTAGACGAGGAGACCGTCACCAAGATATTGCGCAACGTGGCCTTCGAACCGGTGCACGACCTCGGTGCAGGTGGCCTGGTAGGCGCGCACCACCTTGCCGTAATCCTCGGCCCGGAGGCGCGTCGACAGCGCCGTCGATTCGACCAGGTCGCAGAAGAGGACGGTCAGCTGGCGGCGTTCTTCGCGCCTCGCCGGCAGCGGGATCTCCGTGACGGGCGCGCCGGCGGCGGTCGCAGTCCAGACGAGCAGTTTGCGGTTCTCGTCGACAGCCAGCCGCTTGGCGTCGATGATCTCGTCCTTGAGCGCCTCGAGGACGTCGTCATCGATCTGGAAGCGGACCTTCAGCGCGCGATAGGACACGCGCTCCTCGCGACGGAGCAGATCGATCACCTTCGTGAGGAGCGTGTCGAAGTCCATGACTGACCCGCGTCAACCCGCGCGTCCCATGATCTTCGACAAGGAATCCGATGGCAAGCGGGGCGCCGGTGAGGCTAGCCGCCGCGATCGACGTTCGGGGCGACACGCAACGAGAGCGGCAGCGCCGCCGGTGTCGACGCCAACGGCGAGGACGTGCTGCGGCGACATGGTCGAGCAGCGAGAATCGCCAGCGGGTCGGGTCGTCGGCCAGCCGTGGCGAAATTCGAAGTCGACCTCGATCGGGCCCACGTCGACGCGGAACGCGCACTGGTCGAGCGGCAGCGTCAGGCCGAGACCGCGGGCCTTGATGTAGCTTTCCTTCAACGTCCAGCAGGCGACGAAACGCCGCAGGCTGATCGGCCGCGGGGAGCGCTCGGAGGGCCTGGACCTCGGATGCGCCGCGAAATAGCGCTCGGCCACGGGCATCGCGGCGGCCAGCGCGTGCGAGCGCTCGACGTCGACGCCGACCGCCTCGTGGACGACGCTCACCACGCAGGCCACCAGCCCGGGGGTGTGGGAGACGTTGAAGTGAATCGGCCGCGTCAACCGCGGATGCGCGACGTACGGTTTGCCGTGGGCGCCGGTGGCGAAGCGCCAGTCGGCGGAGGTCACGGGCGCATAGTGACTCAGCACCGTCCGCACCAGCACCCGAGTGGCCAGGAACAGCCGGCGGTCGCGCTCGAATCTGAAGCCCTCGTACCGGACCCGTTCGTCATCGGTCATGAGCGCCCGCGTGGGCGGCGGGCAGCAGAACACCGATGTTGTCGTCACACCAGTACCAGAGATCGACGATTCCGAGCCCGCCAGCGAGTGTCTCGGCGACCGACACGACCGGCAGTTCGCTGACGATCGGCGTCTTCACATCTCCTGTCCGAGGCGCGGCGTTCGACCTGCCGTGCGGAGCATCTCGAACACTCGCGCCGGCGTCAGCGGCACGCGCGTGACCACGACGCCCCGCTCGCCAGCGCATCCTCCACCGCGCCGCCGATCGCCGCCGCGCCCGCGATGATGCCGCTCTCGCCCACGCCCTTGATGCCGAGCGGGTTCACCGTCGACGGGTAGTCGAGCGACGTCACGTCGAGCGGCGGGATCTGAGTCCGCGCGCGGCGGGCAGTAGTCCATGAACGTCGCCGGTGAGGAGCTGGCCCGCGTCGTCGTAGACCAGCTCCTCGTAGAGCGCGCTGCCGATGCCCTGCGCGATGCCGCCGTGGAGCTGGCCCTCGACGATCATCGGGTTGATCGGGCGGCCGCAGTCGTGCACGGCCACGCAGCGGAGCAGCGTCACCACGCCCGTCTCGACGTCCACCTCGACCACGACCGCCTGGCCGCCGAACGCCCACGTCACCGAGCCCGGATAGAAGAACGCGCACGCGCTCAGGCCCGGCGCGCCGCCCGCCACCGCGGACGCGCGGCTGCGCAGCGCCGCGCGCGCGAGCCGCGCGAACGGGAGGCGACGATCCGGCGCGCCGCGCACCTCCGCGTGGCCGGCGCGCAGCACGACGTCCTCGGCCGCGCACTCGAACAGCTCGGCGGCCACCCGCCGCGTCTTGTCCGCCACCTCGCCCGCCGCCTGCGCCACCGCCGGGCCCGGCCACCGCCGCCACGCGGCTCGCGATCGTGCCCATGCCGTAGCCGACGAGCTGCGTGTCGCCGCCCGCGACCACCACGTCGTCGATCGACACGCCGAGGTGCTCGGCGCAGATCTGCGCGAAGACGCGTCTCGTGGCCCTGGCCCTGCTGCGACACGCCGAGGTAGACGAAGACCTTGCCGCTCCGATCGATGCGGACGTCCGCGCCCTCGAACGGGCCGAGGCCGGTGCCCTCGACGTACGCGGAGACGCCGATGCCGATCGGCCGCGTGGTGCCGCGGCGGGCCGCCTGCTCCTTGCGCCACGCCGCGTAGTCGAGGCGCTCGATCATCGTGTCGAAGGCGGCCACGTAGTCGGCGGGGTCGTAGCTGATCGGCACGCCGTCGCGATAGCTGAGGCCCGAGGCGTACGGCATCTCCGCGCGCCGGACGAGGTTGCGCCGGCGCAGCTCGACGGGATCGTGGCCGCCCGCGCGCGCGGCGCGGTCGAGCAGTCGATCGAGCACGAACGCGGCCTCGGGACGTCCCGCGCCGCGATAGGCGGCGAGGAACGTCTTGTGGGTGAGGACGTTCTCGCCGGTCGCCTGGTAGTGCGGCACGCGGTACGGGCCGGGCAGGTGATTGATGGTGTTGAGCGTGATGGCCTCGCCCAGCGTCGGGAACGCGCCGTGGTCGCGCGTGAACCGCGTCTCGATCGCGGTGATCGTGCCGTCGGCCGCGATGCCGATGCGCGCGTCGTGCTCCTGGTCGCGATCGGCGGCGGCGGTGAGCAGGTGCTCGCGTGCGCGTCTCCACCCACTTCACGGGGCGGCCCAGCAGGCGGGCGACGGCGGGGATCAGCACGTCCTCGGGATAGACGTGGCCCTTGACGCCGAAGCCGCCGCCGATCTCGGGCGCGATCACGCGCACGCGCTCCTCCGGCAGGCCGAGCACGCTGGCGATCGCGGCGCGCACGCCGAACGGCACCTGCGTCGACGTCCACACGGTGAGGCCGCCCGCGGCCTCGGGCTGCGCGATCACACCGCGCGGCTCGATCGGCGTGCCGGCGACGCGCGGATAGGTGAGACGCAGCCGCTCGACGACGGCGGCCTCCGCGAAGCCGCGCGCGACGTCGCCGACGGCGGACGTCCTCGTGCAGAAGAGGTTGTCGGGCCAGTCCGGCTGGACCGTCGGTCGCCGCCACGGCGGTGGCCGCGCGCGTGGCGGCGGGGAGCGGCGCGTACTCGACCGTCACCGCCGCCGCGCCGTCGGCGGCGCGATAGGGATCGACGGCCACGACGACCGCGACCGCCTCGCCGACGTGACGGACGCGATCCGGCCGGCCAGCACCGGATGGTGGTACGGCGCGGCGCTTCGGCTCGCGGACGAGCGGCGGCACCGAGCCGGCGAGCTCCGGCAGCTCGGCGCGCGTGAGCACCGCGACCACGCCGTCGATCGCGCGGCGCCGCGCGCGCGTCGATGCGCGTGACGTCGGCGTGCGCGTGCGGGCTGCGCACGACGACCAGGTGGAGCAGTCCCGGGCAGGCGGAGGTCGTCGAGATAGCGGCCGCTGGCCGGCGACGAGCCGCGCGTCTTCCTTGCGCTTGACCGCGGCGCCGACGAGCGAGGTCACCGCGCGGGCGACTTCAGATGCTCGTCGCGGCGGCGCGGCGAGATCCTCGTCGACGTAGCCCATGAGCTCGGGGCTTCGCCGCGCCGAGCATCACTTGCAGGTAGGCGGGCTCGAGACCGACGTTCTCGTAGCCGTGGATCACGTTCGCCGGGCACGAGACGCAGTCCCACTGGCCCGAGCACGGTCTCGACGCGCTGGCCGGCGCCGTCCTCGAAGAAGACCTTCACCTTGCCCTGCAGGATGAAGAAGATCTCCTCGACCTCGTGCGTGTGCGCGGCGTTGCCCTGGCCCGGCGGCACGAACATGATGCTCAGCGTGAAGTGCGTCGGCCGGGATGAAGTCGGTGCCGCCGTGCTTGCCGGAGCCGCCCGCGCCGATGAAGCGATGCTGCGCGCGGCGGTAGCCGTCCACGCGCGCGTCGGCGAACGCGTCCCAGTCGGGCTTGCGGTCGATGAAGCGTGCGACCTGGCGCTTGAGGAGCTCGTCGAGATCGGCCATGGTCAGCGGCTCGCCTCCGCGGCGTCCGGCGCCAGCACGCGGACCGGGTCGCCCGCACGCACGGTGCCGGGCGCCAGCACGCGCGCGTAGACGCGGCTCCACCCGGCGTGGCGCTTCTGCGAGATGCGCGCGAAGTTGCCGTCGACGAACGAGCCCTTGATGTTGATGCACGGCGAGGTGTAGCGCGTGACCTCCAGCACGACGTCGTCGCCGAGCTGGAGGCGACTGTTCGGCGTGACGGTGTCCCAGTCGATGCCTTCCACGGTCACGTTCTCGCCGACGCCGCCGGGCACGATGCCGTGGCCCTCGTGCTGGAGGTCGCGGATGCGCTCCATCGAGAACAGGCAGACGGCGCGATCGGGGCCGCCGTGATGCTCGAGGTTGCGCTGGCGGTCGCCCTCGACCCCGTCCGTCGGTGATGCGCGCGGCCGGCACCGCCGTCTTCGGGACGCCGCCGTTGGAAACGCTGATCTGGACGATGCGGCCGTTCGTCAAGCTTCCTCCTCACCGAACGCGATGCGCACGCCGGATCGTATCACGCTGGTCCGCGAGGCCCGGCGCGCGAGACCCGCGCTACTCGCGCACGAAGACGAGGTCGGCGCTGAGCTCGAGCTGGTTGGCGACCTTCAGGAACAAGAGCTGCGGCACCTGGATGCCGTGGTCCGTGAAGGTGGTCTGGAGCTTGGTCTTGATCTTCACGTTGTCGCCGGTGAAGCCGAAGCGCTTCTGCTGCTCGACCTGCTCCGGGGTGAGCTTCAGGTACGTGACGGTCGCGTCGGCAGTCTTCTGCACGGCCTTCTGCTTGATGGTGAGGAGGCCGTGGACCTTGGCCGGCGTCTCCTTGCCGGACACGAGCGGTCCCACGATCTCCACGCGCTGCACCTCGAACGTCACCCAGCGGTTGGCGTCGACGTCCGTCTCGAGGTACGGCTTGCCCCGCATGTCGGCGTCGCGCTTCTCGATGCCGGTCGTCACGCGGTTCATGTCGACCTTCACCGTCGCCTTGCCCTCCTGGGGCTTGGCCGGATCGACGCTCAGCGTGCCCTGAATGCCCTCCAGCGCGGAGGTGCCGACGAACGTCTCCAGGGGAGCGTCGCTGCGGAAGCTCGCCTGGGAGTACCGGGTCAGCAGCTTGAAGTTCATCACGTCGGCCTGCGCCTGGATCGGCAGTGCGGCCACGGCCAGCAACGTCGCCCCCACCATCGAGAGCACTCGCTTCATGCTGTGTCTCCTCTCGCGTGTGTCAGAAACCGATCTCGTGACCGAGCCCTCGCGCGCGTGCCGCCGTGTACGCGAGGCGCGCCGCCACGAGGTCTTCGAGCGCGAAGCCTTCCGACTTGAAGACCGTGATCTCATCCGGCCGCGTGCGGCCGGCCACCGTGCCGCTCACGACGTCCGCGAGCGTGCCGGCCACGTGGCTGCGCGCGATCACGCCGTCCTTGATCGGGATCGCGAGGTCGCCCGCACCGTCCACGGTACCGGGCTGGTCAACGATCACGCGCGCGCGGCGGATGGTCTCGCTGTCGAGCTCACGCGCCGTCGGCTGGAAGGTGCCGACGGCGTCCACGTGCACGCCGGCCGCGAGGCGGCGTCCGTCGAACAGCGGCGTCGTCGCCGTCGTCGCGCAGGTGATGACGTCGGCACGTGCGATCGCCGTGTCCGGATCGGTGGCCAGCGTGACCGGGAGCCCGAGCTTCGCGGTCCACGCCTCCGCGAATCGGCGCGCGCGCGAGGGATCGCGTCCGATCACCTCGATGCGCTCGATGGGCAGCTCCACGGTGAGGCACTGCAGCTGGAAGCCGGCCTGCACGCCGGCGCCGAAGCAGACGAGCGTCCTCGCGTCCCGGCGCGCGAGGTAGCGCGCGGCGAGCGCCGACGTGGCGCCGGTGCGGAGCCCGGTGAGGAAGCCGGCGTCCATGAACGCGAGCGGGACGCCGGTCCGGCCGTCCATCAGCACGTACGTGCCGTGGATCGTCGGCACGCCGCGCGCCTGGTTGCCGGTGTAGAGCGTGACGAGCTTCGTGCCGAGCGCGAGCCCGCCGTCGGCGGACGCGGAGGCCGGCATCAGCAGGAGCACCCCGTCGTCGCTGACCGGGACGACGGCGCGCGGCGGGACGTGCGCGCGCCCCGCCGCGTACTCGGCGAAGCCGTGCGCGAGCGCGTCGATGAGCGCGCGGGGCTCGAGCAGCGCCTCGACGTCGGCGCGGCCGAGGACGAGCACGTCAGCTCGTGGGCTTGCGCCGGATCATGCGCTGCAGCTTCAGCTCCATCACGGTCTCGCCCCGCTGGTTGAACACGCGGTGCTTGTACGTGACGATCCCGCGGTCCGTCTTCTTCGTCTCGCGCTTGTCGGCGATCTCGACCTCGACGCGGATGGTGTCGCCGGCCAGCACGGGCGCAACGACCTTCACCTCGCCGCCGAGCCAGGCCATGGCGACCCCGTGGATCAGCCCCGTCTGGATGACGAGCCCCTCGGACAGCGCGAACGTGAGCGTGCCCGGCGCCGCGCGGCCGCCGAACACCGACTCCTTCTTCACGTACTCCATGTCCATGAAGAGCGGTTCGATGAGGCCGACGGCATTGACGAAGTTGACGATATCGGTCTCGGAGACCGTGCGCCCGAGCGTCTGGTAGGTGGCGCCGATCTTGTGGTCGTCCCAGTAGAGACCCTGCATGGTTTCTCCTCACTCTCCGAGATACGCGCGGCGGACCTCGGGATTGTCCGCGAGCTCCGCGGCCGTGCCGCTCAGGACGATGGTACCCGTCTCGATGACATAGCCGCGCTGGGCCACCCCGAGCGCCATGGCGGCGTTCTGCTCCACGAGCAGGATCGTGGTGCCCTGCCGGTTGATGTCGCGCACGGTGTCGAAGATCTGCTCGACGAGCACCGGCGCCAGCCCCATGCTCGGCTCGTCGAGCAGGAGCAGGCGCGGACGCGCCATCAGCGCGCGGCCGATCGCGAGCATCTGCTGCTCGCCGCCCGAGAGCGTGCCGGCGACCTGCGTGACCCGTTCTTCCAGGCGCGGGAACAGCGCGAACACGCGCTCGAGATCGCTCGCGATCACCGCCGTGTCGCTGCGCGTGTACGCGCCCATCATGAGGTTCTCGCGCACGGTCAGGCGGTTGAAGATGCGGCGTCCCTCGGGGACGTGCGCGATGCCGCGGCAGCACCACGCTGTGCGGGGCGACGCCGGCGAGCGGACTCGCCTTCCAGCGTGACCGAGCCTCGCGTGGGGACGAGCAGCCCCGAGATCGTCCGCAACGTCGTGGTCTTGCCGGCGCCGTTGTTGCCGAGCAGCGCCACGATCTCGCCCTGTCGCACCTCGAGCGCGATGCCCTTGAGCGCGGGGATCTCGCCGTAGGCGACGTGGACGTCGTCAAGGCGCAGCACTGCCCGCTCCGCGACGTCCGAGGTAGGCTTCGATGACGCGCGCGTTGGTCTGGACCTCGCGCGGCGTGCCCTCCGCGATCTTCTCGCCGTGATCCAGCACGGTCACGCGGTCCGACACCTCCATGACGACGCGCATGTTGTGCTCGATCAGGACGATCCCGAGCTCGAAGTCCGCCACGAGCCCGCGCAGCAGACCCATGAGCTGGCGTGATTCGGCGCCGGTCATCCCCGCCGTCGGCTCGTCGAGCAGGAGCACGCGCGGCCTGGACGCGAGGGCGCGCGCCAGCTCGAGCCGGCGCTGATCGCCGTAGGGCAGGTGACGGGCCTCCGTGTGCAGATGGGCGCCGAGGCCCACGCGCTCGAGCAGCGTCCGCGCGGCGCGCCAGGCGTCGCCCTCGCGGGCGCGGAAGCGCGGCCCGCGCGCGAGGACGTCCCAGAGCCCGAGCTTGATGCGCGCGTGCATGCCCACGAGCACGTTCTCGATCGCGGTCATCGCCTTGAAGAGCCGGATGTTCTGGAACGTGCGGCACACGCCGAGCGCGGTGATCTCGTCGGGCGTGCGGCCGGCGAGCGACTGGTCCTCGAATCGCACGTCGCCGGCGTCGGGCGTGTAGAGCCCGGTGAAGCAGTTGAAGAGCGTCGTCTTGCCCGCGCCGTTGGGCCCGATGATCGCGGCGATGCCGCCCGTCCAGCGTGAAGTCGACGTCCTTGAGGGCGACGAGGCCGCCGAACCGCTTGGTGACGCCGGTGGCGGTGAAAGAGGCTCGTCACGACCGTCGCCGGCCCGCGGGCGGGACGCCCGCCCGCTCCGGAGCCGTCGCTTCAGTCGATTTCGATCTCGCGCTGCCGGCGGCGCGCGGGCAGGATGCCCTGCGGGCGGAAGATCATCATCAGCACGAGGATGATGCCGAAGATCATCCGCTCGTACTTCGCGGGCTCGAACTGCGTCGGCAGGCTGGCGAGCGGGAAGCCGAAGATCGCCACGCCCGCGTTCTTCAGCTCGTTGAGCCAGAGGCTGAACCCCTTCAGCACCTGGAGGTTCAGCACGGTGACGACGGTCGCGCCCAGCACCGCGCCCGGGATCGATCCCATCCCGCCCAGGATCACCATGGCGAGCACGCCGATCGATTCGAGGAACGTGAACGACTCCGGGTTGATGAAGACCTGCTTGGCCGAGAACACCACGCCCATCACGCCCGCGAACGACGCGCCGCACGCGAACGCGAGCAGCTTCGCGCGGACGAGCGGCACGCCCATCGCCTGCGCGGCCACGTCGTCCTCCCGGATCGCCTCCCACGCGCGGCCGATGTGCGAGTCCTCCAGCCGGCGGTTCACCACGATCACGGCGACCACGATGAGCAGCACGAGGAAGTAGGTGAACTCCGCGTACGGCAGGCCGAACGGCACCGGCGGCCGGGTGATGGGCGTGATGCCCTTCGGCCCGTTCGTGAGGTTGATCGGCTTGTCGAGGTTGTTGGCGAGCACGCGAATGACCTCGCCGAACCCCAGCGTGACGATCGCGAGGTAGTCGCCGTGCAGCCGGAGGACCGGCAGGCCGAGCAGCACGCCCGCGAGCGCCGCGACGGCGAGCCCGACGAAGAGGAACACGAAGAACCATCCGGGGGAGAGCGGGAAGCCGCCCCCGAAGATCTGGTTGGCCTGCGGCGAGCCGAAGATGGCCCACGAGTACGCGCCCACCGCGAAGAACGCGACGTAGCCCAGGTCGAGGAGCCCCGCGAGCCCGACGACGATGTTGAGGCCGAGCGCCAGCGCCGCGAAGATGCCGACCTGCGTGGCGACTTCGAGGTAGTAGACGTTGGAGGCGCCGATGATCGGCATCATCACGAGCAGCGCCACGCCGAGCATCACGCCGCGGAACCACGAGGGCATGGGAGCGAGATAGATGAAGAGGATCGACGCCTGGAAGAGGAGGAAGGCCAGGATCGACCGCGGGAACGAGGCCACCGCCACGCCGGAGACGATGAGGAGCGCCACCGCGAGCGGGATGGCGACCATCGGCCGGCGGATCACGCGCGCTCTCGCACGACCTCGCCGAGGAGGCCCTTGGGCCGGAAGATCAGGATCAGGATCAGGATCGAGAACGCGAAGATGTCCTTGTACTCCGCGCCGAACGCGCCGCCCGTCAGCAGCGAGAGATAGGACGCGGCGAAGGCCTCGAGCAGCCCGAGCACGAGCCCGCCGACCATCGCGCCCGGGATGTTGCCGATGCCGCCCAGCACGGCCGCCGTGAACGCCTTCAATCCCGGGATGAATCCGGTATACGGATTGATCAGTCCGTATTGCACGCCGAACAGCACGCCCGCCGCGCCGCCCATGGCGCCGCCGATGACGAACGTGAGCGAGATGATCCGGTTCACGTTGATGCCCATCAGGCTCGCCGCCGCCTGGTCCTCCGCCACCGCCCGGATGGCCGTGCCGATCTTGGTGCGGTTCACGAGCACGTGCAGCGCCCACAGCATGAGGAGCGCGGCCACGATGACCACGAGCGACTTCACGGACACGTCGATGGTCGCCGTCAGCTCGAAGCGCTCGTTGAGGGCGTCGATGGTCGGATAGACGAGGTTGAACGCGTTGCGCCACACCGACTCGAACAGACGGATCGCGTCCTGCAGGAAGAACGAGACGCCGATGGCCGAGATGAGCGGGATGAGCCGGGGCGCGTGCCGGAGCGGACGGTACGCCACGCGCTCCACCGCGAAGGCGAGGAATCCGCTGCCGATCATGCCGGCCACCAGCACGATGAGCAGCACGAGCACCCACGGCAGGCTGTCGAGGAGGCCCGCCCCCTTGAGCGTGAGCATGACCTCGACGCCGACGAACGCCCCGACGATGAACACCTCGGAGTGCGCGAAGTTGATGAACTGCAGCACGCCGTAGACCATCGTGTAGCCGAGCGCGATGAGCGCGTACATGAAGCCGAGGATCAGCCCATCGATGACGACCTGGGGCAGGATCCCGAGGAGGAGGTCGAACTCCATGACGGCGGGCGTGGCGGGCGGCGGCGGTCAGCCGCCGCCCGCCGGGTTACGCGTTACTTCTTCGCCGCGGGAGCGGCGATGGCGAGGCGCTTCGCTTCCTTGTTCTCGGACCACTTCTCCGGGTTCTCGTTGGCGACCTGCAGCACGTAGTAGGTCGCCTTCTTCGGGTCGCCCTTGTCGTCGAACTCGATGGCGCCGGTCAGGCCGCTGTACTTCACCTTGCGGATCGCCGCCGTGACCGCGTCGCGCGTCGGCGCCTTGCCGCCCGCCGTCGCGCTCTCCAGCGCCTTGAACGCGATGGCCGTGGCCACGTACGACTCCGCCGCGTACGGCTCCGGGTTCTTCTTGAACTTCTTCTTGAACTCCTCGACGAACTGCTTGGCGCCCGCGCTCGAGGTCGGGCGCGGCGGCCGTGGTGTAGTACATGCCGACCACCGCCTTGCCGCCGATCTTCGTGAGATCCGACGAGTCCATGCCGTCCGGCCCGAGGAACTTCGACTTCACGCCCTTCTCGCGCGCCTGCTTGAAGAACGGCGCGCCCTGGTCGTAGATGCCGCCGAAGTAGACGAGATCGGGGTTCTTGGCCTTGATGGGCGTCACGATCGGGTCGAAGTTCGACTTCTCCTCGGTGCCCTCGAACGCCACGACCTTGGCGCCCTTCTTCTCGACGTCGGCCTTGAACGCCTCGGCCACGCCCTGCCCGTAGGTCGTCTTGTCGTGGATGATGTAGACGGTCTTCGCCTTCAGGCCGGTCGAGGCGAACTCGGCGCCGACCGCGCCCTGCACGTCGTCACGGCCGCACACCCGGTTCACGTTCGGGTAGCCGCGGTCGGTGACCTTCTCGTTGGTGTTCGCCGGCGAGATCATCGCCAGGTTCACTTCCTTGTAGACCTCGGACGAGGGGATGGCCACGCCGGAGTTCAGGTGGCCGATCACGACCATGATGTCCTTGTCGGCGATGATGTTCTTCGCGTTGGCGACGCCGACGTCCGGCTTGGCCTGATCGTCGAACGGCACGAGCTGGACCTTGAAGCCGGCCTTCTCGAGGTTGCCCTTGAACTTCTCGACGGCGAGCTCGGTGCCGAGCTTGATGCCCTCGCCGAGCGCGGACTGGCCGCCGGACAGCGGGCTCTGCGTCGCGATCTTGATCGTGCCTTTGCCCTGCGCGTCGCCGGCGATCGGCACCGAGACCAGCGCGACGGCGGCCACGAGCAGGAGTGCGGACAGGATTCGAGCCGTTTTGCCAGTCATGCGTGTCCTCCTAAGGGGACCTGCGAGTCCTTCGAGGGGCCTGGGCGCTCAATTTGGGCGACATTATAGCCGTCGCCTCTCACTGAGCAAGAATAGAGGCGGGCGCGACGGAATCGGGATCGGCGCCGGCCTCTCCGGCGCGCCCCGCGCCCGCGCCGCCGGGGAAGCCGGTGACAGTGATCATCACTTGATGTACGTTCGATGCATACGATCAGGAGAGTGTGATGCGGACCACGTTCAATCTCGACGACGAGTTGCTCAGCGAGGCCCAGCGTCTCACGGGCATGACGGAGCGGACGGCCCTGATCCACGAGGGACTACGCGCGCTGATCGAGCGCGAGAGCGCCCGGCGCCTGGCCCGGCTCGGGGCGACCGAACGGTCGCTCAGGGCGCCCCGCCGCCGCCGTCCCAGGGGATCGAGTAGCCGGTGATCCTGGTCGATACGTCGGTCTGGGTCGACCACCTTCGCTCCGGGAGCGAGGCGCTCACCGCCGCGCTCATGGCAGGTCGTGTGCTGGCGCACCCCTTCGTCATCGGCGAGCTGGCGTGCGGGACGCTGCAGAACCGACGTGAAGTGCTCGACCTGCTGGGCCGGCTGCCGTCGGTACCGACGGCGACACACGCCGAAGCGCTGGCCTTCATCGAGCGGCGTGCCCTGATGGGGCGTGGCATCGGGTTCATCGACGTGCATCTGCTCGCATCCGTCGCGCTCGCCGCTCCGGCACATCTCTGGACCCGCGACAGGCGCCTCGCCGCGATCGCGACGGAACTGGACCTTGCTTACGTGCCGGCGTAGGGCGTCGCCTGCGCCGTTCGGATGGTCCTCATGACGGGGATCTGTCGCGCCGTGCGGCATCGATCGCGTCCATGAAACGCCGGGCGGCGGCCGCGGGATCCGCCGCCGCGCCGACCGCCGAGATCACCGCGACGCCGTCGCAGCCCGCGGCGATCACCTGGCCGGCGTTGTCCGGCGTGATCCCGCCGATGCCGATCAAGGGCACGCGCACGAGCGGACGGACCCGGCGCGCCAGCGCGGGCCCGACGAGCTGGAACTCGGGCTTGGTCGTCGGTCGGGAACATCGAGCCCACCGCGACGTAGTCCGCGCCCGCGGCCTGCGCCGCCGCCGCCTGCGCCTCGCTGTGGGTGGAGAGGCCCAGGATCTTGCCCGGCTTCATGAGCGCGCGGGCGGCCGCGGGCGGCAGGTCGTCCTGGCCCAGGTGCACGCCGTCGGCGTCGACCGCCACCGCGAGGTCGACGCGGTCGTTCACGATGAACGGCACGCGCGCGGCCCGGCAGCGCGCGCGGAGCCGCTGTGCGAGAGGGAGCAGCGTGCCCGAGGGCAGGGTCTTGTCGCGGAGCTGGATCATCTCGGCACCGCCCGCGAGGGCGGCCGCGAGGATGTCCTCCAGCGTCACGCCCGCCGGAGGCCGTGCGGTCCAAAACGACGTAGAGTCGCGGACTCGTCACTGCAGGAGGTCGGCGGAATCGGCGCTCGTGAAGCGGCCCTCGACGAACGCGTCGTGCGCGAGCACGCGCTGCAGGAAGGGGATCGTCGTCATCACGCCCTCGACCATCGTCTCGCCCAGGGCGCGCCGCATCCGCGCGAGCGCCTCCGCGCGATCCTCCCCGTGCACGATGATCTTCGCGATCAGCGAGTCGTAGGTGGGCGGCACCGCGTAGCCGGCCATCAGGTGGCTGTCCACGCGCACCTCGCGTCCGCCCGGCGGCAGCCACGCGGTGACGCGGCCCGCGCTCGGCGCGAAGGTCACGGGGTTCTCGGCGTTCACGCGGCACTCGATCGCGTGGCCCGCGAAGCGGACGTCGTCCTGGCCGTAGCCGAGGCGCTCGCCCGCGGCGATGCGCAGCTGCTCCTTGATCAGATCGAGGCCGGTCACCATCTCGGTCACCGGGTGCTCGACCTGGATGCGCGTGTTCATCTCGATGAAGTAGAAGTTGCCGTCGTCGTCGACGAGGAACTCGATCGTGCCCGCGCTCGTGTAGTTCACCGCCGCGGCGGCGGCGAGCCCGGCGCGATGCAGGCCCGCGCGCGCCTCGGCGGAAAGCGACGGCGCCGGCGATTCCTCGATGAGCTTCTGGTGCCGGCGCTGCACCGAGCAGTCGCGCTCCCCGAGGTGCACCCGCATGCCGTGGCGGTCGCCGAGGACCTGCACCTCCACGTGTCGCGCGCGCTCGATGAACTTCTCGCAGTAGATCTCGGAGGAGCCGAAGGCCGCGCCGGCCTCGGACTGGCACGCCGCGAACGTCTCCGCCGCGCCCGCGCGCTGGTGCACGATGCGCATCCCGCGCCCGCCGCCGCCGGCGGCGGCCTTGAAGATCACCGGGAAGCCGATCTCCTCGGCGAGCGCCACCGCCTCCTCCGCGGTCTTCAGCGGCTCCGCGCTGCCCGGCACCACCGGCACGCCCGCCTGCTTGGCGATCTGCCGCGCCTGCGCCTTGTCGCCCATGAGCCGGATCGCTTCGGGGGAGGGACCGATGAAGGTGAGCGAGCAGGCGCGCACGACCTCGGCGAACGCCGCGTTCTCGGAGAGGAACCCGTAGCCGGGATGGATCGCTTCGCTGTCGGTGAGCTCGGCCGCCGAGATGATCGCGGGGATGTTCAGGTAGCTCCCGCGCGACTCGTCGGGCCCGATGCAGATCGACTCGTCGGCCAGGCGCACCGCGAGCGAGTGGGTGTCGACCTTGGAGTGCGCGACGACCGTGCGCACGCCCATCTCGCGGCAGGTGCGGATGATGCGGACGGCGATCTCACCGCGGTTGGCGATGAGGATCTTGGAGAACAGGGGCTACCTCGTCGGCTCGATGAGGAACAGCGGCTGCCCGTACTCGACGGGCTGGCCGTTCTCGGTGAGGATCTTGGCGACGCGGCCGGCCACCTTGGCCTCGATCTCGTTCATCAGCTTCATCGCCTCGATGATGCAGACGATCTGGCCTTCCTTCACCATGTCGCCTTCGCGGACGTAGGGATCGGCGGTGGGCGAGCTGGCGCGGTAGAAGGTGCCGACCATCGGCGCTTCGATCGTGGCCATGTTGCCGGGCCGCTCCACGATCACGACCTGGTCCGGCAAGCCGCCGGGCATCGCCGAGGGCGCGGCCGCGCTGCGGCGCGGCCATCACCGGCGCGGGCGCGCGCTGCACGCGAGCGCGCACGTTGCCCACCGTCACTTCGGCTTCCGTGAGCTGCAGCTCGTTCAGCAGCGCGCCGAGCTGTCGCACCAGGTCGGTGGCGTCGGGCGTCTCGGGCTTGGGGCGCCGGCGTGCCGGCATCAGCCCGCCACGGCGACGCGGCCGAGGTACTCGCCGGAGCGCGTATCCACCTTCACGACGTCGCCCTCGTTGAGGAAGAGGGGCACCTGGACCACCGCGCCGGTCTCCAGCGTGGCGGGCTTGTTGCCGCCCTGCGCGGTGTCGCCGCGCACGCCGGGGTCGGTCTTCGCGATCGCGAGCTCGACGAAGTTGGGCAGGTCCACCGCCGCCGGCGAGCCGTCGATGTAGAGGACGTCGACCTCGATCTGCTCCTTGAGATACTCGCGCGCGTCCCCGACCTCGTCGGCGGACAGCGAGAGCTGCTCGTACGTCTCCATGTCCATGAAGTGATAGCGCTCGTCCTTGTAGAGGAACTGCATGTGCTTGTCCTCGAAGTCGACGAGCTCGGCCTTCTCGCCGGAGCGGTACGTGTGGTCGATCACCCGGCCCTGGCGCATGTGCTTGAGCTTGGTGCGCACGAAGGCGCCGCCCTTGCCGGGCTTGACGTGCTGGAAGTCCACGATCTGGTAGGGCTGTCCGTCGAGCACGATCCGGAGGCCCTTCTTGAATTCCGCGGTCGACACCTGCATCGCTACCCTTTCCGTCTCGAGCGCGCGCGGAACGCCTGCTCCAGCCCTTCGCGCGCGCGCGCGTTGTTGGCGTCCTTCCTCAGGAGCCGCGTGAACACGGTGGCCGCCTCGTCCAGGCAGCCCTGCTCGAGACAGGCGGTCCCGAAAGTCAGGGTGACGAACGTGTCGTCCCGCAAGACGCGCGCCAGCGCCGATCCTTCACCGTCGGCCTGCGGATCCGCCCGCAAGAACCCCAGGAGCGCCTTGGACTCGCGATCACCCGGATCGAGCCTGACGACCCGCTCGAGGTGATCGGCGGCGCCGTCCAGGTTGCCCTGGCGACGCTCGACCTCCGCGGCCAAGCGTAAACATTGTACGTCCTTCGGGTTCTGGTCGAGGACGATCCGGAGCTCGGCGGCGGCCTCGTCGAGACGGTCTTCCGCGAGCCACGCCTTGGCGAGGATCAGCCGCGCCGTCGTGTACTGCGGATAGCGGTCGAGTCCCTGACGGCAGAGCGCGATGGCGTCCTGCATCCGGCCCGCCTTGCGATAGAGGTCGGCGAGCTGGGCGAAGGCCAGCGAGGCGGGATCGCGGGCGAGACGCTCTTCGTGGCGCCGGATGGCGGCAACGAGCGCGTCGTCGGTCATCGGCGCGCGGTGATCTCCGCGAGCGCCGCTCGCACGTCCTCCGCGCTCACGCCATCGACGATCTTGAACTGCCCGATCTCCGGCGCCAGCACGAAGGGCACGCGGCCGTCGCGGCCTTTCTTGTCGTGGGCCATCGCGTCGAGGACGCGCCCCGGATCGACGGAGGCGAGCTGCGTCGGCAGTCCCAGGCGGGCGAGCAGGCGCTCCTGGCGGTCGCGCGTGGCGGGAGACGCCACGCCGAGCCGCACCGCGAGCGCCGCCTCCGCGACGATCCCGAGCGCGACGGCCTCGCCGTGCGTGAGCTGTTCGAACCCCGTCGCCGCCTCGATGGCGTGGCCGATCGTGTGCCCGTAGTTCAGCACCATGCGGAGGTCGCTCTCGCGCTCGTCGCGCTCGACCACGGCGGCCTTCAGCCGGCACGAGCCGGCGATGATCCGATCGACGGTGGCCGGCTCGCGCGCCGCGAGCGCCTCCGCGGACGCCTCGACGTCGTCGAAGTACGGGGCGTCGAGCACGATCCCGTGCTTCACCACCTCGGCCAGGCCCGATCGATACTCGCGCGCGGGCAGGCTATCGGCCGTCGCCGTGTCCACCACCACGAGCCGCGGCTGGTGGAACGCGCCGATCATGTTCTTGCCCTTGGGATGGTCGATGGCGGTCTTGCCGCCGCTCGAGGCGTCGACCTGCGCGAGCACCGTGGTGGGGAGCTGGACGAAGTTGGTGCCACGCATGTAGGTGGCCGACACGAACCCCGCGAGGTCGCCGACGGCGCCGCCGCCGAGGGCCAGGATGGTGGAGCTCCGGTCGAGGCGGGCGGCGACGCAGGCATCCCACCCGCTGCGAGGCCACCGTGAGCGTCTTGGCCGCTTCGCCGTCCGGCAGCTCCACGGTGGTCACGTTGAAGCCGGCCGTGCTCAGGCTCTCGATGACGGGCTTGGCGTACAGGCGCGCGATGGTCTTGTCGGTGAAGAGCGCCGCCCGGCCGCCGACGCCGAGGGCGCGCAGCTGCACGCCCACGGTCGCCAGGGCGCCCCGCTGGACGACGATGGTGTACGACCGCGCGCCGAGATGAACGGGAATCAGCAATGGACGCCGTCAGCTTAGCATGCCGGCGCTGCTGAACGGCGGTCCCGCGGACAGTCCCGTGCTACCTCGACGCCGGGGCGCCGCCCGTCTGGCGGATGACGCTCGGGGTCACGAACACGACGAGCTCCCGGCCCTGCTCGAACACTTCCTTCTGCTTGAACAGCCAGCCGAGGACCGGGATGTCGCCGAAGAGCGGGACCTTGCGGACCGTGTTCGAGTCGGTCGACGTCGCCACGCCGCCGACCACGAGCCGCTCGCCCTCGCGCACGAGCACCTGGGTCTCCGCCTTGCGCTTGTTGATGGCCGGCGGGTTCCCCGAGTTGCCGAGGTTGACGACGGTGCCGCGCGAGTTGTTCTCCACGATCACCGTGAGCTTGATCCGGTTGATGTCGCCCTCGCGGATGACGGTCGGCGTCACCTCGAGCTTCAGCAGGGCTTCCTTGAACTGGATCTGGGTGCCCGCCGAGCTCACGGTCGCGTACGGGATCTCTTCACCGAGCGACATCGTCGCCTTGTTGTTCTCGACGGTGACGATCTCCGGCCGGGCCAGCGTGCGCGTCTTGCCCTGCTCGGACAGCGCCTGCAGCGCCAGGTTCACGTTGAACTTCGAGGCGATGATGCCGAAGGCCAGCCCGGCGCCGGGCAGCGGGCCCGCGTTGGGCAGCGCGCTGATCGGCAGGTTGATGAGGTTGCCGCCGAGCGGAAGGCCGGTCGCCGCGCTGACGGGCAGGAAGCTCGAGAGGGTCGCATCCTTGTTCGGCTGGCCCAGCGCCCGCGGGCGGCGCGACGCTGGTGCGATCGAGGAGGAACGTCCCGTCGGGGAGGGCGATGCCGGGCGCGGCCGCGACGGTCTGGCCGAGGTTCGTGGCGGACTGGAAGCCCTGGCCGACGAGCGCGAGCGAGCCGCTGCGACCGACCGCGCCACCGCCCCACATGATGCCGATCTGCTCGAGCGCGTTGCGGTCGAGGATCTCCATCCGCGCCTCGATCTTCACCTGCGGCAGCGGGATGTCGAAGCTCTCCCGGATCAGCTTCTTGATGCGCTCGAGATCCGCCGCGTAGAGCCGCAGGAAGAGCGTGTGCGTGGGCTTGTGCGCCCGGATCGAGAGGCCCTTGGCGACGACGTCCTGCGAGACCGACACGGGGCCCGGGGCCGGACGCGGCCCTGGCCTGCTGCTGGCCGTACAGCGCCGAGAACGGCGGCTCCGCGATCGGCGGCGGCCCGCCCGTCGTCGGCGTCCCGTTGATCTTCTGGCCTTCCTTCGGAATGCCGAGGATGCCCTGGAGGGTCTCGGCGACTTCCTCGGGGTCGGCGTACGACAGCCGGATCGTCTCCTCGCGCAGCGGCCCGCGCGCCTCCGCCTCGCGCACCGCGGCTTCGGAGGCGTACTTGCGCTGGAGCGCTTCCGCTTCCTTCAGCTGCGCCTCGGCCATCTTCGCGCGCGCCTCGGCCTCGCTCTTCACCTTCGCCTCGACCACCTTGGCCTGCGCTTCGCGCTCTTTCGTGAGCTGCTCCGTGGTGACGATGCGGAGGACGTTGCCCCTCTCCAGCTTCTGCAATCCGCGCGTCTCGAGGATGGTGTCGAGCGCCTGCTCCCACGGAACGTTGCGGAGGGCGATCGACATCTTGCCCTTCACGTCCTCGCCCACCACGATGTTCCGGCCGCTCTCCGCGGCGAGGATGCGCAGCAGGTTCACGACGTCGGCGTCCTTGAAATCGAGGGAGATCAGCCGGCGGCCGTTGTGGACGGAGATCGAGTTCGACGGCGGCGCCGGCGGTGTCGTCGGCGCCGTCGTGGGCGCCTGCGCGACGCGGAACGGGTCCGGCTTCGACGCCGCGTCCGGCCTGGTGGTCTCCTCGGCCTTCGGCGCCGGCACCGCGCTCGCGATCTGCGCCGGCGCGGCCGGCTCGGGCTCCACCGGCGGCGTCAGGGTCGCCGGCGCGGGCGCGTCGGGCGCGGCTCCGGGAGGCGTCTGCGCGAGGGCGGTCGGCGCGGCCGGCTCGATCTTCGGCGTCGGCTTCGCGGGGGCGGCCGGGATCGCGGACGCCACGCGCGCCGACGGGCTGCCGGCGAGCGCGATCACGATGCCGTCGCCCGCATCCGTGATGGTGAACTTCGCGGGCTTCGCGAGCTCGATGACCAGGCGGGTGATGCCCTTGCGGTACTGGCTGCCGCGGATCTCCTTGATGAGATCCGTCGCGCCCGGCAGCGGCGTCTTCCGCCACTCGTACTGCGTGCCCTCGAAGTCCACCACGAGCCGGCGCGGATCGATGAGCGACGCGTGGTACTTGGGCACGCTGCCGGTCTTCACGGTGACGCTCGTCGCGTCGTCCTTGGCGCTGACGCTCACGTCGGTGAGGCGCGCGGTCGTGTCGGCGCCGGCGCCGGCCACCCAGATCAACATCACCGCGACGAGTCCGATGAGGCGCTTCGGGATGCTGATCTCTCGCTGATTCATCATTTAGTCACTCGCCAGTTTGAGCACCACCCTGTTGAGCGTCGTACCGGGTTTGGGTGTGATGCTGAACACCGCCGCGCTCGGGCCGATTTCCACCAGCCGGCCGTCGGCGAGGGTGTCCCCCGGCTTCAGGATGTAGCCAATCCCATCGGATGTTTCGACGAGCGCAAGGGCGAGACCGCCGCTGTGGATAACGCCGGTGAGCCTTGCGGTCGTGACGGACGAGCGATCCGACCCGAGCCGCGATTCCAGCGACTCGAACGGATCCCGTTTTCCCGCGCTGTCGTACTTCGGCGCGGTGGGAGTCAGGGCCGCCGCGGCCGTCGTGGCGGCCACCACACCGGGCGTCGGCGCGGGCACCGTCTCCGGCTTGGCGTCGGCGACGGCGGCCTGCTGCGTGGTCGACGCCGCGGTCGCGGCGGCCGCCGCCGTCCGGGCCGCGTCGACGGGCGCCTTCGGATTCGGGACCGTCGGCGCCGCGGCCGTGGCGGCCTTCGGCGGGAGCGCCGGCGCGGCAGGCCCTCCGCACGCGCTCACCGTCAACGCGATGCCGGCGTACCCCGCGACACGCACGAGGGCGCGCATCACTTGGTCCCCGCGGGCTTGGCGGCAGGGGCGGCCGCCGCCGCCGCTGCGCCGGAGCGCCCGGCTTGGGCGCCGGCGGCGACCCGACCGGTCGATACATGTAGGTGGCGAACACGACTTCTCCGCGGACCGAGCCGGCGGGGGGAAGGGCCTTGTCCCTGGCGTCCTTGGCGTCCTTGGGGCCGACGCCCGAGATCTTGAGATCGCCCACGTTGACCACGCGCGGCAGCCGCGCCACCCGCTCGAAGAACGTTCCGAACTGGTGGTAGCTGCCCTCGGCCGTGAACGTGATCGGGATCTCGGCGTAGTAGTCGCGGATCTGGGCCTCGCGCGGCTGGAAGAGCGCCACCGAGAGCCCGGCCTGATACGCGGCATCGGACACCGAGCGATAGAGCGGCGGCGTCTCGCGCTCGTTGGGCAGGCGCTCCGTCAAGGCGACCAGCGTCCGCTCGAGGATGGCGATCTCCTTCCGCCAGCGCGTCACGTCGGCGACGATCGCGCGGGCCTGCATGAGCTCGAGCTGCACCTTGTCGTTCTCGGCGGTCAGCGCCTGCACGCTGACCTGGAGAGGCGACAGGACCAGGAACCAGGCGGCGGCGCCGATGATGGCGAGGCCGAGCGTGCCGAAGATGATCTTGTGCGGGCGCGGCGCGTTCGTGATCGGGGCGAGGAACAGCGGCATGGCCATGGCTCAGCTCTCGAAGCGGCAGGTGACCTCGAACGTCACCACGCGCGGGGATTTCGTCAGATCCTGGCGGTGCACCACCATCTCGATGTCCTTGAACTTCCCGGACGCACGAAGGTTCGCCATGAGGTCGGAGACGGCGAGGGCGGAGAACGCCGTACCACTCACCTTGAGCATGCTGCTCCTCTCCTCCATCCGCGTGATCCACAGGTCGTTCGGCACGGTGTTCGAGAACGCATTGAGGACGCGGATCGACCGGGCCTGATCCTTCGTCAGCTCCTCGATGGTGTTGACGCGCTTCTGCAGATCCGCGAGCTGGTCCTTGACCTTCGCCGCCTGTGTCGTGATCGGCTTCAGGCGCTCCATCTCGGCGGCGGCCGTCGCGATCTCGTCGGTGAGCCGCACTTCCTCCTGGTACATCCGCGCCCAGTAGATCGTGATGCCGCTCACCGCCGCCACGTAGAGGACGAGGAACAGGACGCCGAGGTTGTTGAAGCCCGGCATCTGGAACCGGAACGTGCGCAGGTTTTGCCGCTCGATCGGCGGAGCGAGATTGATCCTGATCACGACGTTTTGTCTCCCGCCCGGCGCAGCGCCAGACCGACCGCGACCGCGAGCGAAGGCGCGGTCCCCGTCACGTCGTCGGCGTAGCGGCCCGGGTCGATGCGGTTGAAGGGGTGGGCCGTCTCCACGGGAACGCCCCACGTGGAGGTGAGGTACTCGGTCAACCCAGGAAGCTGCGCGCAGCCGCCGGAGAGCACGATCTTGGCGATGCGCTCGGATTCTGCCGTGGACGCGAAGTAGTCGAAGGTGCGCTGGACCTCGAGCGCCAGCTCGCGCGACACCGACTCCACCGCCGTCGCGATGGCCGCGGGATCGCCGCCGTTGCCGAGCTTGGCGGCTTCCGCCTGCTCGAAGGACAGCGAGAGCGCCGACGCGATCGCCTCCGTGTAGCGATTGCCGCCGAACGGGATGTCGCGCGCGAAGATCGAGGCGCCGCCGCGCATCACGTTCGTCTTCATCACGGTGGCCCCGATGTCGATGAGGGCCACGGCTTCCACGTCGCGCTCGAGGGCGTTCAGCTCGTACTGGTTCTCGATGGCGAAGCCGTCGACGTCGACGACGACGGGCAGCAGGCCCGCGTCCTCCACGAGGCCGGCGTACTCCACCACCTTCGCCTTCTTCACGGCCACGAGGATCAGATCCATGACGTTGCCGCGACGGCCGACGATGTGATGGTCGAGGAACACTTCGTCGGCGGCGAACGGAATGTGGTGCTCGGCCTCGAGCTGGATCGCGCCGGCGAGCTCCTTCGCCGGCACCTCGGGGATCTCGATCTTCTTGATGATGAGCTCGCGGCCACAGATGCCGATCACCGCCTCGCGCGCCGTGATGCCGGCGTCGGCCACCGCGCGCTTGATGGCCGCGATGACCGTGGGCGGGTCCTTGATCGCGCCGTCGGCGATGGTGTCGGGCGGCAGCGACACGACGCCGAGCCCGTGGAGCGCGTACCCGTCGCCGGCCTCGCGGAGCTGCACCGCCTTGACCGCGCTCGAGCCGATGTCGAGGCCGAAACTCTCCGTGCGTTTGCGACCGAAGGGCAGCTTCACCATTGTTCTCCCTGAGGCTTAATCACTATCGTGAGCAGGGCCTCGGAAGCCCCAAAGTTTTGTCGGCGTGTTGCGAGGACGCCCACGCGAGCATCGTCGCCGGCTGCGATCAACGAATCCGCGCCGGGAATTCGGTCGCGGAGACGATGGCGTTGGCGGGACTGAGATCGACGGTGGTCTCGCGCCCGGGCGTCACGGTGATCGGAACGTCGCTCCAGACCCGGATGGGGCCGGCGAGTCCCGTCAGCTTGTACGCGCCTTCGGGAAGGTCCGCGATGCTGAAGGTGCCATTCAGCTTCGTGCGAGCCGACTTCGGATCGCGCCCTCGCCGTCACGCGCGACGACGATCCGGATGGCGAACTGCTTGTCGGCGGGCAGGCCCGGCCAGGTGAGCTTGCCCGAGAGCGCTGCCCAGCGAGCGTGGGCTCCGGCTCGGCGGCGGCCGTCGCCGAGTCCCGGCGCCGCCTCGCCGATTCGGCGAGCCACCGACGCGCCGAATCGACCTCGGGGCGTCCCGGACGCGCCGTGCTGAACCACCCACCGGAACTCCGTCGGCCGCGGCCTCGCGACGATCGAGCTGGCTCAGCACCGAGCCGAGGCCGAAGTGGAGCTCGACGTCGTCGGGCTGCGCCTTCAGCGCCTCGCGATACTTCCGCTCGGCGCCGCGCGAAGTCGCCGCGCGCGGCCAGACGCGCGGCGTCTTCGCGCAGATCGCCGGCCGGCGCCGACGCGGCCATCGTCACCGCCTTCGGCGGCTTCGAGTCGCAGCCGGCGAGCAGCGAGCCGGCGCCGACGACCACGAGGACCAGGAGCGAACGCGCGGACGGCGTCATCACGCGCGTTACTGCTCCTGGAAGTTGTACATGGTGACCTTCACGTACGCCTGGCCACCGGTCCCCCCGGGGACCTTCCCGGCGAGCAGGGCGAGCGCGCGGTCGATGGTGGCGCGGCTGTACCGGACCTTGCGCGTTGCCCTGCAGCACGCCCTCGTAGAAGCCCGGCGCCTCGTTCGTGGCCGTCTCGTTCGAGATCAGCGCCCCCAGCACGTCCTGGTCGCCGCCGCCCATGATCCCGACGCCGACGTAGCCGCCGGTCACGATGATCGGTCCCTCCCAGTGGAAGTTGCCGTTCATCGTGAAGTCGCCGTCCTCGACGATCAGGATGCCGGAGCCCGTGCTGTTGCCGCGATGGCCAGCGCGTTGAACATGGACGTCGGGTCGACCTGCCCCTTGACGTAGACGATCTTCGGCTGCGTCGCCGTGCCCCAGCAGTTCGTCGACGGCGTAGTTGCTGCCGCAGGTGTTGCCGATGTTGTTGAAGGACGCCGGGCTCGACGGCGTGCTGTTGATCGTGAGGTCCGCGTAGCTCTTGACCGCGTTCACGAAGGCGGTGACCGCCGCGGACGTCAGGGACCCGGCCGCGATCGTGTTGTCGCCTTGCGCCGTCTGGGCCGAGTTCGACTGGTGCACGCCGGTGACGTTGTCGTCCTGCTGGCTCGAGACCGCGGCTCTGGACGGTCGCTTCGTGGTGCATGACCGGACCGCCCTGCGGGACGAACTGGTCTTCCGGACCCACCGAGATGCCGAGCAGCGCCTGGCCGGTCGTGAGGTTGCCGTTGACGTCGTGATTGCGTCCGTCGACCTCGAACGAGTTGCCGGTGAAGCTCGTGTCCGACTCGTAGCCCGGGAACGACAGCGCCGCGTTGAGCTGGCCCGACGGCGGCGCATTCGGGTTGAAGAGGTTCGGCACGCGGAGGACGACGACGCTGATCGTGCGCTGCGCATTGCCGAAGGTGCCGACGGCCGTCAGGATCACGCGGTCGTTCGCGTCGGTGGCGTTGCCTTCGACGGTGACGCCGGTCAGGAGGCTGTCGTTGACGCGGCAGTCGTTCCGCACGCGGACGGTGTACGTGCCCGACGCGGTCGTCAGGCCCGGAAGCGCCGTGTTCTGGGTGCCCATGACGGTGCCGTTGTCCGACGCGCGCGCACGTGCTGCCGGCCAGCATTCCGTTCCAGTTGGTGTTCGCGATCAGCGTGTCGTACGCCGACTCGAGGCCGGCCTCCGCCACGTAACGAGCGCGCGTGCCGTCCGCGAGATTGCGCGAGATCTGCGGCTCCCAGGCGCTGACGGCGAGGAACGCGAGGACCAGCGCGGTGAGCGTCATCAGCGCGATGAGGCCGACGACCACCGCGATGCCGCGCTCGTCGCGGAGCACTTCACGCACCGTCGTGGTCTGCATGGCCTGCCTCCTCGTTGCGCTCACGTGCGGTTCCGCACCCGCGTGCGGTTCGTGGTGGTCACCGCCACCTGGCCGGACGTGGTGGAGGCCTGCGTGTCCGGACGGGTCGTGACCGTGATGATCACGGTGCGGATCAGCGCGGCGTTGGCCGCGACGTGCGGACTGGCGATGACGTTGTCGTCGACGTCGAGGTACTGGAAGGTGATGGCGGTCACCGCGTCCGTGACGTCGACCGGCGAGGCGTCGAGGGACGATTCCTGCCGGCGCAGCGCGGTGCCGACCACGGTGTAGGTGATCTGCTCACCCCGGTTGGCGCCATTGAAGTTGACCACCAGGTTCGTCTCGATCGCGCCCGTGGCGTTCCAGTCGTTGCCGATGGTGAAGCCGGTGTTCGGCGGGGCGAGCGGCGTGATCGCGGTGAAGTTCGTGGACCGCGGATCGTGCCCGGCCGTGCGGATTTCCTGGATCATGCGCGCGATGATCAGCCGCGCCGACTGTTGCGCCTCGGCCCGGTTCGCGCCGACCGTATACGTCTGGGTCCCGGTCATGAGCAGCGAGAGCAGGCCCGACATCACGAGGCCGACGACCGCACACACGACGAGGACCTCCGCCACCGTGTAGCCCGCTTCCCCGTACCGCCGCATGCGGGCCTTCACCGGATCCTCAGGGCGGTCGACAGGCTGACCTGCCGCTCGCCGTTCGTCGAGGCGACCGCGACCGGGAGATAGAACACGTCCACCGTCACGCGTTTCACGGTCGCGCTGGGGTTGGTGATCGTCACCGTCCGGCGGTACCCCGTGTAGTTCGCGATGGCGCCGTAGCTCTCGGTGGGAAAGCTGGCGCTCGTCACGTTGGCGAATCCCTGCGCAGCCGCCGTGCTCAGCGCGAACGCCTTGATGTCTTCGAGGCGTTGCTCCGCGAGGAAGACGGCGGTCGTTTCCTGCTGACCGCTGGTGACGCCGCTGGTCGCGAGCTGCATCCCCGTGGCGACGGCCGTGAGGCCGACCGTGATGATGGTGACCGCCACGAGCACTTCGACCAGCGTCATGCCGCGTTCGTTGATCATCAGTTGATCCTGATCCTGCCCGACGCCGAGACCACGACCTGCCGATCGTTCGCGCCCTGCGAGTTGTGAACGGTGTACGTTCCCGCGACGAGCGCGGCGCCGAGCGGTGAGAAGACGACGTTTGCCGTCGTGCCGGTGACCGCCATTTGGTTCGACAGTGGGATCGTGCCGTCGGACTGCGTGAGCGCCCCGACGAAGACGGCACCGCCACCGCACGCGGCGGTGACGTTGATGCGATAGAGCGCCGACGAGCTCTGGAGCGTCACGCACACGTTGGTGTTGCGCGCGATCGCGAGCTGCCGGGCCCCGCTGAGCACGGTCGCGAGCTCCTGCGCGCCCGCCCTCGCCTTCGCGGACTGGAGATACGTCATCGCGATACGGCGTCCCGAGCGCCGCCAGGATGCCGATGACGGCGATGACCACGAGCAGCTCGCTCATGGTGAACCCGGCGCTGTTCAGACGCTGAAGACGTCGAGGTACCATCGCACCAGCCTTTCGCCCCAGAAGAGGGCTGCCGTGCCCCCGGCTGCAAGGAAAGGTCCAAACGGGATCGGGTCCTTCCGACCCTTGCGTCCGAGTAGGAGAATCGCCATGGCGAACACTCCACCGGTGCTCACGGCGAGGAAGAGGGCAACCAGCGTAACCTTCCATCCCAGAAAGGCTCCGAGCATCGCCCCGAGCTTCATGTCGCCCCCGCCCATCCCCCCGGTCGTGAGGATGATCACGAAGAAAAGCCCCCCGCCAACAACGATGCCAAGCAGGGCGTCGACCAATGACGTCCATCCGGTTGCCAGGCTGGCAAGAACGCCTGTCACAATGCCTGGAAGCGTGATGACGTCGGGGATGAGCTGGTGCTCGAGATCGATCGCCGTGATCGCGATGAGCGCGGCGAGGAAGACGGCCGCGGCGACGAACTCGATGCCCAGGCCGAAGCGCACGTAGGCGGCGAAAAACATCGCTGCGGTCACCGCTTCGATGAGCGGGTAGCGCCACGGGATCGTCGCCCGGCACGCGCGACAGCGGCCGCGCAACATGGCGTACGAGAGCACGGGGATGTTGTCGTGCCACGCGATCATCGCGCCGCACGCGGGGCACGCCGAGCGAGGGCGCCACACGCTGCGCCGGGCGGGGACTCGCACGATGACGACGTTCAAGAAGCTTCCGATGACGAGCCCGAGCGCGACGACGGCAACCATCACGACCGGCTCACCGGTGAGCATCATGCGGAGCCGGTCGCGGGCGGTGGTACGGGTCCTCGAAGCTGCCCTGCCCACAGTGCGCGCCGCCAATGTCGATGGGCAGGCGAGCGACGACCGCCGCAGCCGCCGGAGGCTGGCGCATGCTCGCGCGCCGTCAGACTAGGGTCGTGCATTCCGCCTGCGCGGCACGGCGCCGGACTCGCCGCCCATGGCGCCTGCCGCGTTCGCAGCGTAGCGCGCCTCCACGGAGTCGGGATCGTTCGCGAGGATGGCGCGGTATTCGGCCTTCGCGGCGTCACCGTCGCCAAGCGCGGCCAGGGTGGCGGCGTAGTTGAGGCGCACGAACGTGTCGTTGGGTTTCAGCGCGGCCGCGCGGTAGAGCGGCTCGACAGCCTCCTGCGGCCGGCCCGAGCGCAGCATCGCAAGGCCGAGCCCGGCCAAGCCATCCGCGCTGTTGGGTATCTTCGCCAGAAACGTTTCGAAGTAGGGGATCGCCGCCGCCGGCCGACCGGCCTTGATGAGCGCGAAGCCGAACGTCGCGTACGCTCGCGGCCGCTCCGGGCGCAAGGCCATGGCCTCCTTGGCGTGGCGCATCGCACCTGCCACGTCGTCGTTGTTCACCAGGTAGGCGGCGAGGTTCCCATGGCAGATCGCGCACCGCGGATCCGAGTCGAGCGCGTGGGTCCACAGCGTGTATGAGTCGTTCCACACCTGAACCTGGTGCCATCCCATCCACCCGAGCGCCAGAAGCCAGGCGGCGGTCGCGGCGAGCGCGGTTCGACGCAGCGCCGGGCCGAGTCTCGAGATCCGGCCTTCCGCCAGCGCGCCGACCGCCCCACCCAGCAGCAGAGCCCAGCCGAGGCACGCCAGATAGCTGTACCGGTCGTGGGCGAGCTGGAAACCGGCATGAACGATGCCGGAGATGGGGGCGAGGATCACGGCGTACGTGACCCAGACGGCGAGCCCGGCCGGCCAGCGACGGCGGAACGCGATGAGGAGCGCCGTCGTGACGCTCACCGCGAGCGCGGCCAGCGCGAAGCGCGGCTGCCACAGGCTGACCTCGACCGGGAGCTCGTACAGCGGGGAGAGCGCCACCGGCGCCACCGACCGCGAGACGTAGAACCAGAGCGTGTAGAACACCATCGCGACGCGGCCGGACCAGGGCAAGACGTCGGACGTCGTGAGCGGCGTGAACGTCTTGACGACGTAGTAGGCCGTCGCCGCACAGCCGACGCCGATCGCCACGAACGGGATCTTCTCGAGGAGGACACCGCGCGAGCGCTGCAGCAGGCCCGCACCGAGGTGGAGCCGGCGGAGCGGGTAGACGTCGAGGACGATGAGGATGAGCGGCAGCCCCATGACCATCGACTTCGAGAGCGCCGCCGCCGCGAAGGCTGCGACCGAAGCGCCGAGCAGCACGCGCCGGCGGCGCCCGGTGCTGTCCTGCGCGGCGAGGTAGCCGAGGATCGAGAGGAGGAACAGCAGTCCGCTCAGGACATCGCGCCGTTCGGTCACCCACGCCACGGACTCTGCGCGCAGGGGGTGGATGGCGAAGAAGAGCGCGGCGCTCGCCGCGCCCAGCAGGCGGGCGTTGTCCCCAAGCGTCATCGCCCGCGGGAGCAGCCGGAGCGCCACCGCGAAGAAGGTGAGCACGGCCGCGAGATGGAGCACGAGATTCGTGAGGTGATAGCCGCGCGGATCCATGCCCCAGAGGGTGTAGTCGATGCCGAAGCTGAGCCATGTCAGGGGAATGTAGTGGCCCATCAGCGTCGCGGTGAACATCCATCGGAGATGCGCGGCGCTCAACCCGCGGTAGCTCAGGTTTCGGAGCAGGTTGACGTCGTCGTCCCACTCCACGAAGCCCGCGTTGAGCGCGGGCAGGAAGACTGCCACGGTCGCCGCCCCGAGCACCAAGGCGACGAGGAGAGCCGGCCGACAGCGAATGTGCATGTACGGAAAAGGAAGAGGCGAGGGAGCGTACGCTCCCTCGCCTCGCCGCATCCTGCTCCTTAGGGCATCGTGATGGTGGTGCTGTCACCCGACGCGCTGATCGTGAACGTCCCCGCACCCGCGTTCGGGGTGTAGGTGTACGTGGCGCCCCAGCCGGACGGCGGCGTCGGCGTAGCGCCCATGAACGGCCCCGCACTCTGGTTCTGAGCGTTCGTCGTCGCCTGCGACAGGTCCGTCGAGGGCTGCCGGCAGGGTCCCCATGTGCGCCTGGAACATCGAGACCGCGGACGCCAGCGCCCGGATATCCGCCTGCGCCTTGGCGATGCGCGCCCGCGCCTGCACGTTCGCGTAGAGCGGAATGGCGATCGCGGCGAGGATGCCGATGATGGCCACGACGATCATCAACTCGATGAGCGTGAAGCCCTTCTGATTCCCGAACTTCATGCGCTTCTTGTGGAAGAACCGGTTCATTGCACTCCTCCTTGGTGCCTCAGTGAAGTCCTGCTTCTGGTGAGCAGAGGAATGCAGCGCGGATGCCAGATTCTACAAACGGGTCGAAGCCAACCCGTTCAGGCACTTACGGAGCAGTCAGCGCGGGGGAGGGGGTGTGGGTGCTGACTCTGGACGGCACCGGCGCCTGACGTTTTTCGTCAGTCCGATCTCGATGTGAGGGGTTTCCCTCACAACGAACGGAGGCTGTGCTTTCGGAGCTTGTAGCGGAACTGCCGGAAGCTGACGCGCAACAGTTCTGCGGCGCGGGTTTGCACGCCGCCCGTGCGCTCCAGCGCCATCTGGATGTAGCGCTGTTCGATCCGGCTCAGCGCGTCCTCGAGATCGAGACCCTCGGTCGGCAGGTCGATCTCGACAGTGCCCGGTCCCGTGGGCTGCCGCACAGTGTCCGGGAGGGCGTCCACGTCGATGACGTCACCACTCCCCAGCACCATGGCGCGCTCGATGACGTTCTCGAGCTCCCGGATGTTGCCGGGCCACCGGTATCGCTCGAGCAGCGCGAGCGCCTGCGGCGTGAAGCCGCGGACGGTCTTGCCGAGGGACTCGCCGATCTTCGCGATGAAGTGCGCGATGAGGAGCGGCAGATCGTCGCGCCGCTCGCGCAGCGGCGGCAAGTCGATGGGGATGACGTTGAGACGATAGAAGAGGTCCTCGCGCAGGACCCCCTCGGTCACGGCCCGCTGCAGGTCGCGGTTCGACGCGGCGATGAGCTGGACGTCGACGGGCACGTCGCGGACGTCGCCCACCCGGCGCACCTCGCGCTCCTGGATCGCGCGCAGCAGCTTCACCTGCACGGAGGTGGGGATCTCGGTGATCTCGTCGAGGAACAGCGTGCCCCGGTCGGCGGACGCGAAGAGGCCGGTGCTGGCGGTCACCGCGCCGGTGAAGGCGCCCTTCACGTGCCCGAAGAGCTCCGACTCGAGGAGCGTTTCCGGAATCGCGCCGCAGTTCACGGAGACGAAGGGCTGGTCGTGCCGCGAGCTCGCGCGGTGGATGGCGCGCGCGACCAGCTCCTTGCCGGTCCCGCTCTCGCCCGTGATCATCACGTTCGAGCCGCTGTCGGCGGTCTTGCGGATGATGTCGAAGACGGCCTGCATGCGGGAGCTCTTGCCGACGAATCCATCGAACGGCCGCTCCTTGCCGAGCTGCCGGCGGAGCGCGCGGTTCTCCTCCGCCAGGCGCTTGCGGTCCAGCGCGTTCGCGATGGTGACGCGGATCTCGTCGAGCTTGAACGGCTTGGTGACGTAGTCGTAGGCGCCGAGCTTCATCGCCTCGACGGCGGTGGTGGTGGAGGCGTACGCCGTCACGACGATCACCACGGTGTCCGGCGCGAGGTCCCTGACGGCGCGGAGCACGTCCATGCCGTCGCTGCCTCGCATGCGCAGGTCGGTGATGACCAGCGCGAACGATTCCTGCCGGAGCGCCTCGATCGCCGTGCCGCCGCCGTCGGCCAGGCTGACGTCGTAGCCCGCCTGGCGCAGGGTGATGCTGAGCAGCTCGCGCATGCTCAGCTCGTCGTCGACGACGAGGATCTTGTTCAGACATGGCCGTTCACCGGAATGCGAAGGGTCACCGTCGTGCCGAGACCGGGCGTGCTGTGCAGCAGGACGTCGCCGCCGTGATCGCGCGTGACGCGATCGACGAGGGCGAGACCGAGGCCACTCCCTCCGCTCTTCGTCGAGAAGAACGGCTCGAAGACGTGCGGGAGCACGCTGCTCGGAATGCCCGCGCCCGTGTCGCTGACGCAGATCGAGAGCGTGCTCGTCTCGATGCCGGCCGTCACGGCCAGCTCTCCGCCGGCCGGCATGGCCTGCACGGCATTGAGCACGAGATTCCACAGCGCTTGCCGGAGCTGGCTGCCGTCGAGGTCGGCGAGCAGCGCGTCCGGGAAGGTGCGGACGACTTTCACGTCCGTGGGCAGCGGGCCGTGCTCGAGCAGGAGCAGGACTTCCTCGATGAGCGCATTCACGTCCACCCGGGCCCGCTCGAGCGGCGCGGGCCGCGCGTAGGTCGAGGAAGTCGCTGATGATGCCGTTCAAGCGGTCGGATTCGCGGAGGACGATGCCGCGTCAGCCGTTGCCGCTCCTCGTCGCCCAGGCTCGTGCCGGAGCCGAGGACTTCGATGGCCCCCGTGAGCGACGCGAGCGGGTTGCGGAGCTCGTGGGCGATGTTCGCCGACATGCGGCCGAGGCTCGCGAGCCGATCGGCCTGCCGCATCCGCTCCTCCATGCGCCGGAGCGTCGAGAGGTCTTCGCACGCCGCCACGGTGCCCACGCGCGTGCCGAGCGCCGAGCGCAGGGCCGAGAACGTCACGAGCACCGGGACCCGCCGGCCATCGGGCCGGGTGATGACCGACTCGCCGCGCACCGGGCCATCGTCGAGCGCATGGCCGATCGCGTCCCAGCGTCATGTCGCCACCGCCCGCCGACGTCGTCCCAGCGCATGCCCGTGATGCGTTCCGCATCGCGGCCGGTGATCTCCAGGGCCGCGCGATTGAACGCCGGTCACGCGACCGTCGACGTCGAGCACGATGAGTCCCGTGCCGACGCAGTCGAAGACGAGGTCTCGAAAGGCCTCGAGGTCACGCAGGTCCTGGCGGCGGGTCTCCAGCTCGCGCTGGGTCGCCCGGTACCGCTCGGCGAGGCCGCCGGCGACGATGGCGACGACGAGAAAGGTGCCGCCGTTGAGGAAGATGGTGACGACCTCGAGCGCGCGTCGTTTCGCCAGGCGCCTCGAAGCAGGAACGCGATGGGAAGCACGGTGCGCCCGAAGACGAGCGCGCTGTAGAGCACGGTCGCGGCGCCGGCGATGGCGAGCGCGCGCCGGGCCGCGAGAGCAGCACGCAGGCGGCCGTCACCGAGAGCACGTAGAGGAAGGCGAACAGATCGAACGGGAGCCGCCGGTGGCCGCGACCACCGCGGTGACCAGGACGACGTCGAGCAGTGCAGAGCAGCGCGGCGATGCGGTGCGGATGCGGGATCGCCGCGCCACGACGAGCAGCGCCGCCGGACGATCCCGCCGTGACGAGGAGCGCCAGCCCCGAGGATGGCCGCGTGGGTGTCCGGGCCGCCGTCGGACGCCAGAGGAACCGCCGACGAGCAACCCGGCGGCCAGCGCCAGGCGCACCCACGCGAACGCCCGGAGCAGTGCTGCGCTTTCCACCAGCCTCACATTACGTGTCGCGCGTCACTTGACGAGCGTCACCATCTTGAAGATCGGCATGTACATCGCGACGACGAGTGCCGCCGACGACCACGCCGAGGAACACGATCATCAGCGGCTCGAGCAGCGAGGTCAGCGCGGTGACCGCGGTGTCGACCTCGTCGTCGTAGAAGTCGGCGATCTTCGACAGCATGTTGTCGAGCGCGCCGGTGTTCTCGCCCGACGATGATCATGTGCACGACCATCGGCGGGAACACCGGCGTCTGGCTCAGCGGCTCGGCCAGCGTGCCGGCCGGCCGTGACGTGCTGCCGCGGCCTGCATGACGGCGGCTTCTCGACGACGCGGTTGCCGGCCGAGCGCGCGGTGATGAGCAGGCCCTCGAGGATCGGCACGCCCGACGAGATCAGCGTGCCCATGCGTGCGCGTGAAGCGGGCGACCGCCACCTTGCTTGATCAGCGTGCCGATGACCGGGACCTTCAGCAGGATGCGTGTCGATGACCTTGCTGCCCTGGTCGGTCGCGTAGTAGCGCTTGATCGCCCAGATGCATCGCGGCGATCCCGAGGATGATGAAGATGATGAACTTGCTGGGTCGAAGTCCGACATCCACATGACGATCTTGGTGGGCAGCGGCAGCTCCGCGCCGAGTTCTTCGAACATCTTCGCGAAGGTCGGGATGCACGAAGATCATCATGAAGATGATGACCAGGAACGCCACGCCGATGATGGTGATCGGGTACACCATCGCGCTCTTGACCTTGCGCTTGAGGGCCGCGGCCTTCTCGATGTAGCCCGACAGACGCTGCAGGACGACGTCGAGCACGCCGCCGGACTCGCCGACCGCCAGCATGTTGGTGAAGAGGTCGTCGAAGGTCTGCGGGTACTTGCCGGAAGGACGTCGGCGAGCGTCGCGCCGCCCTGCGACGTCCTTGGCGATGCGCGTGGTGACGTCGCGCAGGGTCTTCGACTCGCTCTGCTCGGAGAGGATCCGCAGGCACTGCGCGATCGGCAGGCCGGCGTCGATCATCGTCGAGAACTGCCGCGTGTAGATCGCGAGGTCCTTGTCCTTGACCTTGCCGCCGATCTTGCTGCGCCGCCGAACAGCGACCCGCCGCGGCCTTCGGCCTTCCTCTCCTCGACGGCGGTCGCCACGATGCCCCGCGCGCGGAGCACCGCCACCGCGCCGAGCCGGTTGTCGGCCTCGATCTCGCCGGTGACGGCCGCCGCCCGTCGCGCGGCCCCGATACGCGAAACGTCGCCATAGCCTACGACTCCTGCGTGCGCGCCTACGACATCGTGACGCGCAGGACTTCGTCGACCGTGGTGGTCCCCTCGATGACCTTCATGGAGGCCCGACTGACGCAGCGTCTTCATGCCCTGCGCCTGCGCCACCTCGCGGAGCTCGGCGGTGGGCGCCGACTTCAGGATCACGTCGCGCAGCTCCTGCGGTGACCGGCATCACTTCGTAGATCGCGATCCGGCCCTTCATCCCCGTGAAGTTGCAGATCTGGCAGCCCTTGCCCTTGAAGAAGTTCGATCTTGCCGAGCCCGATGGGCACGTGGCCGTACGGGCACCAGCGATCGTCCTCGTCGGCCTCGATACGGCTCCTTGCAGTCCTTGCAGATCCTTGCGTCCCAGGCGCTGCGCGAGGATGAGCAGCAGCGCGGACGACGATGAGGAACGGCTGGATGCCCATGTCGACGAGGCGCGCGACGGTGGACGGACAGTCGTTCGTGTGCAGCGTCGTGAAGACGAGGTGGCCGGTGAGCGCGGCGCGGATGGAGATCTGCGCGGTCTCGAGGTCGCGCGTCTCACCGACGAGGATCACGTCCGGGTCCTGCCGCAGGAAGGACCGCAGCACCGCGGCGAACGTCCGGCCCGACGCCCTCGTTGACCTGGACCTGGTTGACGCCCTTGAGGTTGTACTCGACGGGGTCCTCGGCGGTCATGATGTTGTGCTCGGGCGAGTTGATCGTGTGAGATCGCCGAGTACGAGCGTCGTCGTCTTGCCGGAGCCGGTGGGCCCCGTGATCAGCACCATGCCGTAGGGCTGGTGGATGGCGTCGGTTGAACTTCTCGAAGCTCCACGGATCGAAGCCGAGCTTGGTGAGGTCGAGCTGCAGCGCGTCCTTGTCGAGGATGCGGAGCACGGCCTTCTCGCCGAAGATCGTGGGCAGGATCGAGACGCGGAAGTCGATCTCGCGCGTGCCGTAGCGGAGCTTGATGCGGCCGTCCTGCGGCATCCGGCGCTCGGCGATGTCCAGGTTCGACATGATCTTGAGCCGCGAGATGATCGCCGGCTCCAGCCGCTTGGGCGGCGCCAGCATCTCGTGCAGCACGCCGTCGATGCGGAACCGGATGCGGAAGACCTTCTCGTACGGCTCCCAGTGGATGTCGGACGCGCCCTTGCGGATCGCGTCGACGAGCACCATGTTGACGAGCTTGACGACCGGCGCCTCGTCCGCCGACTCCTTCAGCTCGAAGACGTCGACCTGTGCTCGGCGTGCTCGTCCTCGACCACCTCGACGTTGCCGACTCGTTCGCCAGTGATCTCGTGAGCATCTGTCGGTCGATCGACGCCTGATCCGGCGCTCGTAGTTCCGCTCGATCGCCTTCCGGATCGCCGCCTGCGAGCGCCACCACCGGCAGGATCTGGAGGTTGGTCATGAACGCGACGTCGTCGAGCGCGAAGACGTTGGTGGGGTCCGCCATGGCCAGGGTCAGCGTGCCGCCGCTGCGCTTGATCGGGCAGGACCTCGTACTTCTTCGCGATCGTGGGCCGGCACCAGCTTCAGCGACTTCGGCGTCGATGTCGAGCTGCGAGAGCGTGATGGACGGGATGCCGTACTGCCGGGACAGGAAGCCGATCAGCTGCTCTTCGCTGGACGAAGCCCAGGCGGAGCGAGGATCGAGCCGAGCTTCTCGGTGCTTGCCCTTCTGCTCGGCGAGCGCCTGCCGAGCTGCTCCTCGCTGATGAGGCCTTCGGCGACGAGGAGATCGCCGAGGCGACGGGTCACGGGTTGCCCGAGCTTGACCTGGCTCATGGTTGGAGACTATTTACTGTACCCCACCCAGCCGTTTCAACGTCTCAATAAAGGCACGGTGCGTGTCGTCCTGGTAGAGGACGAAAACCACGCGTTTCAGGCGTACTTCGCCCGACTTGAGGTGCGCCAGCACCGTCTCCGATCATGGCCTCGGCGGCCGCGGCCGGGGCGGACGTGCCCGACCCCGGTTCCGAGGGCCGGGAGGGCGAGGGACGTCAGCCGGTGCTTGTCGGCCAGCGCGAGCACCGCCTGGGTCGCCTTGCCGATGGTCTCCGGGTCGGTCTTGAGGTCCGGGCCCATGACGGCCGCATGGATCACGTGGGTGGCCGGCGAGGTTGCCCGCCGGTGGTCAGCACGGCCTCGCCGACCTCGATCGGGCCCTGGCGCATCGCCTCTTCCTCGATCAGCACCCCGCCCTTGCGCTTGATGGCGGCCGCGACCCCGGTGCCCATCGCGAGCGTGGTGTTGGCGGCGTTGACGATGGCGTCGACCTCGCGGTCTGGTGATGTCGCCGCGTCTCGACGGCGACGGTCGCCGGACCGATCTTGAGCTTCATCGCGCGTCGCTCCGCGCCTTGACCGCCTCCCACGACCGCTCGAGCTCTTCCTGCGGCACGCTGTCCACCGACTTCCCCCGCGCGCTCAGATCGTCCTCCATGCTCGGTGAACCGGCGTCGGAACTTCTCGATGGCGCCGTGCAGCGCGTCCTCGGCGTCGATCGAGGCGAGCCGCGCCACGTTGACGAGCGAGAACAGCACGTCCCCGAGCTCCTCTGCGGATCCGGGCCGGATCGCCCGCCGCGAGGGCGTCCGCCGGCCTCGCGATCTCCTCCTCGCACCTTCGCCCACGCCGCCCGCGCGTCGGGCCAGTCGAAGTCCGACGCGCGCCGCCTTCGCCTGTGATGCGCTGGGCGCGCACCAGCGAGGGCAGCGCGCGCGGAACGCCGTCGATGACCGAGCGCCGCCGGCCCTGCGCCGTCGCCTCGCGCTGCTTGATGCGCTTCCCACTGCGCGAGCGCTTCGCCCGGCGTGCTCACCGCGGCGTCGCCGAAGACGTGCGGATGGCGGCTCATCATCTTGTCGATGAGGCCGCGCGAGGACGTCGGCCATCGCGAACTCGCCGCGCTCCGCGGCGATCTGGGCGTGGAAGACGACCTGGAACAGCAGGTCGCCGAGCTCTTCGCGCGAGCGCGTCGGGCTCACCGGACTCGATGGCCTCGAGGACTTCGTAGGCCTCTTCGATGAGGTAGGGCTTGAGCGAGGTTCGCGTCTGCTCGCGATCCCAGGGACACCCGCCGGCCCACGGAGGCGCGTCATGATGTCAAGGAGCCGCTCGAAGAGCGCGGCCGGAGCGTGGGTCATGTCGCTTCCTGTGGGTCAGATCATTATACAGGAGCGGTTTTCGGCCGCGCTACGGCGCCGACTGGAGGATGAGCCGGCCAGGCTCGATCCGCAGTCCCTCGATCGTGTTCGGCACCGACCATCGCAGCAGGCGCAACGTCTCCGGCTCGAGCAGCACGCGCAGCATGACTTCGGGGAGTCGCAGTCGTCCGAGCCAGAATCGCTCGACGTCGAGACGGAGATGGCGCCGCTCCCGGGCCCCATTTCTCCCTTCGAGCGTCACCCGGGTCCGCAACGAGAGCCAGATGGAATGATCGAGCCAGCCGCGTCGGAAGGTGGCCGGCGAGCGCGGACAGCGGCGCGACATGTCGAGAAGCTCGCGTACGGGGATCTGTCCCGCCGACTTCCCCCCGTCCCGTCGCCGATCAGGCGGACGGCCAGGTTCCGGAGCGGCATGTCCGGGCGTCTCGCCGAGGTGCCGGCTCAGGAATGCATTGACCTCCCGCTCGGACAGCGTCATCGAGCGGGCCCGGCCGCCGCCCCCTCGACGGAAGAGCTCGAAGATCTTCTGCTGGGCTCGGATGCCATCGGCCTTCGCGGTCGGGGGAGCGATGAAGTCCGGGGCGCGGACGATCCGAAACCCGGCCCACGCGATCCCACCGACGAGCGCCACGAAGACGAGGGAGGTCAAGCACCCGAAGCAGCCCAGGCGACGCACACGGCAACCCTATCACTTGGTCCGTAACTCCATCGGAATAAAGGATTCTCTGGGCTAGAGCCGGCATAGTCGCTCATCGATTTGACAGTGATACACTCACTTGATATATGAACTATGTACTCAATACCGTCCGGCAGGAGGCCGGCGCATCGCAGGAGGACCTTAGTTATGGCGATGGAGCGTTGGCGGCCGTTCGGCACCATGGAGCGCTGGGACCCGTTCCGCGGGGTCGGTGAGATCCAGGACGAGATGAACCGCCTCTTCGATACCTGGTCAGGGCGCCCGACGAGCGCGGCCGGCGAGCGCATGTGGCTGCCGGCGGTCGACGTCCACGAGACCAAGGACGACTTCGTTCTGACCCTCGAGATTCCGGGCGTCAGCGAGAAGGACGTCCCCGTCTCGATCACGGGCGATCTGCTCACCGTCAAGGGTGAGCGGCGCTTCGAGCGCGAAGCGGAGGACCCGGGGAGCACGTATCACCGGGTGGAGCGCCTGTACGGCAAGTTCGAGCGGATCATCCAGCTCCCGACGATGGTGCAGACGGACAAGGTCAAGGCGAGCTACCGCGACGGCGTGCTGACGGTGACGCTGCCGAAGGCGGAGGAGGTCAAGCCTCGCGAGATCAAGATCGACCTTCAGTAACGGACGCGCGGAGGGAGCCGCGCGCGGCCCCCTCCAATTCACGACAGGGAAGGAAAACAGGAACATGGCGAAGGTGATCGGCATCGACCTCGGGACGACGAACTCCGTGGTCGCGGTGATGGAAGGCGGCAACCCGACGGTCATCGCGAACCAGGAGGGCAGCCGTCTCACGCCCTCGGTGGTGGGCTTCACGAAGGACGGCGAGATCCTCGTCGGCCAGGTGGCCAAGCGCCAGGCCATCACGAACCCCGAGAACACCGTGTTCTCCATCAAGCGGTTCATGGGCCGCCGCTACGACGAGGTGCCTCCAGGAGATCAAGCTCGTCCCGTACAAGGTCGTGAAGGCGGGCAACGGCGACGCGCGCGTCGAGATCCGCGGCAAGCAGTACTCGCCGCCCGAGATCTCCGCCATGATCCTGCGCAAGCTGAAGGAGGCCGCCGAGGCCTACCTCGGCGAGAAGGTCACGCAGGCCGTCATCACCGTGCCCGCGTACTTCAACGACGCCCAGCGGCAGGCCACCAAGGACGCCGGGCAAGATCGCCGGCCTCGAGGTGCTGCGCATCATCAACGAGCCGACGGCGGCCGCGCTCGCGTACGGCCTCGACAAGAAGAAGGACGAGACGATCGCGGTCTACGACCTCGGCGGCGGCACCTTCGACATCTCCATCCTGGAGATCGGCGAAGGCGTGTTCGAGGTGAAGGCCACCAACGGCGACACGCACCTCGGCGGCGACGACTTCGACCAGCGCGTGATCGACTGGATCGCCGAGGAGTTCAAGAAGGAGAACGGCATCGACCTCCGCAAGGACCGCATGGCGCTCCAGCGGCTGAAGGAGGCGGCCGAGAAGGCCAAGATCGAGCTCTCGAGCACGGTCCAGACGGAGATCAACCTGCCGTTCATCACGGCCGACGCCACCGGGCCGAAGCACCTCGTGCTGACGCTGACGCGCGCCAAGCTCGAGGCGCTCGTCGCCGATCTCGTCGAGCGGACGCTCGGTCCGTGCCGGCAGGCCATGCAGGACGCCGGCGTGAGCGCCGAAGGACATCAACGAGGTGATCCTGGTCGGCGGCCAGACGCGGATGCCGAAGGTGCAGGAGGCGGTGAAGCAGCTCTTCGGCGAAGGAGCCGCACAAGGGCGTGAACCCCGACGAGGTCGTCGCGGTCGGCGCGGCGGTGCAGGGCGCCGTGCTCACCGGCGAGGTGAAGGACGTCGTCCTGCTCGACGTGACGCCGCTGTCGCTCGGCATCGAGACGCTGGGCGGCGTGATGACGACGCTGATCTCGCGCAACACGACGATCCCGACCAAGAAGAGCGAGACGTTCACCACGGCGGCCGACAACCAGACGTCGGTCGAGGTGCACGTGATGCAGGGCGAGCGGCCGATGGCGCGCGACAACCGCACGCTCGGCAAGTTCCACCTGGTGGGCATCCCGCCGGCGCCGCGCGGCATGCCGCAGATCGAGGTCACGTTCGACATCGACGCGAACGGCATCCTGAACGTCTCGGCGCAGGACAAGGCGACCGGGCAAGCAGCAGAACATCACGATCACGGCGTCGTCCGGCCTCACCAAGGACGAGATCGATCGGATGGTGAAGGAGGCCGAGGCGAACGCCGCCGAGGACGCCAAGCACAAGCAGGAGATCGAGGTCCGCAACCAGACGGACTCGCTCGTGTACTCCACGGAGCGGACGCTCGGCGAGCACGGCAGCAAGCTCGCGCGAGGCCGACCGCAAGGCCATCGACGATGCGCTCGGCGAGGCGAAGGAAGCGCTCAAGACCGAGGACCTCGAGCGCATGAAGCAGGCGCAGGACACGCTCACCAGGGCGGCGCACAAGCTGGCCGAGGTCATGTACCAGGCGTCGCAGGCGCAGGGCGATCAGCCCGGCGGCGCCGGCGCGGGCAAGCCAGGCGCCGGGGCGCCCGGCGGCGCGAAGGAAGGCGAGGTCGTGGACGCCGAGTTCGAGGACCTGGGCGACAAGAAGTAGGGCGTGTGATGCGACGCGACTACTACGCGGTGCTCGGCATCACCGCCACCGCGGCGCCGCGCGAGATCCGGCAGGCCTATCGCCGGCTCGCGCGGCAGTATTCGCCGGACGTCAACTTCTGGGACGAGCGGGCGCGCGCGCTGTTCGACGAGATCGCCGAGGCGTACCGCATCCTCAGCGATCCCGACGCGCGGGACCTGTACGATCGCTTCGGGGTCACGCCCAGCGCCGCCGACGCGCTGGCGGCCGGCCGGCGCGGCGACGACGTCCACGTCACCGTCGAGGTCTCGTTCGCCGACGTCGTGCGCGGTGCCGAGCGGAGGGTGCTCGTGCCGCGCTTCTCTCCCTGCCCGGCCTGCGGCGCCTCGGGTCACGGCGCCGCGGGCGGACCGTGCGCGACGTGCAGCGGCCGCGGCGTGGCGCGGGTGACCGAAAGCGTGACGGTCGCGATTCCCCCCGGCGTCGACTCCGGCGTGCAGCTGCGCGTCTCCGCGGAGGGCAGCGCCGGACCGTTCGGCGGCCCGCGCGGCGACCTGATCGTCAGCACGCGGGTGGCGGAGCACCCGTTCTTCGTGCGCAAGGGCGACAACGTGCACTGCGAGGTGCCCGTGAGCGTGTGGGAGGCGCTGCGCGGCGCGCGGATCAAGGTCCCGACGCCGCAGGGGGAGGCCGTGCTGGTGTTGCCGCCCGGCACCTCGGCCGGACAGATCTTCCGTCTGCGCGGCCAGGGGCTCCCCCGTCTGGCACGCGACGGCGGCGGCGACCTCTACGTGACCGTGCGCGTGGAGGTGCCGGGCGGGCTCGACGCGCGCACCGAGGAGCTGGTGCGGGAGCTGGAGCGACTGATGCCGCTCGATCCGCGCGACGACCTCTCGAAGTTTCGCGGAGGCGCGGCGTGACCGACCGGGGCCGCCCGCTCTACATGATCGGCGTCGTGGCGGAGATGCTGAAGGTGCATCCGCAGACGCTTCGCTTCTACGAGAAGAAGGGCCTGCTCCGGCCGAGCCGCACGGAGGGGCAGACGCGGATGTACTCGGCGGAGGACGTCGAAGAACTCGCGCGCCTGCTCCGGCTGACGCGTGACCTCGGCGTGAATCTCGCCGGCGTCGAGATCATCATAAAGATGAGACGGCGAATGCTCGATATGCAGAAGCAGATCGAGGACCTGCTCGCCTACGTCCGCGACGAGGGCGGTGCCCCCACCGCCCGCCGCGGCGACGACGAGCCGCGCGCGGCGCTGGTGCGCGCGGCCTCGGGCCAGCTGGGCCCCGTCGATCTCTTCTGAGGAAAGGTTCCCGATGACAGACGAGAAGGATCCGAAAGATCTCAAGGTCCCCGACATCGTGGCGATCCTGCCGCTGCGGGGCACCGTGCTGTTCCCGCACGCGGTGGTGCCGCTGGCCGCCGGGCGTGCGTCGTCGGTCCGGCTGATCGAGGAGGCGGTCCGCGGCGGTCGCCTCGTGGGCGCGGTGATGCAGCAGGACGCCACGGACGACGCGCCGGATCGCGCCGGCCTGCACGACGTGGGGACGCTCACGCTCATCCACAAGGCGCTCAAGCAGCCCGACGGCAGCCTGCGGCTCGTCGTCCAGGGCCTGGCTCGGTTCCGCCTCGGCGAGATCGTGCAGACGGAGCCGTACCTGCGCGCCCGCATCGAGGCGGTGGCCGAGGAGATCGGGACGTCCGACGTCGAGCTCGAGGCGCTCGCGCGCAGCGCGACGTCGCTCTTCCAGAAGGTCGTGTCGCTGTCGCCGACGCTGCCGGACGAGCTCGCGAGCATCACCACCGACGCGCAGGGCCCAGGGGAGACGGCGGACATCATCGCGTCGTCGCTCGCCACGCTGGCTCTGCCGGTGCGGCAGGAGCTGCTCGAGACGGTGAACGTGAAGGAGCGCCTGTCGCGCCTCGTCGCGGCGCTCGGGAAGGAAGCCGAGGTCCTCGAGCTCGGCTCGAAGATCCAGTCCGAGGTCCAGTCGGAGATGTCGAAGACGCAGCGCGAGTACTACCTGCGCGAGCAGCTGAAGGCCATCCAGAAGGAGCTCGGCGAGTCCGACGAGCGCACGCAGGAGGTCGACGCGCTCCGCGAGAAGATCGAGGCCGCCGGCATGCCCGAGGAGGCCAAGACCGAGGCGCTGCGCGAGCTGGACCGGCTCGCGAAGATGAACCCGGCCGCCGCCGAGTACACGGTGGTGCGCACCTACATCGACTGGCTGGTCGCGATGCCGTGGCAGCAGGAGACGACCGACGACGTCGACATCGAGCGCGCGCGCGCCATCCTCGACGAGGACCACGAGGGGGTCGAGAAGATCAAGGAGCGGATCCTCGAGTACCTCGCGGTGAAGAAGATCCGCCCGGCGGGCAAGGATCCGATCCTGTGCTTCGTCGGCCCTCCCGGCGTCGGCAAGACCTCGCTCGGCCGCTCGATCGCGCGAGCGCTGGGCCGGAAGTTCCATCGCATCTCGCTCGGCGGCATGCGTGACGAGGCGGAGATCCGCGGGCACCGGCGCACCTACATCGGCGCGCTGCCCGGGCAGATCATCCAGGGTCTGCGTCGCACCGGGAGCAAGAATCCCGTGTTCATGCTCGACGAGATCGACAAGCTGGGGATGGACTTCCGGGGCGATCCGGCGTCCGCCCTGCTCGAGGTGCTCGACCCGGAGCAGAACGGGACGTTCCGCGACCACTACCTCGACGTGCCGTTCGACCTGTCGCGGGTGCTGTTCGTGACCACCGCGAACGTGATGGACACGGTGCCCGCGCCCCTGCGCGACCGGATGGAGATCATCAACCTCGCCGGCTACACGGAGGAGGAGAAGGTCGCGATCGCGCAGAAGCACCTCGTGCCCAAGCAGGCCATCGAGCACGGTCTCACGGCGAACGAGGACGTGACCTTCACGCCCGAGGCGCTGCGGCTGCTCGCGCGCGGCTACACGCGGGAGGCCGGCGTGCGGAACCTCGAGCGAGAGATCGCCAGCGTCTTCCGGAAGATCGCGCGCCGACGCGCCGAAGGCCGCACCGAGCCGTACACGGTGACGCCGGATGTGGTCACGGGGTTCCTCGGCGTGCCGCGCTTCGAGTTCGAGGAGGTCCAGGAGCGGACGCGCGTGCCGGGCGTCGTCACGGGTCTGGCCTGGACGCCGGCGGGCGGCGACATCCTGTTCGTCGAGGCGAGCCGGATGAAGGGGAAGGGCCACCTGACGCTCACCGGTCAGCTCGGCGACGTGATGAAGGAGTCGGTGCAGGCCGCGCTCTCGTGGGTCCGCGCGAATGCGGAGCGGCTCGGACTCGCCGTGGATTTCTGGGACACTTCGGACGTCCACGTCCACGTGCCGGCCGGCGCCATCCCGAAGGACGGGCCGTCGGCCGGGGTGACGATGGCCACGGCGCTCGTCTCGCTCCTCACCAATCGGCCGGTCGTGAGCGGGCTCGCCATGACGGGAGAAGTGAGCCTGTCCGGCCGAGTGCTGCCCGTGGGCGGGATCAAGGAGAAGGTGCTCGCGGCCCATCGGGCCGGCGTCCGAACGCTGGTCTTGCCGCGGCGCAACGAGAAGAACCTGCTGGAAGACGTCCCCGCGGATGTGCGGGACGTGATGACGGTGCACTTCGCCGACACGATCGACGATGTCTTGCAGGTGGCGTTCGAACCCCGGGCGGCGGTCACCCCGCCCCCGGGGCTCTACGCGCACAACGCTCTGTAATCGTTATCTTTCTCCATTCGCTCTTGCCCCGGATCGGAGGCCCCTCCTAGAATAGGGCCCTGTGATCCGGACCGTTGTAATCGCTGCTGTGGCCGTGGCGGTGTTCGCGGGAGCGGCCCCCGCGAGTGGCGGCGAGACCTACCGGCTCGTAGGTCCCGACGGCACCGTTCATTTCACCAACGCGCCGAGCGATCCGCGGTACCGCCGGATGGGTGTCGCTCCCACCTCGTCAGGGACTGCGGAGGGTTACTTCCGGGTCCCCCAAGCGCTGCAGGCGGCGTCGTCGCTGACCGAGATCATCCGCGCCGCGGCCGAGCGTCACGGCGTGTCCGAGCAGATCGTCTCCGCGGTGATTCGCGTCGAGTCGGGGTTCAACACCCGCGCCGTGTCCCGCAAGGGCGCCCGCGGACTCATGCAGCTGATGCCCGGCACGGCCGCGATCCTCGGCGTGCGGGACTCGTTCGATCCGATGGACAACATCGACGGCGGGGTGCGGCACTTGCGCGGCCTGCTGGACCGCTTCGGCAACAACCTGTCGCTGGCGCTCGCCGCGTACAACGCGGGCGAAGGCGCCGTCAACACCCACGGCGGCATTCCCCCGTACCCGGAGACCCAGGCCTACGTCGGCCGGATCCTCTCGCTCGTGGGCGGCGCCGACGCAGCGATCGGGAGCATCCCCGCCTCGACGTATCGGTACGTCGAGAAGGACGGGGCGACCGTCTACACGAACATCCCGCCCCGAGTCTCGCGCGCCGGACGATAGAGATGGGGGGCCCAAGACGGGCCCCCCAAGCCCCCCACGCTCCGCGACGCGGCACAGCCGCGCCGCTCCGCGACTGCCGTTCACACCTCGCTACGGGCGCCACGCGCGGTCGAGCCCGCGGTATTGCACGGCCTCCGCGACGTGCTCGATGGCCACGCGGGCCGCGCCTTCGAGGTCCGCGATCGAGCGCGCGACCTTCAGGACTCGGTCGTGACCCCGCGCCGAGAGTCCGAGCCGGCTGATCGCAGCGGTGAGCACGCGCTCGGCGTCCGTGGACAGAGGACAGAGCGCGCGCACCTGGCGAGCCGACATCTCGGCGTTGGTGGTGATCGTGAGCTTCGCGAACCGCGCCGCTTGCCGCTGGCGGGCCTCTAACACGCGTGCGCGGATGGTCGCCGACGATTCTTCGCGCGCGTCGTCACGCAGCGCCGCCGGCGGCAGCGCCGGCAGCTCGACGTGCAGATCGATGCGATCGAGCAGCGGACGCGAAAGGCGGCCGAGATAGCGCTGGCGCTCGGCCGGCGTGCAGACGCACTGGTCGAGCGCGAGGCAGCCGCGCCGACACGGATTGGCTGCGGCCACCAGCTGGAGTCGCGCGGGGAAATGGCCGATGCCGCCCACGCGCGCGATCGTGACCCGGCCGTCCTCGAGCGGCTGCCGCAGCGACTCGAGCACGTGCGTGTGGAACTCGGCGACCTCGTCCAGGAACAGAACGCCGCGATGCGCGAACGTGACTTCACCCGGATGCGGAGGATTGCCGCCGCCGATCAAGCCCGAGACCGAGACCGTGTGATGAGGCGCACGGAACGGCCGGGCGGCGACGAGCCCCGCGTTGGCGGCGAGCAGTCCGGTGGCGCTCCAGATCGCGGTCACCTCGACGGTCTCCTCGGGCGTCAGCGGAGGCAGGATGCCGGCCAGGCGGCGTGCCAGCATCGTCTTGCCGGCGCCAGGCGGGCCGACGAAGAGGACGTTGTGCGACCCCGCGGCCGCGATCTCCAGCGCGCGCTTCGCGTGCCCCTGTCCGCGCACGTCGGCGAAGTCCAGCTCGTCCTCGGGCGCGCGTGACGGAGGGCTCGTCACGGGCGGCGGCGGCGTCGCCTCGCCGTTCAACGTCGCGATCGCGTCCGCCAGCGTCGCCGCGCTGAGCACGGTCACGCCGTCGACCATCGAGGCCTCCGCGTGATTGCCGGCGGGCACGAGGAGGCGTCGCACGCCGCGGCGTCGGCAGGCGAGCGCCGCCGCGAGCACGCCGCGCACCGGCTGGATGTTGCCGTCGAGCGCCAGCTCGCCGATGACGGCCACGGGCGGCGTGCGCCCGTCGCGCACGCAGCCCGTGGCGGCGAGGATGCCGACGGCGATGGGCAGATCGAACGCCGGCCCTTCCTTGCGGAAGTCCGCGGGGGCGAGGTTGACGGTGATGCGGTCGGGCGGGAACGGGAAGCCGGCGTTGCGGATGGCCGTGCGCACGCGTTCTCGGCTCTCGCGCACGGCGGAATCCGGCAGCCCGACCGTGAAGAACTGCGGCACCCCGGGCGCGATGTCGACCTCGACGCGGATGAGCGCCGCTTCCACCCCGACGAGCGCCGCGGAGAACACGCGCGCAAGCATCGTCGCGAATTCTTCAGCGCCGGTGACGTTGGGTCAATGCCGCGAATCGGATACGGTGCTAGAGTCGAACGGCATGGGTCTCGAGCCGCTCGCGGACAGCTCGCGCCCGTTACGGCCGACCATCCTCGTCGTCGATGACGATGCCGGCCTGCGGGAGTCCTTCCGACTCATCCTCGACGACGAATACGAGGTGATCGACGTCACGAGCGGGCAGGAAGCGCTCGGGGTCATCCGCGCCTCGCAGATCGACGTCGTGCTCCTCGACATCCGGCTGCCGGAAATGGACGGCATCGAAGTCCTCGAGCGGCTCAAGCAGATCGACGAGCAGGCGGAAGTCATCCTCGTCACCGCGGTCAAGACCGTGAAGACGGCGGTGGCGGCGATGAAGCTCGGCGCGTTCGACTACGTCACCAAGCCGTTCGAGGAGGAGGAGCTGCTCACCACCATCCGGCGGGCGCTCCAGAAGCGGTCGCTCGAGCGCGAGGTCACCTACCTGCGCACCGAGCTGGCGCGTCGCTCCGGGCTCGACGACATCATCGGCCAGCACCCGGAGATGCAGAAGCTCTTCCGGACGGTCGGCCAGATCGCGGCGACGACGAGCACCGTGCTCATCGCGGGCGAGAGCGGCACGGGCAAGGAGCTGGTCGCGCGCGCGATCCATCGCATGGGCCCGCGCCGGGACAAGCCGTTCGTGGCCGTGAACCCGGCCGCGATCTCCGACACGCTCATCGAGTCCGAGCTGTTCGGGCACGAGAAGGGCGCGTTCACCGGCGCCTACCAGCGGAAGCCCGGCCGCTTCGAGCTCGCGCAGGGCGGCACGCTCTTCCTCGACGAGATCGCGTCGCTGAAGCCGGAGATGCAGGCCAAGCTCCTGCGGGTGCTCCAGGAGCGCGAGATCGAGCGCGTCGGCGGGACCCGGACGATCCGGCTCGACGTGCGGATCGTGGCCGCGAGCAACGTGGATCTGCGCCAGGCGGTGGAGCGCGAGGCGTTCCGTGCCGACCTGTACTACCGGCTCAACGTGGTGCCGCTCACGGTGCCCCCGCTCCGCGAGCGCCGCTCGGACGTGCCCCTCCTCGTCGAGCACTTCATCCAGCGCTACACGACCGAGCTCGGGAAGCGCATCTCGGGGATGACGCCGGAGGCGCTCGCCGTCCTCCAGGACTACCCGTGGCCGGGCAACGTCCGTGAGCTGCAGAACGTCATCGAGCGGGCGGTGGCGCTGGTCGAGGCGGGTCCGATCGGCCTCAACGACCTGCCGACCGACCTGCTCCTGCCGGACCACCGTTTGCGGGTGAAGCAGGCGGAGAATCTCCCGCTGCGGAATGCCACCGATGAGTTCGAGCGCCAGATCGTCCTGCGGGTGCTCGAGCGGGTCCAGTGGAACCGCAGCGAGGCCTCCCGCATCCTCGGCATCCACCGCAATTCCCTCAAAGTGAAGCTGAAACGCTGGGGTGTGGACGTCTCCGACGACGAGGCATGAGAGGATGCACCGATTCGCAGCACGTTGAACAGCCGCGGGGCAGTGCCACGACATGCCTGTCGTGTCGCGGAGTTGGCGCGGCCCGACGGCCACGTGACCGTGCTCGTCTGCCCAGTCGTTGTCACCCGTTCAACGCGGGGTCGTTGCGGAGATGCATGAATCCGGGTATTAACGTGCCCTGCTGCCGTGGCGGGCGATTTGCTCTACGCTGCTCCGATCGCCGGGACCGGACCCTCATGGTGGGGGTGACGGCCTCGAGCAAAGGAGACAGCCATGCGCAAGCTTCTGGGTGCCCTTCTCGTCCTCAGTGCGCTCCTGTTCGCCGCCCCGATCCTCGAGTCGGCCACGTCCGGCTCGACCCAGGTCTTCCAGGCCATCGGCACGGCCGATGGTGGCGGCGGGGGCTGGTAACTCAGCCTCGCCCCATGCTGATGGCCCCTTCGCCGGGGGGCCGTCGACGTGGAGGAGGGCGGAGCGGTCGCGCCGCCCTCCTCGCCGTCGCGGCGCTGGGATCTCTCCTCCTGGCGCTCGGAGCCTGGGGAGAACCCAAAGAGCCGACGGGGACGTACCGCCGGCCGCTCGGCAACGAGCCCGCGACCCTGGACCCGGTCCGCATCGCGGACATCTACGGGCGCCCGATCGCCCAGCAGGTGTTCGACGGCCTCGTGCGGTTCGATCAGACCCTCACCATCACCCCGGGGCTCGCCGAGTTCTGGCGCGCGTCCCGCGACGGCATGACGTGGACGTTCACGCTGCGCAAGGGCGTCAAGTTCCACCACGGCCGCGAGGTGGTGGCGGACGACGTCGTGTTCTCGCTCACCCGGCTCCTCGATCCGCGGGTGAAGTCGGCGGCCGCCGATCAGTTCCTGTCCATCAAGGGCGCCGTGGAATTCCGTGACGGGCGGGCCACGAGCGTCGCGGGCCTCGTCGCTGTTGACCGTCACACCGTGCAAATCGTGCTCAACGAGCCCTATGTTGGCTTCGTGAACGTGCTCGCGATCGGCCACGCAAAGATCGTGCCGCGCGATCTCGTCGAGCGCGGACCCCGAGCGCTTCGGTCAGGCGCCGAAGGGCACCGGGCCCTTCCGCTTCGAGCGCTGGGATCGCGGCAAGGAGATCGTGCTCGCCGCGAACCGCGAGTACTTCGGCGGCAGTCCGCACCTCGCGCGGATCGTCTACCGCGTCTTCCCCGGCGAGCAGTCGGACGCGATGTACGACGAGTTCAAGCGGGGCAACCTCGAGGACACGCCCGTGCCCGTCAAGAACTACCGGCGCATCGTCGCCGAGGGCGGCCACGTCCACGTGAAGCGGCCGATGATCAGCGTGCGCTTCTACGGCTTCAACACGCGGATCAAGCCGCTGGACGACCGCCGCGTCCGTCAGGCGCTGAGCCACGCGATCGACCGTGAAGGGCTGATCGAGGAACTGTCGTTCGGGCGCTTCGCGCTGGCCCGCGGCATCCTGCCGCCCGGGACGCTCGGCTTCAACCCGAAGCTGGCGGGCTACGCCTACGACCCGGCCCGCGCCCGCCAGCTCCTCCAGGACGCCGGCTACCCCGGTGGCCGCGGGCTGCCCCCGATCGAGATCTGGGCGAACGTGAAGAACGATCCCGTGCTGCGCGAGCACGAGCTCGTGCGCCGCGCGCTCGAGGCCGTCGGCGTTCGCGCGGAGTTCCGGTATCAGACGGACTGGCCGCAGTACGCGAAGAAGCTCGCCGCCGGCGAGTGCCCCGTCTTCCTCTATGCCCTCTTCGCGGACGTCCCCGACCCGGACACGTTTCTCGGCAAGCTCCACAGCCGGAGCGCCCAGAACTTCTTCGGGTACGCCAACCGCACGGTGGACGAGCTGCTCGTGGAGGCACGGAAGGAGGCGGAAGCGTTGCGCCGCGTGGAGCTCTACCGGCGGGCCGAACAGCTCGTGGTGGACGACGCGCCGCTGCTGCCGATCTTTCACTACACCTACGACCGCCTGTTCCAGCCGTACGTCAAGAGCGTCGAGGTGAGCGGCCTCGGCGATCCCTACATCCCGTTCCGCAAGATCTGGCTCGACCGGCCATGAGGCGTCCGCGCCGCGGGTCGTCGTCGCTGCAGGTCACCTTTCTCTGGGCCACGCTGTCGGTGATCTTCCTGCTCATGAGCGCGGTCATCGTCGTCGTGGAGCACCGCCAGCGCGTCGAGATCATCGACGAGGTCGAGCGCCGGGGCGAGGTGCTGTCGCGCAACCTCGCCGCGCTGTCGCAGTCGCCGCTGCTCCTCTACAACTTCACCGCGCTCGAGCAGAACGTCGCCCGCATCGCGGCCGAGCAGGACGTCCTCTACGCGGTCGTCCTCGACGCGGACGGCCGCGTCGCCGCGCACAGCGGGCATCCGGAGCGCGTGGGCACGATCCTCACCGGTCCCGTGCACGAGCGCGCGGCGGCGGCCGCGGGACCGCTCACGCAGGAGACGACGCTCGCGGAGACGGGCGCGGCGATCTACGACTTCGCGGTTCCCGTGTTCGTGGAGCGCCGGCAGTGGGGCGCCGTCCGCGTCGGGCTGTCGAAGGGCCGGATGCAGGCGCAGATCCTCCGGACGCGCATCGAGCTCGTCGCCCTCACCGTGGCCACCCTCGTGTTCGGCGGGCTCGCGGCGGCGCTGGTCGCGCGGCGGATCGCGCGGCCCGTGCGGCAGCTGGCCGAGGGCGCCAAGGCGATCTCGCGCGGCGAGCTGCTGCAGCGGATCGAGCCGTCGGGGTTCGACGAGATCAGCGCGCTCGCGGTGTCGTTCAACCACATGGCGGCCCAGCTCTTCGAGCAGCGGCGCGAGCTCGAGGACGCCCACCAGGAGCTGCGCCGGCGATTCGACGAGCTGGAGGACGTGAAGCGCTACACCGAGAACATCCTGGCCTCGCTCACGAACGGCATCGTCACCGTGGACCTCGAGGGCCGCGTGGTGACGCTGAACACCGCCGCGGAGATGCTCACGGGCTTCTTCGTGGGCGAAGTCACCGGGCGCTACTGCACCGAGCTCTTCGCCCAGACGCCCGAGATCGGCGAGATGCTGATGGAGACGCTCGCGAGCCGCGTGCCCGTCCCCGGGGTCTCGCTCGTGCTCAAGCGGCGCAGCGGCGCCTCGCTGCCGGTGGAGGTGAGCACGGCCCCCTTGAAAGGCGCCGAAGGCAAGGACCTCGGGGTCGTCGCGGTGCTCCGCGATCTCACCCTGGTGCGTGAGCTCGAAGGCCAGCTGCGGCGCTCGGACCGGCTCGCGGCGCTGGGCAGCCTCGCGGCCGGCCTCGCGCACGAGATCAAGAACCCGCTCACGTCGGTGTTGACCTTCAGCCGGCACGTCGCCCGCCGCTTCGACGACGCGCACTTCCGCGAGCGCTTCCAGCGCGTCGTGCCCCGCGAGCTCGAGCGCATCAACGGTATCCTCGAGCGGCTGCTCGAGCTGGCCCGGCCGGCGCCCGCGACGTTCACGCGCATTCCGCTGGGCCCGCTCGTCGATCGCGCGGTCGACCTCTTCACCAACGACATCGAGACCGCGCAGGTGCAGGTGGCGCGCGACTACGCGCGAGACCTGCCGCCCGTCGCCGTCGACGAGGAGTCGGTCTATCGGGCCGTCATCAACGTCGTGGGGAACGCGCTGGATGCGATGCCCAACGGCGGGCGGCTCGGACTGCGCCTCGCGTGGGCCGCCTCCAGTGAGGGGTTCCGCCCGCCGCGGCCCGCGAGCCGCCAGATCGTGCTGGAGGTCAGCGATACCGGGACCGGCATCCGCGCGGAAGACGCCGAGCGCCTCTTCAATCCCTTCTTCACCACGAAGGAGCGCGGCACCGGCCTCGGACTCGCGGTGACCCACAAGATCATCGAGGACCACGGCGGCATGATCGACTTCCACAGCGTGCCGGGCGCCGGCACCACGTTCCGCATCGTGCTGCCCTTGACGCCGCCCGTCGTCGACGCGGTGGACGTCCGGCGATGAACGAGCCGGCCCGCGCGCTCCCGCCGGCGGTGTCGCCCGTGATCGGGGGTCGCCGACGGTCCTCATCGTCGACGACCACCGGTACGTGCGTGACATGGTGCGGACGCTCTTCGAGGGGCAGTCCTACCGCGTCGTCGAGGCCCGCGATGGCGATGAGGCGCTGCGCCCTCGCGCAGAGCCAGCGGCCCGACTGCGTGCTGCTCGACGTCCTGATGCCGGGACTCTCGGGCTTCGAGGTGCTGGCGCGCCTCAGTCAGGATCCGCGGACGCGCGAGATCCCCGTGATCATGATGACCGCCTCCGACGATGGGCTGGACGGCATGGAGCGCGCGCTCAACGGCGGGGCCGTCGACTACCTGACGAAGCCGATCTCGCCCGCGCGCGTGGCGATCCGGGTGCGCGGTGCCATCGAGCGGCGCCGGCTGCTGCAGGAGGTGCAGGACCTTCGCGCGAACTTCACGTCGATGCTCGTGCACGACCTCCGCAGCCCCATCACCGTCATCAACGCGTACGCGGACCTGCTCGGCCAGGGCGGCGCCGGCGCCGTGTCCGATCGCCAGCGCCACCTGCTCGGCAAGATCCAGGAGTCGTGCGGGCGCATGGTGGGGCTCATCGGCGAGATCCTCGACCTGTCGAAGCTCGAGGCCGGCAAGCTCCAGCTCCAGCGCCAGCGGTTCGACGTGGCGGCCCTCGCGGCCGAGGTCGTGGAGCGATTCGGACCGAGCGCTCACACCAAGGGGATCGAGCTTGCGCTCCGCCGTCCGCCGGAGCCGTGCGAGATCGTGGCCGACGCCGGCCGCCTGGATCAGGTCCTGATGAATCTGCTCGGCAACGCGCTGAAATTCACGCGCCGCCGGGGCTGCGTCACCGTGGAGGTCGCGGCGCGCGGGCCGGAGGTCGAGCTGTCGGTGACCGACACCGGTCCGGGCATCGCCGCGAGCGAGCTCCCGCTCCTGTTCGAGCGCTTCAGCCAGGGCACGGCGGCGCGCTCGTCCGGGGTGAACGGCACCGGGCTCGGGCTGCTGATCTGTCGTCACCTCGTCGATGCCCACGGCGGGCGCATCTGGGCGGAGAGCGAGCTCGGGCAGGGCTCGCGCTTCGTGGTCCGCTGCCGCCGACGTCAGCGCGTGAGGTTGGCCGCCGCCAGCGCGCGGCGGATCGCGTCCCGCTCCGCGGCGGGCACCGGCGTGAGCGGCGGGCGTACGTGGGCCGCCGGGATCCGCCCGAGCAGGACGAGCGCCTCCTTCATCCGGTTGTGCATGTCGACGAACGGCGGCGCGTAGAAGACGCGCACGAGCGGCGCCAGTCGATCGTTGATCGCGCGCGCGCCCTCGACGTCCCCCTTCGCGCACGCCTCGAACAGCTCCACCTGGAGGTCGGCGGTGACGCTGCCCATGCCCGAGATCGCGCCGTCGGCGCCGAGCAGGAACGACGCCATCAGGGACATCGTGAACGCCGACAGGATCGCGACGGGACGCTTCGTCGCGCGCACCGCACGCAGGCTCGCCTCGAAGCCGACGATGTCGTTGGACCACTCCTTCACGGCCGCCACCTGCGGAATCTCCGCGAGGCGCGCCAGCGTGTCGGGCGGATAGCCGACGCCCGACGCGAGCGGGTACTGGAAGACGACGATCGGCACATCGGCCCCGGACGCGATCTCCGAGAAGTGGCGCACGGGCATGTCCGGCTTGAGCTGGGCCCCCCACGTGAACAGGGTGGGCGGGAAGACCAGCACCCCCGCCGCCCCGCCGGCCTTCGCGTCGCGCGCCAGCTCGACCGCCTCGCGCGTCGAGTCCGAGTAGACCCCGGCCACGAGCGGGCAGCGACCGCCGACCTCGTCGAGGGCGATGGCGAGGGCTCGCGTGCGCTCGTCGCGCGTCAGCGACGAGACCTCGGCGGCATGCCCGTTCACGACGATACCGGTCACCCCGCGCGTATCGGCGAGCCATCGCAGGTGACGGCGGTACGCCGCCTCGTCGATCTCGAGGTCGGCCGTGAACGGCAGCAGGTTGGCGGGCATGACTCCGGAGAAGCGCAGCGCCTGGCTCATGAACGTGTCCTCACCAGCCGCCGACGACGTCGGCGACCTCCTTGGTGCTCGTGACGCGGCCGTACGCGCGGCCGATGATGTCGAGGGTGGCGCGCTGGATCTCGGGCCACAGCGTGCTGACGGCGTCCTCCACGACCGTGATGCGGAACTCGTGGTTGAACGCGCCGACGACCGTGGCCAGCACGCAGATGTCGGTCATCGTGCCCGTGACGACGAGCGTGTCGATCCCGCGGGCCCGCAGCGCGCCGGCGAGCGGCGTGCCCGCGAAGGCATCGTACCAGCGCTTGCGGATCACCAGCTCATCCGCCCGCGGCGCGAGGGCGCTCACCGTCGCCACGCTCGGGTCGTCTTCGTGGCACGACGACGACGCGCGTCCGAAGCCGCGCGGCGCGCCGGGCGACGCACGGCGGTGCTCGGGATGCAGCGCGCCGACGAGCAGCGGCGCGGCCTCCGAGTACACGAACTCGGTGAAGACCACCGGGCGTCCCTTCGCGCGGAAGCGCTCGACCAGCTCGCGGATGCGCGGGACCGACGCACGGGCGGCGGGCACTTCCATCGCCTCGCCCTCGTCCACGAACCCGCGCTGCATGTCGATGACGAGCAGCGCGGTGCTCGCGGGCCGGAGCGCGAGCAGCGTGTCGAACTGCGCGCGTCGGTCGCTCATGAGGCGAGTTTACCCCGCATCGAAGGCGCTACGGAGGTGCCGCAGGACGGCAGGACCGCCGCCCGTCGTCGGTGACTTCGACGACGTCGAACCGACAGCGGACGTCCCGCAATCCGCGCCACTTGAGGTACTGCTGGGCGAGCCGGACCAGCCGCCGCCGCTTGCCCCACGAGACCGCCGCCGCCGGCGCGTCATCCCACCCCGGCCGCCGCGCCTTCACCTCGACGAACACCCACACGTCGTCGTCGCGGCACACGAGGTCGATCTCCCCACCGGTCAGCCGAACGTTCCGCTCGACCACACGGAGCCCCGCCGCTTCGAGCACGCGCGCCGCCTGTCTCTCCGCCCGCGCCCCGAGGAGATGTCGCGGATCCATGTGCCGTGATACCGCAGGCGAGGCTCGTCTGTGAATGCGTCGAATCTCAGACACCGCATGTTCCGGAGCGGGATGGCACCAGCGCGGAGGACTAGCGGGCCGGGGTGTCCGGTGGGGGCGGCGGGGGTGCTCCGCGGACATTGGTATAGGAGTCGGTCGGAGTCACGGCAGTCGCGGAGCGGCACGGCTACGCCGGGCCGCGGAGCGAGGGGGCATGGGGGTGCGTCTCGCACCCCCCATGTCAAAACGAAGAGCTCGCCCTGGCGCCAGACGCCCGAGAAGCTGCGCCGATGCACGGGGCAGGGGCCGTAGCGATCGAGGGCGGCGAGGTGGTCGGGCGTGCCGTAGCCCTTGTGGCGTGCGAACCCGTATTCGGGGAACTGCGTGTCGAGCTCCCGCATGATGCGATCGCGCGTCACCTTCGCGACGATGGACGCCGCCGCCACGCTGGCGCAGCGCGCGTCGCCGTCCACGAGGTTCTTCTGCGGGCAGGGGACGTTCGGCAACGCGACGAAGTCGGTGATGACGAAGTCGGGCGGGATCGGCAGCCGTGCGAGCGCGTCGAGCATGGCGAGACGCGTCGCCTGGAGGATGTTCACGCGATCGATCGTCACGTGATCCACGATGGCGACGCCGACGGCGAGCGCGCGCTCGTGGATCAGGACGAACAGCTCTTCGCGGCGTTCCTCGGAGAGCAGCTTGGAGTCGGCGACGCCGCGCACGCGGTGCTCGGGCGTGACGACGACCGCGGCCGCCACGACCGGACCGGCGAGCGGCCCGCGGCCCGCTTCATCGACGCCCGCCACGCGCGAGAGGCCCGCGCGCCACGCCTGACCCTCGTAGCGGTACGGCGCCGAAGCGGGCATGGGCGCGATTATCCAGATGGGGGGCGAGGCGCGCCCAGACGCTCCGCGGCCCGGCGAAGTCGCGCGTCGACGCCTCTACTCGGTCTCGGCGACGGCGCCGCTCGTCGGGACGGCCGCGACGCGCTTCTCCTTGAGCCGTGCCGCCTTGCCGGCGAGGCTGCGGAGGTAGTAGAGCTTCGAGCGCCGCACCTTGCCGTGCCGCACGACGTCGATCTTCTCGATGCGGGGCGAATGCAGCGGGAACGTCCGCTCCACGCCGACCCCGTAGGAGATGCGGCGGACGGTGAACGAGGCGCGCCCGCCCTCGCCGCGCTTGCGGATGACGATGCCTTCGAAGAGCTGCGTCCGCTCCTTCTCGCCTTCGATGACCCGCACGTGCACGCGCACAGTGTCGCCGGGGACGAAGCCCTGGCGGTCCTTCTTGAGCTGTCCTGCTTCAACCAACCGGATCGCGTCCATGACCGTCCCCCTCCAGATCGTCGGGGGTCTGCCCCCGTTCGAAGCGTGCCACGAGCTTCATCTCGTCGGGCGTCAGGCCTCGCCTCCGCGAGGAGATCGGGCCGCTCCCGCCATGTCAGCCACAGCGCCTGGCGGCGGCGCCATCGCGCGATCCGCGCGTGGTCGCCCGACAGCAGCACCGCGGGCACCCGCGCCCCCATGAACTCTTCGGGCCGCGTGTACTGCGGCGGCTCCAGCAACCCGCTCGCGAACGACTCGTGCGTCGCCGCCGCCTCGCCCCCGAGCGCACCCGGCAAGAGCCGCGTGACCGCGTCCGTCACCACCAGGGCCGGCAGCTCGCCGCCCGTCAACACGTAGTCGCCGATCGAGAGCCGCTCGGCGCCGGTCAGGCGCCGCCACGCGCTCGTCCACGCCTTCGTACCGGCCGGCGAGGAGGATCAGGTGGCGCTCAGCGGCGAGCGTCGCCGCTGTCCGCTGGGTGAACACGGGACCGCGTGGATCCATCAGGATCACCCGCGCGTCCGGCGTCCGTAACGCGGTGACCGCCGCGACGAGCGGCTCCGGCTTCAGCACCATCCCACTCCCACCACCGAACTGATAGTCGTCGGTGACCCGGTGCCGGCCGTCCGCGTAGTCTCGGAGATTGACCACGCGGATGTCAACGATTCCGCGCGTCCGCGCCCGTCCGATCATCGACTCCGTGAGCGCCGGCTCCACGATGCCCGGAAACAGCGTCACGACGTCGATCCGCATCACGTCCCTCAGAGCTCCAACAAGCCCTCCGGGGGGCTGATCACCACGCGGCCGCCGCTCAGGTCGACGTCGGTCACGATCTCGGGGACCGCGGGAATGAGCCGCTCCGTCCCTGCGTCGTCCGTCACCACCCACACGTCCTGCGTCGGCCCGTGCTCGATGCGCGCGACCCGTCCAACGTCTCGCGCCCTCCTGGGTCACGACGCGACAGCCCTCGAGCTGCCACGGGTAGAACCGGCCCGGCGGCAGTGGCAACGCCTCCGCCCTCGGGACCGCCAGGAGCTTGCCCGCAAGAGCCGCCGCGGCCTCCGCGGTCTCGCATCCTGCCAACCGGATCACCACCGCCTCGCCGTGGTGACGAGCCGCGATGATGCGCCGCGTCTCCCGTTCGTTCCGCGACGCATCCCACAGCACGCACTCGGCGAGGCGGTGGAAGCGCTTCGGGTCGTCGGTGAGCAGGGTGACTCGCACGTCACCCCTCACACCGTGCGCCCGCGTGATCTCCCCGATGATGACGAGCTCGGCTATTCCACGATCTCGAGGACGGCGCGCTTGCGCATCTTCGTGGCGTTCGCGTTCAGGAGCGTCCTGATCGCGCGCGCCGTCCGTCCCTGCTTGCCGATGATCTTGCCGAGGTCGGTCGGAGCCACCCGCAGCTCGATCACCGTCGTGCGTTCTCCTTCGACCTCCGTGACATTCACCGCGTCCATGTCGTCGACGAGCGCCTTGGCGACGTACTCCACCAGGTCTCGCATCGTGCTGCTGACTGCCACTTCCACTTCCTCATCCCCTTACGTCTCGACCGTTACTCAGGAACGTTCTGGATGAGACGCTTCACCGTGTTGGACGGCTGGGCGCCCTTGGCGATCCACTCGCGCGCCTTCGCCCGATCGATCTTCACGGTCGGAGGCTGCGTGAGCGGGTTGTAGTGTCCGATCACTTCGATGAAACGGCCGTCGCGCGGCGAGCGCGAGTCCGCCACCACCACCCGGTAGGCCGGGCGTCTCGAAGAACCCATGCGTCGGAGCCGGATCGATACCGCCACGTTGTCACCCCCTCAGCGACGGAAAGCCCGGCAGGCCCTTCATCCGGCCCAGCTTGCCCTCCATGCCCTTGAACTGTTTCATCATCTTCCGAAGCTGCGCGTGCTGCTTGAGCAGGCGGTTGACGTCCTGCACGCTCGTGCCGCTCCCGCGCGCGATGCGCTGGCGGCGGCTCCCGCTGATGACCTCGGGATGCGTGCGCTCTCCCGGCGTCATCGAGTTGATGATCGCGTCGAACCGGTCCAGGTCCTTCTGCTCGCCCGCGAGATCCGCCTGGCCGCCCTTCATCAGCTTGCCGACGCCGGGAATCATGCCGAGCACCTGATCGAGCGGGCCCATCTGGCGCACCTGCTTGAGCTGCTGGCGGAAGTCCTCGAGCGTGAACGTGTCCTCGCGGAGCTTCCGGACCATCTCCTCGGCGGTCTTCTGATCGACGGCCGCCTGCGCCTTCTCGACGAGCGAGAGCACGTCGCCCATGCCGAGGATCCGCGACGCGAGCCGGTCGGGATGGAACGGCTCGAGCGCGTCCGTCTTCTCGCCCATGCCGATGAACGCGATCGGACGGCCCGTGACCTCGCGCACCGACAGCGCGGCGCCGCCGCGCGCGTCGCCGTCCATCTTGGTGAGGACGAGGGCGTCGATGCCGACGGCCGCGTTGAACTTCTCGGCGACGGTGACCGCGTCCTGCCCGGTCATCGCGTCGACGACGAGGAGGACGTGGTGCGGCTTGATCTCGGCGCGGATCGCCTTCACCTCGTCGAGCATCGCCTCGTCGATGTGGAGGCGGCCCGCGGTGTCGAGGATCAGCGGCGTGAGCCCGCGCGCGGCGGCCTCCTCGCGCGCCTGCCGGCAGATCGCGAGCGGCTTCATCGAGGCGTCGCCGACCACCGGGACGTTGATCTGGGCGCCGAGCGTCTTGAGCTGGTCGATCGCGGCGGGCCGATAGATGTCAGCGGCGGCGAGGAGCGGATGCTGGCCCTGCTTCGCGTACATCCGCGCGAGCTTCGCCGCGGTCGTCGTCTTCCCGGAGCCCTGCAGGCCCATGAGCATGATGACCGTGGGCGGGTGCGGCGCGCTCGCGAGACGATGCCCGCTCCCACCCAGGAGCGTGACGAGCTCGTCGTGCACGATCTTCACGACCTGGTGGCCGGGCGTGAGCGACGTGAGCACGTCCTGGCCGACGGCCTTCGTCTTCACGCGCTCGATGAACGTGCGCACGACCTTGAAGTTGACGTCGGCTTCGAGCAACGCGACGCGGACCTCCCGGAGGGCGGTCTGGATGTTGTCTTCGGTCAGCCGGCCGTGGCCGCCCAGCTTGTCGAAGACGCTTTGCAGTCGAGTGCTCAGGGCGTCGAACATCGGAAGGTCCTATCGTAGGCAGGCCGTCAGAAAATGTCAATACGACAGCGAACTTAGACGACGATCAGCCCCGGTGCGCCGCGCGCTTCATCTCCCGGACCATGGCGGCCGGATCCGCGGCGCCGAAGATCGCCGATCCGGCGACCAGCACCGTGGCGCCGGCCTCGGCCAGCGGGCGGACGTGGTCACGCTTCACTCCGCCGTCCACCGACAGCTCGACGGGCCGGCCGCGCAGCATGGCCTTGATCCGGCGGATCTTCTCGTACGCGGCCGGGAATGAACTTCTGGCCGCCGAAGCCCGGGTTGACCGACATCACCAGCACGAGGTCGAGGTCGTCCAGCACGTACTCGAGCACCTCCCGCGGCGTCGCGGGGTTCAGCGCGACCCCGGCCTTCGCGCCGGCCTCGCGGATCTGGGCCAGGACGCGCTGCAGGTGCGGCGTCGCCTCGGCGTGGACGGTGACCATGTCGGCGCCGGCCGCGACGAAGTCGCCCACGTACCGCTCGGGCTCCACGATCATCAGGTGGCAGTCGAGGGGCAGTCGCGTGCGCTTGCGGATCGCCGCGACGACGACGGGGCCGATCGTGAGGTTCGGCACGAAGCGCCCGTCCATCACGTCGACGTGGAGCTGGTCGGGGTCGCCGGCTTCCACGCGCGCGATGTCGTCGGCGAGCGCGGCGAAGTCGGCGGACAGGATCGACGGCGCGATCTTCACGTCTTCGTTATCTCACGCGCGCGGAACCGCACCGCCGTGAACCCGTCGGTGCCGTGACGATGCGGCCGGCATCGCAGCACGCCGTCGTCGTCGAGCGGGAGCGGAAATCGCGGGCGGCGCGTCGACGACGAAATCCGGCCGCGTCGCGCGGAACGCCGCGGCGACCGCGTCGTTCTCCTCCGGCTCCGTCGAGCACGTGGCGTAGACGAGCCGCCCGCCGGGCTTCACCATGCCGGCGGCGGCGGTGAGGATCGTGCGCTGGCGCGCGGCGCTCGCCGACGACGTCGCCGGCCGCGCGGCGCCACTTCACCTCGGGGTTGCGGCGCAGCACGCCGAGGTTCGAGCACGGCGCGTCGACGAGCACCCCGTCGCAGCGCGTCGGCCAGCGCGGCGGCGAGCGCCTCCACCGGTGCCGTCGACGCGTCTCGACGATGGTGACGCCGAGGCGGCGTGGCGGCCTCGGGCACGCGCGCGAGGCGCGCCGCCTGCGGGTCGAACGCCAGCGATGCGTCCGCGGTTGTCCATGAGCTGCGCGAGGTGCGTGGTCTTCGTGCCCGGCGCGGCGCACGCGTCGGCGACGACGTCGCCCGGGCTGCGGGTCGAGCAGCCGCGCCACGAGCATCGAGGCCTCGTCCTGCACCGCGAACGCGCCGTCGGCGAACGCGCGCCACGCCGCGGGCGCGCCGCCGTGCTCGACGATCAGGCCCTCGGGCGCATAGGGGGTCGGCGCGACGCTCAGCGCGTCTTCGCGCGGAGACGCTCGACCAGCGCCTCGCGGGTGAGGCGCAGCGTGTTCGCGCGCAGGGTCATGCGGCGGCCGCTCGTTCATGCGCGCGCATGAGGGCCGTCGCTTCGTCGACGCCGTAGCGCTCGACCCAGCGGGCCGCCAGCCAGGTGGGAAACGACAGGCGCACGGCCGAGCGCATCGAGCGGATCGTCGGGCGGGCGCGGCTCGCGCTCGCGCACGCCGCGCCGCGCGAAGGAGCGGAGCACCGCGTTGACGAACTCCGGCGCGCCCTGCTTGCCGCGACCCTTCGCGAGCGACACGGCGTCGCTCACGGCGGCGAACGGCGGGATGCGCTCGAGGAAGACGAGCTGGTAGGCCGTCATGCGCAGGAGCACGCAGCACGCGCGGGTCGAGCGAGGCGAGCGCGCGGCGTGAGTGCGGGCGCCAGGATCCAGTCGAGGTAGCGCTGCCAGCGCAGCGTGCCGTAGACCAGCTCGGTGGCGAGCGCCGCGTCGCGCGTGGTGAGCCGCGCGCGCGGTGATCTCGGCCTCGAGCGCGAGGTCGGCGAAGGCGTCGTCGCTCCGCCACGCGCTGAGCACGCGCGCGCGCCGCCCGGGCGGCGAGGGCGCGCGCGGGGGACGGCGCGGTCAGGCGTGCGAACGCGCGCACCGGGCTCGAGCCGCGCGCCGCGCAGGTAGTCGTCCCACGACTCCTCGCGGCGGTTCTCCGGCTGCACGTGAGCGGCAGCAGCAGCGCCCGCCGCCGGTCGCGATCGCCAGATCGTGGCCGTACGCGCGACGACCGTGCCCGGCGGCGTCGGCGGCGCCGTCGATCGCCCGCGCGCGCCAGATCGTCAGGCTCGGCCGCGCGGGCGCGCGTCGTCGCGCCGGGCCACGGGTTGCAGCCGCGCACGACGGTTCACGAGCTCGCGCGCGGGCCGGCTCCAGTCGAGGAGCGCCGTCGGTCTTCTTCAGGCGCGGCGCGAGCGTCGCGTCCTCGTGGCGCTGCGGCGTTGGCGTCAGCGTGTCGAGCCGGGCGAGCGTCTCGATGAGCACGTCGGCGCCGAGACGCGAGAGCCGCGTCGGCCAGCTCGCCCGCAGTCTCCTCCGGCTCCGATCGGCGTCGCGCGCGATCAGGAGCATGTCGCCGGTGTCCATGCCCGCGTCCATCTGGAAGGTCGTGATGCCGGTCTCGGTCTCGCCGCGCATGATCGCCCACGCGATCGGCGCCGCGCCGCGGTAGCGCGGCAGGATCGAGCGCGTGGACGTTGATCGATCCGCGGCGCGGCGCGTCGAGGACCGGCTTCGGCAGGATCTGGCCGAAGGCGACCACGACGGCCACGTCGGCGCCGAGCGCCGCCAGCCGCTCCGGCCCAGCTCCGGATCGCGCAGACGCTCGGGCTGCAGCACCGGGCACGCCGGCCGCGAGGGCGCGCTCCTTCACGGGCGGCGGCGTCAGCTCGCTGGCCGCGGTGCGCCGGCCGATCGGGCTGGGTGACGACGGTCGACGACCTCGTGGTGCTGGAGGAGCGCGTCGAGGGTCGGGCAGCGCGAACGCCGGGGTGCCGTAGAAGAGGACACGCATCGGTCAGACTGGAGAGAGTCCTTCACGCGCTCACTATACCGGGCGGTGGAGGCGCCAGCCGTGGACCTCGTCGCCGATGTAATTCATACACTCCCGTCGCGAGCCTTCCGCTATACTGCCCGGCGCTCCGGGACGCTGTGAGTCGGCGCCCGGCGGGCCTTGAATGGTCGAATCGTGTCGTGCGGAGTGGACAACGGCAGGCCGCTCCCGCCTTCGGTGCTCGCGCTGCCGGCCGAACGCCATCGCTGGCCGTTCGAAGAAGTCCACAGAGGAGTTGTCCGCGGGGATGTCGCGACCGCGGTCTCGCTCGTCGCGGGCGGCGCAGGCGGCCGCCGCGGCTTCGCGCCTCGTGGCGCAAGCGCCGCGGCTCGCCAGGCCCTGGTTCGTCTATCGCCCGGGCCAGATGCTTCGTCGCGCACGTGCGATCGTAACGCGCCGGCGCCCGGCTATCGACGGCTGAAGACGAGCTGGGGCGTGTCCCTGTTCGCCGATCCAACCCGGGACGTCGGCCGGAGCATCCTCACGACCGGCGTCTACGATCTGGCGGTCTCGGAGCTCCTGGCGCGGCTGATCGAGCCCGGGGATGCTGTGGTCGACGCGGGGGCTCGGACCGGCTACATGACCATCCTGGCGGCGGTGGCCGCCGGCCCCCGGGGGCGCGTCGTGTCGTTCGAGCCGCATTCCGAGCGGTACGCCCTCGCGGACGAGAACGTTCACGCCGCACGAGATCAGTGCGCGATGGCGCCGGTGGAGTTCCACAACGTGGCGCTTGGCGAACAGCAGGATTCGGCCACCGCGCCGGCCTCGGTCCGCGCGCTCGACGACGTGCTCGGGAACGCCTCGGCACGCGTGCTGAAGCTCGATGAAGAGGGATTCGCGCTGCCGGTCCTCCGCGGCGCTCGACACGCGCTCGAATCGCGCCGCATCGCGAACGTCGTCTTCTGGGACGACGCCGTCGAGCGCAGTGGAGTCCCGCCGTTTCTGAGCACCCTCGGCTATCACGTCTACGCGCTCGGCTGGTCGGTGCGCGGTCTCTTGCTCAGGCCGGTGGAGGAGGGACCGCTGGTCCGCGCCGCGGAATCGCCGAGCTACCTCGCGTCGCTGGAGCCCGGCCGCGCGTTCTCGCGCTGCCGGCCTCGCGGCTGGTGGGTTCTGGCCGATTCCATGATGCGACGGGGACAGGCGCGCGCGTGAGCCCGCGCCGCGTTGACGGCGACTACAGGGCGAGGGCCTTGTGCGAATCGACCGGGAATCCGTCCTTCTTGATCTTCCGCTTGATGCGGTCGCGCGTCATCGGATCGAGCCGGTCGATGAAGAGCACGCCGTCGAGGTGATCCATCTCGTGCTGGAAGACGCGCGCGGTGAGCCCGCGGCCCTTGATCGAGACCGGCGGGCCGTCGAGGTCCTGGCCGTCGCAGGCGCACCCACTCCGCACGCGTGACGTGCGCGAAGATGCCCGGGCAGCGACAGGCAGCCCTCCTCGGCCGTGACCTCCCCGCCCTGCTCGGCGATCACCGGGTTGACGATCGCGCGCGCTGCGCCGCTCTTGTCGTGGCCGACCACCATGAGACGCAGCGAGATGCCGACCTGCGGCGCGGCGAGTCCGACGCCGACCTCGTCGTACATCGTCTCGATCATGTCGTCGACGATCCGACGGATCTCCGGCGGTGATCTCCGCGACGGGCGTGGCGCGCCGCCGCAGCACCGGATCGCCATATTTCCGCACCTTTAGAACGGCCATTCGACGGGGATCGACCTCCACGTCCATGATACCGCGACTGGCCTGCGGGCGAGGTCGGCGGAACTCGCCGAGGCCTGCTCCAGGAGCTCGGGCAGATCGTCGCCGCCCTTCACGACGATGCGCCGCGCGCGGCCGCGACGGTCCGTCGTCGTCGGATAGACGGTCAGGCGCGGCGTCGCCGCGCAGCGCCGTCGCCGCCCGCTTCGGCGAGCGGCTCCATCGTCCGCCGCGCTCTTGCCGGTCGACGTCGACGATCGCGAGGCGCCGGAACGGCGGATAGCCGAGCTCGGCGCGAAACTTCAGCTCGTCCTTGTAGAACGTCTCGAGATCCTGCGCGGCGAGCGCCGCGAGCGCATAGTGCGCCGGATTCTGCGACTGCACGACCAGCGCGCCGTCGGGCGGCACCCGCTCGGCGGCCGCCCACAGCAGCGCGAACGCGCGCTCGCCCGCGCGGAAGTCCGGGAGCCGGAAGAGCTGGTCCGGCGTCACGAAGCCGGCGACGCCGAGCGACGCGGGCCCGAAGAGCTTCAGCGCGCTCGCGCGTGCCGACGACGACTTCCGCGTGCGCGGCCGCATGACGCTGCGTCTCGGCACGCGCGCCCGCGCGCGTCGGGGTCGTAGCGGGCGACGCTCGCCTTGGGAAAGCGCCGGCGGACCGCGTGCTCGACGCGCTCGGGACTCCAGCCGAACGGCGAGAGCCGGCGGCCGCGGCAGGCCGGACACAGGTCGGGGAGCGGGCGCGTCTCGCCCGCACAGGCGGCAGTCAGCGTGGCGGCGACGCGCGACGTACGCGAGCGCGAGCCCGCACTGCGCGCAGCGCACGATGCCGCCGCACTCGTCGCACGCGAGCGCGGCGGTGAGGCGGCTCGACGCCGAGGAAGACGCGCTGCCCGGCGGCGAGCGCCTCGCGCATCGCGCGCGCGAGCGGCGGCGTGATCGGCTCGCGGCGCAGGATGCCGCGCGTGTCGGCGATGGTGACGCCGGCCACGGCCGGGCGGGGCGGCGGCGAGCTCGAGGCGGCGCGCGTCGGCGCGCCACCACGTCTCGACGCTCGGCGTCGCCGACGTGAGGACGACCGCGACCGGCTCGCGCCGCGCGCGCTCGAGCACGACGTCGCGCGTGTGGATGCGCGGCGGCGCCGGGCGGCTTGTGCGCGGCCTCGTGCTCGTCGATCAGCGCGAGCAGCGCCCCCGGCCGCGAGCGGCGCGAGGAGCGCCGAGCGCGTCCCGACGGCGAGTCGCGCGCGGCCGTCCGCCGAGCGCGCGCCACGCCGCGGCGCGCTCGGCGTCGTCCGCGCCGGAGTCGAGCCGCACGACGGCACCGAGCTTGCCGAGGCGCGTCGCCCAGCGCGCGGCGGCGTCGAGGTCGGGGACGAGGACCAGGCTCGGTCCCCGCAGTCGCGGCGATCCGCTCGAGCAGCCGCCGCTCGCGTCCGTGGCCGACGAGCAGCTGCGGTCGATCGCCTCCCGTCCCGGAAGCTGCCGTGCGCGCGGTCCGGTCCCGCACTCGTCGCCGCCGGGCGGCGGCAGCAGCGCCGCGCACGTCGATCCGAGTGTCGACAGGCTCTGCGCCGCGATCCAGCGCGCGAGCTCGAGCTGCGCGCTCGGAGAGGACCGGCGCCGCGTCGACGATCGCGACGTGAGCGTCTTCAGGCCCGCCTCGGCGACCTTCGCGCACCGCGACGATGAGACCGACCCGCGGCCCGCCGTGCAGCGGCGCGCGCACGCGCTGGCCCGGGCGTGGGTGGTCCAGCGCGGGCACCGGTAGGAGAAGGGATGGGGGACGGGAACGTCGAACACCACGTCGGCGATCATCGGGGGATGTACCGCGTGCCGGCGCGCGTCGTACTCCCGCTTGGCGAGCTTGAGATCGTCCCACGCCATGCGCCGGTACTCGGGACCGGGGTTGCGCAGCAGGAACGCCGGATGGAACGTCGGGATCAGGATCGCGGCGCCGAACGGATGGATGCGCCCGCGCAGCTTGCCGATCGCCTCCTTCGTGCTGGAGCAGCGCCTGCGTGGCGACCGAGCCGAGCGCGAGCACGACCTTGGGCTGGATCGCGCCGAGCTTCGCGTCGAGAAACGGCCGGCACGCGGCGAGCTCGTCGGCTTCGGGATTCCGGTTGCCGGGTGGGCGGCACAAGACCGCGTTCGTGATGTAGACTTCGTCGCGCGTGAGCTGCACCGATTCGAGCATCTTCGTGAGCAGCTGGCCCGCGCGTCCGACGAACGGCAGCCCTTGCGCGTCCTCGTCGGCGCCGGGACCCTCGCCGATCACCACGAGATCCGCGCGCGGGTTGCCCGAGCCGAACACGATCGTCGAGCGCCCCTCGCAGAGCTTGCAGCGGCGACAGCCCTGCGAGCGCGCGCTCCTGCGCGGCGAGCGCGTCTTCGGGACCGAGCAGGTAGTCGCCGCTCGAGGGTGACCTCGGTCACGCCCATGTCGCGGTGATGACGCAGCGTGGACGCGAGCGCGGTCAGCGCGCTCGCGAGATCGTCGCCGTCGGAAGTCAGTGGGCGACCCGGCGTGGCTGCGTGGCCCGGAGCGTGAGCACGTGGCTGAGGATGGCGTCGGCCACCTCGGCCTTGGGCATTCGCGGCAGCGCGCGGGTGCCGCCCCACCGGTCGAGCAGGGTGACCTCGTTGTCCTCGGCGTCGAACCCGATCCCCTGCTGGCTCACGTCGTTGACGACGAGGAGGTCGACGCCCTTCGCCTCGAGCTTCGCCTGCGCGTTGGCGGCCACGTCGTGCGTCTCCGCCGCGAAGCCCACGATGAACGCGCCGCGCGCCACGGTGGCGACCTCGCGCAGGATGTCGGGATTCGGCGTGAGATCGATCGTCAGCTCCCGCTTGCCCTTGATCTTCGTCTCCGACGGCGCCTTCGCGCGGTAGTCCGCGACCGCCGCGGCCTTGACGATCATCGTCGCCGTGCCCGCATGGTGGAGGACGGCCTCGCGCATCTCTTCCGCCGTCTCGACGGGCACGAACGTCACGCCCGACGGCGGCGCGATCGCGGTGGGCCCCGAGACCAGCACCACCTCCGCGCCCCGGCGGAACGCCGCGGCCGCGAGCCGGTACCCCATCTTGCCCGACGAGCGATTGGAGATGTAGCGCACGGGATCGATCGGCTCGCGCGTGGGTCCGGCGGTGACGAGCACGCGCTCGCCCGCGAGATCGCGCGCCGGGCTCAGCAGACGGAGCAGCGCATCGACGATGGCGGCCGGCTCGGGCAGGCGGCCCTTGCCGGAGAGGCCGGACGCGAGCGGGCCGGAGTCCGGCTCCAGGACGGTGACGCCGCGCCGGCGAAGCGTGGCGACGTTCTCGACCACGGCCGCGTGGTCCCACATGCCGCCGTCCATCGCGGGGGCGATCAGCACGGGGCAGCGTGCGGCGAGCAGCAGCGTGGTGAGCGCGTCGTCCGCGAGGCCGTGCGCGGCCTTGGCGAGCAGGTTCGCGGTGGCCGGCGCCACCACCATCGCGTGCGCGCGCTCCGCGATCGCCACGTGCTCGACCGCGGCGTCGCTCTGCGGATCGAAGAGGTCATCGATGACGGGCCGCCCCGACAGCGTGCGGAAGGTGAGGGGCCCGACGAAGTGCTTCGCGTGGCCCGACAGGCAGACCGTCACCCGCGCGCCCGCCGCCGTGAGCTCCCGCAGGAGCAGCACGGCCTTGAAGGCAGCGATGGAGCCGGTGACGCCGAGGACGATCTCGCGCCCGTCGAGCCCGGCCGTTGAACCTTGACGTCCCATGGCCGTCAAATGTGTGCGTCAGGCCTTGGCGGCCTCGTCCTCTTCCTTCACGCGGTACTCGACCTTGGCGCCGGCGATCTCCTCCATCGACGTGCTGGTCGGCTTCTTGTGCCGCGTGTCGACGCGGGCGGCGGCGCCGCGGTTGAGCTGGCGCGCGCGCTTGGCGGCGAGGACGACGAGCAGGTAGCGGTTGGACACCTTGTTGAGCGCCTGCTCCAGGGACGGGAAACGGCATCAGTTGGGGACCTCCAGGTCGGTCGAAATGCAAGGTCGAGGCGGCTCGTTCGCGTCCGCTCCGCCGCGATCACCGATTCCAGCTGGTCGAGGGCTTCCTTCACGTCGCGGTTCACGATCAGGTAGTCGTAGTGTCGCCACAGTGCGATCTCCTCCCGGGCGCGCGCGAGGCGCCGCGCGATCTCGGTTTCGTTGTCGGAGCGGCGCTCACGCAGCCGCTGCTCGAGCTCCTTCATCGACGGCGCGACGATGAAGATCAGCACGGCCTCGGGCGCGTGCGCCTTGAGCCGCGCGGCGCCCTGCGTGTCGATGTCCAGCAGGATGTCGGTGCCCGCCGCCAGCGCCCGCTCGAGCGCGCTGGCGCGGGTCCCGTAGAGGTGGCCGTGCACCACGGCGTACTCCGCGAACTCGCCCGCGAGCGATCATCGCCGTGAAGCGCGCCTCGTTCACGAACTCGAAGTCGACGCCGTCGGGTCTCGCCCGGGCGCGGCGCGCGCGTCGTCACGGAGATGGAGTAGGCGAGCCCCGGCACTCGCTTTCTGAGCTCGCCGGCACAGCGTCGTCTTGCCCGCCCCGGAGGGCGCGGACACCACGAAGAGCGTGCCGCGGCGTTTAACGCTCATTCAAGGTTCTGAACTTGCTCCCGCATCTGTCTCGAGCACGCCCTTCGCCGCGAGCGCGGTCTGGCTGAGCTCCAGGTCGTCGGCCTTCGAGGCGACGGTGTTGACCTCGCGGTTCAGCTCCTGGAGGAGGAAGTCGAGCGAGCGCCCCACCGGCCCGCCCTTGTCGAGCGTCGAGCCGAGCTGATCGAGGTGCGCGCGCAGGCGCGCCAGCTCTTCGGCGATGTCCGCCTTCTCCGCCCACACCGCGACCTCGGTGAGGATCCGTCGCCTCGTCCACGCCGGCGCCCTCGATCAGCGCCTTGATCCGCTCGCGCAGCCGTTCCTCGCGCCGGGCGGCGCCGATGGGGGCGCGCGTCGTCATCGTGTCGACGAGGCCGTTCAGCTCCACGCGCAGCGCGCGCAATTCGGCGGCGAGCGCGCCGCCCTCGGTCGTGCGCTGCGCGATCAGCGCGTCGATCGCGCGCGTGAGCGCGGTCTCCACCGTCGGCCACAGCGCGTCGGCGTCGGGCAGCTCGGGCTCCTCGAGGCGCACGACGCCGGAGCGCTCGAGGACCCACGTGAGCGACACGTCACCGGCGAGGCCGAGCTCGCTCGCGAGCGCGCGCGCTCGCTCGGCGTATTCGCGCGCGAGGGCGCGCATCGATGGCGACGCGCTGCATCGATCCGCCGGTTCCGGGACCGAGCTGCACGCTGAGATCGACGCGCCCGCGCTCGAGCCGCTGCGAGAGCATGCGGCGCACGCGCGGCTCGAAGCTCGCGAGCGTGCGGGGTAAGCGAAGGGCGAGATCGAGATGCCGATGATTGACGGAGCGCGCCTCGACGCCGATCGTGCAGAGCTCCGTCGACACCTCGCCGCGACCGAAGCCCGTCATGCTGCGAATCATGGGCGGGAAGACCCCGTAGCGGCCGGACCCATCGAGAGATGATAGGTCAAATTCTCCTTTCGTGTCAATGTGTTGCGAGATGGTGCGCTTCGACCACGCACTGATCTTCGTCCGGACATCGGGCGGCCATCCGCGACTACACAGCTTCGGCTTCCGCGTCGCCTCCGGTGGCGCGCACGACGGCGATCCGACGACGAACGCGCTCGTTCCGTTCGCCGACGGCAGCTATCTCGAGCTGATCGCGTTCCGTCGCCGTCGTACGCTCGCGCTCTTGCGGATGCTCGCGCGGTCGGCCTCGTCGCGCGCGCGACGCGCGCGCCACTCGCGCGACGGTTCGCCGTGCGCGCCGCGCGCGGCCCCGGGCTGATCGACGTGGCCTCGGGGTCGACGCGGTCGTCGCCGGTCATCGCGACCGCGCGCCGCGCGGGCGTCACCATGCATGGCCCCGTGACGGGGCGCCGGGCCGCGGCGGACGGCACCCCCATCTCGTGGGAGCTCGGCATCCCGGACGACGACGAGCTTCCGCTGCTCATCGCCGACGTCACGCCGCGCGCGCTGCGCACGCGCGCCACGCCGGCGGTGCGCCACGCCAACGGCGTCACCGGGGTGCCACGGCGGTGGTGTCCTGTGGCCGACGTGACGGCCGCTGCACGTCGCTTTCGCGAGGTGCTGGGCGTGTCGTCCGCGCAGACGGCACGGGGCACTCCGTCTCGATCTCGGCACGACGCCCTCACGCTCAAGCCCGCGTCGGGGACGCGCGCGGGTCGTCCCGGCCCGCCTCGTCCTCACCGCGGGCTCCCCGCGGCGCCTCGACGTCCGCACGGCGCACGGCGCCGTCCTCGATCTCGGCTAAGGCTTTTCCGCGTCCGGTCCGATAACACCGAACACAGGACGCCTATGCCACCCACACAGCGGCCGAAGGTTGTTGTGTCGATGACGAGGACGAGGTCCGTCTCGTCGCCGCCGACCTGCTGACAGCCGAGGGGTTCGCGGTGACGACGGCTACGACGGCGTCGAGGGCCTGGAACGGTTCGCGGCCGTGAGCCCCGACGTGGTGATCATGGACGTGCAGATGCCGCGACTCGACGGGCTCGGGACGCTGCGGCGTCTCCGGGACCGAAGACGCCCGACGTCGCCGTCATCATGATCACCGGCCACGCCGACGTGACGACGGCCGTCTCCGCCATGCAGCTCGGGGCCTACGACTTCCTGCTGAAGCCGCTCATGGTGGAGGACTTCGTTCCCACCGTCCAGCGCGCGCTCGAGCGCAAGGCCCTGCGCGGCGAGGTCGAGGATCTTCGCCAGCAGGTCACCACGCTCGAGTCCTTCGGCGACGTGATGGGACCGAGCGCGCCGAGCCGCGCGGTGATGGAGCAGGTGCGGCGCATCGCGCCCTCGAGCCTCACGATCGTGATCTCGGGCGAGACCGGCAGCGGCAAGGAGGTCGTCGCGCGCGCGATCCATCGCGGGAGCCGGCGCGCCGCCGGACCGCTCGTCGCGGTCGACTGCGGCGCCATGCCCGAAACGCTGGTCGAGTCGGCGCTGTTCGGCCACGAGCGCGGCGCGTTCACGGGCGCCGACCGGCGCAAGGACGGCTACTTCCGGCTCGCCGAGGGCGGGACGCTGTTCCTCGACGAGATCAGCAACCTGCCGCTCGCCATGCAGGCCAAGCTGCTGCGCGCGCTGCAGGAGCGGTGCGTGTACCCGCTCGGCGCCACCTCGCCGGTCGAGGTCGACGTGCGGGTCGTCGCCGCCTCGAACACGGTGCTCCGGGAGGAAGTGCGCGCGGGCCGATTCCGCGAGGACCTCTACTACCGGCTGGCGGAGTACGTGATCGCGCTTCCGCCGCTCCGCGAGCGTCGCGAGGACATCCCGCATCTCGCCCGGCACTTCCTGACCGACGTCGCGCTCGAGCTCGGCCGGCCCGGACCCGAGATCAGCGACGACGCGATGACGGCGCTGCTCGAGCATGCCTGGCCCGGCAACGTGCGCGAGCTCCGCAACGTCGTGCGCCGCGCCGCGCTCCTCGGCGGAGAGCAGATCGAGCGTGGCGATCTCCATCTGACCGGAAGTGACCTCGCGCCCGTCGCGCCGGCCGCGCCCGCGATCGGTCCCGTCGCAGGCCGGTCGCTGCGCTCCATCGCCACCGCGGCCGCGGAAGCCGCCGAGCGCCAGGCGATCACCGAAGTGCTGCGCGCGACCGGCGGGAACAAGAGCGAAGCGGCGCGCGTGCTCCAGGTGGACTTCAAGACGCTGCACCTGAAGATGCGTCGCCTCGGGATCGCGGGCCGCGTGCTCGAGCCCGTCTCGATTCACGACATGGGGGGCCCGAGGCGGGCCCCCCAATCCCCCCACGCTTCGCGGCCCGGCGGAGCCGTGCCGCTCCGCGAAGGCCGGCGACGTAGACCCTTGGAGGGGACCAGCCGGTCGGGCGGCGCTTCCATACGTCTGGCGTCAGCGCCGGTTCAGCAGTCCTGGATCATCGAAGTTTCGCGGGAATTCCGATGCTTCGGCGCGGCACGGATCGTGCCTTCTCTCCGGATGCCGCGACGGTGACCGTTGCGACGAGGAGAGGCGAACGTGCTGACGGAGCAGAGCGATGTCGCGGCGATCGGCGGCGGACTCGACGGGTGTGCGGTCACGGGGCGCGCGGTGCGTGTGCAGGGTGACCTCACGCTCGCGCTGGCCCCCGCGTTGTGTCGCGCGGTGAGAGACGCACTGAGAGAGGAGACGGACGCCATCACGATCGATCTGCGCGCCGCGAAGACGGCCGACGTCGTCGGGCTGGCGACGCTCCTGCAGTGTGGCGTCGCGGCCGAGCGCGCGGGCGCCGAATTGTCGGTCGTGGCGGAAGAGCCGCTGCGCGACGCGGTGCTCGCCGCGCGCCTCCTCGAGGAGATTCCGTTCGTCACCGGCGTGACGGCGTGCGAGGAGTCCACGCGAATCGTCGAGGCACCGCGCCTGTCGGACGCCACGCCGCTGCTGACGCGAAGCGCGCGCATCGGGTTGCGACAACCCACGTGGGACGAGCTGGCGCTGTTCGGCCGATGGGCCGCCGATCGCTGCTCGACGGATGGTCGGCAGCGATCTGCTCTATCGCTGTCGCCACCTCGGCCACTAGCACCCCGGCGTCGGGACCGCGATCCTGACGTCACCGACGCTCGCTGACGCTCGTCGTGGAGCCGCGCGCCACCCCGGCCACGTCGTGGGATTCGTGCGGCTGTACGACATCCAGCTGCACTCCGGCTTCGCGTTCATCGAAACCGTCGTCTCCGGACGGGACGCCGTGCGCCGGGGGTGGGGAGTCGAGGCGTCGCGCTTCCTCGTGATACGCGATGGACGCGCTCGATCTCCATCGCGTCGAGGCCAAAGCGTTCCCCTACAACACGCTCAGCATCAACGCGCTCCTCCGCAACGGGTTCCGTGAGGAGGGGATCCTCCGCGAGGCCCACGTCCGCAACGGGCAGCGCTGGGACATCCTGGTGTTCTCGATCCTGCGAGGAGGAGATGGCGCAGCAGCGCGCGAAGGAGCAGTACCCCTACATGGGGTTCTGGCCCGCGGCGTCATGAGCGTCCACAAGCTGCTTCCGCTGTTCGCCCTCATCCTGAACGTACTCCTCCTCAGCAGCGCGCTCGTGGGCGAGCGGCGGAGCCGCCCCCACCGCGTGTTCGCGGGACTCACGACGGCGCTCGCGGTCTGGAACCTCGGCGTCTTCGGGCTCCGGTCGAGCCTCGACCAGGACGACCGCTCTCGCGTGGGAGCACTTCCTTCACCTTGGGGTCATCCCGATCCCCGTCCTCTTCTACCACTACGTGCTCGCCTTCCTCGAGGAACGCCGCGACCGGATCCTGTGGGGGGGTACGCGCTGTGCGGTGCGCTTCCTCCTCGCGAGCCCGACCCCGATGTTCATGCGCGGGGTGAGCGAGACGTACTGGGGCTACGTGCCGCGTCTCCGGCCCGCTCTACACGCCGTTCTTCGTCTACTTCCAGGCGTACGTGGTGCTCGGCCTGGTGCGGCTCCTGCGCGCCCACGCGGTCGCTCGACCTCCCGGCGGAACCGCACGCGGCTCGTGATCGCGGGGGTGGCGGTGAGCCTCACCGGCGGTCTCGTGGACTTCGTCCGGTACGTCTTCGGCTGGGACGGGCTCTATCCGCTCGGCATCCCGTCCAACGCGTTCTTCGCCCTCGCCCTCGGGCTCACGATCGTCCGGTACCGGCTCCTCGACCTCGGACTGGTGGCGCGCTGGGCGCTCCTCTACGCTCCTGACCGCGGCCGCCCTCGCCCCCTTCCTGGTCGGCGCCCTCTACCTCGTGCGACTGGTGGCGTCGAGCGGCGTACTGCTCTCGCCCACAAGCTACCTGGTGATCACCCTCGTCGGCGTCGCGTGCGCCTTCCCGCTCCTCCGGAAGCTCGAGACCGCGCTGTCAGCGCCTGATGTTCGCGCGCGAGCACGGAGTCCGCGACGCGCTCATGGCGCTCAGCAGGAGATGGCGTCCATCCTGGATCTCGAGCGCCTCGGGAGCACCCTGACCGAGGGCCTCGTCGACCGCATCCCGGTGCTCCACGCCACCCTGTACCTCCGGCCCCCGGGCGAGGCCCGGCTCACGCTGGCCGCCCAGTCGATCTCGCGCGCCTCCGACGTGTCGGCGCCCGCCCCGGACGTCGTCGATCTCCTGCCGCTCCGGCTCGCGCCCGGCCACGCCGCTGACCGTGGAAGAGATCGCCGAGCGTGCGCTGACCGAGGACGGCGGCGGGCGCTCGAGAGAGTGCGAAGCCTCCGGGTGGCCCTGATCCTCCCGCTCTTCGCGGAACGGGAGCTGACGGGCGTGCTCGGCTCGGCGAGAAGCTCTCCGGCGATCTCCTCCGCCCCTCCGAGATCGACCTCCTCGAGACGCTTATGGGGCAGACCGCGGTCGCCCTCGAAGAACTCGCGTCTGTACTCGGATCTGCGCAGCCACAGATGGACGCCCTGCAACGGACCCAGCAGCAGCTCGTCCAGTCGGCCAAGCTCGCGGCGATCGGCGATCTCGCGGCGAGCGTGGCCCACGAGATCAACAATCCCCTGATGATCATCCTCGGGAACTGCGAGCTGGCGAAGCGCGACCTGGCCCCCGACGCGCGGGCCGGCAAGCGGCAGGCCACCATCGAGTCCGAAGCGCTGCGCGCGGGCAAGATCACCCGCGATCTCCTCAACTTCGCCCGGCGGCGGGAGCCCAAGCGCGAGCCCGTCGCCATCAACGTCCTCGTCGCCCGTGCCGTCGAGCTGCTCGGGGCTCGAGCTCACGCGGCCGCGTGACGGTCGACACGAGCTTCGACCCCGGCGTGCCCGCGATCCTCGGCGATGCCGACCAGCTCACCCAGGTGCTGCTGAACCTCGGGACCAATGCCGTCGACGCGATGCCGGATGGGGGCACGCTCCGATTCGAGACGGAACCCTGCTCGGAATCGGATTCGGTGCTGGTCAAGGTGATCGACACCGGCCTGGGCATGACGGCGGAGCAGGCCGCGCGCATCTTCGAGCCGTTCTTCACGACGAAGGCCGAGGGCCAGGGCACCGGCCTCGGGATGTCGGTGAGCCTCGGGATCGTGAAGAGTCATGGCGGCAGCGTCGCCGTCGACAGTGCGCTGGGCCGCGGGACCACGATGCGCGTGCGACTGCCGCGCTCGTTCGTGCCCGGAGCCGGCTCCGTTGGAAATCTCGTGAGGAGGAACGTCATGACCACGCTTCGAATGCTCGGATGTGTTGTCGCGCTGATGGCTGCTGTCCTCGGGACCACGGGACCTGCCGCCGCGGTGGACGGCGTGCTCTACGAGGTGACGGAAGCGGTGAAGGTGACCGGCAAGGGCGGCATGTTCAAGTCGTCCACCGCGACCCTGACCGGCGATCTTGCCCCGGGCACCGGGCTCTGTCCCACATGGCTGACGCAGCAGCTCAACATGTCGACGTGCATGATCGTCGTGCGGGCCAACGGCAAGGCCGACGACACGACCGGCATCGGGCCCGCGTACGGCGACTTCGACATCGTCGTGCAGGACTGGAACACCGCCGATGCGCCGGAGATCGTCGTGATGAAGGGCACGCTGACCGGCACGATCGACCTGTCGCCGGCGTTCACCAAGCAGCAGCCGGTCGGGTCGATCAGCGGCAGGTTCAACGCGATCGGCCTCGCGAACGGCATCATGGCCGGCGCGAAGACGGCAGGGACGTTCACGGGGACGTTCCGCCTTCCGTTCCGCCACGCCGGGCAAGCCGTCCTACCTCCTGGACGACGGCACGATCGTCCCGGCGCGGCCCCAGGAGCTGTCGCTCGGCCAGGCGATGGTGCGCCTGGAGGTTGCGTTCGCGGCCGCGCGGTAAGCGGGTCGGCCGCCCCATGCCCGAAGCACGCTGGCCGGAGATCCCGCGCCCGCCGTCCGTCGACGCCGAACGCCTCGACGCGATCGGCGGGATGGCGGCGGGCGTCACGCATCACCTGAACAACATCCTCACGGTGGCGCTGGGGAACATCCAGCTCACCCTGAGGCAGGGCGTCGAGGACCGGTCCGAAGTCTGTCTCCGCGCCGCCGAGGGCGCCGTGCGTGACGCGGTGGGCGTGCTCCGGTCGCTGACGTCCTTCTGCCGGACGGAGGCGATCGCCACGCTCGCGCCGCTCGACGTCAACCGCCTCGTCGACGAGGTCCTGGAGCTGACCGCGCCACGCTGGCGCGACGAGGCGCTGGCCCGCGACGTGCGCATCCAGGTGCAGGTGGAGCGCGGCGCCCTCGAGCCGATGATGGCCAATGCGGTGGCGCTTCGTCAGGTCCTGATGAATCTCATCTTCAACGGCGTCGAGGCGATGCCCGACGGCGGCTTGCTGACGCTGCGTACGTGGGCCGACGACGTCGGCATCCACGTGTCGGTGTCGGACACCGGGGTCGGGATGGACGACGAGACGCGCGCGCATGCGCTCGAGCCGTTCGTGACCACGAAGGGCTCGCGGAGCCGAGGGCTCGGCCTGTCCGTCGCGCAACGGCATCGTCAGCCGTCATGGCGGTCGTCTCGACATCACCACGCTCCCCGGTGTCGGGACGTCCGTCGTCATGTCGCTCCCGCACGCCGGCGCCCCCTCGCTCGCCTGATGCCTCGCCACCATGGCGCGGGCGCCGGACCCCTGGCGCTCGCGCCCGACTCCCACGGTCCCGCTGCCGACGACGTGCGGGTTTTCGCGGGTTTTCGCGGTGCTCGGGCGTGGCACACAACATGCCTTACTCCTGGGTGTCGCGCGGAAGCGATCGCGGCGGCAAAGGAGAGAGCGATGATCCTGGTGCAGGGCGGCCGAGCGGTGACGGACGTCGAGCTCGACGGGCGGCAGATGAGCCCGCGGGGACGGCGGATGCTCAGTGATCGCAGAGCGAGCGCGGGACGTCGCCGCCGGCGCCGTGCCGAGCACACGGCCCCGTCCGCCCGGAACCTTCCGCTGCATGAGGTGACGGCCGGACTCGCGCACGATCTCAACAACCGGCTCTCGGTGATCCTCGGTCAGACCCAGCTCCTGCGCCGCGGCACCGTCGACGCGGCCACGAGCGCGCGCCGCCTGGAGAAGATCGAGGAGGAGACGATGCGCGCGAGCCGCATGACGCGCGGGCTGCTCGACCTCGCGCGGCGTGATGCGCCCGTGCACGTGCCCGTGGCGATCAACAAGCTCGTCGCGCGCGCGCTCGCGCATCGCCCACGGCAAGCTGCGTGGCACCCGGATCGAGGTGACCACGCAGCTGACCGCGGCGGCGCCGCTCGTGCGCGGCGACGCCGAGCAGCTCACCCAGGTGCTCGTCCACCTCATCCACAACGCGATCGAGGCGATGGGGGAGACCGGGCAGCTCAGCGTGACCACCGCGATCACCGACGACGGGCTCGAGATCGCGGTCACCGACACGGGCTCGGGCATGGTCCCGGACGAGGCGAACCGCATCTTCGAGCCGTTCTACACGACGAAACCGGACGGTGAGGGGCTCGGGCTGTTCCACACCCTCACCGTCCTCAAGTCGCACGGCGGGTCCATCGCCGTCGACACCGCGCCGGGATGCGGGACGACGATGTGCGTCCGGTTGTCGCAGACGCTCAGCGTGGTCGGCGCGCCGAGGGTCGACCGTGCCTGATCACGAGCCCTTGGCGCTGAACCCGTCGGTCGAAGCCGAGCGCCTCGAGGCGATCGGCGGCATGGCCGCGGGGGTGGCGCACCATCTCAACAACATCCTGATGGTCGTGCTGGGCAACATCCAGCTCGCCCTGATGGACGGGGTGCGCCCGCGGCCTGAGGGCCGTCTCCAGGCCGCGGAGCGCGCCGTGCGGGACGCCGCGGAGGTCGTGAAGTCGCTGACGTCGTTCTGCCGGACGCAGCCGATCCCGGCCATGAATCCGCTCGACATCAATGCGCTCGTGGACGACGCGGTGGAGCTGACCGCGCCGCGGTGGCGCGACGAGGCGGTCGCGCGCGGCGTGCCCGTGCAGATGCGCGTGGAGCGCGGCGATCTGACGCCGGTGCAGGGGAACGCCGCCGCGCTTCGCCAGGTGCTGATGAACCTCGTCCTCAACGGGATCGAGGCGATGCCCGACGGCGGGTCCCTGACGGTGCGGACGTGGGCGGACGCCGCGGGCATCCATTGCAGTGTCAGCGATACCGGCGTGGGCATGAGCCCGGAGGTGCGACAGCGCGCGCTCGAGCCGTTCCAGACGACGAAGGGTCCGAGAACGCGCGGCCTCGGGCTCGCGGTGGCGCACGGCATCGTGACGCGCCACGGCGGCATGCTCACCATCGACAGCATCGAAGGCCTCGGGACGTCGGTGGTGATCTCGCTGCCGGCCGCGGGTCCGCGCCAGCCCGCATTGACACCCCTGGAGAGCCGCCCCTAGACTCGACGCTCATCGTGATCGGCTCGGGACGCTGAACGTGACGCGCTGGGCGCTCCTCACGCTCGGCGCGCTCATCGCGCTCGGCGCGCTCGGCGTCGCGATCGCACGGTTCTTCGGCAAGTCGGGCTCCCGCCTCTCGATCCAGGTCACGATCGTCGCGCAGTGGCTCGGCGCGTACGTGCTCTGGAGCTTCGCCGCGGGCCTCGCGTCGAAGTATCGGCTGATCAGCGACTACGAGGCGGGGTGGTTCGTGCTGTTCGCGATCGTGCTCGGCTGGTGGCACTACCGGGTGCGGCTGACCGCCGGCGCGGAGCGCGGGCTCGCGATCTTCGTGGGCGCGCAGCTCGTCTGGCTCGTCGTGATCCTCGTGCGCAACGGGCTCCTGGTGCCGTGAGGCCGTAGAGTCTTACGCGATGCTCTCCGAGGGCTTTCTCGGCCGTCCCTCCACGTTCGGCGCGGACCTCAACCTCCTCGTCCAGCTCGGTCTCGGGCTCCTGCTGCTCGGTGGTCTGCTGCTCGCCCGGCGCGCGCGCTACGGACTCCACGGGGCCTGCCAGGCGATCGCGCTCGTCGTCACGCTGGTCATGACCGCGATCTGGATGGCGCCCGCCTACCACGCCAACTGGGGGCCGGGCATCTTCACGCTCGGCAATCGCGTGACCGCGGCGGCCGCCGCCCACGTGATCACGGGCAGCCTCGCCCTCGTGCTCGGCATCTACGTGGTGCTGGTGGCGGGCACGCGGCTCCTGCCGGAGCGGCTGCGCTTCGGCAACTACAAGGCCTGGATGCGCACCCTCATCGCGATCTGGTGGCTCGCGCTGCTGCTGGGCGTTCTGACATACTGGTTGGCGACGAGCTAAGCCATGGATGTCGTCGACGTCAACGCCCACCGCGGCCAGTTCTTCCGGGTCCTCCAGCAGACGAAGCGGAGCCAGACCGCCGTCATGACCGTCGCCCCCGGCCAGGACGCCGGTCCCGCCGAGACGCACCGGGGTGACCAGATCGTCTACGTCATCGAGGGGGAGGCGGTTATAACAGTAGGAGACGACGAGCGCCGGACCGGTCCCGGCGGCCTCGCCATGATCCCGGCCGGCGCTCGACACCACGTGAGGAACCCGGGGCGCACCCCGCTGTTCTTCCTCACCGTGTACGCGCCGCCGGAGTACTGAGTGCCCGACGACCTCGACCTGATCGCCGCACTCGAGAAGAACGTCGCCCGCTGCATCGTCGGCAAGCCGGAGGTGGTCCGCCTCGCCGTCGTCGGTCTCCTCGCGCGGGGCCATCTGCTCATCGAAGACGTGCCCGGCGTGGGGAAGACGACGCTCGCGGCGGCGCTCGCGCGCTCCATCGGCGGCCGCTTCGCGCGCATCCAGTTCACGGCCGACATGCTGCCGTCCGACGTGATCGGCGTCTCCGTGTGGGACGCGTCGCGCGGGGAGTTCTCGTTCAAGGAAGGCCCGGTGTTCGCCAACGTCGTGCTCGCGGACGAGATCAACCGCACCGCCCCCAAGACCCAGTCGAGCCTGCTGGAGGCGATGAACGAGGCGCAGGTGTCGCTCGATCACACCACGTACGCGCTGCCGTCGCCGTTCATGGTCCTCGCCACGCAGAACCCGCGGGAGTACGAGGGCACCTACGCGCTGCCCGAGTCGCAGCTCGACCGCTTCCTGCTCCGCGTGCGGATCGGCTATCCCGACCTCCCGGACGAGAAGGCGATCCTGCGCGGCGCCGCCGCGACGCCGGACACGCTCGCCCCGGCCCTCGCGCTCGACGACGTCCGCCGGCTGCAGACCCTCGCCGACACCGTCACCGTGGCCGACCTCGTCCTCGACTACGTGATGGCGCTCGTCTCCGCGACGCGCGAGTCCCCGCGGCTCGCGCTCGGCGTGAGCCCGCGCGGCGCGCGCGCGCTCGTGGCCGCGGCGCGCGCGGCCGCGCTCGCCGATGCGCGCGACTACGTGGTGCCGGACGACGTGAAGGCGCTCGCCGTGTCCGCGCTCGCGCATCGCGTGATCCCGCGCGCCGCCGATGGCGGCGCCGTCGACGCCGAGTCGATCGTGCGCGCGATCGTCCAGGACGTCGCCGTCCCGCGGTAGGAGTTCAGCGGTGAATGAGCAGTCGCGGAGCGACACGGCTCCGCCGGGTCGCGGAGCGCGGGGGGCTTGGGGGGGGCGTCTCGCACTCCCCATGTCTCTGTCGCGCTGGCAGCCGCGACGCACGATCCGTCCCACGCGTGAGGGCTGGTGGTGTCTGGCCGTCACCGTCGGGCTCGGCCTCACCGCGATGAACACCGGCAACAACCTCCTCTACCTGCTCGAGTCGATGATCCTCGCGCTCATCGTCGTCTCCGGCGTGCTGTCCGAGCAGTCGCTGCGCGGGCTCCGCGTCACCCCCGTGGTGCCGGACGGGATCTACGCGGGCGCCCCGTGCACGGTCGGCGCGCGCCTCGTGAACACCAAGCGGCGGCGGCCGTCCTTCTCGATCGGGCTCGATCGCGCGGGCACCGGCGAGCGGCTCGCGTACGTCACGCGGCTCGGCCCGGGCGAGGAGCGACTCCTGACCTGGGAGGAAACGCTCCCGCGCCGTGGCCGGCATCGCGTGACGGGCGTCCGGCTGACCACGCGCTTTCCCTTCGGGCTCTTCCTCAAGGCGTCACGCGCGACCGGCGCCGACGAGGTGATCGTCTATCCGCGCCGCGTGCCCGCGCCGTCCGCCCTCCTGCGCCAGGCGTCGGGAGTCGGGAGCGCGCCCGCGAGCCGGCGTGGCCGCGGCCACGACGTGCACGACTTGCGCGGGTACCGCAGCGGCGATGATCCGCGCCTCATCCACTGGCGGGTCAGCGCGCGCACGGGCACGCTGACCGTGCGCGAGATGGAGGCGGAGTCCGCGCAGGACGCGTACCTCGTCCTGCGCGGCGACGGCGCCGCGGATGCCGAGCGGCTCGAGACCGCGCTCGCGGAAGCGGCGGCCGTGGCGTCCGTGCTCCTCGGTCGCGGCGCCCGCGTCGGGCTGCGTGGGCCCGGGCATCGACGTGCCGCTCGGGGCAGGGCATGGCGCACGCGCGGCGGATCCTCACCGCGCTCGCGTTGTACGAGGGCGGGGGCGCGCCGCCGAGACCGGGCCCGCCGCACGCGCGCGACGATCACCGTGGACCTCGGCTGACGATGCCGCTCGACCGCGCGTTCCGCCTGTCGGTCTACGTGGTCGTCGCGCTCGGCGCCCTCGCGCTGGGCGCCGGCCGACCTCCTCGGCCCCCTCGCGCTCGTGACCTTCCTCGGGGCGCTCGCCGTGACCTGGTGGCTGCACGACGTGCTGGGGCCGCGCGCGTGGCTGACGCCCCTGGGCGACAAGCTCACGGCGATCTCGCTCGCGCTGATCGCGGCGGCCGACCTCGCGTGGTTCGCGGAGTCGTTGCTCGACACGTTCGCGCGGCTCGTGTGCATCCTGCTGCTCGTCCGTCTCGCCACCTGGCGCGTGACCCGCGAGCTCCGCGCCGCCGGCTTCCTCTCGTTCTCCATGCTGGCGGCGGCGTCGGCCGTCGCGTTCGGGGTGGCGTTCCTGCCGCTCTTCGTGACCTACCTCGCGACCGCGATCGTCATGCTCGTCCTCTTCCACCTCGTGACCGAAGCGGAGGCGGTCGGGATGGCCGCGCGCCCGCTCGGTGTCGGCCTCACCGTCGTGATGGCCGTCGCCGTCGTCGGCACCCTGGGCCTGACGGTGCTGCTCTTCGACGATCATTCCCCGCGTCGAAGCCGCGCTGCCGTTCGGTGGACGCTCCTCGCGCGCGCTCACCGGATTCACGGACCGCGTCGAGCTCGGCGCGTTCGGGTCGCTCGAGCTCGACGACGCCGTCGCGATGCGCGTGCGGCTGCCGGGGGGGCCGGTGGCGCCCGAGTGGGAGCCGTTCCTGCGCTGGCGCGGCGTGACGCTCGACCGATTCGACGGCCGCATCTGGTCGGTGAGCACGCGGCGGCAGATGGTGCTGCGCGCCACGGAGGGCATCCCGGTCGGTCTCGGGCGCGTCGACCGGCCCGCCGCCGCTGGTCACGCAGGAGGTGTTCCTCGAGCCGATCGGGACCGACACGATCTTCGTGCTGTCGCCGCCCGTGCGGATCACCGTGGACGGCGCGGTGCGCGTCGACGACACCGGCGCGCTCAGCGTGCCCGCGGCGCGCGCGCGCCTGACGTACACGGCGCAGTCGGCGCTCGGCGCGCGGCTCGTCGAGCGTCTCGGTCCGGTGGCGCGCGCCCGGTATCTCCAGCTCCCGCCGCTGCCGCCGCGGATTCCCGATCTGGCGCGCCGGATCACCGCCGGCGCGACCACGCCCGCGGAGCAGGCGCAGCAGCTGACGGCGTGGCTGTCGCGCGAGCTGCGGTACTCCCTCGACCTGGAGCGGCGCACGACGCTCGAGCCGCTGGAGGAATTCCTCTTCGTGCGGCGCGCGGGGAACTGCGAGTACTTCGCCGCCGCGCTCGCGGTGATGCTGCGCACGCTCGACGTGCCCGCGCGCGTGGTGAACGGGTTCCAGCGCGGCGAGTGGAATCCGTACGGCGAGCTACTGGGTCGTGCGCATGCGCGACGCGCACTCCTGGGTCGAGGCGAACATCGACGGCGCGTGGAGCACCTTCGATCCGTCGCCGCGCGGCGCGGCGCCGCCGGCGCCGATCTCCGCCTTGACGCTCTACATCGACGGGCTCCGGATGCGCTGGTATCGCTACGTCGTCGGCTGGAGCCAGCAGGACCAGCTGCAGGCGGCGGGCGCGGTGCGGCGCCTCGCGTGGTCCTGGCCGATGGCGCCGCGCATGTCCGGCGCGGACGCGCCACGGCAGACGCTGGCCGTCGCGCTCCTCGGCGCCGTCGTGGTCGGGGCGATCGTCTGGGGCGTGCGGTACGCGCGCGGCGGACGGCGCGCGCGGGCCGCGGCGATGCCGGACTTCTACGCGAAAGCGCTCGCGCGGCTCGCGCGCCGCGGGCTCCGGCCGGCGCCGTCGGAGACCGCGCGGGAATTCTGCGCGCGCGTCGGCGCCGACGCGCCGCCGCTCGTCGGCCCGTTCTCACGGCTCACGACGGCGTACGAGTCGGCGCGGTTCGGCCGACAGTCTTGCACGCCTGCGGAGGCTCAGGAGTTGCGCGAGGTGGCGACACGCCCTGGGCTGCGAGCATGGGCGGGTGCGTCTCGCACCCCCCATGTCAGACATCGACGCGAAGCGACCGGACGCGATCCATGTCCAGCTCCACGCCGAGCCCGGGCAACGTGGGAATCGCGATCTCACCGTTCAGGGGGACGATCGGATTCGTCACGATATCCGTGGCCAGGGCTCCGGACACGCCGACGGCGAAGACGCCTTCCATGAGCGGGCCCGGCCACGCGCCACAGACCTGGGCCGCGGCGGCCGTCGCGATGCTGGTGCTCGGGTGATTGCCGGGGTAGATCCGCATCCCGGCCGCGGCGGCCAGGTGCCAGAGGCGGCTCACGCGGGAGATCCCGCCGTTCTTCGCGATCTTCGTTTGCACCACGGTGGCCGCGCGCTGGCGGATGATCTCGACCAGCGAATGGTCGGTCGACACCGACTCGTCCGCCATGATCGGGATCGCCGTCGCCCGGCTCAGCGCGGCCAGCCCGGCGAGTCCCAGATGGCGACCGGCTGCTCCGCGACGTCGATGTCGTACGGCTCGAGCTTCTTGAGGAGCGCGAGCGCGGCGTCGTAGGACATGGCGCCGTTCGCATCCACGCGGAGGACGACCTCGTCGCCGAAGCGCTGTCTCAACGCCGCCACGTTCTTGACGTCGGCCGCCGGGTCGACGCCGATCTTGACGCCGAAGTGGCGGAAGCCGCGCTCGAACACCCGCTCGGCCGAGGCGACGGTCTCCTCCACGCTCGGTTTCATCGTCAGGACCGCGCCGATGCGGACGCGCTCCCGGCACTCTCCTCCGAGAAGCGCGTGCACGGGGACGCCGAGCGCGCGTCCCACGATGTCGTAGAGCGCATCGCCGACGGCGGCCTGCGCGTAGAGCGTGTTGTACATCGCCTCGTTCAGCGCGTGGAGCGTGCCGGCGATGTCGAACGGTGATCGGCCGAGCAGGAGCGGCTCGAAGTGGTCTTCGATCGTGCGGACGAGACTCACCAGCGTCTCCGCGCTGCCTTGCCGGCGCCACGCCTGGGTCTCGCCCACGCCCACGACGCCCTCGTCGGTGTGGATGCGCACGATGACCACCTCGACCATCTCGCGGGCGTCGCCGTGCGAGATCTTGAACGGCGTGGCGAAGGGAATGCGGAGCGGGATCGGCTCGACCTTCGTGATCTTCATCGGGTCACCTCGGGCTCAGTCGGGCTCGAGGGTCGACGGTCGGAATGACCGTCACGGCGTCGCCGGCGGCGTTCGATTCCATGCCGAAGCACAGGTGGTTGCCGTCGAGGTCGTGGACGTCGAAGTCCCGCATGCCGTACGGGTAGTCCGTGGGCTCGTTGAGCGTTCGGGCGCCGCGCGACTTCAGCTCCCGGTAGAGCGCGTCCACGTCGGTGACGAAGATATTGACGCCGCCGTGGCCCGGCTGCCGCTTCGTCTCGCTCGCCGCCTGCAGGTGAATGACCACGCCGTCGCGCGCGACGCCCGCGTAGAACGTCGGCTCGCCGTACGTGAACTCGGTGTGGAACCCGAGCACGTCGCGGTAGTGCTCGACGCTTCGGAGCACGTCCTGGACGACCAGCACGGTGGCGGCGCCGCAGAGCGCGCGTGCCGATGGAGACGGCATGACCTCCTCCTGTTCGCACCATTAGACATCAAAGAACGCGTAGAACTCATCCACGGGCGCCTCGACCCCGAGCACCTGGAACGGAAAGCACTGCTCCAGGTCCTCGAGACTCCGCTGACGCCCGAGACGGTCGAGAAGTCGCGCGCCAGGGCCTCGTTTGAGGGCTCCGTGCCGGTTCACGAACTGCCCCCAGAGAGGCATGTGCTGAAAGCGGTGATGGAGCACGTGCGCGCTGGCCAGGTACGACGTCGGGAACAGACGACGATAGGCCTCGAGGTTGTACAGCCACGACGCGCCGACCACGCGGAGCGGCGGTCGCGTCGTGCGTTTGACGTGCGCGACGAGCGCGCGCAGGTCTGCCAACTCGCTGATCCCGGCGTTCGATTCCCAGTGGCGAGCGCCCGTCCGTCTCGGCGTTGTGGAAGTGGAGACGGATGCGATCGTCACCCAACCGCCCGTACGAAAAGCAGCCGAACGTCGCCACGAGCGCCGGAGGAGGTACGGCGTGCGGGCGCGTCTCGTAGAAGCGATGCGTCCATTCGCCGTCGTCGTCCGTCTCGCGCAGCCCGGCCACGTACGCCTGCCAGATCGGATGCGCTGGATCGAAGTCCCGCCCCAGCCCGAATCGGATATAGAGGTTGGTGTACTCGAGCAGCGCGCGCGCGACGGGCAGCCCGGAGAGCACCGAGACGGTCCGGGCGAACTGGACCTGCACGTCGAAGAACGCTCTGGCGTAGATCAGCGGTCGCGCGCGACCTCTAGCGACGGTCCCAGGCGAGGCGTGCGCCGAAGCCGATCAGCAGCAGGCCCGTGACCCCTTCCAGCGCGCGCCGCACGCGCGGCCGCCGCAGCATCGCGCCCAGCCGCCCGAGGAAGTACGTGTAGAGGAACAGCCACGCCAGCCCCACGACGACATGGATGCCGGCGAGGAGCAGCGAGCGCGCGAGCACGGGATCGCCCGGACGGACGAACTGCGGCAGGAGCGTCAGGTAGAAGAGCGCGACCTTCGGGTTGAGCAGGTTCGAGAGGAGGCCTTGCCCGAGCGCCTGGGCGACCGACGATCGTCCGCCCTCGACGGCGGTGGCGAGGCTGCCCGCGTCCATCGGCAGGAACGCTCGCCGCAGCGACAGCACGCCGAGCGCGACGAGATAGGCGGCGCCCATCAGCTTCACCGCGGAGAAGAGCGTCGCCGACGTCATGAGGATCGCGGAGAGGCCGAGCGCCGATGCGACCGCGTGCACGATCAATCCCGCGGAGATGCCGAGGCTCATGAGGTACCCGGCGCGCCGGCCGTGCGTCAGCACGCTGCGCGCGATGAGCGCCATGTCGGCGCCGGGCATCACGGTCAGCGCGGTCGCGACGACGAAGAAGCCGACGAAGGTCGCTGTCGATCACGCGCGGCTGCCGGGCTTGATGGCCACGCTCCCGGTCTTGCAGAGCGGGCATTCCTCGGGCCTGAACGTCGCCGCCGTCACGGTGGCGAGCGCCACGCGCTTCACCGGAAACGCGGCGGCGCCGCCGCTGCGGTCGATCAACGAGCCGACGCCGACCACGCGCCCGCCCAGGCCTTCCACGCACTGGATCGACCTCGCGCGTCGAGCCGCCCGTCGTGATGACGTCCTCCACGACCAGGCAGGGCTCGCCGCGCTCGAGCGTGAAGCCGCGGCGCAGCGTCATCACGCTCTGCTCGCGCTCCGTGAAGAGCGCGCGCACGCCGAGCGCGCGCGCGACCTCGTGCGCGACCAGGATGCCGCCGATGGCGGGCGCCAGCACCGTGCGCGCGCCGGCGTCGCGGAACGCGTCCGCGAGCGCGGCGCCGAGCGCTTCGGCGTGCTCGGGATGCTGCAGGACCAGCGCCGACTGGAGATAGACGTCCGAGTGCAGGCCGGACGTCAGGCGGAAGTGGCCGCGGAGCAGCGCGCCCGTCTTCTCGTACAGCGCGAGCGTGTCCTTTTCCGTCATGGCGTCACGCCTCCGCGATCTCCTCGATGATCGCGCGCATCGCCGCGGCCGGGTCGGCGGCGGCCGTGATCGGGCGGCCCACCACCACGTAGTCGGCGCCCGCGCGGATCGCCGAGGCCGGGGTGGCGACCCTCACTTGATCGTCGTCGCGGCTCGCCGGCCGAATGCCCGGCGTCACGATCTTCCACGCGGGGCCCAGCGCGCGGCGCAAGAGCCCGATCTCGCGCGGAGACGCGACGCAGCCGTCGAGGCCGGCCTCGCGCGCCCGCTCGGCCAGCCGCAGCACGTGCGACTCGACGCTCGCCGCGACGCCGAGCTCGGTCTGGAGCGCCTTGCGGTCCAGGCTCGTCAGCACGGTGACGCCGAGGACGATCGGCCGGGTCACCGCGAAGTCGCTCGCGGCTTTCGTCGCCGCCTCCGCGGCCGCGCGCATCATCGCGCGTCCGCCCGACGCGTGGACGTTCAGCATGAACACGCCGAGCCGCGTGGCCTCGCGCACCGCGCCCGCGACCGTGTTCGGGATGTCGTGATACTTGAGGTCGAGGAACACCCGGGCGCCGCGCTTGTGCGCGCGCTCGACCGCGGTGGGACCGGCGGCGGTGAAGAGCTGGGTGCCGATCTTCACGCCGGGCGCGCTCTCGCCGAAGCGGTCGAGGAGCGCCTCGGCCTCGGCGAGGGTCTCCACGTCGAGCGCGACGAACAGCCGCGCGGCGGCGTCAGGCAAACAATTGACCGTCATGGACGGTCAAGGTCCTGGTCAGCGTGATACTCCTGCAGGCTGCGCACCGTTTGCTCGCCCTTCAGCAGCGCCTCGATGGCGCCGATCGCCGCCTGGATGCCGTCGACCGTGAGGTAGTAGGGGATGTTCTGCGCGAGCGCCGCGCGCCGCAGCGTGGCCGAGTCCTGGCGCGAGCGTCCGTCCTCCGGGGTGTTGATCACCAGCGCGATCTCGCCCCGCTTGATGAGGTCCACGACGTTCGGGCGCTGGTCCTCGAGCACCTTGTAGACGTGCTCCACCGTCATGCCGTGGCGCTCCAGCACGCGCCCGGTGCCGGAGGTGGCCACGAGCGAGAAGCCCATCTCCACGAGCCGGCGCGCGAGGCTCATCACCACGCGCTTGTCGCGGTTCTTCACGGAGACGAACACCTTGCCCGACGTGGGGAGCGCGGAGCCCGCGGCGATCTGCGCCTTGAGATAGGACTGCCGGAAGTCGCGATCGATGCCCATCACCTCGCCGGTGGACTTCATCTCGGGCCCCAGCACCACGTCCACGCCGGGGAACTTGATGAACGGGAAGACCGACTCCTTCACCGCGATGTGCCCGAGCTCGCGCTCCTCCACGTGGGCGATCGACGCCAGCGAGTGGCCCAGCATGGCGCGCGTGGCCACCTTGGCGAGCGGCACGCCGATCGCCTTGGAGACGAAGGGCACGGTCCGCGAGGCGCGCGGATTGACCTCGAGCACGTAGACGTCGTCGTTGCGAATGGCGAACTGCACGTTGATCAGGCCGACCACGCCGAGGGCCGAGGCGAGCGCGCGCGTCTGCGCGCGCAGCGTCCGCACCTGGTCCTCGCCCAGGGAGTACGGCGGCAGCGCGCACGCCGCGTCGCCGGAGTGGATCCCGGCCTTCTCGATGTGCTCCATCACGCCGCCGACGACCACGCGCTCGCCGTCGCTCACCGCGTCGACGTCGATCTCGAGCGCTTCCTCCAGGAACTTGTCGATGAGGACCGGGTGCTCGGGCGACACGCGCACGGCCTCGCGCATGTACTCCCGGAGGTCCTGGTCGTCGTAGACGAGCCGCATCGCGCGCCCGCCCAGCACGTAGGAGGGCCGCACGAGCACGGGGTAGCCGATCGACGCCGCCACCGTCTGCGCCTCGTCGAGGGAGCGCACGGTGGCGCCGGCGGCCTGCTTGAGGCCGAGCTCCTCGATGAGCACGTTGAACCGCTGCCGGTCTTCCGCCCGGTCGATGGCGTCCGGCTGCGTGCCGAGGATCGGGACGCCCAGCGCCTGCAGCGGCACCGCGAGCTTCAGCGGCGTCTGGCCGCCGAACTGCACGATCACGCCGAGCGGCTGCTCCTTCTCGACGATGTTGAGCACGTCCTCGAGCGTGAGCGGCTCGAAGTAGAGGCGGTCCGAGGTGTCGTAGTCGGTGGAGACCGTCTCGGGGTTGCAGTTCACCATGATCGCTTCCACGCCGAGCTCCTTCAGCGCGAAGGCGGCGTGGACGCAGCAGTAGTCGAACTCGATGCCCTGGCCGATGCGGTTCGGGCCGGAGCCGAGGATGACGACCTTCCGCCGGTCGGTGGGCGGCGCTTCGTCTTCCTCCTCGTACGTCGAGTACAGGTAGGGCGTGTGCGCGACGAACTCGGCCGCGCACGTGTCGACGGTCTTGAAGGTGGCGCGGATGCCGTGACGCCGGCGCGCCGCGCGGACGTCGGCTTCGGCGGTCCCCGTGAGCTGCGCGATCCGGCGGTCGGCGAAGCCGAGCTCCTTGGCGCGCCGCACGACCGCGGCATCGCCGAGGCCCGCGCGCGTGATCTCGCTCTCGTAGAGCGACGATCTCCCGCATGTTCTCGAGGAACCACGGGTCGATCTTCGTGAGCTGCTGGATCTCGGCCGTCGAGACGCCGGCCCGGTACGCGTCGCCGATGGCGAACATGCGGTCGGGCGTGGGCACGCGCAGCAGGCGGCGCAGCTCGTCCGCGCTCGCCGGTCGATCGAGGCGTCAGCCCCCACCGGTCCTGCTCGAGCGAGCGGATCGCCTTCTGCAGCGCTTCCTTGAACGTGCGGCCGATCGCCATCGCCTCGCCCACCGACTTCATCTGGGTGGTCAGAGTCGGATCGGCCTCGGGGAACTTCTCGAACGCCCAGCGCGGAAATTTCACGACGCAATAGTCCAGGACAGGCTCGAAAGACGCGGGAGTTTCTCTCGTGATGTCGTTTCGGATCTCGTCGAGCGTGTAGCCCACCGCGAGCTTGGCCGCGATCTTGGCGATGGGGAAGCCCGTCGCCTTCGACGCGAGCGCGGACGAGCGCGACACGCGCGGGTTCATCTCGATGACGACCAGGCGGCCGTCGTCGGGGTTCACCGCGAACTGGATGTTCGAGCCGCCCGTCTCGACGCCGATCTCGCGGATGATCGCGATCGCGGCGTCGCGCATGAGCTGGTATTCCTTGTCGGTCAGCGTCTGCGCGGGAGCGACGGTGATCGAGTCGCCGGTGTGCACGCCCATCGGATCGACGTTCTCGATCGAGCAGATGATGACGACGTTGTCCGCGAGGTCGCGCATCACCTCGAGCTCGAATTCCTTCCAGCCGATCACCGACTCCTCGACGAGCACGGTGCCGACCGGCGATTGCTGGAGCCCCCAGCGGATCGCCTCGTCGAGCTCGTCCGGGTTGTACGCGATGGAGCCGCCGGTGCCGCCGAGCGTGAACGACGGGCGGATGATCGCCGGATAGCCGATCTTCGCGACGATCGCGCGCGCCTCTTCGAGACTCCTCACGGTGGCGGAGCGGGGGAGGCTGAGCCCGATCTTCTGCATGGCCGCCTTGAACAGCTCGCGGTCCTCGGCCTTCTTGATGGCGGGGAGCTTGGCGCCGATCAGCTCCACGCCGAAGCGGTCGAGCACGCCGTCGTCCGCGAGCGCGACGGCGATGTTGAGGCCGGTCTGGCCGCCGAGCGTCGGCAGCAGCGCCTGCGGCCGCTCGCGCTCGATGACGCGCGCCACGAACTCCGGGGTGAGCGGCTCGATGTACGTGCGCTCGGCCGTCTCCGGGTCGGTCATGATCGTGGCCGGGTTCGAGTTCACCAGCACGACCTCGAAGCCCTCCTCGCGGAGCGCCTTGCAGGCCTGGGTGCCGGAGTAGTCGAACTCGCACGCCTGCCCGATGACGATCGGGCCCGAGCCGACGATCAGGATCTTCCGGAGATCGGTGCGTTTCGGCATCGGGCCGACTTATTCCTCCACGAGCCCGTACACGATCGAGATGTCCGGCGCCGCTTCCTCGCGCTTGTAGAGCACGTCGTCGAGGCGCCCTTCACCCACCCAGGTGACCTCGCCGTTGCCCCAGAGCTGCTCGCCGAGCACGCTCATGCGCTTGTTGACGCGCTCGCGGACGCGCGTGCGCCTCCAGCGACTGATCGCTCGCGGTCGTGAACGACGCCCACTCCGGCTTCTGTCCCGCGGTCTCGGTCTTCCGGTAGGAGATCAGGTACTTGGGCATAGGCGACGATCACCCTCCCTGCTTGCGCTTCATCAGTTCACGGAACCGATGGAACAGGTAGCTCGCATCGTGCGGCCCAGGCGACGCCTCGGGGTGGTACTGCACCGAGAACACCGGAAGCTCCTGGTGTCGCAACCCCTCGCATGTTCCGTCGTTGAGGTTCAGGTGGCTCGGCGCCCAGCCGCGCCCGGCGACGGACGCGGGATCGACGGCGAAGCCGTGGTTCTGCGACGTGATCTCGACCTTCCCGGTCGCGAGGTCCTTCACCGGATGGTTCGCGCCGTGGTGGCCGAACGGCAGCTTGTACGTGCGCCCGCCCGCGGCCAGCCCGAGGATCTGGTGCCCGAGACAGATGCCGAACACCGGGACCTTGCCGATGAGCTCGCGCACCGTGTCCACGAGGTACGGCACCGCTTCGGGATCGCCCGGGCCGTTCGAGACGAACACGCCGTCCGGCTTCCTCTCCATCACCGCGGCCGCCGGAGTGGCAGCGGGAACCACCGTGACGTCGCAGCCCGTCGCCGAAAGCTGGCGGAGGATGTTCAGCTTGATGCCGGCGTCGAACGCGACCACCGTGCAGTCCGACGGCGGCGCCGGCTGATAGCCGCGCGCGAGATCCCACGCGCCCTCGCGCCAGGTGAAGGGCGTGTCGACCGTCACTTCCTTCACGAGGTCCCTGCCCACCAAACCCGGAAGCGCGCGCGCCCGTTCCCGCAGCTGCGCGTCATCCGCGCCCGGTGGAGCACACGATCCCGTCCTGCGCGCCGTGATCGCGGAGGTGCCGCGTGAGCGCGCGCGTGTCGATGCCCTGGATCCCCACGATGCCGTGAGACTTGAGATAGTCGTCGAGCCCGATGCGGCCACGCCAGCTCGAGGGTGTCGACGACGCCTCCTTGACGATGAAGCCGTTCACCCACGGCCGCCGCGACTCGATGTCTTCCTCGTTCAAGCCGTAGTTGCCGATCAGCGGGTACGTCATGGAGACGATCTGACCCCGGTAGGACGGGTCCGTGAGGATCTCCTGGTACCCGGACATCGCGGTGTTGAAGATCACCTCGCCGGAGGTCTCCCCGATCGCGCCGAGGGCGCGGCCGCGGAACACGCGGCCGTCGCGAAGGACGAGGACGGCCGCGGTCATGGCGTCACGATCGTTCCGCCGACGATCGTCATGACCGGGGCCCCGGTCAGCTCCCAGCCGCCGAACGGCGTGTTGCGGCTCTTCGAGCGGAACGCTTTCGGATCGACGGTGACGCGCGCATCGAGATCGAGCACGGTGACGTCCGCCGCGGCCCCGGCCGTGAGGCTCCCGCCGGGCAGGTTGAGGAGCCGCGCCGGATCGGCGGTGAGGCGCGCCACGAGGGTCGGCAGCGACACGAGGCCCGGCCGCACGACGCGATCGAGGAGCACCGACACCGCGGTCTCCAGCCCCACGATCCCGAAGGCGGCGTTGTCGAACTCGCCTTCCTTCTCGGAGGTCGCGTGCGGCGCGTGGTCCGTCGCGATGCAGTCGATGGTGCCGTCCGCGAGGCCTTCGAGCAGCGCCTCCACGTCGCGCTTGCTCCGGAGCGGCGGGTTCATCTTGGTGTTCGAGTCGAAGGACCGCACGGCCTCCTCGGTGAGGACCAGGTGGTGCGGCGTCGCCTCGGCGGTGACGCGCACGCCGCGGGCTTTCGCCTCGCGCACGAGGCGCACGGCCGTCGCGGTCGAGAGATGCGCGATGTGCACGTGGGCGCCCGTCATCTCCGCGAGCAGGATGTCGCGCGCCACCATCACGTCCTCGGCCGCGGCCGGCGCCGCCGGGATGCCGAGCTCCGTCGACACCACGCCCTCGTGCATGGCGGCGCCGTGCGCCAGGTGGCAGTCCTCCGCGTGGCTGATCACCGGCGTGCCGAAGGGGAGCGTGTACTCCATCGCGCGCCGGTAGAGGTTGGCGTCCATCACGCACTTGCCGTCGTCGGAAAACGCGACGCAGCCGGCCTCCGCGAGCTCGGCCAGCTCCGCCAGCACCTTGCCCTCGAGCCCGCGGCTCACCGCGCCGATCGGGTACACGCGCACCACGCCTTCGCTGCGCGCCTTGGCGAGGATGTAGTCGGTGATCGAGCGGTTGTCGTTCACCGGCTGCGTGTTGGCCATGCAGGCGATCGCGGTGAAGCCGCCGGCCGCCGCGGCGCGCGTCCCGCTCGCGATGGTCTCCTTGTACTCGAAGCCGGGCTCGCGCAGGTGCACGTGGATGTCGATGAAGCCCGGGCAGACGACCTTGCCGGCGACGTCGATCACCTCGGCGCCCTTCGGCGCCGCGCCCGACGCGCCCCACGCGTTCGATCTTGCCGTCGGCGATCACCACGTCGTGCACGGCGTCGAGACCGTTCGCGGGATCGATCACGCGGCCGCCCTTGAGGACCAGCGTCTTCTTCGCGCTCATGCGTGCGCCGCCTTGCTGCCCGCGAGCAGGATCAGCACCGCCCATGCGCACCGCGACCCCCTTGGCGACCTGGTCGAGGATCACCGAGTAGGGACCGTCCGCGACCTCCGGCGAGAGCTCGACGCCGCGGTTCACCGGGCCCGGGATGCATGATCAGCACGTCGGGCCGCGCGTGCGTCGCGAGCCGGTCGAGCGTGAGCCCCCAGTACCGCGAGTACTCGCGGATCGACGGGATGAGGCCACCGCTCATCCGCTCGTGTTGCAGGCGCAGCATCATGATCACGTCCACGTCGCGGATCGCGTCGTCGAGGCGGTGGCTCACCTTGACGCCGAGCTCGCCCACGAAGGGCGGGATGAGCGTGGGCGGTCCCGCCACGGTCACGGTCATGCCGAGCTTGCGCATGGCGTGGATGTTCGAGCGCGCCACGCGCGAGTGCGCGATGTCGCCCACGATCGCGACCTGCAGCCCCTCGAAGTGCCCCTTCTTCTCGCGGATCGTGAGGAGGTCGAGCAGCGCCTGCGTCGGGTGCTCGTGGCAGCCGTCGCCGGCGTTGACGATGGAGCACTTGAGCGCGCGCGCGAGGATCTCGGAGGCGCCGGACGACGCGTGACGGACGACCACGACGTCGGGGCTCATCGCCTCGATGTTCCGCGCGGTGTCGATGAGGCTCTCGCCCTTGGAGGCGCTGGACCCGCTCGCCGAGAAGTTGATGACGTCGGCGGAGAGCCACTTGCCCGCGATCTCGAACGAGGTCCGCGTGCGCGTGGAGCTCTCGTAGAAGAGGTTCACGATCGTCTTGCCGCGCAGGGCCGGGACCTTCTTGATCTCGCGGCCGGCGATCTCTTCGAGCGAGCTCGCCGTGTCGACGAGCAGCATGATCTCGCTCGCGTCGAGCTCGCGCATGGTGAGGAGATCCTTGCGCGTCCAGGTCATCGTCTAGGCCTCCCCTTCGAGTTCTTCGATCACCACGCGGTCCTCGCCGTCGTGTTCCTTGAGCCGCACCGCCACGACCTCCTTCCGCGACGTCGGCAGGTTCTTGCCGATGTAGTCGGGGCGGATCGGCAGCTCGCGGTGGCCGCGGTCGATCAGGGTGGCGAGCTGGATCATGCGCGGCCGCCCGAGGTCGATCAGCGCGTCGAGGGCGGCCCGGATCGTGCGGCCGGTGAAGAGGACGTCGTCCACGAGGACGACCGTCTTGTTCTTGATGGAGAACGGGATGTCGGTGCCGCGGATGACGGGCGCGCCCCGGAGATCGAGGTCGTCGCGGTACAGCGTGATGTCGAGCGTGCCGACCGGGAGCGTGGCGCCGTCGATGCGCGTGATCTTCGCGGCCAGCCGCTGCGCGAGCGTCACGCCGCGGGTGCGGAGCCCGACGAACGCGAGGTCCGTCGCGCCGTCGTTCTTCTCGAGGATCTCGTGCGCGATGCGGGTGAGCGCGCGGTCGAGCGCCGCCTCGTCGAGCACCTGGGTCTTCTCGCGGCGGCGGGCGGGCGGGCTCGGACTCATCGGCTCTCCTTGCGGGCCTCGCTGGGCCCACTTAAAGGAAGAACGTTCGCGACGCCCCCACGATACATGGGGGACACGGTCTCGTCAATACACGAGCGTTGGTGGGCGCCGGCGGCGGGCGGCCCGCGCTGAATCATTCTCGGACGAACGCGGCCCTTTTCCGGGAGACGACCGACCGAAGCGTGGACCTCTCGAATTGTGGAACTGTCAGCTCGAACGCCTGAGATTCGCTCTGCTTGCGGCATATCCGGCGCGCGATCCGAACGTCGATCCCAGCCTGGCACGGGCATTGAAACTATTACCTGGTGCCATGTCGCCTGTGCTCTCGACGCGTGCAGTGGCGTTGCTCGTTGCCGTTCTTCTCACGGTCCCCGCAGGCGTCGTCGTCGCTGGCGCCGATCTCATCGACGTGGGCACTCCCGGTGAACTGGAGTGGTCAGTGCAGTACCTCATCGACCAGAGCCAGAGCGTCGGCGGGAAGAGCCAGTGGGCGGGGCCCCGCGACAACCGGGGGCTCGCCCTCTCGCCCGACCGGCGCTTCCTCTACGCCGGCTACAACAACCCGTCGTCAGGCGACAACCCGTTTCAGGTCCGGAAGATCGACACGACGATCGCCGACTACACCGATGCCACCGTCGCCATCCTCACCGGCTATCGCGGCAAGGCCATCGCGACCGACGATGTCGGCCGCGTCTATCTGGCCGAAGGCACCAAAGTCGCAATCTTCGACGCCGGCCTGACCACCAGCCTCTACGAGATCACGGGCCTCACCGCAACGGAGGGAGTCGCGGTCACGCGCGAGAACGGGGCGCTTGTTCTGTACACGAGCGACAGGACGGTCAAGACGCTCACCCGCTGGGTCCTGACGGAAGCGGCCGGTGGCGTCAGCGCCGCCACCAAGACAGGCCTCGGAGGCAGCGGGGTTCTCGGGCTGAGTGCCGCGCCCGCGTCGAATCCGCGCGGCGTCGCCATCGACCTGGCTGGCCGCATCTGGGTGGCAGACCTTGGTGACAACAAGGTCTTCCGCGTCAGAGCCGATGGCACCGCGTTGACCTCCGTGGCCGTGGCCAAAGCCATGGCCATTGCGTTCGACGGCACCCAGGCCCTTGTCACGCAGTCCACGAACCGCACGATCGCGGTGCTCGACCAGGAGACGATGGCCGCGGTCCCGGGCTCTCCCCTGACGCCGCCGTGGGCGGCCCTCGCGCTCGATCCCGACGGCCAGAGCGGCGGCGGCGCCCTGTCCGGAATCGCCATGGGGGACGGGGCGTTCGTCTACGTCTCGAACGAGGCGGGCCAGACAGCCGGCGAAACGTCGACCTACGGGCGTGTGGATGCCGAGAGCAGCCCGCCAGGCAGCGACCCCTTCTACACCGACGCGAGCCACGACGACAACGACCCCATTCTGGTACTCGTCGGGCCCGATCGAAGCCCTCCAACCGTCGTATGCGGATCGGCCGATCTCGCCTGGCACGCCACCAACGTGACCGTGTCCTGCCAGGCGAGCGACGAGCGGTCGGGGCTGGCCGTTCCCGCCGACGCGAGCTTCACGCTCTCGACCTCGGTGGCCCCCGGCACCGAGAACCCCAATGCCGCCACCGCGAGCCGAGTCGTCTGCGACGCCGCTGGTCACTGCGCCACGGCGGGGCCGGTGGCGGGCCACAAGGTCGACCGGAAAGCCCCCGACATCCAGGTCGCGTCGCCCGCGCCCGATGCGGTGTACGTCGTGAAGGAGGCCGTCGGCGCACGCTATGTCTGCATCGATGGCGGCTCGGGAGTCGCCCACTGCGATGGCGTCCTGGGCGACGGACGCTTGATCGACACGTCCAGGAAGGGAGCGTTCGCTTTCGTGGTGACGGCCACCGACAACGCGGGGAACACGACGCAGGTGAGTGTGCCGTACACCGTCGTCGCCACCCTTCCGGATCGGGTCCAGCCAGCGGATCTCGTGCTCGACGTGGCGGCGCCCGGCAAGGTCGCCCGCGGCGTCAGCTACAGCTACACGATCACGGTCACGAACCGGGGCCCTCGTGACGCGACCGACGTGAGGGCGGTCTCACCGGTTCCCGCCGGCACCACCTTCGTGAGCGCCATCGTCAGCCAGGGACGCCGACCACCCCGGCGATCGGCGGCGAGGGGACGACGATGGCCGCCCTCGGGATGATCGCCGCCAAATCCACGGCCACCGTCACGGTCACGGTCATGACCGTTGCGCCCGTCAAGACGGTGCTCATCAACAGCGCCGTGGTGAGTGCAGCGACCAAGGACTACCGCGTGGAGAAGAACTCCGCCCAGCGGCGGACCCAGGTGGAGAAGTGAGGCCGCGCGACACGAGCACAACGTCAGCGTCTTGATCGTGCGGCCGGCCCGCCAGCAGGGGTGAAGCCGTCACTCGCCTCCGCACGCTGGAGGACACATCACGCGGCTCGAGCTGCACCAGCCCACGCTGGGGTTGCGGGGGCCCACGGCCGATGCGTTGACGCTGCTGGCCGGCGACTCTATCCTGACCTCGCCCGTGGTGAAGGCGTCGGTATGACATGCCCGCAGTGCGCGACGGAGAACCGTGAGGGACGCCGGTTCTGTGGCCAGTGCGGTGCTCCGCTCGCGGCCACGTGCGCGTCCTGCGGATTCACGAACGAACCGGGTGAGAAGTTCTGCGGCGGCTGCGGTCAGCCCATGGCGGCCCCCGCGACCGCAGTGGCGCCCGCCGCCCCTCCCGTCGCCACGCCGGTCGCCCCGCCCCCGCCGAGCTTCGCATCCCCCGAGGCGTACATCCCCAAACGCCTCGCCGAGCGCATTCTCCTGTCCAAGAGCGCCATCGAGGGCGAACGCAAGCAGGTCACCGTCCTCTTCGCCGATCTCAAAGGATCGATGGAGTTGCTGGGCGATCGCGATCCCGAAGAGGCGCGCCAGCTCCTCGATCCGGTGCTCGAGCGGATGATGGACGCCGTCCACCGCTACGAGGGCACGGTCAACCAGGTCATGGGCGACGGCATCATGGCCCTGTTCGGCGCGCCGCTCGCCCTCGAGGAACACGCCGTCCGCGGCTGCTATGCGGCCCTGGCGATGCAGGAGTCCATTCGCGTCTACGCCGAGACGCTGCGCAAGGACCACGGGGTCGATGTCCAGATCCGGGTGGGGCTGAACTCCGGCGAGGTGGTGGTGCGCTCCATCGGCAGCGATCTCCGCATGGACTATTCCGCCGTCGGTCAGACGACCAACCTGGCGGCCCGCATGGAACAGATGGCGACGCCCGGGACGATCCTGCTCACCCGGGAAACGAAGGCGCTGGCGGAAGGCTACGTGACGGTGGCGTCGCTGGGGTCGACGACGGTCAAGGGTCTCGCGCATCCGATCGAGGTGTTCGAGCTCGTCGGGAGTGCGGCCGGCCGGACGCGCCTCCAAGTCTCGGCGGCCCGCGGCCTGAGCCGCTTCGTGGGACGGGAATCGGAGCTGGCGGAGCTGCCGCAGGCGCGCGATCGGGCGCAGGCCGGGCGGGGCCAGGTCGTGGCGCTCGTGGGCGAGGCCGGTCTCGGGAAGTCCCGGCTGCTCTGGGAGTTCACCCATTCGGAGTGGACGAGCGGCTGGACACTTCTCGAGAGCCGTTCGGTCTCGTACGGCAAGGCCACGACCTACCTGCCCGTGATCGAGCTGCTCAAGACGTACTTCTCGGTCGAGGACCGCGACGACGCGGGCACCGTCCGGGAAAAAGTGATGGCCAAGCTGAGCGCGCTCGATCCGCGGCTCGCGCCTCTCGCTCCGCCGCTCCTGGCCCTGCTTCACGTGCCCGTCGACGACAAGGACTGGCAGGCGCTCGACCCGGCACGGCGCCGGCAGCGCACGCTGGAATCCATCAAGATGCTGCTGCTGAGGCAGAGCCAGGAGCAGCCGCTGGTGCTCGTGTTCGAGGACCTGCACTGGATCGACTCCGAGAGCCAGGCCGTCCTCGACACGCTGGTCGAGAGCCTGTCGGGCGCGCGCATCCTCCTGCTGGTCAACTACCGTCCGGAGTACCGGCATGGCTGGGCCGGGAAGGCGCACTACAGGCAGATCCACATCCGTCCGCTCGGGGCCGAGAGCGCCGAGGAGCTGCTCGATGCGCTCCTGGGCGATGCCGCCAACCTGAGTCCGCTCAAGGAGCGGCTGATCGAGCGCACCGGCGGGAACCCGTTCTTTCTCGAAGAGAGCGTGCGCGCGCTGGTGGAGACCCGCGTCCTCACCGGGGAGCCGGGAGCGTACACGCTCGCGCAGCCGATCTCCGCCACCCAGGTGCCGGCCACCGTCCAGGCGATCCTGGCCGCGCGTATCGATCGCCTGCCCAGCGAGGAGAAGCGTCTCCTCCAGTCCGCCTCGGTGGTCGGGAAGGACGTGCCGTTGATGCTGCTGCGGGCCGTCGCCGAGCTCGACGAGGACGAGCTGCAGGAGGGCCTCGCCCATCTGCACGCGAGCGAGTTCCTCTACGAGATGACCCTCTTCCCGGAGGTCGAGTACACCTTCAAGCACGCGCTGACCCACGAGGTCGCGTACGCGAGCCTCTTGCAGGAACGGCGGCGCGCGCTGCACGGCCGCATGGTGGAGGTGATCGAGCAGGTCTATCACGACCGCATCGAGCAGAACGTGGAGCGCCTCGCCCTGCACGCGCTGCGCGGCGAGCTGTGGACCAAGGCCGTCAGCTACGGCCGCGACGCGGGCGCCAAGGCGCTCGCACGGTCCGCGCATCCCGAGGCGGTCGTCTCGTTCGAGCAGGCCCTGGAGGCCCTCGTCCATCTGCCTCCCAGCCGTGAGGTCATCGAACAGGGGATCGATCTCCGGTTCAATCTGCGCAACTCCCTCTGGCCCCTCGGCGAGCTGACCCGCCTGCTCAAGCACCTCCGCGAGGCCGAGGCGCTGGCGAAGTCCCTGGGCGATGAACGGCGGCTCGGCCAGCTCGCGGCCTACATGAGCCAGTTCTTCGCGTGGATGGGCGACCACGCCAATGCGGTCGACTCGGGCGCTCGGGCCCAGGTGATCGCCGACCATCTGGGCGATCCCGCGCTCCGGATCGTGGCGAACTTCCGGCTGGGCCAGGCGTACTACGCCATGGGCGAGTACGCCCAGGGCCTGGGGGTGCTGAGCGCGAACATCGAGTGGCTCACCGGAGAGCGGGCGACGCAGCGGTTCGGTCAAACGGGCCTGCCCTCGGTCCTCTCGCGCGCCTGGTTCATCTGGTGTTGCATCGAGCTGGGTCGGTTCGACGACGCACGCCTCCGCGCCGAGGAAGCGATGGCGATCGCCGAGACCGCCGCCCATCCCTTCGACCTCGTCGTCGCCTCGTTCGGACTCGGCGCCCAGGCCCTGCGCCGGGGCGAGCTGGACCGGAGCATCGCCGTGCTGGAGCGCGGGCTCGAGCTGTGTCACGTGGGCCACGTGCCCTTCTGGTTCCCGCTGATCGGCGTGTGGCTCGGTTCCGCGTACGCGCTCGGGGGACGCATGACCGACGCGCTGCCCTTGCTGGAACGGGCCGTGGACCAGCACGCCACGATCGGCCTGACCGGCGTGCACTCGCTGTTCCTCACCTTCCAGGGCGAGGCGCTGCTGCTGGCGGGACGGATCGACGAGGCGAAGCGGCTTGCCGATGAAGCGCTGGAGATGGCGCTGAACTTTCACGAGCGCGGCCACCAGGCCTGGGCCTTGCGGCTCCTCGCCGACGTCGAGGCGCGGCGCAATGGCGAGGGCGTGGCCCGGGCCGAGACGGCGTACGGAGAGACCATCGCGCTCGCCTCCCAGCTCGGGATGCGCCCGCTCGTGGCCCGCTGTCAGCTCGCGCTCGGTCAGCTCCGCCAGCGCGCGGGCCGGCCCGATGCGGCAGCGACCCTGGCGACCGCCGGGGCGCTGCTCGAGGAGATGGGGATGGAGCTGTGGCGCCGGGAGGCGGTCACGCCTCCCGCGGCAGGAACCGGGGAAGGCGGCGCCGCGGAGGGGCGGAGGTCGAGCGCCACGCGCTCGGCGGCGCGAATAGCCAGCGCGGCGATCGTGAGCGTCGGGGGCGACGAGGTCGCCGTCACGAACGCGCCGCGCCGACCAGATAGAGGTTCGGCACCTCGTGCGCCCGGAGCTCGGCGTCGACGACGCTCGTGCGCGGATCGGTGCCCATCCGGTGGGTCCCCATCTGATGTGAGGCGAAGCCGAGCAGCCGTCGTCTCGGTCCGGGTGGCGCCGAGCCCGGTCAAGATCTTCCGGCAGACGGCGGCGGCCTCGTCGAGGCCCCGGCGCTCGTAGCGGCCGACGGTGACGGTGATGTGCGGGACCGGACTGCCGAAATGATCGCGGACCCGGTGGTTCAGCGTCACGGTGTTGGCGCGGTCGGGGAGCTGCTCCGCGAAGATCCGGATGCCGAGATGGTGACCGAACTCCTCGCGCACGCGCCGGCGCAGCGCCTCGCCCCACAGCCCGCTGCCGCGGCCAACCGTTCCGGGCGGGAGCCCCGCCGAATTGAGGAACTCCAGGAAGAATCCGCTCCGCGCCGCGCGATCGCCGTCCACCGCGAACTGTCGCGAGAGCGCGGTCGAGAATCCGATGCGGTACGGGTACACGTTCTCGGCAACGCGCCCGGTCACGTCGATCGACGGATGTGACATGAACAGCGTGCCGACCATCCCGCTGCCGTTGGCCAGCCCGCCGGGGAACCGGGACGAGGTGGAGAGCAGCAGGAGCCGCGCGTTTTCCACGGCGCCCGCCGCCATCACGAAGATGCGCGCCGTCAGGCGCCGCTCGATCCGATCGGCATGCGCATAGACTGCCGCCGTCACCCGGCCGGATCCGTCCACCTCCAGCCTGAGCACGCTGGCATCGGGAACGACGCGGACATGGCCCGACGATTCGGCCTGCGCAATGTGGGTCAGGTCCACGCTGGCCTTGGCGCCGGTGGGACAGACGTGACAGGTGCTGCACGCCTGGCAGGCCGCTCGTCCACCGTACGCGCGCGAGTTGCGGGCCTGGGGAAAGTGATGGACCGTCATCCCGAGCGCGCTGCAGGCGCGGATGAAGAGACGGTCCGAGTGGCTGTAGGGAAATTCGGGCAGCGGGAACGCGGTGCTGCGTCGGGAGGCCCACGGATCGTCCGCGACACCCGCCACGCCGAGCGCAGCCTCGGCGCGCCCGTAGTACGGCTCGAGGTCGTCGTAGGAGATCGGCCAGTCGTCGCCGACACCGTGGAGAGAGCGGAGTCGGAGATCCTTGGCGTGGAAGCGGACGGTATAGCCTTCCCAGTGCAGCGTGCTTCCGCCGACGCCTCGCGCCCGCCGCCACTCCAGCAGATACGGGTTCGCGCCGCCGGTGCTGTGGCGATCGAGGCCCGGCAGCGGACTCCGCCATGGGTTCTCGTGCCGGAGGTAGCGACGCACGTACGCCGCGCGCTGCGCGAAGTCGTGCCGCGGACCTGCTTCCAGGACGGTGACGCCGATCCCGCGCCGGCCGAGCTCGGCCGCCATGATGCCGCCCGCGGCCCCGGCTCCGATGATGCAGACCTCGGTGTTCATTTCGGCAAACGACCCCGACGAGGGCGGCGCTAGGTCTCCGCGCGGGTGTAGCGTGTCACGTCACCACAGCGCCCAGGAAAGGCGGCGTAGCCGACCGCCGCCCAGCCCGACGGCGACGCATAGTACCCGGCGATGACATCGCGCACCACCTGTGACCGAACCGTCCGCACCTCGTCGGCAAACGGGCCGAGCGACTCGCTGGGGCGGACGTCCGCGACGGCAAGGCGATGGCGGCTCACCAGCTCGAGGCGGGCCGTGGCGTGCAGAGCCGAGAACCGCTGGCCGGCAAGGCGCTCCAAGAGCCTGACGGTCGTGCGGTAGAACTGGATCGATTCCGGCCGCCGGGCCAGCCGGTCCTCGACATGCGCCAGGAGATCGGCACGCTCTACCGGTCCAAGCGGCCGGCCCTCGACGACGATCTCGGCGAAGGCCATGAGGTCCTCGATCTCCGCAGGAGCAGGGAACCGGACGCCGGCTCATCGCCGCCCGCTCCTCGGGCGGGTCGAGGAGCTCCTGCACCGGCCCAGCCCACGATGAGGCCCACCAGCCACGCCATGCGCAGCAGCACCCGCCTCGTCATGCCCGGCGCCTCCCGGGCGCCCCTTCACGCTACTCCTGGCCGATCACTGCTTGACGGCCGGCAGGCAGACGAACTGCCGCCTTCTTCACTTCCAGCGTCTCCATGGTGAACTGGTCGGCCACCTGCACCTCGACCGCGACTTCGACAGCGGCACCGCCCAGTAGCACTTGAGATGGTCGGCCGACGGGTCGAGCACCTCCAGCTCACCCTGGACGAGCGTGCCGGTCGTCGGCGTGCACAGCAGTCGCGCGCGCTCGATGCGCACGTTCTGCGACTCGCCGAACTGGTCCACGAGGTTCACCACCCGATCCTGCCGGTCGGCGTCGCTGACGAGGTAGCACTGGAATGCGAGGAACTCCGTCCCTCCGCCTCCGGCGCCACCACCGGCCTGCGCCGGCAACACGCTCAGCATGACCATGCCCGATCCCAAGCACCGCGACGATGATCTTCGAAGTTTTCATGCCTGCCTCCCTCTCCTGGTCTCCCACCAGGGCCGGGGCGGCGCGTTTATGGAACGACCTGGATGACGTCATGGCCCTGGAAGGCGACGCCGTGGAAGGTGAGTCGCCTCCAGCGTGACATCCGACTTGCACGCTCGGCAGGGATCGCGTGCCGTCCTTCATGGAGAAGTTGCAGTCGAGATCGACCAGGCCGTCGCGTTGACGTCCTTCTTTTGACAGTAGATCCGGGTCGCGGAACCGGTGGACGGGACGTGACCATTCCACCCCCGTGCCGACGCCCCGCAGGATGATCGTGGTCGGATCGATCTCGGTGGCGTCGAACGTCTCGGTGCTGAACATGGCCACGGGCACGCTCGTCGACCGCCCGACGCGGGGCATCTCGTGGCTGTCGAACGGCCTGACCTTGATCTGCCGGTTGAGGATGACCGCCTCCTCGAACGTGATCGCGACGGTGCCGTCTTTCTTCGTCTCGTCGATGGTGGCGTGCGCCCCATCGGCGAAGTCCGAGGCGCCCAGGAGGTTGAACTGGAGATTCGCCCAGTCGTTCCAGCCGACCAGCGTCTCGCCCGGCGACGCGGGGCAGCCATTGATGCCGAGGTTGTTGATGTCCTGGTTCACGGTGTCGACCGTGTCCTTGTCGCGGTTCCAGTTGATCGCGCTGCTGGCATCGACGACCGTCGGCTTCAGGAGCACCGGAGGACCGAACGCCGTCTGCCCGGCAAACCCGCCGATGCCGAGGCGCTCGAGCAGGCTGCCTTCGATCAACGTCGCCAGCTGCGCGCGCGAGTAGTCGAGCGTGCGACTGAGAATCGGGCTCCCGCCGAACTGGCGGCTGTAGCTCATGATGCTCGGGTAGTTCGGCTTGCAGTTGATGTTGTCGCCGCCGCCATGCCGCAGGCCGAAGGTGTGCCCCAGCTCGTGCATGAAGGTGCCGGCCTGCTGATCGATCGTCCCCACGCCGTGGTTGTTCACCTTCGTCCAGCTTCCGAGCGTGATCACGAAGTCGTTGCCCGGCACCTCGGCGCAGCCCGACGTGCTGCCCGCGCTGCTCAGGTTGTGGGCGAAGATTCCGTACCGGAAGGCGAACCTCTTGGCGAGGAGGAGCCGGGGATCCGCCCGCTCCGCCGCCGTGCCGAAGAAGGCGGCTTTCAGCTCGTCGAAGATGGCGTGGCCCGCGAGCGGCGGCCCGCTGCAGGGGACCAGCGAGAGGAAGTCGGCGTGCTGCGGGAACTCGTCGTTCACCTGCACGTGAAGCCGGATGCCCTGCGTGCCGTCGGGATTGTCGACGGGGGCGGCCGCGAAGGCCTGGACCACGCGATCCACGGCCGTCGGGTCGGGACGGTGGAAGGGCATGTAGTCGATCTCGACGAAGGCGTCCTTGTGGCGCGGGTCGGCACACTCGCCGGGGTCGAAGACGCCGTTGTTGTTCGCGTCGACGCAGAGCTGGAAGGTCACACCGTCGATGGTGATGCCGTTGGTCTCCCAGCAGTCGAGCAGCCCGTCGCCGTCGGAGTCGAGGGTGCTTTCGTCGACCGCCGTGTCGTCATCGTCTGCGCAGACGGCCGGGCCCTTCCCCAGGCTGCACGATCCGAGCGGCACCTCGGTCGCGCGCAGCTGGCCGGACGACCCGGAATCGGCGGACTCGTGCGTCCAGATCGCGTCCTTGAATCCGAACGCGAAGCTGACGCCGTCGCACTCGATGTCACGAGGCTCATCGATCGGCGACGCGATGGTCTGCGCGAAGGCTCCCGTCGTCTTGTCGATCTGCCGGATCTGGGTCGGCGTCACTTCGAACGACAAGCACGTGACGAAGAGGCTGGAGCCGGCCACCGCCAGGCCGGTGATGTCCGACCCGCAGCCGGAATCGACGTCCGGCAGCGTTCCGGCACCGAGCTCGGGGACGTGCAGCACGGCGATGTTGTCGGAATCGAGGACCCTCACCGAGCTCTGGAAGATCGTCTTGTCCGCGAGGTCCCACGCGAGTCCGTCACAGGTCGAGTCTGCGGGCCCGGCGCGCAGCAGGGTGGCGGTGCCATCGAGCGTGGTCGTGAAGATGCTCACGTCGATGGCGAACAGCAGGGTGCCGCCGCCCGGCGCGTTCGCGCACGCCAGCAGGTCGCCGCGATCGCCCCGCCAGGTCAGCGCCCTGAAGCCGCCCGACGGCGTGACGCCCGGCGCCGGAACGAATGGGGTGATGGTCTTCACCACCACGGCCGGCGTGACCGACGGATTGATGAAGAACATCCGCGCTCCCAGCGTCTCGTCGACGCACGTCGTGACCAGCAGGACGGGGATCGCGGGGAATCCGACCTTCGAGCCTTGCACGGTGGCGACGGCGTTCCCGGTGGTCGGGCCGCCGTCCGTTCCACACTCGGCCGCGACGGGAATCGTCACGTTCTTCAGCACCGCTCCGGTCGCGGCATGAGCCGGCGCACTGGACGACGCGAGCATCAGAATCACGGAGAGCGCGAACGCCGCAGAGAGCCGCGACGGACGAGACGTGCAATTCATGACAAAAGTCTCCATTCGGTGGGGCACTGCGTTGCTCTGGGGCGGGTACAGCACTGCATGACTTCGCTCGCGGACTGTAGCGCAGCGCGGTCGATTCTCCAACCCCCGCCCCGCCTTATTTCGGGGGCATAGGGAGGTTGACGCCCCGAAATATGTCGTTCCTGTCCGCTTGTGGGTCAACAATGTCCTCCGGGCATCCGCGACGGAGTGCGAGTTTTCCTCAAGCGCCCGCGTCAAGGGTCGATGACAGGAGAGGGGGCGATGGTGGCAAGGACCATCCCGGCGTCATGAAGCGCTCCGGCGAGGCCGCCGCCCGCCTGCGCACGCTCGAGCGCCTCAACCGGCTCGTCTCGTCGTCGCTCGCGTACGAGGACGTGCTCGCCGCCATTGCCCGCGCCGCCTCCGACCTCATGGGCGCGCCCGTGGTGTCCTTCTGGGTCGTCGACGAGGGGGCGCAGACGGTGACGGTCCGCGCGTTTTCGGATCCGGCGCTGCGCGACGACTTCCCGCTGACCAGCTCGAAATTCGGCGTTGGGATGGCGGGGCGCGTGGCGGCCGAACGTCGACCGTTCCACGTGCCGGACGTGTTCGCGCCGGACTCGCCCATCCTCGCGCGAGACTGGTTCGTCCGGCACGGCCTCTCGAGCTTCTATGGCGTCCCGGTGTGCTTCCAGGACCACGTGCTCGCCGTGCTCGCGCTCAATGGCTGCGCGCCGTTCGTCCTCGACGATGAGGACCAGGAGCTCCTCGCCAGCCTGGTGGCTCAGGCGGCGGTATCGATTCGTCACGCCACCCTCTTCGCGCAAGCGGAGGCGCGCCGACTGGCGGCGGAAGCGGCGGAAGCGCGGTACCGCGAGCTGTTCGAGCGGAACCTGCGCCTCGCCGGCGTCGAGCGCGAGGCGGCGGCGCTGCGCGCCGTCACCCGCCTCGCCAACGCCGCGGCCCACGAGATCAACAATCCGCTCACGATCATCGCCGGTCATCTGGGAACGCTCGAGGAGCGGTTCGCGGACGATGCGGACGCCATGTCGCGGTTGGCGAAGTCGTGGGCGGCGTGCGAGCGGATCAAGGAGATGGTCGCGCACATGCGGAACATCACGCGGCTCGAGCTGCATCAGCCCTCGCCGGGGCTGCCGCCGCAGCTCGACCTGCGTCGCTCGAGCGAGGAGACGCCCTGAGGTCGAGGTGGCCCCTCAAGTCGCCCGGTCTTGTGGCCGATTGTTGGCCAGGGACCACTGCGCGCGCAGGTGGCCCGGAAGGGGCGAGATGCCAGTCGAGGTCGGTCAGGGCTTCCAGGAGCTCATGGCGCTTGGTCACGATGTCGCGGCGGCGCTCAACGTGGAGGATGCGCTCCGCGCGGTGACCCGGGCGGCGACGGAGATCACCGCCCCGTCCGCGGTCTCGTTCTGGACGGCCGACGAGCGGACCCGCACGCTCAGCCTGGCCGCCGTCTCCGACGAGGCGATCTTCGCCGACCTTCCGCTCACCACGCTGCGCTTCGGCGAGGGACTCGCGGGAGAGGTCGCACGGACGCGGCGGAGCGTCCGGGTGCGTGACGTGTTCGCGGACGAGCGCCTCGTCTTCGCGGACTGGCACCGGCGCCACGGCCTGCGGAGCTGCGACGGCCTCCCGATCGTCTTCAAGGATTCCATCCTCGGGGTGCTCACCTACAGTCGCCGCGAACCGCTCGCCGACGACGACGAGGTCCGCGACGTCCTCGCGTTCTTCGCCGATCAAGCCGCGATCGTGATCCGCAACGCGCGGCGCCTGGAAGGGCTCCTCGACGTCAACCGGCAGCTCTCCAGCATCCAGTCGGTGGACACGCTGCTCGCGACCATCGCCGAGGTCTGTGGCCGACTCCTCGGCGCGGACTTCGTCGCCCTGCGGGTCGTCGACGGCGACGAGCTGGTGTTGAAGGGCACCTGGGGCGATGCCGACCGGATGTCGCTCGCGGAGCGGATCGGACGCGAGAGCCTCCCGGGCGCCGTCGTCGCGACCGGCCGGCCCCTCAACGTCGCCAACGCGCTCGAGGACCCGCGTCAGCTCTCCGTCCACCGCGAAGCGGTGGAGCGGTTCGGCTATCGCGGGTTGCTCGGCGTCCCCGTCAAGGTCGGCGAGCGGGTCCTCGGCGTCCTGTCGATCCGCACGCGCCGCGCCGAGGCGTACTCGGCGAGCGACGTGGGCCTCGCGAGCGCCTTCGCGTCGCAGGCCGCGGTGGCGCTCGACAACGCGCGCCTCGCCGGCGAGCACGCCCAGCTCTATGCGCGGCTGGCAGGACAAGACGCAGCGGCTCGAGGTGCTGCACCGGCTGGCGCTGGGCCTGACGGCCACGCTCGGCGGACAGGAGGTCTTCACCGCGGTCGCGCGCGCGGCGGTGGAGCTCTTCGGTGACGTCGGTTGCAGCCTGTGGCTGCTCGACCGCGACGACGATGCGTTGCGCCTCGTGGCGGATGAAGGCATCCGGTTCCCGGCGCTCCGGAAGACGCGCGCGATGAAGATCGGCCAGGGCCTCATGGGGCGGGTCGTCGCGGAGCGGCGCGCCATCGTCCTCGAGGACATCCAGGAGCGCGGCCACAACCAGGCGCTCAGCCAGGCCGAGGGCTTCCGGGCCGCGATGGCCGTGCCGCTGCTGTTCGGCGACCGCTGCTACGGCGGCCTCTCGGTGCGCCGGCGGTCTCCGGAGCCGTTCGGGCCCGAAGACGTCGACCTGCTCACGGCGCTGGCGGGGCACGCGGCGATCACCATCGAGCAAGCGCGCCTCTACGAGGACGTCACGCGAACGAACGCGCACCTGCGCGAGCAGGCCGACGCGCTCCAGGCGAAGAACGCCGAGCTGGACAGCTTCGCCTACGCGGTGTCGCACGACCTCAAGGCGCCGCTCGTCACGCTGCAGGGCATGGCGGGGCTCCTCCTCGAGGACTGCGCGGACGCGCTGGGTGACGACGGGCGCCACTATCTCGCGCGGATGACGGCCACCGTCGGCCAGATGGAGACGCTCATCGCGCGACGTGCTGGCCCTGTCGAGAATCGGCCGCGAGGGGCGCGCGACCGAGGTCGTGTCGTTCGACGAGGTCGTGGACGTCGTTCTCGAGCGGCTGGCGGAGCCGATCCGCACGCGCGGGGTGACGGTGACACGCGGCACGCTCGGCGCCGTGCGCGCCGTGCGCACGCAGGCGGAGCAGCTGTTCACGAACCTCGTCAGCAACGCGGTGAAGTATCTCGGCGACTCGGCGGCGCCCGCCGTCGAGATCGGGCGGACCGAGCACGAGTTCTACGTCCGCGACACCGGGATCGGGATCGACCCCGCGTATCACGCCAGGATCTTCGAGACGTTCCAGCGACTGAAAGACGTCGAGGTCGAAGGGACGGGCATCGGTCTGGCCATCGTGAAGAAGATCGTCGAGGCCGCCGGCGGACGGCTCAGGGTGGAGTCCGCGGCGGGCGCCGGAGCGACCTTCTTCTTCACGTGGCCGCAAGAGGTCTGAGGCGTCCTCACGCAGGACACCGTGGAGGCAGGTGTCCGGATTTCGGGACCTATGGCTTGTAGACGGGTATGCACTATCCTCTGTGCAGTTCTTGCAGAGCCTGGGCCCCCGACATCCCGGCGGCCTTACTCGAGGGGAGACCAAGCATGCCGCAGCGCCTCGCTCAACGCGGTCGCCGCCCTAACGCGGTGAGAGCCTGGATCTTCGCCCTTGGTCTCGTCGCCGCGGCGGCGTCCTCCGCCGCAGGTTTCGAGGGGTTCGGGACCGGGACGCCGGGAGGCGCCAACGGTGCCATCGTCCACGTCACGAACCTGAACGACGCGGGCCCGGGCAGCCTCCGCGAGGCCCTCTCGGCGGGGAACCGGCGGATCGTGTTCGACGTGGGCGGTGAGATCGTCCTGAAGGACTACCTCTACGTGCGGGGCGCCTTCATCACGATCGATGGCTTCACGGCTCCCGCGCCCGGCATCACGCTGCGCGACCGTGGGCTCGTCATCCGCGGCAGCCAGGGCGCCCACGACGTCATCGTGACCGGTCTCCGCGTGCGGAACTCGCCGATCGACAACATCCAGGTCTCCTACGGCGCCTACAACGTCGTCATCAGCCATGTGTCGACGCACGGGGCCGGGGACGGCAACATCGACATCACCGATTCGCACGATGTGACGGTCGCGTGGAGCATCCTGGCGGAGCCGGCGAGCGGCAAGTCGATGCTCATCAAGTACGACGTCCGACGCGTCACGCTGCATCACAACCTCTTCGTGCGAGGGAGTAGCCGGAACCCGAGCGCGGGCATCGACGACGACGGCACGCCGGCGACGGACACCACCCTCGACTTCCGGAACAATCTCGTCTGGAACTGGGGCAGCGGGTACGGAACGCTGATCCACCACGGCGCCACCGCCAACGTGGTGGCGAACTTCTACTCGTCTCCCGGCAGCCGCGTCAGCGCTCAGAAGGACGCGCTGATCGTCTGCAAGGGCCCGGACTGCTTCGGCGGTGACCCCAACAGCCGCGCGTGGGCCTACGTCGACGGCAACGTGAGCGCCGATCCCATCGGCATCGACCTCGACGCGGAGGGGACGGAGTCCGTGCCCTTTCCGGCGCCGGCGGTGACCACGACCGATGCCTGCACGGCCGCGCACGAGGTCGTCGCGGGGGCGGGGGTCCGTCCCGTCGACAGCGTCGACGCGATCTACCTCACCGCCATCTCGCTCCCGCCCTGCTCTCCCTGACGCCTGGCCTCCCGCCCTCGTACGAAGGGAGGCTTCCCGGCGCCACACGAACGATGTGAGGATGGGTCCCGGAGGCCAACCTCATGAAACGGATGGGCGTGCTCGGCGGCGTCAGCGCACAGGCGACGATGGACTTCGAGGCGCGCGTGCATCGCGTCTCTCAACGGCTCATCCCGCAGCACCTGAACGAAGGCTACCCGCCGATGGTCGTCTGGTACCACCGCCGCCCGCCGATCCGTATCGGCGCGGACGGCCGCCCCACCGTGCCGCGCGAGATCGATCCCGGGATGGTCGACGCCGCGCGGTGGCTCGGCAAGGCGGTCGATTTCATCGTCATCCCGTGCAACGCCGCGCACGTCGGCATCGACGCGCTTCGCGACGCCGCCGGGTGCCCCGTGCTGAGCATGATCGACGTCACCATCGAGCGACGTCGTGCGGCGCGGGTGCCGCCGCGTCGGCGTGACGGGGTTCGCCGGCGCTCCCGCCGTGTACCTCGAGCCGCTGCGCGCGCGGGAGATCGCGTGCGCGACGATCGACGACCGGACGCAGGCGGCCCTGGACGCCGCGATCCACGCGGTGGCCGAAGGACGCGACGGGGCGGCGGAGACTGCGGCGGCCCGCGCCGCCGTGGCGGCGCTCCGCGGCGCGACCGTCGATGGCATCGTGCTCGGGTGCACGGAGATTCCGCTGATGCTCCCCGACGACGATGCCGCGCCCGATCTGATCAACCCGCTGGCGCTGCTGGCCGAGGCGGCCGTGCGCTTCGCGATCGCCTGACCGCTCCGGCGACGACGACGAGCGCCACCATCGCCTGCAGCGTCGTGCCGAAGAGATCGGGGTAGACGCCGAGCATCGGGATCCGGGGTCCGTCGATCGGGTGGACGTCGAGCAGGCCGGCCTCCTGGAGCGCCGCGATGCCCTGGCCCACGAGGACCACGGCGAGGAGCGCGAGCAGCGCCGCCGTCGCGCGGAAGAACGGGCCGATCGGGAGCCGCAGGCCGCCGCGAACGATCAGCCACCCGACGGCCACGAGACACAGCGCCGCGGCCGCGGCGCCGCCGAGGAAGGCGTGCGCGGCGCCGCGCGCGAGCTGGAGCCAGAGCGCCTGGTAGAACAGCACGGTCTCGAAGGCCTCGCGGTACACGGCGAGGAACGCCACGAACGCGAGGCTTCGCCGGGTCCGGGCTCCCATCTCCTCGCCGATCCGGCTGTCGAGATACGTCTTCCAGCGATCCGCGTGCGCCTTGTCGTGGAGCCAGAGCCCGACGAGGAGGAGGACCGCCGCCGCGAGCAGGGCGGTGACGCCTTCCAGCGTCTCGCGCGTCGCGCCGCTGATCGCGATGAGGTACGTCGCGGCCACCCACGTGACCGCGCCGAGCGCCAGCGCGCCGAGCCAGCCCGCGTGGACCGCGACGAGCGCGTCGCGCCGGCCGGCTCGCCGCACGAGCGCGAGGACGGCGCCGAGGACCAGGATCGCCTCGAGTCCTTCACGCAGGAGGATCGCGAAGGCGCCCGCGAACGCGGCGCCGGGACCGAGGCCGCCGCTGGAAAGCGCGCGCTCCGCCTCGGCGAGGAGCGTGCGGAGCTTCGCGACCTGCGCCTCGACCTGCGCGACGGGGGAGCCCGCGCGCAGCATCGCGCGGTAGCGGATCATCTCCGCCTCCACCGACTGGCGCAGCCTGCGGTCCACGGCGTCGAGCGCAGGCTCCACCAGCTCGAAGCCGTCGAGGTAGCTCGTCACCGCGAGGTCCTGCGCCGCCGAGACGCGTCCCCCGCGGAACGCGTCCAGGCTCGCGTCGAGCAAGCGCACGCTGCGCCCCAGCGCCCCGCCCGTGAACGACGCCACGTGGAACGCGAGGCTCCATCGGACGTCGTCCGACAGGTCCGCGAAGCTCTGCATCGCCGTGCCGCGGACCCCGAAACGGATCGTCGCGTACAGCTCGTGGATGGTTCGTCTGGACAGGCGGTCGCGATCGTGGAAGTCGGTGGGCGGCGGCTGCAGGCCCTTCGCGGCGGGACCGTCGCCCCGTCCGCTCGCGCCGTGGCAGGCGGCGCATCGCGCCTGGTACAGCGTGGCCGCGGCCGTGAGGTCCGGCGGTCGCGCCGGCGCCACGGGCACGGCGTAGGCGGCGACGATGCCCTCACGAATCTCCGCCACGAGCGCTGCCACCTCCGTGTCCGGCCGCGTGCGCTGGATCAGCGCGAGGAGGCGCTGGGTGCGCGCGATCAACCCGGCCTGCTCGGCGCGCGCGGGGAGCTGTTCGAGCCGCTCGAGCGCCTGCGTGACGAAGTCGATCTGCTCCTGGTACTCGTCCGCGGACACGATCCGGCCGTCCTTGACGGCGTCGGGGTAGTCGACGGCGACGTACCCGAGCATGTGGAGGATCAGCTGCGCCTGCTCCGTCGCGTCGGCGGCGGCCGCCGGCAGGCCGGGCAGCACCGTCAACGCGACGACGAGAAGGCCGAGCGCCCTCACGCCTCCGCCGCGCGGCGAGCGGGCGGCCGCGTGAACCTCACGTGTCGGCCCAGCGCCGGAGGAGGTTGTGATAGCAGCTCGTGAGCGCCAGCACGGCGGGATGATCCTGCATGTCGCCCCCGAGCCGATTGATCGCCATGTCGAAGTCGAAGAGCAGCGTGCGCTCGCCGTCGTCGCGCACCATGCTCTGGATCCAGAAGAACGACGCGAGCCGGACGCCGCGCGTGACGGGGTTCACGCGGTGCAGGCTCGTGGCCGGATAGAGGATCATGTCACCCGCCGCGAGCTTCACCGCGTGCGTGCCGAAGGTGTCCTCGACCACCAGCTCGCCGCCGTCGTAGTCCTCGGGCCGGCTGAGGAAGAGCGTCGCCGACAGGTCCGTGCGGATGCTGAACGCGGTCCCGCCGATCTGCCGGATGGCGTTGTCCACGTGCGCGCCGAAGGTCATCCCGCCTTCGTACCGGTTGAAGAGCGGCGGGAAGATCCGGCGCGGCAGCGCCGCCGTGATGAAGAGCGGGCTGCGCTCCAGCGCGCCGACGACGAGCTGCCCGAGCTCGCGCGCCTCGGGGCTGCCTTCCGCGATCTGCTGGTTGTCCTTCGCCCGCGCGGACTGGTGGCCGGCCGTCACGCGGCCGTCCACCCACGGCGCGCGCCCCATCACGTCGAGGCAGCGCGCGATCTCCGCGTCGCCGAGCACCTTCGGCACCTGCAGGAGCATGGCGTGTCAGAACCTCACGGTACCCGAGAAGAGCCACGTGCGGCCCGCGCCCGGCACGATGTGGGCCGGATGCACCTGGTCGTAGTAGGTCTCGTCGGTGATGTTGATCACGTTGAGTCGCAGCTCGAGCTGCTTGATGGGCCGGTAGGCGACCGTCACGTCGCCCCGAGCATACGCGGGAGCCTCGTTGGTGTTGCCGGCATCCGCGAATCGCGTGTCGACGACGAAGACACCGCCGCCCACCTGCCACTGGTCGGTGATGTCGTAGGTCGTCCACAGGCTGAAGGTGTTCTGCGGGACGTTCGCGATGCGCTTGCCCTTCACCGGCACGCCGTTGTTGATGTCGAGCGAGTCCGTGACCCGCGAGTCCAGGTACGTGTACCCGGCGAAGATGTTCCACTGCGGCAGCGGCCGCCCGATCGCTTCCAGCTCGAAGCCGCGCACGCGCTGCTCGCCTTCGAGCACCTGGATGCCGGTCGCGGGGTCGTTGGTCCGCGCGTTGGTCTTCGTGATCTCGAACGCGGCGCCGCGCAGGCCGAGGGCACCGCCCATGAGGTCGATCTTGGCGCCGACCTCGAACGTCCGCGTCTCCTCGGGATCGGTGTCCGCGTTGTTCACGGCCAGCGTGAGCGCCTCCGCCGAGGGGTTGAAGGCCGTGCCGTACGAGAAGTAGTAGGTCTGGGCCTTGGTGGGCTGGAAGACGAGCGCGGCGCGCGGGCTCACCATCTCGTCGGTGCGGTCGAAGCTCTGGCCGGTGAGCTGGCTCTTGAAGGAGGCGTCGAAGAGGTCGTAGCGGAGCCCGCCGATGAGCTTCCACTGCTCGGTGATCGCCAGCTCGTCGACCGCGTAGACGCCGAAGGAGAAGGCGTCGGTCTCGCCCGTGAAGTTCAGCAGGCGCGTCATGTTCTTCAGGCTGGGCCGCGAGTCCGGATCGATCAGCGTCGCGTTCGGGACGTTGTTGAACGCCCAGCGCCGCACGTCGGAATCCTCCCAGCCGATCTCGACGCCCGGTCACGAGCGTGTGCTTGAAGGGGCCGGTGGGGAACTTGACGATCGCGTCGGTGGCGTTCGTGATGGTCCAGTCGGCGGTGTCGCGGGCCGTGCCCGCGCGTGACACCTGGATCGCGCTGAGGGGCGTGGACGACGTGGGCGTGCCCACGATGCGGGGCGGCGACACGGTGGCCTCGCGCGAGTAGTACGCGTAGCGCGTGGTGTTGCGGAGGCGGATGTCCTCGGTGAACGCGTGCTCGAAGCGCAGGGTGCCGATGTCGACGATGTCGCGCTCGCGGTCGCGGTCGCGCAGGACGTAGTTGGTGTTGTCGTCGACCGGCGCGGGACGGCCGAGGAGGAAGGGGACCCCGTAGTCCGGGATGTTGTGGTCCTCCTGGTGGAGATAGCTGAGCGTGAGCCGCGTGGGACCGCCGAGCCCGAGCGTCACGCTCGGCGCGATGCCGTACCGCTGGATGTGCGTCTGGTCGCGGTCGACCACGCCCGCGTCCATGGCCATGCCGTTCAGTCGCACCCCGATCGCATTCCCCAGGGGCTGGTTGAGATCGAAGGTGCCGCGATAGAAGTCGCCGCTGCCGACGGTGGCCGTGCCGCTGTAGCTCGGCACGAGCGTCGGCGTCTTCGAGACCTGGTTGATGATGCCGCCGGTGGAGCCGCGCCCGAACATCACCGACGAGGGGCCCTTGAGCACCTCGACCGCCTCGAGGTTGAAGGGGTCGCGCGTGTAGAAGCCGAAGTCGCGGATCCCGTCGAGGAAGATGTCGTTGCGCGCGTTGAACCCGCGCAGCGTCAGGTTGTCGCCCTGCGCGCCGCCGCCCTCGCCGGCGGCGAGGCTGATGCCGGTGACGTTCCGCAGCACGTCGCGGAGGTTGAAGACCGCCTGCTCGCGCATCACCTCCTGCGGCACCACGGTGATCGACTGCGGCGTCTCGCGGATCGGGGACGGCAGCTTGAACGAGTCGGACTCGGGCACGATGTACTCGCGGCGCGGCGCGCGCACGTCCACGGGCGGCATCTGGATGTCGCCCTGCGGCGCCTGCGCGAAGGCGCTCGACGAGGCGAGCAGCATGCCGAACGTGGGCCCGAGCACGCGCGCGCGGCGGCGGGCGGCCCGGGCTTCGGACTTCTGGATCGAGCGGCGAACTCGGCGCATGTCGAAATCTCCTGGGGACTATCGGTTGGCGTCGACGCGGACGTCGGCGCGTGGAACAGCGTTCACGGCAACGGGAACGGGAGCGGCGAGGCGAGTGCGCGCGCGCCAGGCGCGGAAGCGCCGCCACGCGAGCGAATAGCCGGTCCACACGAGCAGGACGCCCCCGGCCGAGGCCACGCCGGCCACGAGCTGTCCCGGGACACCGAAGACCTCGCCCGTGTGGAGGTAGCGGACCCAGGTCCTGAGCTTTCGGCCCGCGTTCGCGGTGGCGTAGGGCTCCCAGCGGACGACGTGTGCCGGTGGCGGAATCCAGCGTGAGCTGCGAGCGCTGGATCGGTCCCCACGAGACCTCCTGCGCGATGAAGGCGGTGAGCGGCCCGCCCGGCCGCTGCGGCAGGCGGAGCATGATGCGGTCCCAGCCCGGGAGCTGCGCTTCCGCACGCGCGGCCAGGGTCTCGAGGCTCGCGCTCGGACCGCCGCGCCGGCGCTCGCCCTCGCGACGCGGGGACGCGTCGGCGCGGGGCGCGCCCGGCGGCGGGGGCGGCGTGTTGCCGGTCATGGTGTAGAGGAGGTCGTTCGCCCACTGGTAGGACATGACGACGCCCGTGAGCGTCAGCACGACGATCACGGCCGCGCACCAGAAGCCGGCCGTGTTGTGCCAGTTGAAATCGCGCGCGCGTCCGCTCAGGCGCGCGTCGAACACCGTGACCGCGCGCACGGCCGCGCGCGTCCACGTGCGCGGCCACCAGAGGTACAGGCCGCTGAGCGCGAGGAAGAAGAACGCGATGTTCGCGGCGCCGGTCACGGAGCGGAGGGTGTCCTTCGCGCCGAGCCAGCGATGCCAGTCCTCGATGGTGTGCATCAGGGCGTGCGTCCGCGAGCGATGACCGACGACGTCGCCGGTGAACGGGTTCACCCCGACCACGTCGTCGCGATCGAACGCCACGCGCACGACCGCTCCGGGCTCGCGGCGCAGCACGACCGTGGTGGGGCTCGCGTCGTTGCGCGTCGCGCGCGCGCGGGCGACCAGGTCGTCGAGCGGCAGGCGACGCGCGTCGGGGGCGGGGAGCGGCACCGTGCGGAGATGGCGCTCGGAGACGTCGACGATCTGCGGCTCGAAGGCGAGGAGGACGCCGGTCACCGTCATGACGAGGATGACGAGCCCTGCCATGGCACCGGTGAGCAGGTGGAGCCAGAACACGATCCGGCGGAGCACCGTCATCGCGCGGTGCTCAGCTCGAAGCGCACGGGCAGCGTCACCCACACGGGAACGGCCTCGCTGCCGCGGCGGGCCGGCTCGAAGCGCCACGTGCGGACGGCGATCATCGCCGCCTGGTCCAGCGCCGCGTAGCCCGCCGACTTCTCGACCGACATCGCGCCGACGGTGCCGTCCGCGCGCACCTCGAAGCGCAGCGTGGTGATGCCCTCGATCCCCGCGCGCCGCGCCGCCTCCGGGATAGCGCGGGCGCGTCTGGTATCCGCCTTTCGGCCGCGCGAAGCTCGTCAGCCCGCCACCGCCGGTCGACGCGAGCATGCCCGCGCCCGTGCCGCCGGCGCCGATCCCGCCGCTCCCGACGCCGCCGCCGTCACCGACGGGGAGCGCGATGCCGCCACCCTCGCCGCGCGGCAGCACCACGCCGCCGCCCTTCGTGCCGGCTCCGGACCCCGCGGCGGGTGGCGCCGGCGGTGTCGGCGCGCGCGGCGACCACCGGCGCGGGCTCCGGCTCGACGACGGGCGTGGGCGCCGGCGTCGGTACGGGAGGAGGCGCGACCTCCTCGATCTCGGGGCGGCTGATCAGCCGGGGCGGCACGATCGGCTCGCGTTTCGGCGGTGGACGCTTGACGACGGGCTTCGGGGGCGGCGGGGGCGGCGGCGCGACGGGCTCGGTGATCGTGACGAGCTGGATCGGCACCAGTGATGTCGGGCGCCGCCGCCTCGCGCGCGCGCCACGAACGGCGCGATCGCCGCGCAGCCCACGACGTGCAGGACGAGCGACGCGAGGAACGGCGCGGAGCCGCCGAGCCGCGTCCTCATCGTCCCGGCGCTCCCGGCTTCACGGCCACGGCGAGGCGACCGACCCCGGCCGCGCGCACGGCATCCATCGCCTCCACGACGCGGCCGTGCGCGACCGCCTCGTCGGCGCTCAGCACGACGAGGAGATCGGGGCGCGCCGCCACCTGCGTCCGCAGCTCGGCGGTGATGGCGGCGGGCGCGAGCGGGCGCTTGTTGAGGAACGTCTGCCCCTCACGATCGACGGTGACGGCGGCCGTCTCGTCGGGCGTCTGCGCCTGTCCGGTCGCCGCCTTCGGCAGGTCCACCGAGAGGCCGCGGTACACCGTCATCGAGAGGCTCGACATCATGAAGAAGACGAGGAGGAAGAAGACCGTGTCGATGAGCGGGATGATCTCGATCCGGGCCTTCTTCGAGGCGACGCGCGCGAGCTTCACGGCGCGGGCTCCACGAGGGCGATCTCGAGCCGCGTGCCGTGGCGCTCGATCTCTTCGGTGAGACGATCGAGCCGCGCGAGGAAGTAGTTGTAGGGCACGAGCGTCGCGATGGCGACGCCGAGCCCGGCCGCGGTGGCGATGAGCGCTTCCGCCACGCCGCCGGTGATCGCGTGCGGCTGGTTCATGCCGCTCGTCGACATGATCCCGAAGGCCGCGATCATTCCGGTGACGGTGCCGAGCAGGCCGAGGAGCGGGGAGAGCGTGATGATCGTGTCGAGGATCGTCAGCCCGCGCCGGGCGCCGGCGAGCTCCGCCTGCCCGGCCGCTTCGAGCGCGCGGGTCGGCTGCGCGTCGCGGGACGCGACGCCCGGCGCCGAGGACGCGCGCGACGGGCGAGCGCGAGCCGCGCGCGAGCTCCGCGGCGTCGTCCCACTTCCCGCGGCCGGCCAGCTCGAGCACGCGGTCGGCGTCGCGGCCGCCGCGCGCGCGGAGCCAGAACCAGGCGCGGTCGAGGATCGTCGCGAGTGCCAGGATGGAGCAGGCGGCGAGCGGGATCATCACGGGCCCGCCCTTGACGAGCAGGGAGACGACAGTCGACATCCGAACCCTCCCCCGGGACAGTTGCGCGGCTGGCTGCCCGGTGGGAGGCGGCTCCCTGGTGGCTGGCGCGCGTGCGGCGGCGCTACTTCGTCAGGATCAGCTTGTCGGACTTCGTGATCCGCAGCCGGTACTCCTGGCCGCGGTGCACGATCACCACCTCGCGCTCGCCGCCGAACAGGGTCGCGCTCTCGATCCGGCGCGACGGCGGGGCGGGCGATGCCGGTGTTCGGGTGTCCATCCGACGGAGGTTAGGTGTACTTAATTTCGATGGGGGCTGTCAAGCCCCCAGGCGGACGGGTCTACCGCGGCTTCCGCTCCCAGCAGTCGATCTGGACCGTGCCTGGCACCGGCTCGCAGAGCTTGATGGGCTGCAGTCGCTCGTGCCACTGGCCGATGTCGGCCAGCGAGACCGGTGGCGCCTTCATGTCGAAGGCGGCACCGCGGCGGGCGCGATGGATCACGTACATGTCGTGCGCGCCCTTGATGGCGATGTAGTAGGCGGCTCGCTCTGCCCTTTCTTCGCGCCGGACGCGTGGTCGGCCGAGAACTCCGAACAGCCGATGATCGCGGCCGTCGCCTGAAACGAATCGACGCTGGTCACGGGCAGGCGCTGGGCGAACGCGCGGTCACCGCACTCGCCCTTGACCATCGTCATCAGCTGCGCGAGCAGCGTGTCGGGCGTCATCCCCGGCCGGCCGGCGAGATCCTTGAATCCCTGCATGGGAACCGAGATCGAGATCTTCGGCGCGTCGTCGGGAATGCCGGGCAGGAGCTGCCAGCGCGGCCGTTCCTGCGACGCACCGACCGCGGGGACGGCCACCAGGAGCATCGTGACGCGCCAGGACGATCTTCACCAGGAGTTCATACCGAGGACTCGGCCGGACGCGGACGCGATGTCGATCGCCTCGTGGGGTCAGGCGCGCTCGGATGCGCTCAGGAGGGCGAGGAGCTGGTCGAGGTTGATCGGCTTCGTGAGGTGGGCTTCGAACCCCGCGTCGAGGGCGTGGCGGATGTCGTCGGGCTGACCGTAGCCGGTGAGCGCGATGAGCCGCGTCTCGCCGAACCACGCGCGGCCGCGCATGCGGCGCGCGACCTCGAGGCCGTCGATGTCGGGCAATCCGATGTCGCACAGCACGATCTGCGGGCGGAAGGTCTCCGCGCGCGCCACCGCTTCCGTCCCGGTCTCCACGGCCTCGACCTGCGCGCCCTCGATCTCGAGCATGAACGTCAGCACCTGCCGCGTGTCGATGTTGTCCTCGACCACCAGCACGGTGCGGCCGTCGAGACGCGTGCTCGGCATCGCGCGGCGGGAGGGCGGCGCCGGCGCCGTCGCGAGCGGGAGCTTCACCTGGAAGCGCGCGCCGTACCCCGGCCCTTCCGAGAACGCCTCCACGGTGCCGCCGTGGAGCTCGGTGAGCCGCCTGACGAGGTCGAGGCCGATGCCGAGACCGCCCCGCCGCCGCGCGGTGCCGCCCTGGCGGAACGACTCGAAGATCACCATCAGGTCCTCCGGCGCGATGCCGTCGCCGGTGTCCTCCACTTCGAGCCACGCTTCGCGGTCGCGCGCCACGAGGTGCACGCTGATCTGGCCGCCCGGCGGCGTGAACTTCACGGCGTTCGCGACGAGGTTGTGCACGATCTGCTGCACGCGCGCGCCGTCGCCCCACATGGTGATGGGCGTGGGGGGCAGCGTCAGCGCGAGGCGCACCTTGCGCAGGGCGGCGGTCTCCTCGAAGGGCTCCGCGGCGCTCTTCACCTGCTCGCGCAGGTCGAAGCTCTCGAAGCGCAGCTGGAACTTGCCGTGCACGATGCGCGAGAGGTCGAGCAGGTCGTCGACGAGACGCACCTGCTGGCGGATGTTGCGCCGGATCGCCTCCAGCGCCTGCGACGTCACCTCGTCGAGCCGCCCGTGGCGCCGCAGCACCTCGGTCCATCCGAGGATCGGCTGCAGCGGCGTGCGCAGCTCGTGCGAGAGCGCGGCGATGAACTCGTCCTTGAGACGGTTCGCCTCCTCGGCGCTCTCGCGCGCCTCGGTCAGCTCCGCTTCGAGCGCGGCCTCGCGCTCCGCGGCCGGCGTGACGTCGTGGAGCACGCTCACCGTCCCCTGCAGCTCGCCGTGCTCGAGCAGCGGGACCGTGTTCATGGTGAACGAGGCCCACCGCTTCCGCGCGGTCTCGATCGTGAAGCGGACGTCGGTCACCGGCTCGCGCGTCGCGAGCGCGATCGCGATGGGATCGTCCGTCGCCGCGATCGGGGTGCGATCCAGCGTGAACATCGGCCAGCGCGCGATCCGCTCGGCGAGCGAGATGCCGATCACCTTGTCCCAGCCGAAGCGGCTCACCCCGGCCGGGTTCGCGTACGTCACGATGCCGCGCGCGTCCGTGACGAGGACGGGCTCCGCGAGCGCGGCGAGCACGGACGGCGGCGGGGCGGACGTCATCGACTACTTCGGAGGCGCGATGCCGTACGCCTTGAGCTTGCGGTAGAGGTGACTGCGCTCGATCCCGAGGCGGTCGGCGGTGCGCGTCATGTTCCAGTCGTGCACGCGCAGCTCCGCCAGGATGAACGCCTTCTCGAAGTTGTCGCGCGCGTCGCGGAGCGAGCGCGGACCGGCGGCCGCCGCCATCTCTCCCACGTCCCGGGGCCGCAGCGGGGGCGGGAGATCGTCGGGCCCGATCGTCTCGCGCGGCGCCATGATGGCCAGGCGCTCCACCATGTTGCGCAGCTCGCGCACGTTCCCGGGCCAGTCGTAGGCGAGGAAGTACGCGAGGGCCTCGCCGTCGAGCCGCTTGGGCGGCTTGCCGTTCTCGTGGCAGAAGACGGCGAGGAAGTGATCGACGAGCAAGGGAATGTCGTCCTTGCGCGCGCGCAGCGGCGGCACCTCGATCGGGATCACGTTGAGCCGGTAGTAGAGGTCTTCGCGGAAGCGGTGCTCGGCGATGAGGTCGGGCAGGACGCGGTTCGACGCCGCGATGACGCGCACGTCGACCTTGATCGTCTCCTTCCCGCCCACGCGCTCGAACGCCTGCTCCTCCAGCGACCGGAGCACCTTGGCCTGCGTGCGCACGCTCATGTCGCCGATCTCGTCGAGGAACAGGGTGCCGCCGTGCGCCTGCTCGAAGCGGCCGCGCCGGCGCGCGACGGCGCCCGTGAAGGCGCCGCGCTCGTGGCCGAACAGCTCGGACTCGATGAGCTCGTCGGGGATGGCGGCGCAGTTCACCTCGACGAAGACCTGGTCGTGCCGCGCGGACAGGGCGTGGATCGCGCGCGCCACCAGCTCCTTGCCGCTGCCGTTCTCGCCGTGGATCAGGACGCGCCCGCTCGACGGGGCGGCGGTCGCGATCTGCTCGCGCAGCACGCGCATGACGGCGGTGTCGCCGATGATCTCCGAGCGCTGCGCGAGGCGGGCGCGGAGGGACGCGTTCTCGCGCTCGAGGCGCGCGTGATCGAGCGCGCGCGAGACGGTGAGCAGCGTCTTCTCCAGCGACAGCGGCTTCTCGATGAAGTCGTAGGCGCCGAGCCGCGTGGCCTTCACGGCGGTCTCGATGGTGCCGTGCCCGGAGATCATCACCACCGCGGTGTCCGGCCGCAGCCGCTTGATCTCGGTCAGCGTGTCGAGGCCGTCCATGCCCGGCATCCAGATGTCGAGGAACACCAGGTCGTGGCCGTCGTCCGCGATCGCGATCGAGCGCGTCGGCGCCGCTGCCCACCGCGGTGACCCGGTAGCCCTCGTCCTCCAGCACGCCGCGCAGGGCCGTGCGGATGGCCGGTTCGTCGTCGACGATGAGGATGTGCTCCGCGCTCATCTACGCCACCATGCCACCGCAGGGCCGCCGTGTCATCTCGCTGTCACGCGGTGACCGGCGCCGGGCTGGCGGCGGGCGCCACCGGCAGCTCGATGATGAAGCGGCTGCCGTGGGGCGCGTTGTCCTCGAGCCGCAGGCGGCCGCCGTGCTCGGCCACGATCTCCTGCACGATCGCCAGGCCCAGGCCCATGCCCGAGACCTTCGTGGAGTAGTAGGGCAGGAAGAGCTTCTCGCGCTCCGCGGCGGGAATGCCGGGGCCGCGGTCGCTCACGGCGATGCGCGCCTGCCGCCCGCCGTCCGCCAGCCCGGTTTCCACGTCCACCTCGCCCCGGCCGTTCACCGCGGCCACCGCGTTGTCCACGAGGTTCTGCACGGCGCGCTTGAGGTGATCGGGATCCACCTCGAGCAGCGGCAGGTCGTCCGCGTGACGGGTCACGATGGTGAGCGCGGGATGGGAGTCGCGATAGAGCGCGGCCACCCCGTCCACGATGGGCCGGAGGTCGGTGAGGCGCGGGGTGTGCGCCGGCATGCGCGCGAAGCGCGAGAACTCGTCGACGAGGCGCTTGAGCGCGTCGACCTCGTGGATGATCGTCTCCGTGCACTCGGCGACCAGCTCGCGCTCCTGCGCCGTCCCGCCCAGCCGGCGGCGCAGGCGCTGCGCCGAGAGCTGGATCGGCGTGAGCGGGTTCTTGATCTCGTGGGCGATGCGCTGCGCCACCTCGCGCCAGGCCGCCAGGCGCTGCGCCTTCAGCAGCTCGGTGAGGTCGTCGAAGACGGCCACCGCGCCCGCGTACTCGCCGTCGGGCGCGCGCAGCGGCGTCGCCATCGCGAGGAGCGTGCAGGACGCGCCGTCGCGGGTCAGGCGCAGCTCGCGCTCCGCGACCCCGCTCCGGATGCGCCGTGTCCGCTGGATGAGCGTCACCACCTCCGCCCGCTCGTCGCCCGAGAAGACGGCGGCCATCGGACGCCCGACGCTGGCCGCCGCGTCGAGCCCGAACATCCGCGCGGCCGCGCGGTTGATCGTGGTCACGCGGCCCTCGGGATCGAGGGACACGACGCCGGTGGTGATCGCCTCGAGCACGGTCTCCGTGTACCGGCGGCGCTCCTCCAGCTCGGTGTGCTTGTCCTGCAGGTCGAGGTACGCGCCCTCGAGGCGGCGCTTCGACTCCGCGAGGTCGTCGGTCATCCGGTTGAACGAATCGACGAGCACGCCGATCTCGTCGTCGGCGCGCGCCTGCACCTTGTAGCGGAGGTTGCCGGCGGCGACCTCGCGCGTGCCTTCCGCCAGCTCCGCGATGGGGCCCGTGATGCCGCGCGCGAGATAGAGGCCGACCCACGTGAACGAGAAGACGACGATCAGCGTCAGCAGCAGGAACAGCAGGATGTAGCTGCCCTTGATCGGGTTCTTCATGAGCCGGAGCTGCTTGTAGTCCTTGAACGCCTGGGAGATCGCGCGCACCTTCGCCTCGAGCCGCTCGGTCACGTGCGCGCCGACGACGACGACGGCCTCGACCTGCCGCGCGCCGTTCCGCGTGGCCCAGATCGGCGCCACCGCTTCGATCAGATCGCCGGACGGCAGCTCGCGGACGGACGAGGTCTCGAGGCCCGCGAAGCCCTGCTTGACCTGGGCGTCGCCGACCTCCCGCAGCGGCTGATCGCCGAGCACCGGATCCTTGACGTGCGCGAGCACGCGGCCGTCGGGCGCGACCACCGTGATGGCGGAGAGCCCGACCTGGTTCAGGTGCTCGCCGAGGGCCGCGAGCAGGGCCTCGTGCCGGCCGGGCGCGAGCAGGGCATTCCGGTCGATGAGGCGCGCCACGAACTGCGCCTGGCGCAGGGAGGTCGTCTCGAGGTTGCGGTAGTACGTCTGCGCGACCGCGAGCGCCTCGTCGAGCGGGCGCTCGACGTGCGGCTTGAACCAGCCCTCGATGGATCGCCCGATGAAGTTCGACGCGATCACGAAGATCATGAGGGCGGGCGCCACCGCGAGGACGATGAAGGAGAAGACGAGCTTCGACTTGAACTTGGAGCCGAGCACCTTGTGGCGGCGGTCGTCGTACAGCTTGACGAGGTTGCGGAAGAGGAGGACCAGCAGGAGCAGGAAGACGATCAGGTTCAGGTTGAGCAGCGCGATGATCGCGACGTTGGAGGCCACCGGGATGTCGGGGGCGCGGACGCCGAAATCGAACGCGCTGGCCACGCCGAGGATGACCAGGAACCCCGCGATGATCACGAGGTTGCGCTTGCGGCGACTGTGCTCGCTCAGGAGCGGCATCGGGGGGGCTCGCTGGTGACCACACCCATATCCAGCGCGGTCATTATAGACCCCGGTACGACGAGCACGGCCACGGCGAAGCCGTGGCGATTGTCAGCGTGGGAGGGCCGGGCGTCGCGGAGCGACTACGGCGAGTCGCCGGGCAGACACGGACTTCACGTCCGCCCGGAGGCGAGGGGGGCTTGGGGGGCGCCCGGAGCCCCCCATGTGACGAGAGTCCGAAGGTCTTCGGGCGCGGTGCGCAGGACCGGGACGGCGGCGGCGTGACGCTCCAGGCCGACCGCCTCCTGGATCGCCACGGCGAGCTCGAAGTTGAGCGCGTGGCCGGCGTTGCGCGCGATCACGTGGCCGAGCAGGGGCCGGCCGAGCAGCGCGAGGTCGCCCACGAGGTCGAGCACCTTGTGGCGCACGAACTCGTCGCGATAGCGCAGGCCGTTCAGGACGCCGCCGTTGCCGACGCCGATCGTGTTGTCCAGCGAGACGCCCTGCGCGAGGCCGCGCTTGCGGATCGCGCCGAGGTCCTTCAGGAACCCGTAGGTGCGGGCGGGCGCGAAGTCCTCCACGAACGAGCGCTCGGTGGCGGTCCACGACAGCGCCTGCGTGCCGATCGCCGGGTGGTCGTTGTCGAGCGTGTAGCTGATGCGGAGCCGATCGGCCGGCACGATCTGGAGCCAGCGGCTGTCGGTGCCGACGCGGATCGGGTGCGGAATCGTGATCGCGCGGCGGCGCGCGTTCTGGTGCGTGCGGCCGGCGGCGAGCAGCATCGCGACGAACGGCTTCGCGCTGCCGTCCATCGCGGGCACCTCGGTGCCGTCGAGGTGGACGTTGAGGTTGTCGATGCCGAGCCCGGCGATGGCTGCGAGGAGGTGCTCGACGGTCTGCACGCGCGCGCTGCCGCGGCCGAGCGTGGTGGCGTAGTGCGAGTCGACGACGCTCTCGGGCGCGGCGAGAATCGGCTCGCTGAGCTGGTCCGGGCGGCCCGTCACGAGTCCGACGCGGAACACGATCCCGGAGTCCACGGGCGCGGGGCTGACGGTCAGGCGGACGGGCTTTCCGGAGTGGAGGCCGATGCCATCGAGGGTGGCCGGCTTGCGGATGGTGCGCTGGAAGTCCATTCGGCCCTCATTGACAGGCAACGCGGGTGCCAAACAATCCGGCCCTTGTGCTGCGCCTATTTACAAGCACGTCCGCCACCGCCTGATGCCTGAATGAGACATCCTCGCACCTCCAACGTCTCGTATCGGACACGCCGGGGCTACACATCGACGAGGACCCGCACCTCCACGCGCCCCGGATGCTCACGCACTTCAGCCTGCTCCGGCCTCACGGCCTTGACGCGCGTTCCGGGTGGATGGCGCGCGGGATCGAGCGTCTCGCCGTGCAGCACCCCGTGGACGAGGTCGTCGCGATCCGTGTCGACCTCGACCCGCGCGACGGCAAAGCCCTCGATCTCGTGCACGTAGAGGCACTCGTTGAGCCAGTTGACGAGCAAGGCTTCCGGCGAGCCGCCTTGCGCGCGCGCCTCGCGACTCCGTCGTCGTCACCGCGGGGCGCCACGACGAGCGCGAAGACCGCTTCCGCCGCGCGCGCGAACGCCTCGGCCCGCGTCGGCCCCCAGGCGTGGACGCCGACGTTCGCTTCCACTTCGACATGCGTCCATTTGGACTCGCGGGCGTTGGTTGAACTCGCGGGCTCCCGGGCTTCGCCCGCCTGCTCGGGCGCCGGGTCGCGAGGTACCGTCGTCGTCCCAGATCTCCGAACTCGAACTGGAGCGCGGCGACGATCGCGGGGCCGGCGGTTTCGGTCCGCAGGACGCGCGGGCCGAATCCGTGACACGCCAGCCGCCGCGTCGCGCGGTGCCACCTCGTCGCGCGTGAGCCCGCCCTCGGGACCGACGATGACGATCGCGGCGGCCGGTGGCGATGCGAGCGTCGCGATCACGTCCGCGAGCGGCGCGTGTTCTTCCTCCCAGAAGCAGAGGCGGAGACACGCGGCGTCGGCGGGCCGCGTCGATGACCGTCTCGGCGAGCGGCCGCGCGGCCTCGATCACCGGCAGTCGCGCCCGGCCACATTGCTTCGCGGCCTCACGCGAGACGCGCTGCCACCGGGCGAGCCGCGCCGACGCCACGGGCGGCATCGAGCCGCACGACCGTGCGCGCGGTGATGACCGGGCATGACACGCGCGACGCCGAGCTCGGTCACCGCACGGATGAGCGTGTCCATCTTGTCGCCCTTGGGCAGGCCCTGCACGAGCGTGATCGGAAACGGAGACTCCGTGTCGCGCGCGCTGACGCCGACGATCGTGCCCGTCGACTCGGCGCTCACGTGCTCGAGCCGGACGGTGTAGTCGCGGCCACTCCCGTCCACCGCCACCACGGTGTCGCCCGCCTTGAGACGGAGCACGCGCGCGAGGTGGTGGCTCTCGTGGTGGTCGAAGGTCACCCGGTCACCGTGACGCCGCTCGGGCGTGATCGTGAAGCGCCTCATGCGCGGATGAACACGAGCGTGCTCCATCCCTCACGCGACACCGCGCCGTCGGGACGCCACCCGTGCGGACGCAACGTCGCCTCGACCTCCGCGGCTTCGGCGTCGAGGATCCCGCCGAGGATCAGCGTGCCTCCCGGCGTCGACGACGCGGCCATAGCGGGGCGCGAGCCGCCGGTGCGCGGCGGTGATGAGGTTCGCGACGACGAGCGGCGCCGGCGCCACGCCCACCGTGCCGCGTCGTCCACGCGACACTCGACGTGCGCGGCGACCGCGTTGCGTCCGGCGTTCGCCGTGGCCGCCGCGATCGCGTCGGGATCCTCGTCGACGGCCAGCACGTGCGCCACGCCGAGGCGAGCCATCGCGATCGCGAGGATGCCGGAGCCCGTCCCGAGGTCGAGCGCGCGTGCCGGCGCGTGCGACGCATCGATCACGCGCTCGATGGCTTCCAGGCACCCGGCGGTGCTTCCGTGGTGGCCGGTGCCGAAGGCCCGACCCGGCTCGATCACCAGGACGAGGCGGCCGGCCGCGTCGGGCGTCTCCCACGGCGGCGTGATCACGAACCGGCGGCCGACCGTGATCGGGCGGAAGTGCTCGCGCCACGCGTCCGCCCAGCCGCCGTCCTCGAGCACCTCGACCCGCGGACGCCCGACGGCGCCGAAGCCCAGCGCGGCGAGCCCGTCGGCATACGCGGTGACGCGCTCCGTGAGCACGGCGGGCGGTGTGGTCTCGGGAAAGAACGCGCGCAGCTCGGGCGGCGCCCCCGGGCGCTCTTCCTCGACGACACCGAGCGCACCGGTCTCCCACAGGAAGTTCGTGAGGCCTTCGGCGGCGCCGACCGGAACGGTGAGGGTGAGCTCCCAGTAGCGGGGAGAGTCGCGCACCCGCTACTCCAGGATCTTCTTCATCCGCTCCAGGAACGAGGTGAGGAGAGGACCGTGCTGCCCGCTCGACGCCTTCTCGAACGCCTCGAGCGCTTCGCGCTGCTTCGCGTTCAGCTTCTGCGGCACCTCGAGGAGCAGGCGATAGCAGGAGTCGCCGCGTCCGCGGCCGCGCAGATGCGGCATGCCCTTGCCGCGCAGCTTCAGGATCTCGTGCGGCTGGCTGCCCGGCGGGATCGTCAGCGTCGCGCGACCATCGAGCACCGGCACGTCGACGTCGGCGCCGAGCGCGAGCTGCGCGAACGACACGGGCACCTCGCAGACGATGTCGGCGCCGTGGCGCACGAAGATCGGCGTGCTCTCGAATGCGGACGAGCACGTAGAGATCGCCGGGCGGGCCGCCGTGCACGCCGCTCGAGCCCTCGCCGCTCAGCCGGAGCTGCATGCCGTCCTCGATGCCGGCGGGAATCTTGATCGACGAGCATCCGCTCGGAGCGCTGGCGACCTTCCCCGCGGCACGCCTTGCAGGGATTCTTGTTCATCTCGCCCTCGCCCTGGCACTTGGGACAGGTGCGCGCGACGGTGAGGAACCCCTGGTTGAAGCGTACCTGGCCCTGGCCGCGGCACGTATCGCACGTGACCCGCTTCGTGCCCGGCTCGGCGCCGCTGCCCTGGCACGTCGCGCACGGCTCCAGGCGCGGGAGCTGCACCTTCGTCTCGATGCCGGTGGCCGCCTCCTCGAGCGTGACCTTCAGCTCGTACTGGAGGTCCTCGCCGCGCGCCGCGCGCGTGCGCCGCCCGCGCCCGCCGCCCGCGAAGAAGTTCTCGAAGATGTCCTCGAACAGCGTGCCGAAGCCGCCGGCGTCGAACCCGCCGCCCGCGCCCGGGGGCGACGCCGAAGCGATCGTAGTGGGCGCGCTTGTCGGGATCGGAGAGGACGGCGTAGGCCTCGCTGATCTGCTTGAAGCGCTCCTCGGCCGCCTTGTCGCCCGGATTCTTGTCCGGGTGACACTGCATCGCGAGCTGACGGTAGGCGCGCTTGAGCTCGTTGTCGCTCGCCTCGCGAGAGACGCCGAGCAGCTCGTAGTAGTCGGTGGCCACGTCCTAGGCCGCGTCCTCGTCCGGCGCGCCGGCCACGGCGACCTGGGCCGGGCGGAGCACCCGGCCGCGCAGGGAATAGCCGGGGACCGTCTCGCTGACGACGGTGTCCGGCTCCTTGTCGAGGCTGACCACGCGCGCGATCGCCTCGTGCTGGTTGGGATCGAAGCGCTGCCCCACCGCGGAGTAGCGGGTGACCCCGTGCTTGTCGAGCACCTTGAGGAACTCGCGCCGGATCAGCTCCACGCCGTCCACGATGCTCGATGAGTCGCCGGCCGCGCGCGCGGCGCCGAGGGCCCGGTCCAGGTTGTCGAGCACGGGGATGACGTCGCGCAGGAGGCCCTCGGCCGCGTAGCGCACGGCATCCTCGCGGTCGCGCAGCGCGCGGCGGCGGATGTTGTCGGCCTCGGCGAGCGCGCGGAGCAGGCGATCGTTCTTCTCGGCCAGCTGCCGCTGGAGCTCGTCGTTCTGGGAGGGGACCTCGGCCGAGGTGCTGGGCTGGCCGGTGCCCGTACCGGTGCGGTCGTCGTCGGCTTCCATGGAGGAAAGTATAGCAACCGGACGGGGCTCAGGAGGGCAGGTACAGGTCGTGCCGGACGCGGGACAGGGCGTCCGTGACGTGGCGGGCCGTCTCGTCGACCACCGCCATGATCTCGGGATAGGCCATCCGCCGCGGGCCGACGACCCCGAGGATCCCGAGGACCTGGTCGCGATACATGTACGACGCCGTGACGACCGTGCAGTCCCGCATCTCCGAGACCGGGTTCTCCTCGCCGATGGTGACGCGCACGCCGGTGTCGTCCCACATCGAGGCCAGGAGGTCCGCGAGCCGTTCCTTCTGCTCGAACATCCGGAGCAGGGCGCGGGTCGATTCGAGGTCACCGAACTCGGGGTGGTCGAGGATGTTCATGGCGCCGCTCACGTAGAGCGTGCGGCCCCCGAGCAGCGCGTAGACCTGATCGAGCACGGCGCCCGCCCGCGCGTACAGCGGGTCGAGCGGATCGCGCCGCTGCGCGCCCTCCATGATCTCGGTGACGGTCCGGTCGCGGAACCGCCGCGTGAGCTCGTGACCGATATCGCGGACCTCGGCGCCCCGCAACGGCGGGTCGACCGTCACCGCGCGGACCGTCAGCCAGCCCGCATCGGTGACCACCACCGCGAGCGCGCGATCGCCCTCGAGCGGGATGAGGTCGCACGCGCGCGATGCGCGTGTGCTGCATCGGCGGCGCGAGCAGGAGACCGGTGAGGCGCGTGGCGCTCGAGAGGTGCGCGGAGGCCCGCTCCATGAAGCCGTCGATCCCGGAGCGGCGGACGGGCAGCGTCTCCGAGCGCGGGCTCGGCGCCGGGCTCGCCGGGGGAAACGACTCGACATAGAACCGGTACGCCTTGTCGGTGGGGACACGGCCCGCGCTCGTGTGCGGCTGCGCGAGATAGCCCATCTCCTCGAGGTCCGACATGACGTTGCGGATCGTCGCCGGCGACAGCGAGGGGAAGTACTTCCTGGTCAGGACGCGGGAGCCAACGGGCTCGGCGGAGTCGACGTACTCACGGATGACCGCGACCAGTACGTCCCGGTGGCGCGTATCCATCACGATTTTGTAACAGCCGCCAAACGGGCAAGTCAAGGCGACGCCCGGAGCGCGCCGAGGACCGCGTCGGCGATGAGACGGTGGCCCCGCGCGTTCGGATGGTCGTCGAGGACGTGGAAGGCGTCGGGCCCGAGGCGCGCGCCGACGTCGAGGAGCTTCGCGGTCCGCACCCCCGTCGGCACGCCGGGGCGCGCGAGCCGTGACGGCAGCGTGGTGACGAGCGTGGCGGCGCGCCTTCGCCCGTCACTTCGACCACGATCAGGCGCACGCGCTCGAAGTCGACCGTTCCCGCGTGCAGGAGCGCGGCGAGGAACGCATCGGCTTCCTCCTCCGCCGTGGGCGCGGGCCCGCGCGGCCGGCGCGGCGAGAGGCGCTCGCCGATCGCGCGCGTGCAGCCGGCGCACGGATTCCCACGCGTACTTGCCCGGATAGTACGCGCGCTTCGCCGCGTAGCGCCGCCACGTCTCCTCGAACTTCTCCGCACCGCTCGAGACGTGGTGCCCGCGCTGGTGGAACAGCCGGTTCTCGCCGACGTCGTTGGCGTTGTACTGCACGATCAGCCACGCGAGGCGGCGGCGATCGATCCGCTCGAGCAGCCGCATCTCGCGCACCGTCCCGTACGACGACACGGCGGCGTTGAGCACGCGGCGGCCGGTGGCGCGCGCGACGAGCGCGGGAAACGTCTCCTCCTGCGCGACGCCCCAGCCCATGGCCACCGAGTCGCCGAGGACGACGATCTCCGGAGCCGTCGAGCGCCGCTTCCTCGTCGCGCACGCCGAGCGAGTTCACGCGGAACTCGTGCGCGAACTCCCGCTGCGCGAACACGAAGCGTCCGGGACGCAGCGTGTAGAAGAGCTCGGGATCGTAGCGGGCGAAGCGGGGATCCATCTGGATGATCGCGCGATCGAAGCCCCGTAGTACTCGCGCGCGAGCGTGCGCAGGGCGGGGACGCGCGGCGTGTGCGCGAGCAGGAGCGCGACGCCCCCTTCGAGGAGCGCGGCGGTGAGGAGGAGCGTCACCGCGGCGCGCGCGAGGAGGCGGCGGCGCGTCAGAGCAGCTCGACGAAGAGGGCGTCGGACACGAGGAAGCCGCGCTCGGTGAGGCGAACGCGGGGGCCGTCGAGCTCCATCAGGCCCTCGGCCACCCAGGCCTCGACGCGGTGCCGGAGCGCGGGCGTGGCCGCCACGCGCCGCACCAGCGCGTCGCGCGGCGCGCCGTCGGCGGTCCGGAGCGCGAGGAACAGGGTCTCGGCGAGCGCCTGCTCGGCCGTGAGGCGCTCGGAGGTCTCGATCGGCAGCGCGCCGTCGTCCAGCGCCGCGGCGTAGCGCGTCACCGCCTTCGCGTTGGCGTAGCGGACGTCGCCGACGAAGCCGCACGCGCCCGGCCCGAACGCCAGGTATTCGCCGCGCCGCCAGTAGACCTGGTTGTGTCGCGAGCGATGACCGGCCCGCGCGTAGTTCGAGATCTCGTAGTGCTCGTACCCGTGCTCGGCGGCCGCGCGCGCGAGCGCCCAGTACTGGTCGACGACCGTCTCCTCCGGGGGCAGTGGGGGCGCGCCGCGCGCGCCCCACAGGCTCCCGTTGTCGAGCGTGAGCCCGTACGCCGAGAGATGGTCGGGCGTCCAGTCGAGCACGGCGCGCACGGTGCGCGTCCAGCGATCCACGTCGAGGCCCGGGAGCCCGTACATGAGATCGACGCTGACGTTGTCGAAGCCGACGGCCCGACACGCGTCGAAGGCCACGCGCGGCGGCGCGGGCGTCGTGGAGGCGCCCGATCACCGGGAGGATCGCGTCGTCGAGCGCTTCGACGCCGAGGCTGATGCGCGTCACGCCCGCCTCGCGATAGCCGGCGAGCTTGGTCGTCTCGAGGCTCTCCGGCGTGCACTCGACGGTGATCTCGGCTCCGCGCGAGACGCGGAACCGCTGGCGGAGCCGCCCGAGAATCGCCGCCATGGCGGGCGCCGGCACGCAGGGAGGGCGTCCCGCCCCCGAGGAAGACGGTGTCGATCGAGACGTCGCGCGTCCACGGAATGGTGCGCGACCAGCTGGATCTCGCGGTCGAGCGCGCGAAGAAACCGCGCCATCGCATCATCGTCGAACGGCGCGGTATTGAACGAGCAGAAGTAGCACTTCTTCACACAGAACGGCACGTGGACGTACACGCCGAGCGACTCCCCCGTCGGTGTCGTCTCTGAAAGAACGCCGAGCGGCCCCGCCGAAGGCGCCGTCATGTGCGAGATCAACCACGTCCGAGCGCGGGCTTCGCCCGCGCAATCCGAGTCCTGGGGGGAGGCAGCGGAGGAGGCGCGCCGAAGGGCGCGCGCCGACCGCCGGAAGGGGGGCGAAGCCCCCCTCCGGGGATCACGGAATGTATTTCCCGAGCCGCCACCATCGCAGCCAGTGACGATCGCTGTCCCACGACCAGTAGATGAGGAAGGCCTTGCCCTTGATCTTGTCGCGCTTCACGAAGCCCCAGTAGCGGCTGTCCTGCGAGTTGTCGCGGTTGTCGCCCATGACGAAGTAGGAGTCGGCCGGGACCATCGTGGGCTCGCAGCCGTACGCGTAGCCGCAGTACGCCTGCCCGCCCGACGGCAGCGGCGACTCGTTGCGCTTGACGTACGGCTCGCCCAGCGCCTTGCCGTCGACGAAGACCTGGGCCCCCTTCACCTGGACCGTCTCGCCGGGGCCCGCGACGATGCGCTTGATGAAGTCGCGCTTCTCGTCCTGCGGGTACTTGAAGACGATGATGTCGCCGCGCTCCGGATCGCGGAGGCCGGGCACGCGCACCTCGGTGAACGGCAGCTCCGGCCCGTAGAGGAACTTGTTCACCAGGATGTAGTCGCCGACCAGCAGCGTGTCCATCATCGAGCCCGACGGGATGGTGAACGCCTGCACGACCAGCGTCCGGATGACCAGCGCGAGCAGGATCGCGATCGCGATCGCCTCGCCGTACTCGCGAATGATCGATTTGCGGCGAGCCTTCGCGGGCGCGAAGGCGGCGCCGTCGCGCGCGGCGACGTTGACGTCCACCGGGGGCGTCACGTCCATGCCGATCTTCCGCTCGTCCATCAAGTCTTGAGCACCGTCAGGAACGCCTCCTGCGGGACCTCCACGTTGCCGACCTGCTTCATCCGCTTCTTGCCTTCCTTCTGCTTCTCGAGCAGCTTGCGCTTGCGCGTGATGTCGCCGCCGTAGCACTTGGCGGTGACGTTCTTGCCCATGGCCTTCACGGTCTCGCGCGCGATGACGCGGCTGCCGATGGCGGCCTGGATCGCCACCTCGTACATCTGCCGCGGGATGACGCCGCGCAGCTTCTCCACGAGCATCTTGCCGCGCTCGTAGGCCTTGTCGCGATGGACGATGATGCACAGCGCGTCCACGGGATCGCCGTTCAGGAGGATGTCGAGCTTCACGAGGTCGGAGGCCCGGAAGTCCGACAGCTCGTAGTCGAACGACGCGTAGCCCTTCGAGATCGACTTCAGCTTGTCGTAGAAGTCCATGACGATCTCGGAGAGCGGGAAGTCGAAGCGGATGTGCACGCGCTTGCCGAGGTACTCGAGCGACTTGTGCTCGCCGCGCTTCTCCTGGGCGAGCTTGTAGATCGAGGTCATGAACTCCGTCGGCACGTAGACCGACGAGGTGACGTACGGCTCCTCCATCTGCTCGATGCGGTCCGGCGTCGGGCAGCTTCGACGGGTTGTCGATCTCGAGCAGCTCGCCGGCCGTCGTGAGCACGCGGTACTGCACGCTCGGCGCGGTGACGATCAGCGAGAGGTCGAACTCCCGCTCGAGCCGCTCCTGCACGATCTCCATGTGCAGCATGCCGAGGAAGCCGCAGCGGAAGCCGTAGCCGAGCGCGAGCGAGGTCTCCGGCTCGAAGTTGAAGGCGGGATCGTTGAGCCGGAGCTTCTCGAGCGCGTCGCGGAGCGCCTCGTAGTCGGTGTCCTCGATCGGGTACAGGCCCGCGAACACCATCGGCTTGGCGTCGCGATAGCCGGGGAACGGCTCGGCGGTCGGCCGCAGCGCTGCTCGGTGATGGTCTCGCCGACCTTCGCGTCGGCCACCCGCTTGATGGCGGCGGTGATGTAGCCGACCTGGCCGGTCGACAGCTCCTCGACCGGCCGCATGTCGGGCCAGAAGACGCCGACCTGCTGGACCTCGTAGACCTGCCCGTTCGACATGAACAGGATGCGCATGCCTTCACGCACGCAGCCGTCGAAGACGCGGACGTAGACCACGACGCCCTGGTACGAGTCGTAGAACGAGTCGAACACGAGCGCCTTCAGCGGCGCCTCGGGATCGCCCTTCGGCGGCGGGATGCGCGCGACGATCGCCTCCAGCACCTCCGGGACGCCGGTGCCGTGCTTGGCGGAGATGGCCAGGGCCTCGTCGCCGTCGAGGTCGAGCGTCTCGGTGATCTGCTCGCCGCGTGCCCTCCACGTCGGCGGCGGGCAGGTCGATCTTGTTGATGACGGGGATGATGGTCAGCCCGGCGTCGGAGGCGAGGTAGAAGTTCGCGAGCGTCTGCGCCTCGATGCCCTGCGCGGCGTCCACGATCAGGATGGCGCCCTCGCACGCGGCGAGCGCGCGCGAGACCTCGTACGAGAAGTCGACGTGCCCGGGCGTGTCGATGAGGTTGAGCGTGTAGACCTGCCCGTCCTTCGCCCGGTAGAGCAGGCGCACCGTGTGCGCCTTGATGGTGATGCCGCGCTCGCGCTCGAGGTCCATCGAGTCGAGGACCTGGTCGACGGCCTTCTTCGCGTCCATGGTGCCGGTCAGCGACAGGAGCCGGTCGGCGAGCGTCGACTTGCCGTGGTCGATGTGGGCGACGATCGAGAAGTTACGGATCCGGGACAGCGCCATCAGCCCAGTCTAGCAGGTGTTGTCTGGACTCGCGGGCTCCCGGGCTTCGCCCGCCCGCCGGGCGCCGCGCTCGCAGCGTCGGCGCGTGGTCGGGGACGACGGCGCCCGGCCTCGAGGGTGACGCCGGGGCCGATCTCGGCGTCGGCCCCGATGCGGGCGCCCGTCGCCACCACGCAGTCGTGGAGGACCGCGCCGGCGCCGACGCTCACGTCCTCCCAGAGGACGGCGTTCTCGACGCGCGCGCCGGGCCCGATCCGGCAGCGCGCGCCGACGACCGCGCGCGGACCCACGCGGGCGCCGTCCCCGAGCGTCCACGTCCGGCCCGATCACGCTCGGCGCGTCCACGCGCGCGCCGTGCCCGACGCGCACGCCGTCCGCGATCCAGCTGCCCGCCGTCGCGTCGCCGGGCGGCGCCAGCGGGCTCCGCACGCGGCCGTCGAGCAGATCGATCTGGGCGTCACGGTACGCGTCCGGGCTGCCGATGTCCCGCCAGTACGCCTCGGCGAGCCACCCGAAGCACGGGGTGCCGTCGTCGACGAGCGCCGGAAAGAACTCGCGCTCGATCGACACCACGCGGTCGCGCGGGATGCGCGCGAGGAGCGCGGCGTCGATGAGGTAGATCCCGGCGTTGATCGTGTTCGTGGTCAACCCCTCGAGGCTCGTCGGCTTCTCCCGGAAGGCGCGCACGCGTCCGTCGGGCGCGCACTCCACGAGCCCGTACGGGCGCGGGTCGTCCACGGCGCGCAGGAAGATGGTGACGCGCGAGCCGCGCGCCTCGTGGAAGCTGCGCATCGCGGTGAGGTCGGCGTCGGTCAGGACGTCGCCGTTGAGCACGAAGACGACGCCGCGCGCGAGGTCGGCCGCGTTGCGCACGCCGCCTCCGGTCCCGCGGGGCACGTCCTCGACCACGTAGCGCAGGCGCGTCCCGAGGGCGCGGCCGTCGCCGAGCGCCTGCCGCACGTCGTCCACGCGATACGAGCACGCGAGGATCACGTCGGTGACGCCGTGGTGTCGGAGCAATGCGAGCTGGTAGGCGAGGAGCGGCCGGTTGAGCAGGGGCACCACCGGCTTGGCGCGCGTGAGCGTGAGCGGTCGAAGGCGCGTCCCCTCGCCGCCGGCGAGGATGACGGCCTGGGCGCCCTCTACGGGCTCGGGATCCAGGTCTCCGCCTCGCCGATGAGCATGACCGGGATGCCGTCGCGGATCGGATAGGCCTTCTTGCAGGCCGGGCAGATGATCCGCTGCGCTTCGAAGATCAGGTCACCCTTGCACGCCGGGCACACGAGGATCGCCTTCAGCTCGTCGTCGACCATGCCGTCGCTCCTTTCGTGACGCGAGTGCCCGTCTTCTCGCGAAACCACTCGAGCGTGCGCCGCAGGCCCTCGTCGGTGTCCACGCGCGGCGCCCAGCCCAGCAGCGTGCGCGCGCGCGTGATGTCCGGCTGGCGGACCTTGGGGTCGTCCTGGGGCAGGGGCTGGAAGACGATCTCGCTGCGGCTGCCGGCGAGCCGGATGATGCGCCTGGCGAGCTCCAGCAGCGTCATCTCCTGGGGGTTGCCGATGTTGACGGGATCCGACGTGTCCGAGGCCATCAAGCGCCAGATCCCCTCGACGAGGTCGTCGATGTACTGGAACGACCGCGTCTGGGAGCCGTCGCCGTACACGGTCACGGGAGCGCCCGCCAGGACTTGGGTCATGAAGGCCGGGATGGCGCGCCCATCGTTGAGCCTCATCTGGGGACCGAAGGAATTGAAGATCCGCACGATCCGCGTCGAGATCCCGTGCGTGCGGTGGTAGGCCATCGTCATCGCTTCCGCGAAGCGCTTGGCCTCGTCGTAGACGCCGCGCGGCCCCACCGGGTTCACGTTGCCCCAGTACTCCTCGTGCTGCGGGTGCACGAGCGGATCGCCGTAGACCTCCGACGTCGACGCGAGCAGGAACGACGCCCGCTTCGCCTTGGCGAGGCCGAGCGCGTTGTGGGTGCCGAGCGCGCCGACCTTCAGCGTCTGGATCGGCAGCTCCAGGTAGTCGCGGGGCGACGCGGGGCTCGCGAGATGGAGCACCCAGTCGAGCGGCCCGTCGAGCGCGATGTACGACGTGACGTCGTGCCGCACGAAGCTCGAACCCCGGGCGGCCGATGAGCGCGGCGATGTTGTCCTGCGAGCCCGTGATGAAGTTGTCCATGCACACGACGTCGCAGCCGCGGTCGAGCAGCAACGAGGGAGAGGTGGGACCCGATGAACCCCGCGCCCCCGGTGACCAGCACCCGCATGCGCGCGACCGCCGTCAGGCGGGAGGAACCGGCCGGCGGCCGATCGAGTAGTACGCGAAGCCGAGACGCCGCATGCGCTCGGGCTCCCAGAGATTGCGTCCGTCGAAGATGACGGGCGTGCGCATCACCGAGCGCAGGCGCTCGAGGTTGAGGAACTTGAACTCGTTCCACTCGGTGACGAGCGCCACCGCGTCGGCGCCTTCGGCGGCGTGGTACGGCGACTCCGCGTATTCGACGACGGTGGGCAGGATCTTGCGCGCGTTGTCGATGGCCACCGGGTCGTAGGCGCGCACGGTGGCGCCGGCCTCGAGGAGCTGCGTGATGATCTCGAGGCTCTTCGCCTCGCGCATGTCGTCGGTGTTGGGCTTGAAGGCGAGCCCGAGCACGGCGATGACCCGCCGGTCGAGCGGCCCGAGGGTGCGCGCGATCATCCGCACGAAGTGCGCAGGAGCGCTCGCGGTTGACCTCCATCACCGCGCGGAGCAGCGAGAAGTCGTAGCCGAGCGCGGCGGCGGTGTGGACGAGCGACTCCGTGTCCTTGGGGAAGCAGCTCCCGCCGTACCCGAGGCCGGCCTGGAGGAACGCGGAACCGATGCGCGCGTCGAGCCCCACGCCCTTCATCACCTGCGTCACGTCGGCGCCCGCCTGCTCGCAGATGTTGGCGATCGCGTTCATGAACGAGATCTTGGTCGCCAGCAGCGCGTTCGACGCGTACTTGATCATCTCCGCCGACGGCACGTCGGTGATGATCATCGGGCGCTCCAGCGGCGCGTAGAGCTCGAGCAGCGACATCGCGACCTGCTGGGTGGGGGCGCCGATCACGATGCGGTCGGGCCGCAGCGTGTCCTCGATGGCCGAGCCTTCACGGAGGAACTCCGGGTTCGAGACGACGTCGAAGCGGACCGGGCGCCGCTGGTGCCGCTCGATCGATCTCGCGCACGAACTCGCCGGTGCCGACGGGCACCGTCGACTTGTTCACGATCACCGTGTACGTCTCCATCGCCTCCGCGATGCCGCGGGCGACGGCCTCCACCGCGGTGAGGTCGGTCGTGCCGTCCTCGCGGGGGGGCGTGCCGACCGTGATGAAGACGATCACCGAGCCTCGGACGGCGGCGGTGAGATCCGTGGTGAACGACAGCCGCCCGTCGGCGACGTTGCGCGTCGACCATCTCCTCGAGCCCGGGCTCGTAGATCGGCATCTGGCCGGCCTGGAGGGCGGCGATCTTGTCGGGGAGGTTGTCGACGCAGACCACTTCGTTGCCGAGGTCGGCGAACACCGCGCCCGTGACCAGCCCCACGTAGCCGGTGCCCACGACGCTGATATTCATGGTGGGCCAGCATCATACCGGGAAACGGGCGAATCCCGTGCAATAGGCGCCGGGCAGAGCTTTGAAAGATTTACGCGAACCGTCCCTACATCGGGAAAAAGCTACGCGACGTCCGGACCGTCCTCATCGCTGTCGTCGTCGGGCAGCCCGCCGATCTGGACCCGCGCGTCGCGGACCGCGTCGTTCAGGCGAATCGAACCGCTGGCCCGAGATCGTGATGGTATTGCTGTCGTCGCGAGCCTTCCACATCCACTCACGACGGTCGCGTCCCACCGCGACGAACTGGATCTTGACGCCGACGCCGTGCTCTGCGCTGTTCATCGCACTCTCCTGCGCCGTCCACCTTTTCTGGCGGTGACGTTGGCCGAGGAGAAGTAGCAACGCAGATGCCAGAGCGCGACGTTCGAACTAGCGCAGCGGCCACCCGGCGGGATCCGGACGTCCTCTTCAGGTTCCTCGGCGGCCCACCGGAAGAACACCACGGTGAAGGCGACGAGCGGCACGATGCCGGCCGGCACCCACATCAGCACGCCGCCGAGCCGCTGGTCCACGAAGGGGCTCCACGTGACGAGCGGCGGGGCCGCCGCGTAGAACGGATAGAGGAGCCGCTCGGCGCCGGTGATCATCGCCGCCACCGCCGACATCGGCACGCCGAACGCGAAGAGGTAGAGGATCTGGGCCGCGTAGGGCAGGCGCGGCGCGCTGATCGACCGCGCGAGCACCGGCCACCACGCGAGCGTCGCCGTCGCCATCAGCGTGAGGTGCTGGACGATGTGCCAGGCGTGGACCTCGAGCGCGAGCCCGTAGGGACCCGGCAGGTGCCATCCGATCATCGCCACCGCGTACACGCCGAGGGCAGGGAGTGGGCGCGTGAGTGTCCGCGCGACCCGCGCGAGCGGCGGGCAGGTCGCAGCAGCGCGTCGATCATCCAGGCCGGGGTCGCGGCGAGCAGCAGCGGCGGGACGACGAGCGTCAGCACGAGGTGCTGGAGCATGTGCGCGCTGAAGAGGTACCGGTCGCTCAGCTCGTGCACGGGACCGTTGAGCACGACGAGCAGCGCGCCGAGCGCGCCGGCGAAGCGCCGCGATCTCCCCGCGCCGCGGCCGTTCGCGCCGCGCCAGCCACGCGCCCGTCCACGCGCCCGCGAGGAGGCCGGCGCCGCGACGACGTCGAGGACGCCGGCACGCGACTTCGGGCGTGCAGACGCACGCCGCGACGCCCACGACGAACGATCGATCGCACGGCGTCACGCCGATCATCGGCCGTACACCAGGAAGGCGCCGGTCAGCGTCGTGATCGCGATGACGATGCCGATCGCGATCACGAGCGGGCCGGTGAAGAGGAACGCCAGGGTGCGCGAGTCGTAGCGGAGGTGCATGAAGAAGAGCACCACGAGCGCGAACTTCGCCGCCGACATCACGAGCAGGAGCGGGACGAGGATCGGCGTCAGCGCGCGGATGTAGATCACCGCGAACTCGAGCGCCGTGATCACCGTGAGGATCGCCGCGACCTTCAGGTAGGTGCCGACGCCGGCGTGCTCGGCGCCGTGACCCGGCGGGCGCCGTCGTCCGGCGCTCACGGGATCAGGTACACGAGGGTGAAGATCACGATCCATACGATGTCCACGAAGTGCCAGTAGAGGCCGGCGATCTCGACCTTGAGCGCGTCGCTCGCCCCGAGCCGGCCGCGCAGGTCGAGCACCAGCAGCGTCAGGAGCCAGCGTCACGCCGATGGCGACGTGGCGCGCCGTGAAAGCCGGTGAGCGTGAAGAACGTCGAGCCGAACAGGTTCGTCTGCAGCGTGAGTCCCTCGTGCACGAAGTGCGTGAACTCGTAGACCTGGAAGCCGAGGAAGATCAGGCCGAAGACGATCGTGCCGGCGAGCCAGAGGCGCGTCTGCCGCCGATCGCCCCGCTGCACGGCGGCCAGGGCGAGCACCATGAGCAGCGACGACATCAGCAGGTCGAAGGTGCTCAGCGTCGTCAGCGGGATGTTGAGGATCTCGTGCGGATGCGGTCCCACCACGCTGCGGCCCTTGTAGGCCAGGTAGGTCGCGATCAGCGTCCCGAAGAAGAAGCACTCGGAGCCGAGGAACGTCCACATCGCGAGCTTGCGGTGGTCGAGGCCGAGGTTGCCCATCTGGTCGGCGTGCGCCGGGTTCCGGTGGTGCTCGAGCGCGAACGCGAAGATCGCGACGACCGTCACGGCCACGCCGGCGACGACGAGCGCGAGGTGCGTCAGCGCGCCGGCCGCGGCGGCGAGGATGCCCAGCGGAGGCGACGATCGGCCAGAGCGACGGCGACGGCAGGTGGATGCCGTGCGGCTCGGGCACCGGCGGCCGCGGCACCGGCTTCCTCCCGTGACGGTCGCCGTACTTCTCGCGCCAGAAGGTGTCGCGGCTGTAGACGGGCGGGATCTCGTCGAAGTCGTGCGGAGGCGGCGGTGACGACGTCCGCCACTCGAGCGTGCGCCCGTCCCACGGGTCGGCGGACGCGCGCGGCCCGCGACGAAGGCTCTGCACGGCGTTGACGAGGAAGATCGCCACGCCGACCGCGAGGACGAACGCGCCGACCGTGGAGACGAAGTTCCAGAGCGTCCACCCCGCGTCCGCGTGGTAGGTGTAGATCCGCCGCGGCATCCCGAGCGCGCCCAGGAAGTGCTGCACGAAGAACGCGAGGTTGAAGCCCACGAACATCGTCCAGAAGTTCAGGCGCCCGAGGCGCTCGTCGAGGAGCCGCCCGGTCATCTTCGGCCACCAGTAGTAGAGCCCCGCGAAGATCCCGAAGAGCGTGCCGCCGATGAGGACGTAGTGCATGTGCGCGACGACGAAGTAGCTGTCGGTCTGCTGCAGGTCGACGGGCGGGCGAGGCGTGCATGATGCCGGAGAGTCCCGCCGATCGTGAAGACGCCGATGATGCCGGCCGCGAAGCGGAACGCCGTCGTGAAGCGGATGGTGCTCGCCCCACAGCGTGGCGAGCCAGTTGAAGATCTTGATGCCGGTCGGGATCGCGATCAGCATCGTCGCGATCGAGAACGCGGCGTCCGCCACGGGGCCCATCCCCGCCGAGAACATGTGGTGGCTCCACACGCCGAAGCCGAGGAAGGCGATGAGGATGCCCGGAGTAGATCATCACGGGCGCGCCGAACAGCGGCTTGCGTCCGAACGTCGGGATGACCTCGGAGACGATCCCGAACGCGGGCAGGATCAGGATGTAGACCTCCGGGTGGCCGAACGCCCAGAACAGGTGCTGCCAGAGGTGGAGGTCCGCGCCCGCCGCCACGTCGAAGAAGTGCGTGCCGAAGAAGCGGTCGAACATCAGGAAGATCAGGCCGACGGTGACGATCGGGAACGCGAGCACGACGAGGAACTGGACGACGAGGCTCATCCAGACGAACAGCGGCATGCGCATGAGCGTCATGCCCGGCGCTCGCATGTTCAGGATCGTGGCGATGAAGTTGATGCCCGCGACCATCGACGACACGCCGAGGATCTGCAGTCCGAGGACCCAGAAGTCGATGTTGGGGCCGGGCGAGAAGGGACGGGTCGTGAGGTTCGCGTAGCCGAACCATCCCCCGTCGGGCGGCGCCCCGACGAGGAAGCTCGCGTTCAGGAACAGCCCGCCGGCGAGGAACACCCAGTACGACAAGGCGTTCAGGCGCGGGAACGCCACGTCGCGCGCGCCGATCATGAGCGGGATCATGTAGTTGAAGAACATCGCGTTCAGCGGCATCACGGCGAGGAAGATCATGGTGGTGCCGTGCATCGTGAACAGCGCGTTGTAGAAGTCCGCGCTGACCAGCCGCTGGTTCGGGGAGCGCGAGCTGGAGCCGGATGAGCAGCGCTTCGAGCCCCCCGACGACCAGGAACACGAACGCCGTGCTGCCGTAGAGGATGCCGATCCGCTTGTGATCGACGGTCGTGAGCCACGCGAGGAGTCCGGTGTCCGCGTGCGCGTGCGTCGCTTCGACCCGTGTCGCCATCACTGGAGGCTCGCGAGGTAGGCGGCGACGGCGCGCGCCTGCTCGTCCGTGAACGCGAAGGGCGGCATCTTGACGCCCGGCTTGAGCGCCGGCGCGTTGCGCACCCAGGCGGCCACGTGCTCCGGCGTGTTCGGAAGCATCCCGGCCGCCAGCGTGCGGCGGCTCCCGAAGTGGGTGAGATCGGGCCCGAGCGTGCTCGTGGAGACTCCACGCACCGTGTGACAGCCCACGCACGCGTTTGCGGCGAAGATGGCCTTGCCGGTGGCCGCGTCGCCACTCGGCTCCGCCGCCGGCGCCTGCTGGGCCGCGACCCACCGCTCGAAGTCCGCGGGCGTCGAGACGACCACGCGCAGACCCATGTGGGCGTGCGAGGTGCCGCAGAACTCCGCGCACTGTCCCCAGAACTCGCCGGGCGTGTCCGGGATCAAGCGCAGCGTGTTGCCGCGCCCCGGGACCACGTCGCGCTTGCCACCGAACTTCGGGACCCAGAAGCTGTGGATCACGTCCGGACCTTCGAGGCTGAAGACGACGCGACGGCCGGCCGGCAGGTGCAGCTCGTTCGCCGTCACCACGCCGAGCGTGGGGTACGCGAACTCCCACCACCACTGGTAGCCGCGCACGACGATCTCGAGCGCGTCGGGCGGCTTCGCGAGGCTCTGCGTGCGGAACGTCACCTGCAACGTCGGCACCGCGATGATCAGGAGCACGATGGCGGGACCGAGCGTCCACGCGATCTCGAGCCAGGCGTGGCCGTGGGTCTGGCGCGGCAGCGCGGCGCCCGGACGGTCACGGAAGCGGAGCAGCGCATAGCCGAGGACGACGAAGACGAGGGTGCCGATGCCGAGGCACACCCACGTGATGAGCCCGTAGAGCGAAAGGACGGAGCGCGCCATGTCGGAGCGCGCGACGAGCGTGGACATCGGCCCGTCCCACGTCACAACGGCTTCGACGCTACCGGAGCGTCTCCAGCCTCCGCAACCGAACGCGGGCGCCTCATCGATTGGCGAGGTCAGCAGCGTGTGCAGCAGGACGTTGGCGCCGCGCTCGATGGCGCGCGGGTCGCTGGTCTCGTCGATGCGATGGCTCTTGCCGCCCATCGACGGGATGAAGATCATCCCGGCGTCGGTGACGGCCGCGAGGTTCTGCGCGTCGTGGCCGGCGGCGGAGTACATCCGCTGCGTCGAGAGGCCGAGCGTGCCGCGCGACGGCCTCGATCGCGCTCTGCACGTTCGGGGAGCAGAGCGCGGGCGTCGTCGCCGACGTCGGCCGCATCTCGAGCCCGGAGCTGGCGCTCCTTCGCGACGGACTCCGCGATGTCCCGGCACTCGTCCCAGAGCCGGGCGAGGACGGCGGCGTCGGGGTCGCGCATCTCGTGGACCAGCTCGGTGCGGCCGGGCACGATGTTCGACGCGCCGGGATGGACGTAGACCACGCCGATGTTGGTCACGCTGCACCGGCTGCCCGCGCGTCACCACGTGCTCGCGCGCGCGCAGCGCGTACTCGGCGGCGCCGAGGAACGCGTCGCGCCGGCGCTCCATCGGCGTCGTGCCGGCGTGGTCGGCCTGGCCGTGGAAGATGATGCGCGAGCGCCGGACGCCCACGATGGACTCGACGACGCCGATGGTCGATGCCGGCCTCCTCGAGCCGCGGTCCCTGCTCGATGTGCAGCTCGACGTACGACGGCACCGCGCCCGCCGGCGACCTTCGCGTCGGGGATGCGCGCCGGATCGAAGCCGGCGCGTGCCATCGACGTCCACCAGCTTCTCGCCGTCGACGGCGGCCATCTCCGGGATCTTGGCGACGTCGAGCATGCCGCAGAACGCGCGGGAGCCGAAGAGGCTGCCGTAGCGCCCCTCCTCGTCGCTCCACGCCGCGACCACGAGCGGGCGCCGGGGCGGCGGCCGTCTGCTCGCCGATCGTGTGCAGGCACTCGAGGCCGGCGATGCACGCCGAGCGCGCCGTCGAGCGTGCCGCCCTCCGGGCACCGTGTCGATGTGCGAGCCGGTGACCACGGCGGGCTGCGCGCGCGCTGAAGCGATCCAGCGCCGATGCGCGCCGAAGACGTTGCCGGCGCCGTCGACCCAGCCGGTGAGCCCGGCCGCGCGGATCTCGCCGAGCAGCCACGCGCGCGCTTCCTCGTGCGGCGGGCCCCAGCAGTGGCGCGTGACGCCACCGCCGGGCAGCGCGCCGAAGCGGGCGAGAGTCGGTCGAGACGTCGCGTGCAGACGGGTCGCGTCGATGGTCGTCATGGGCGCGGAGTATATGCCTTGACTTCCCCGACGACGCTCCCTAGAATGAACCACCGTTCAGTCGAGTCGCGGCCGCCCGACGACCCGTCCAGGAGGGGAACGTGGATTTCACGCTGACTCCCGAGCAGGAAGCGTTTCGCGAGCGCGTCCGCGCCTGGCTCAAGGCCAACAATCCCGTCGACTGGAAGCGAAGGTCGGCTCGTCCGACGTCCCGCGCCCCGAGGCCTACGAGTTCCTGCGCCGCTGGCAGCACACGCTCCACGACGCCGGCTTCATCGGGCTCACGTGGCCGAAGGAGTACGGCGGCCAGGGCCTCACGTTCATGGAGGAGATGATCCTGCACGAGGAGATGGCGGTCGCGAAGGCGCCGCCGATGCTCAACATCCTCGGCGTCGGCATGGCCGGGCCCACGATCATCGCGTACGGGACCGAGGCGCAGAAGAAGCGGTATCCCGCGAAGATCCTCTCCTGCGAGGAGATCTGGTGCCAGGGCTACTCCGAGCCGAACTCCGGCTCCGACCTGGCCGCGCTGCAGACGCGGGCGGTGAAGGACGGCGACCACTACGTGATCAACGGCCAGAAGGTGTGGACGTCGCTCGCGCACATCGCCGACTGGATGATGCTGCTCGCGCGCACCGATCCCGACGCGCCGAAGCACAAGGGCATCACGTACTTCCTGCTCGACATGAAGTCGCCCGGCGTGACGGTGAAGCCGCTCAAGCAGATCACCGGCGACCCGGAGTTCAACGAGGTCTTCTTCGACAACGTGCGCGTGCACGAGTCGCAGGTGCTCGGCGAGGTCAACGACGGCTGGGAGGTGGGCCTGACCACGCTGATGTACGAGCGCCTCGCGCTCGGGTTCGGCCTGCAGGTGCGGCTGCGCATCACGCTCGAAGGCGCTCATCGACATGGCGCGCAAGGTGGAGAAGAGCGGCCGCTCGGTCACGAAGGACCCGGTCATGCGTCAGAAGCTCGCGCAGCTCTGGATCGACACCGAGTGCCTGAAGTACACGGGCGCGCGGGCGATCACGAAGCTGCTGAAGGGCGAGATCCCCGGGCCCGAGGCCTCGACCGGCAAGATGGGCTGGGTCGAGACGCACCAGAAGCTGCAGGAGCTGGCCATGGAGATCGAGGGCCCGTACGTCGCAGCTCATGCAGGGCTCGGAGTGGGCGGTCGACGGCGGCGCGTGGCAGTATACGTTCCTCCGCTCGCGCGCCAACTCGATCGAGGGCGGCACGACGGAGATCCAGAAGAACATCATCGGCGAGCGCGTGCTCGGGCTCCGAAGGGTTAAGGAGGACACCGCCATGGATTTCGGATTCAGCCAGGAACAGGAGATGCTCCGCGCGACCGCGCGGAAGTTCCTCGAGAACGAGTGCACGTCGGAGTTCGTCCGCGCGCGCATGGCCGAGCCCGCCGGCGTCACCGACGACTTCTGGAACAAGCTCGCCGAGCAGGGCTGGCTCGGCCTCGTCTATCCGGAGGAGTTCGGCGGCACCGGCCTCGGCTTCGTCGATCTCACCGTGCTCATGGAAGAGATGGGCCGGGCGGTCATGCCCGGACCGTTCTTCTCCACGCTCCTCGGCGGCCTCACGATCCTCGAGGCGGGCTCGGCGGCGCAGAAGAAGGAGTGGCTCGGCCAAGATCGCCGACGGGCAGGCCAAGGCCACGCTCGCCTGGACGGAGCCGAGCGCGCGCTGGGACGCGGCGGGCGTGACGACGACCGCGCGCGCGGCCGGCGGCAGCTTCACGCTGACCGGCACCAAGCTCTTCGTGCCCGACGCGCACCTCGCCGACGTGCTCGTGGTGGTGGCGCGCACGTCGCGAGGGCAAGCGCCCGGAGGACGGCGTGAGCCTGTTCCTCGTGCCGCGCGGACGCCAAGGGCCTCACGATCGAAGCTGCTGCCCACGATGGACCAGACGCGCAAGCTCTGCGAGGTGAAGCTCGAGGACACGCCGGCCGCGCTCCTCGGCGCTGATAGGACCGCGGACGGCGGTGGGCGCCGCTGGCGCGCGTGTTCGAGCGCGCGACGGTGGCGCTGTGCGCCGAGATGTGCGGCGGCGCCCAGCGCGTGCTCGACATGACGACGGAGTACGCGAAGATCCGCATCGCGTTCGGCAAGCCGATCGGCTCCTACCAGGGCGTGAAGCACCGCGCCGCCGACATGCTGGTCGACGTGGAGAACGCGAAGTCGCTGACGTACTACGCGGCGTGGGCGGTGGACGAGAACGTGCCCGAGGCGCCGCTGGCGGCGTCGATGGCCAAGGCCTACACGTCCGACGCGTTCCGCAAGGTCGCGGGCGCGGGCATCCAGCTCCACGGCGGCATCGGCTTCACGTGGGAGCACGACCTGCACCTCTACTTCAAGCGCGCGAAGTCGTCGGAGTTCACGTTCGGCGACGCGACCTATCATCGCGAGCAAGTCGCTCAGCTGATCTCGTTGTGAGCGGGGATCCGGCACCGGCGACTCCGGCGGTGCCGCGGCCGGCGGCCTCCGTGCTGCTCGTGCGTGACGCCGCCTCCGCGTCGGGGGTCGACGTCTACATGATCCGGCGGAATCGCGGGATGAAGTTCCTCGGTGGGTTCTACGCGTTTCCGGGCGGGAAAGTCGATGCGGCCGACAGCGACGACGCCGCGCTCGCGCGCGTGCGCGGGATCAGCGCCGACGACGCGGCGCGGTGCTTCACCGACGGCGTCACGCCGATCGCCTACTGGGTGACCGCGGCGCGCGAGCTGCTCGAAGAGACCGGCGTCTTGCTCGCCTGCGATGCGAACGGACGACCGATCGACGTGACGCAGGGACGCGATCGACGAGTGCCGGCGTGACGTGATGGACGGCGAGCGCGTTCGAGGAAGCGCTCGCGCGGCGGGACTGGTTCTGCGATCTTCGCGCCCTCCGGTATCTCTCGCACTTCACCACGCCGCCGCGCAATCCGATCCGCTTCACCGCGCGCTTCTTCGTCTGCCCGCTGCCGGCGGGACAGGCGCCCCGGCTGTTCACCGAAGAGACGTCGGAGGGCTTCTGGATCGCGCCGGACGACGCGTACTGGCGGTTCGTCGACGACCAGATGAAGATGGCCGAGCCCGCCGAGTACGCGCTCGCATACCTCGCGCAGTTCGGCTCGCTCGACGAGCTGTGGACGGCGCACGCCGACGGCCGCGCGCGCTTCGAGGGCATCAGCCATCGCAGCGACGCGATCGCGGCCGACTGGAAGACCGCGCGGTTCGCGTACCGCGCGGGGCGCCGCGCGTGAGCGCGCGCCACACCATCGACATCCAGGTGCGGTGGAGCGAATCCGATCCGGCGGGCATCGCGTTCTACCCGAAGTTCTTCGAGTGGTACGACATCGGCTGCGCGGCGCTCTTCGAGTCGCTCGGGCTGCCGTGGCCCGTGCTCTTCCCGCAGTACCAGATCGTCGGCGTCCCGATCGTGGAATGCGGATCGCGGTTCACCGCCCCGGTGCGGTGGGGCGACACCATGCAGGTCACCTCGACGATCGCGTGGGTGAAGGAGAAGATGTTCCGCGTCGAGTACGAGGTGGAGGTGGGCGGCCGCCACTGCGCGAGCGGGTTCGACGTGCGCGCGTGGGTCGGACGGCCGTCCTCGCCCGACGAGCCGCTCCGGGCGCGCCCGATCCCGGCCGAGATCGTCGCGAAGCTCACGAAGGAGGATCGCGGATGAGAATCGCCGCGCTGCTCACCGCCGTCCTGCTCGTGGCGATCGCCTGTGGCACGGCGCCGGGTCCCATGCCCGCGGCGGTCACTCCGGTCACGGCCCTGGTGGGTGGGCGCGTGCAGCCGTCGCCGGATGCGCCGGCGATCCCGGACGGCGTCGTCCTGATCGAAGGCGCCGTGATCGCCGCCGTCGGCGCTCGATCGGACGTGCGCATCCCGCCCGGCGCGACGGTCATCGAGTGCGCGGGAGGCACGGTCACCGCCGGCTTCTGGAACAGCCACGTGCACTTCATCGAGCCGGCGTTCTCGGATGCGGCGAACGCACCGGCCGAACGGCTGGCCGGGGCCCTGCGCGCGATGCTCACCTCGCGCGGCGTCGTGAGCGTCCTCGATACCGGCTCGTCCCCGGAGAACACCCAGGCGCTGCGCCGCCGCATCGCGAGCGGCGAGGTCCCCGGTCCGGCGATCATGATGGCGAGCGGCAGCCTCGTCCCTGAGGGCGGCAGTCCGTACTACGTGCTCCCGGCACGCCTGCCAGAGGTGACGAGCGTTCCCCAGGCGACCATGATCGTCGACGCGGTGCTCGATCGCGGCGCGGACGGGATCAAGATCTTCAGCGGCTCGTGGGCGAGTCAGACCTCGATCGTGGTGATGCGGGCCGACCTCGTGCGCGCCGTCACGGAGACCGCGCATCGACGGGGCACGTTCGTCATCGCGCACCCGTCGAACAGCGCGGGCGCGCGGGTGGCCATCGAGAACGGGGTCGACATCCTCGCCCATACGTTTCCGTCGGAGCTCGACCGCCGGCCCTGGGACCGCGCGCTCCCCGGCATGATGGTCGAGCGCCGCATGGCCCTCGTGCCGACGCTCAAGCTCTTTCCTTCGGAGCTGCGCAAGCTGGGCTTGCCGCAGACGGTCTCCGACGTCGTGCTCGGCAACGCGCAGGCCCAGCTACGCGCGTTCGCGGAGGCGGGCGGGCAGGTGCTGTTCGGCACCGACATCGGCTACATGCCCGACTACGATCCGACGGACGAGTACGTGTTCATGCAGCAGGCGGGCCTCTCGTACGCGCGCATCCTCGCCGCGCTGACGACGGCGCCGGCCGAGCGGTTCGGCGCCGCCGCGCGCACGGGGCGCCTCGCGCCGTGGGCTCGCGGCGGACGTGGTCGTGGTCGACGGAGACCCCGAGCGTGACATCCGCGCGCTCGCCAGCGTGCGGTACACGCTGCGGGGCGGCCGCGTCATCTACGCGCGAGGCGCCTGAGCGTCCCTAGAGCGCTCTCGCGAAGAACTCGACGAGCCGGCGCTCGAAGTCCACCGCGCGCTCGTTGTGGAGCCCGCGACCGAACTCGAATTCCGCGCGAGGATTGCGCGCGAGCGCCCGCTGCAGCCGTTCGGCGTGCGCGAACGGGATCTGGTCGTCGTCGCGGCTCGCCCAGATCTGCACCGGGATCGTGAGCCGCGCCGCCGCCATCTCGGGTGACGGGCGCGTGATGTCGCCGCCGAGGAACACCCGGCCCCACAGCACCATCAGCTCGACGAACGGATACTTCAGCAGCCAGAACATCCCGTAGAGATCGCGCGCGAGCACGCGCAGGTCGGCGAAGGGCGCCCACGCCGCGACCGCGCGAATGCGCGGATCCTCCGCGGCGCCGAGCAGGGCGACGGCGCCGCCCAGCGAGTAGCCGAAGACGCCGATGCGCGTATAGCCACGCTCGACCGCGGCGTCGATCACGCCGCGCAGGTCGCCGCGCTCGCGGAAGCCGAGCGTGGTCGCGCGGCCTTCGCTGGCGCCGAACGAGCGGAAGTCGACCAGCATCACGGCGAAGCGCGCGTGCAGCGCCCCGGCGATCGGGAGCAGGTCGGCCTTGTTCGCGGGATAGCCGTGCAGCAGGACCACGAGTGGTCCTTCGCCTGTCGGCCGGCGCGTCGGCGGCTCGATGAGCCAGGCGGCGAGGCGCACGCCGTCCTCGGCCACGATCGTGAATTCCTCGGCGACCATCCCGTAGTCCGCGGGCGTGCCCGCAATGGCGAGCCGCGGCGGCCGGACGGCCATCCAGAAGGTCCACAGGCTCAGCAGGATGACGACCCCGCACGCGATGACCGCCCACACGAGCGCCCTCACGCGGCCGATATACCACGGCCATGCGTGCTACACTTTCGCCGCCTTTCGCAGAGAAAGACAGGGGTTTCGGCGGCGCCCGCCAGCGGCGCGGCCCGAGTTCAAGGAGGCCACCGTGCGCACAATGGCTCGTTCCATCGGGTTCGTGTTCCTCGCGGTCGTCGTCGCCGTGATCCCGGCGGCCGCGCAGGAGAAGGTCCGCATCGGGTTCATCACCACGCTCTCCGGGCCGCAAGGCGTCATCGGCGAGGACATGAAGAACTCCGTCGAGCTGGCGCTCGATCACCTCGGGCGCAAGATCGGCGGGCTCGACGTCGAGATCATCTACGGCGACGACCAGGTCAAGCCCGACGTCGGCAAGCAGCTCGCGGACGAGATGCTGAAGAAGCACAAGGTCCACTTCGTGTCCGGCATCATCTGGTCGAACGTCATGCTCGCCGTCGCGCCCACCGTGACCGGCGCCGGCACCTTCATGATCGGCACCAACGCCGGCCCGCACGACCTCGCGGGCAAGCTGTGCCACGAGCTGTTCTTCACGACGTCGTGGCAGAACGACCAGACGCCCGAGGCCATGGGCAAGTACATGCAGGACCAGGGCCTCAACGACGTGTACCTGATGGCGCCCAACTACGCCGCCGGCAAGGACATGCTCACGGGCTTCAAGCGGTACTTCAAGGGCCGCATCGCCGACGAGGTCTACACGAAGCTGGGGCAGACGGACTACCAGGCCGAGATCAGCCAGCTCCGCGCGAAGAACCCGAAGCACGTCTTCGTGTTCTACCCGGGCGGCATGGGGATCCAGTTCCTCAAGCAGTACGCGCAGGCCGGGCTGCGCGGCCAGATCCCCCTCTACTCGGTGTACACGGTGGACGAGCTGTCGCTGCCCGCGGTGAAGGACGCCGCCGTCGGCCAGTTCGAGACGCGGTACTGGAGTCCCGATCTGAAGAATCCCGCGAACCAGAAGTTCGTGAGCGACTACCGGAAGAAGTACAGCGGCAAGACCCCGTCGTTCTACGGCGCGCAGAGCTACGACGGCATCCTGCTCATCGACTCCGCCATCAAGGCGGTGAAGGGCGATCTCAAGAACCAGAAGGGCATGATCGCCGCCATGCGCAAGGCGGACTATGCCGTCGACGCGCGGGAAGTACACGTACAACGTGAACCACTTCCCGATCCAGAACTTCTACCTCCTCAAGGCCGTCGAGGGCGCCTCGGGCCCCGAGATGCAGATCCAGAAGACCGTGTTCGAGAACCACAAGGACTCCTACGCGCAGGACTGCGGGATGAAGTGGTAGCACCGTCCGCCGGGGCGCCGATGAGCTGACCGGTGCTCCTCGTTCTCGAGCAGGCGCTGAACGGGCTCCAGTTCGGCGTGATGCTCTTCCTCATGGCGGCGGGGTTGACGCTGGTCTTCGGCATCATGAACCTCGTCAACCTCGCCCACGGGGCGCTCTACATGATGGGCGCCTACTTCGCGTCGACGTTCTACGCGCACACCGGCAGCTTCCTGCTCGCGGTCGTGCTGGCCCTGGCCGCCACGCTCGCCGTCGGCGTCGTCACCGAGCTCGTCGCGCTGCGCACGCTGTACGAGCGCGACCACCTCGATCAGGTGCTCGCGACCTTCGGGCTCATCCTCTTCTTCAACGAGCTGGTGGCGGTGTTCTGGGGCCGCGCCGCCGTCTACACGACGCTGCCCGCGTGGCTCAGCGGCCACATCCAGCTCGTGCCGGGCATCCGGTATCCGGTCTATCGCGCGGTGGTCATCCTCGTGGGACTCGCTGGTGGCGGCGCTGCTCTGGGTGGTCGTGACGCGGACGCGCCTCGGCATGCTGATCCGCGCCGGCGCGACGAATCGCACGATGGTGGCCGCGCTCGGCGTGAACATCCGCCTCCTCTACACGATCGTCTTCGGCTTCGGCGCCGCGCTCGCGGGGCTCGCCGGGCTCATGGCCGGCCCGATCTACGCGGTCCAGCCCGGGATGGGAGAGCAGATCCTCATCCAGGTCTTCGTCGTCATCGTCGTCGGCGGCATCGGATCGATTCGCGGCGCGCTGGTCGGCGCGCTGGTGGTCGGCATGGTCGACACGCTCGGGCGCGCCTTCCTCAAGCCCGTGCTGGCCGTGCTGCTGTGGCCGACGGCCGCGGAGAAGGCGGGGCCGGCGCTCGCGTCGATGCTGATCTACCTGCTCATGGCCGCGGTGCTGGCCGTCCGGCCGCAGGGACTGTTTCCCGCGGTCCGCTCGCGATGACGTTCTCCGCGCGGACCGTCGCGCTGGCCCTCGGTCTGCTGGCGCTCGCGCTGGTCCCGCCCATCGCCGGCATCCTCCAGCAGCCGTTCTACGTGGACCTCTTCCGCCGCATGATGATCTTCGCGATCGCCGCGCTCAGCCTCGACCTCATCCTCGGCTACGGCGGCCTCGTCTCGTTCGGCCACGCCGCGTACCTCGGGCTCGGCGCCTACGCCGTCGGCGTGCTCACGCACCACGGCATCCAGAACGGCTTCCTGCAGTGGGGGCTCGCGATCGTGGGCTCGGCGCTGGTGGCGCTCGTGATCGGCGCCGTCTCCATCCGCACGAGCGGGATCTACTTCATCATGATCACGCTCGCGTTCACGCAGATGCTCTACTACCTCGGCCTCAGCATCGAGGAGTACGGCGCGGACGACGGCATGCGTCTGGCGGCGCGGAGCCGGTTCGCCGGCCTGCTCGATCTGCGCGATCCCACGACCTTCTACTACGTCGTGCTCGCCATCCTCCTGCTCTTCCTCTACGTCGCGCACCGCATGGTCAACGCGCGCTTCGGCATGGTCCTGCGCGCGGCGAAGGCGAACGAGCCCCGCGCGCGGGCGGTGGGCTTCTCCCCGTACGGCTACAAGCTGACCGCGTTCGTCATCGCGGGCGCGATGTGCGGCCTCGCCGGCGCGCTCCTCGTCAACCACACCGAGTACCTCACGCCGGAGTTCATGCACTGGACCCGCTCGGGCGAGATCATGTTCATGGTGATCCTCGGCGGCATGGGGACGCTCGTGGGCCCGGTCGTGGGCGCCGTCGCGCTGCTGCTGCTCGAGGACGTGCTGTCCGCGTGGACCACGCACTGGCAGATGATCCTCGGGCCGATCCTGCTGCTCGTCGTGCTCTTCGCCAAGCGCGGTCTCGTCGGCCTGCTGCCGGAGCGCCGGCGCGATGGGTGAGGCACTCCTCGACGTCCGCGGCCTCGTCAAGAGCTTCGGCGGCCTCATCGCCACCAACCGCGTCGACCTCCAGATCCTCGACGGCGAGACCCACGCGGTCATCGGCCCGAACGGCGCCGGCAAGACCACGCTCATCGCGCAGCTCGCCGGCGACCTCGCCCCCGACGCCGGCACCATCGCGTTCGCCGGCCGCGACGTGACGGCGGTGAGCGCGCCGGGCCGCTCGCGTCTCGGGCTGGCGCGATCGTTCCAGATCACGAGCGTGTTCCGCGACTTCACGGCGCTCGACAACGTGGCCCTCGCGGTGCAGGCGCACGCCGGACACAGCTTCCGGTTCTGGCGTCCGGCGCGGGAGGACTCCGCGCTGCGCGCGCCGGCGCGCGCGGTGCTGGAGTCCGTCGGCCTCGGCGCCCGTGCCGGCGTGCTCGCCGCCACCCTCGCGCACGGCGAGCAACGCCAGCTCGAGATCGCGATGGTCCTGGCCACGCGGCCGCGTCTCCTGCTCCTCGACGAGCCGATGGCCGGCATGGGCCTGGAAGAATCGCAGCGGATGATCGAGCTCCTCCGGACGCTCAAGGGCGCGCACACCCTGCTGCTCGTCGAGCACGACATGGACGCGGTCTTCGCGCTGGCGGACCGCATCTCGGTGATGGTGTACGGACGCATCATCGCGAGCGGCTCGCCCGAAGCGATCCGGAGCAACGCCGAGGTGCGCGAAGCCTACCTCGGCGAGGACGAGCGCTGATGCTCGAGGTGCGCGGTCTCGAGGCCGCCTACGGCGCCAGTCAGGTGCTGTTCGGGATCGACTTCGGCGTGCGCGCGGGCGAGGTCGTCACGCTGCTCGGACGCAACGGCATGGGGAAGACCACCACCGTGCGCGCGATCATGGGCCTGATCCCTCCGCGCGCCGGCTCGGTGCACCTCGACGGCGAGCGACTGCACGGGTTGCCGGCCTACCGCGTGGCGCAGCGTGGGCTCGGCCTCGTGCCGGAGGGCCGCGAGGTGTTTCCGACGCTGACGGTGCGCGAGAACCTCGTCGCGACCGCGGCGAATCGCCTGCGGCTGCCCGACCCGTGGACGGTCGAGAAGGTCTTCGCGCTGTTCCCGCAGCTCGCCGCGCGCGCGCGCGCGCTTGGCGGTACGCTGTCCGGGGGCGAGCAGCAGATGCTGGCGACCGGCCGGGCGCTCATGACGAACCCGCGGCTGCTCATCCTCGACGAGGCGACCGAGGGCCTGGCGCCGCTGGTGCGCGCCGAGATCTGGCGGTGCGTCGAGCGCGTGAAGGCCGCGAAGCAGTCGATCCTGCTGATCGACAAGAACGTGCGCGCGCTCACGCGCGTGGCGGACACGCACTACGTCCTCGAGAAGGGACGCATCGTGTGGACGGGGACGTCGTCGGAGCTGGCGGCGCGGGAAGACGTGCAGCACCGGTATCTTGGGCGTCTAGGGAGGCGCGCGTGAGCTGGATCGATCCGGATTTTCCAAAGACGGCAACGCCGAGCGATCTCGTGGGGCGCGTACTCGGGCTCGAACCCGGGCATGATGACCGGGCCGGGCACCAACACCTATCTGGTCGGGCGGCGCGATCCGATTCTGATCGACACCGGGATCGGCGTGCCCGAGTACGTGCCGCTGCTCGACGGCTACCTGCGCGAGCGCGGCTGGCGCGCGCCCTCACGCGTGCTGCTCACGCATCGGCACAAGGACCATCTCGGCGGCGTCAAGGACCTCCGCACGCGATTCCCCGGGCTGCCCGTCGCGAAGCGGATCCATCGCGACGAGGACCTGCCGGAGAACATCGACGACATCCGCGACGGCGACGTGATCGAAGGCGACGGCGTCACGCTGGTGGCCGTCTCCACGCCCGGCCACGCGTCCGATCACCTCTGCTACTACCTGCCGCGAGGAGAAGGCGCTCTTCACGGGCGACGTGGTGCTCTCGGGCTCGACGAGCGTCATCCCGGCCGGCGACGGCGACCTGCTCGACTACATGAATTCGCTGAAGCGCCTGCAGGGCCTCGACGTGCGGCGGATCTATTCCGCGCACGGCCCCGTGATCGAGGACGGTCCGGGACGGATCGCGGAGTACATCGCGCACCGCCTGATGCGCGAGGGACAGATCCTCGCGGCGCTCGGTGACGGTCTCGAGACGATCCCCGCCCTGGTCAAGACGATCTACGCCGAGGTGCCCGAGAAGCTCCACATGATGGCGGCGCAGTCGGTGGAGTCGCACCTGAAGAAGCTCGCGCGCGAGGGACGGGTGCGCGAGACGACGCAACGCGACGCGCCCGTCGCAGTGGCGCCTGGTGCGCTGACCATGGCCGACGACGGTCTCCTCTTCGTCTGCGTCGGCTGCTGTTGCGGCCGGACCGGCCACGGTGGCGCCCTCGCTCCGGCGGGACGTCTGAAGTCCGTCGCGCGAAAGACCTACGAGGCGTCCGGCCTCTCCGGCCGCGTGCGCATGGCGTTCAGCGAATGCCTCGGCCCGTGCAGCGAGTCGAACGTGCTCTTTCTCTACGTGCGGAATCGCGCGATCTGGCTCCGTCGCGTCAACACGCCGGAGCTGTTCGCGCAGGCGCTCCGCTTCGCGGACGAGGCCTCGCGCAACGGTGAGATCGAGCTACCGACCGAGCTTCGCGCGCACTCGTTCTCGTGGACGGGCGGGCGGGATCGGGTCGGCGCCAGCCGCCGATCGCGCGGACTGCTTAGCGGGCGCGGCGGGCCGCGGCGTCCACGAGCGCCTCGAACAGGCGCAGCGCCGCGGGGTCCTGCTCGACCAGCTCCTCCGGGTGCCACTGCACGGCGAGCACGAAGCCCGCGCGCGCCCGGCAGCTCGACGGCTTCGACCACCTTGTCGTCCGCCCACGCGACGGCCTTCAGGCCATCGCCCAGCTCCTTGATCGCCTGGTGATGGAAGCTGTTCACGCGGACGCGCTCGCCGCCGGCGAGACTCGCGAGCCGCGTGCCGGGCTCGATGGTCACCTCGTGGCTGGCGTAGCTCCTGGCACCGCCCTGACTGTGCGCGATGCCGTCGCCGAAGACGTCCGGCACGTGCTGGTGGAGCGTGCCGTTGAGCGCGACGTTCACCACCTGCAACCCGCGACAGATCGCGAGGAGCGGGAGCCCCGTATCGATCGCCTGGCGCGTCACGTGCTCGAGCTCCAGCGCGTCACGCTCGGCCGAGATCAGATCCGTCTTCGCGTGCGGCGCCTCGCCGAAGCGCGCGGGATCGATGTCGCCGCCCCCGGTCAGGAGCAGGCCGTCGACGCGGAGCCGGGCCAGTGACTCGACGGAGTGGAACGGCGTGAGCAGGAGCGGCACCCCACCCGCGCGCTGCACCGCGCGCAGGTAGGCGGCGTTGACGAAGGCGCGGTCGACCCCTTTATCCGTGCGCTCGGCCGAGGTGGTGACGCCGATGATGGGCGAGGCCATGGGTCGAGCCTAGCACGCCCCCTGTGCGTATCATGTCGCGCTATGAGCCTTGACTCCGTCTCCTCCCAGCGCAGCGCCCCGTCCTACAGCCCGACCCATACCGTCCAGATCACCGGCCGCCGCTGGGCCGTCGCCGCGGGCCATCCGCTCGCATCGGCCGCGGGAGCGCGCGTCCTGGAAGCGGGAGGCAACGCCGTCGATGCCGGGGTCGCCGCGGGGATGACGCTCGGCGTCGTGCACATGGACATGGTCAGCGTGGCCGGCGTCGCGCCGATCCTCGTGCATCAGGCGTCGTCGCGGCAGACGTGGCAGGTGGCGGGCGTCGGTCCCTATCCGCGCCGCTCCACGCTCGAGTACTTCCGCGAGCGTCACGGCAATCAGATCGCGCCCGGTCTCGCGCGCACCGTGGTGCCGGCCGCGCCCGACGCGTGGTGCACCGCGCTCGCGCGCTGGGGCACGATGTCGTTCGCCGACGTGGCGCATCACGCGACGATGTTCGCGGAGCGCGGGTTCGCGGTCTCCGACTTCTCCGCGTACCAGATGGGCGCGAACGTGGAGAAGTACAAGCGCTGGCCGACGTCGGCGGCGCTCTACCTCAAGGACGGCCGCGCCTACCGGGCGGGCGAGACGCTGGTGCTGGCGGAGCTCGGCGAAACCCTCCGGCGGATGGCGCGCGCAGAGAAGCAGGCGGGCGGCTCACGCGAGGCCGGCATCCGCGCCGCGCGCGACGAGTTCTACAAGGGCGAGACGGCGAAGCGCATCGCGGAGTTCCATCGCCGGGAGGACGGCCCGCTCGCCGCGGAAGACCTCGCGACGTTCGAGGTCGAGGTCGGCCAGGCGCTGATGGGACGGTTCCGCGACTACCAGATGGCGGCGTGCGGCTTCTGGTGTCAGGGCCCGGCGTTCCTGCAGATGCTGAACCTGCTCGAGGGCGTCGACCTCGAGCGGCTCGGCCACAACTCGCCCGCGTACCTCCACCGGATCGTCGAGACGGTGAAGCTCGCGTTCGCGGATCGCGAGGCGTTCTACGGCGATCCGAACTTCGTCGACGTGCCGGCGGAGCGCCTGCTCTCGAAGGCGTACGCGGACGCGCGGCGCGCGCTGATCCGCGACAGGGCGTGGCCGGAGATGCCACCGGCGGGCGAGCTTCGCGAGGCCGCGGCGCGGGCCGGCCGCCGCGATCGCGGGCGGCTCGACCGACGACACGCTGAGCACGAGCTACGTGGCCGTCGTCGACGCCGAGGGGAACGCGTTCTCGGCGACGCCGAGCGATCCCAACACCGACTCGCCGGTGGTGGCGGGCGTGGGCTGCGTGGTGTCGCCGCGCGGCTCGCAGGGCTGGCTCGATCCCGCGCACAAGAGCGTCGTCGCGCCGGGCAAGCGGCCGCGGCTCACGCCGGCGCCCGCGATGGCGTTCCGCGACGGCCGCGTGTTCATGCCGTTCGGCACGCCGGGCGGCGACGTCCAGCAGCAGGCGATGCTGCAGGTCTTCCTGAACATCACCGTGTTCGGCATGCCGCCGCAGCGCGCGGTGGAGGCGCCGCGCGTGGCGTCGCGCAGCTTCCCCGATTCGTTCTGGCCGCACGCGTACGCGCCCGGGAAGCTCGAGGCCGAGCGCCGCATTCCGGTCGAGACGCGACAGGCGCTCGCCGCGCTCGGCCACGAGGTCGCCGAGTGGCCGGACTTCGAGTGGCGCGCGGGCGCGGTCGATGGCGTGATGGTCGACGCCGAGGGCACCCGCTGGGCCGCCGCCGATCCGCGCCGCGGCGCCCACGCGATCGCGGTCTGAGGTAGCGCCCGCCTCGCGAAGTAACGCGCGCGGTAACGGCCGGGTAACGGGTGCGCCCGTACAACCCGGCCATGAACAACCATCACCCGCCTCGTCGTCGGCCTGGCGCTCGTCCTCGGCCTCGTCTCGTTCGGCGGTGACGCCGAGGCGGGCAACCGCAAGTCGCAGTGCGGCGGTTCTGGACAACGGCACTGCTGCGTCTCGAGGTCGGCCTCGGGGGCGCCTGCGACAGTGGGCTGCGGACGATCTTCTTCGGCCCGGGGCTGGGGCAGGGGCCCGCGTCGTGCTCGCTGGGGAGCTGCACCACCGCCTCGTTCCCCGCCGCCTGCGGCGACCAGGACGAACGCGCGTGCACGATCTTCGAGCACATCCCGTCGTGCAAGTCGGGGCTGGTCGAGCGGGCCCTCACCTGCCGCAAGATCGACAGCGCGGGGTTCCCGACGGTCTGCGGAGACAGCGGCGAGCGCCCGTGTACCGTGCTCGAGCACATCCCGTCGTGCAAGTCCGGGCTGGTCGAGAGCCGGGGCGTCTGCATCGGACGCGACGCCGACGGGTTCCCGTCCAACTGCGGCGGCAGCGGCGAGCCGGGCTGCGTGCTGACCGCGCACATCCCCTCCTGCAAGCCCGGTCTCGTGGAAGCGCCGGTCCCCGGCACCTGCACGGCGCTGGACTCCCAGCAGTTCCCGATCAGTTGCGGCGACCGCCTGGAGCCGGCCTGCGCGCTGGCGACGCGGCTGGCGCTGGCCACCGTGGGCATCAACATCGGCGCCTGCAAGCCGGGCCACGCGGAAGCCTTCGGCACCTGTTACCTGAAGGACGCGGACGGCTATCCCGAGGCGTGCGGCGCCAACGGCGAGCGCCCGTGCGAGCTGGACGTGCAGATCGCGCAGGGCATCACCTCCTGCAAGGCGGGGCTCATCGAGCACGCGCACGAGTTCACGACCATCCAGGGCCATCGCTGCGGCACCGCCCCCGCGGCCTGGCCCGCCGGCGAGGCGCCCCCGGGCGGTCGCCGGACGGTCCTCTACATCCACGGCATGAACCAGCACCTCGCCAATATCGCCGACGCCGATCAGCACCCACTGCTCCATCGCCTCCGGTTCGAGCTGCCGAACGTGACGCACCTCTACGGCGCCGACTACAACAACGGCTGCAGGGACGAGAGCTGCAAGCAGTTCGTGACCCTGCGCGAGCTGGGGAGCGACGCGGCGGGGGCGCCGGTGCTCACATCCCATCCCTTCGGCTACCTGCGGTTCAACGCCCTCAACTTCGACATCGTCACGGTCGCCCGCGACATCGCGGACGGCCTCCTGGCTCTGCCGACCGAGGGCGAGATCACCGTGATCGGACACAGCCTGGGCGGGATCGTGGCCCGCCAGGTCGTGTACCGTCACTACGACGAGCTGCGCCGCGCCGGCAAGCGCATCGCCGAGGTCGTGACGCTCGCCTCTCCGCACCGGGGCGGAGCCGTCAGCATCCCGGAGATGCCCGTGGGCCAGACGCTGCAGACGTCGGTCTCGTGCGGCCCCTTCGGCAACGCCACGCTGTGCGCGCTCCAGCGCTGGCAGGACTGGAAGGTCACCCGCGAGAACGGCGTGGTGCCGTACTTCGGCGACGAGTGGGCCATCGACGACACGAACTACCCGCAGATCCGCTGGATCGCCGCCGCCGCCAACGGCACGCCGTTCCTCCTCGAGGACCTTTTCGGCTCGGCCCTGCCCCAGTCGCTCGTCACCTTCATCACCGGCCTGGTGGACAAGCACGACAGCGATGGCGTGGTCGCGGTGTCGAGCGCGCTGGGGCTGGCGCTCGACGCGTGCTATCCGTTCACGCGGACCCCGGGCTCTGACGGCGGCAGCGAGGCGTCCGTGGAGCCGGTGACCCGGACCTACGACGGCGTGGACCACGCCAGCGCCCAGTGCCATCATCCCGGTGCGCCGGTCGATCCGCGCTACGCCGCGCGCGACGAGCTGACCGGCATCGGCCACTCGATTCAGGACGATCCGGACGTTCAGGACTTCGTGCTGTCGGCGCTGAGCCTGCCCTCGGCCGCCACGGGCGGTCAGCTCGTCCTCGACCCACCCGACGCGATCAGCGGCGTGAGCTCGGATCACGAGGTGACCGCCACCCTCACGGATCTCGGGCGGCCTGCCGCTGTTCGGAATCGTCGTCCGGTTCCGCGTGGTCTCGAGCGTCGGGACCGTCGTCGCCACCGGCCAGTGCGTGACGACGGCGCAGGGCACGTGCGCCTTCGTCTACACGGGCCCCGCCACGCCCGACGATCACACGATCACCGCGTTCGCCGACGGCAACGCGAACGCGATCGAGGACCTCGGCGAGCCCACCGCCACGGTCGCTGCGATCTGGCGGCTGGCTGGAGGTGACCTGGCGGTGGTGAAGCTGGCGGCGCCGCGATCGATCGTGCTGAAGGCCGGCCAGCCCGCCGCGACCGCGGTGGTCAGGGTGACGATCGGGAACCGCGGCACGACGGCTGAGACGATTCGCGATGCCGCGGCGCTGGCCGGGCTGGTCGACCTCGCGGTCGAATCGTTGGGACCCTGCCCGTCGCCCAACCCCGTGCTCCGGACCGGCAACCTGACCTTCCCGATGGTGCTGAAGCCGGGCCGGCAGCTCGTCATGGTCTATGACGCGGTCGTCGATTGCGCGAACGATCCGGCTCTCAGCACCCGGGTGAACGCGGGCCACGAGGACTACGCCGTCGACCGCCGTCGTCGATCGGCTCTCCCTCGACGGACAGGTGGACGCCGACAGGCCGACGACGTGTGTCCGCGGGCGCCGGTCTCGACCTCGGCCACTCGTGACCGAGGGCTGTGGGATCAAGGGCACCGCGACGGGAGCTTTGACGCGCCCCTGATCGACGTCGTGCGTGAGGTGAGGCTCTACGCCGACAGCCAGCGGGACATCCCCAGCCCGCGATAGAGCCGGTCGGCCTCGCCCAGGAGGTCCGTCGGCTTCGCTGCGCTCGACCCTGGCGGCGAGCGATGCGCCCCAGGCCCCGATGGCAGTGGGCACGCAGCGGCTCCATCCCGCGCGCGTCGGCGATGGCCAGCGCCTCGCGGTATGCGCGCTCGGCGGCCGTGAGGTCGAGCGCCGCGTCCTCGAGGTGAACGTCGCCGATGAGGCGGAGGCTCCATCCCTCGTGGCCGCGCTCGCCGCGCTGGCGCGCGAGCGCGAGGGCCTGCCGGGCCGGCGGGAGCGCATCGCCGGGCCGCCCACCGAGCACGTACGCCTCGGCGAGCATCGCGATCCAGAGCGGAAGGTAGAACGTCACGCCGGCGGAGCGAGTGATCCCGGCCAGGCGCTCCAGCAGCGGCAGGCCCTCGGCACGTCCGGCGAGCGCGTAGGCGTAGCCGAGGAACCATTCGTTCGCGGGAAACACCACCGGGAAGTTGCCGGTGGATCGGATCGCGCGGAGCTGCTCGAGCCGTGGCACGACGTCCTCCACGGCTCCCCGCCGCAGGTCGACCGCGGCGAAGGCGACGTACGCGTGCACGAGCAGGAAGGGATGGTGGAGCGGCTCGGCCAGGCGCATGGCCTCTTCCGCGAAACCGCGGCCCTCCGCGAACCGGCCCCGCTCGGCCAGGCTGGAGGCGAGGTAGCTGGTCGCGAAGATCGTGGTGGCGGCGGCGGTGCCGAAGCGCCCGCTGGTGAGGCCACCGACGAGCGCGTCGCGCACGGGCTGCAGCGCACCGCAGGCGTCCTGGTAGTCGCCGCGCGCGTGATGGATCACGCCCAGGAAGTAGCGGGCGGAGGTGATCAAGGCGACGTCGCCGAGCCGCTCGCCGGTCTGCAAGCGCGGAGCTCGCCAGGGCGAAGGCCCGGTCGTGGCTCACCCGTGGACCAGTGGTGACTGCCGAGGAAGGCGGCGACGTGGCCCTGGCGGCGCGCATCGCCCAGGCGGTCCGCCAGCGCTTGCGCCCGGCCCAGCGTCTCGCCGATGCGTTTGTCGTCGCCCAGGGGCATGAGCGCGTGTCGCAGGTCGAGCAACAGGTCGACGGACTGTCCGAGCGTCGCAGCGTCCTCGGGGAGGTGGGCCAGCGCCAGGAGCGCCTGCTCGAAGCACGCCACCGCCTCGCGGTGACCGCCCTGCGCGAACGCGCGCGCTCCCGCCTGCGTGAGGTAGCGCGCCGCCTCGCCCCAGGCGTCGCCGGCCAGGTAGTGGGCGCCGATCGCCGCGAGATGGTCGTCCAGGCGGCGCGCGTGCACGGCGGCCAGGGCCTCGGCGATCCGCCGGTGGACCAGCGCGCGGTGCGAGGCGATCGCCCCCTCCAGCACCGCGTTGCGGATGCGCTCGTGGGCCACGTCGAAGCCGCCGTCGCGCTCCTGGAGCACGCCCCGACTGACCAGCCCTTCCACCTCGTGAATCGTCTCGGCCTCGCCGACACCGGTCGCCAAGCTCAGCACCGGCAGCGCGAACGGCTGGCCGATCGCCGCCGCCGTCAGGGCGATCTCGCGCCCCCGGTCGGTGAGCTTCTCGAGGCGGCTGCCGATCAGGTCCCGCACGCGCTCGGTCATGCGGGGACGGCCGGTGGTGCCGGACCAGTCGCCGTCGGCGTAGGCCTGCATGGTCTCGATGGCGACGAATGGGTTCCCGCCACTCATCGACCAGACGGCCTCGCCCACGTCTCGGCCGGTCGTCCGCGGGTCCGGCGCCAGCGCGGCGGCCCATCGCCTGGACGAGCGCCTGGATGTTGGGCCGTCCGAGCGGGGCCAGCGAGATCCGCGTGAGGCGTTGTTCGCGGTCGAGCTCGCGGAGGACTCCCTGGAATACCGGGACGTCCACCAGCTCCTCGTCGCGTGCCGTGACGATCACGGCGAGCGGCAGCGCCCGCGCGCGATGCGCCACGAAGCCGAGCAACCGCAGGCTCATCTCGTCGGCCCAGTGGACGTCCTCCAGGATCAGCAGCAGCGGCTGTCGCGCGGTGAAATGGTCCAGCAGGTGGGCGATGGCCTCGAACAGGCGTGGATGATTCGCGATCTCGAACGAGCGAGGCGCGCCCCGGGCCACCTCTGGCAACAGCCTCGACAGCTCTGCGCGCCAGGGGCGCCCAGCGCTGCCAGGACCTCGTCGTCGGCAACGAGGCCGCCGTGACGGAGGGCCTCGAGCCACGGCCCGAAGGGGAGGATCCGCTGAGTCTCGTGGCAGCGTCCTGTGGCCACGTGGGCGTACCGAGCCCGGACCTCGGTCGCGATCTCCTCGACCAGCCGGCTCTTGCCAATGCCAGCCTCACCGACCACCGCGACGACCTGGCCATGCCCCTTCCACGCGTGGGCGAGCGTCCGCCGGAGGAGGGCGACCTCGGCCGAGCGACCCACGAACGGCGATGCCCGAGGCGCGGGTCGTGCGACGGGCAACTCGCGCTGCCGGATCTGCTGGTAGAGCCGCTGCAGCTCGGGACCCGGGCGGGCGCCGACCTCTCGCCGCAGTGAAGCGACGCACGTCGTCGTACTGGCGGAGCGCCGCCGTGAACCGACCGGCCCGACGTACAGGCGCATCACGCGGGCGTGCACGTCCTCCGCGAGAGGTTCGAGCTCCAGCAGCCGCCGGGCGGCCTCGAGCGCCGGCTCGGCCTCACCCAGCTCGAGGCGCCGGGCCATCAGCCTTCGCAGGACATCCTGCGCCATCCGCCGGAGCCGCTCGCGTCGAGGCGTGCACCAATCGTCGAACGCGGGCTCGTCGACCTCGACCCCATCGAGCAGATCGCCGCCGTAGAGGTCGGCAGCGGCCGCGAGGGCTTCCTTGCCGCCCTCGGCCGCGAGCCGCTCGAACGCGTGGACGTCCACTTCGACCGCGTCGAGGGCGAGGGTGACCATGCCGCCGCTGGCGGTGATCACGTGGGGTGAGACCGGCTCCAGCGCGCGCCGGAGGGCGAAGAGCGCCTGGCGGAAGCTGTTGCCGGCCTGCGCCGGGGGCACGTCGGGCCACAGCATCGCCAGCAGACGATCGCGGGGCTGGACGCCGCTCGGCGCCAGCGCCAGGCAGGCGAGCAACGCCTGCGCCTTACGCCGCGGCAACTCCAGCGCGCCGGCGCCCGCGGGCCCGGACCTCGAAGCCGCCCAGCAAGCGCAGCGTCAGACGAGCGTCCGCGGGCTGCCGGGGTCCGCGCCGGGAGGGGGCAGGCGCCATCGCCGAGCGAGGATAGCATCGCGACGTGCGGCGGCGTGATCCGTCCCGCCCGTTCAGGAACCGCCGGCGGCAACCGCCACGGGCGCGAGCGGCCATGTCGACACGGGCTCCTCGCGGATCATCAGCGCCATGCCGGCGGCGAGGAAGGCCATGACGGCCGCGGAGACGAAGGCGCGGCGCGTAGCCGCCGGTCCACTCGAAGATCCAGCCCGCGATCGGCGGCGCCGAGCGCCGAGCCCACCTGGTGCGCGAAGAAGATCCAGCCCGAGAGCTCGCCCACCGAGAAGCGGCCGAAGATGTTCGCGGTCAGCGTCGTCGTCGGCGGGACGGTCGAGATGTAGTTGAGCCCGAAGAGCGCCGCCCACAGGTGCAGCGACGGCACGTTCCAGACGTAGAGCAGGAAGATCAGCGAGACGCCCGCGCACGAAGTAGTAGATGGCGAGCGGGCCGCGGCGGCCGAAGCGGTCGCAGAGCCAGCCCGAGCCGAGCGTGCCGATGATGTTCATGGCGCCCATCACGCCGAGCGCGGTCGAGGCCTGGATCTCCGTGAAGTTGTGCTCGAGCGCGTGCGGCATGAAGTGGGTGAGCGACCATGCCCGTCGACGTGTAGCCGCAGACGAAGAAGGTCGCCATGAGGAGCCAGAACGGCGGCGACTGCGGCCGCCTCGACGACCGACACGCGGCCGGCGCGCTGCTGCGCGGCGACCTGCGGCGGACGTCTGCGTGGCGCCGGTGGCGCCGTACGGCCGCAGCCCGCGCTCCTCGGGGCGCGTTGCGGATGAAGGCAGATGGCCAGCGGGCACCAGCACGACGAGCGCGCCCGCGCCGAGCCACAGGAAGCTCGTGCGCCAGCCGTACGCGATGCGTGATCCACGTGGCGAGCGGGATGACGACGAGCTGGCCCGCCGACATGGCGCGCGCCGACGATGCCGAAGACCAGACCACGCCGCGTCTCGAACCACCGCGCGACGATGGTGGAGCCGGTCGTCATCGCGCAGCGCCGCCGGCGCCGACGGCCATGACGACGCCCGCGGTGACGTAGAGATGCCAGAGCTGCTGCACGAACGCGGTGCCGATCGCGCCGCCGCCGAGGAGCACCAGCGAGACGATCACGACTCGCCGCGCGCCCCACGGTCGGCCAGCCGCCCGACGAATGGCCCGACCGCGCCGAGCAGGAGCAGCGAGAGGGCGGCCGCGCCGGAGAGCCCGCCGCGCGTCCATCCCATCTCCGCGCTCCATCGGCTTGATGTACACGCCGAAGGCCGCCCGGATGCCGGACGCGGCCAGGATGCAGACGAGCATCGCCCCGAGGACGATCCAGGCGGGGTGAATCCGGCGGGCCTCGTTCACGGGGCTTGAGATGCCCGCCCGAAGGCGGATCGATTCAGCCTACACGACCTCCGCGCGCGCCTCCCGCTTGAACGTGAGCGCGTCGCCGACCGCGTCCACCACGACGACGTCGCCGTCCTTGAACTCGCCCTCGAGGATCCGCAGCGCGAGCGGGTCCTGCACCAGCCGCTGGATCGTCCGCTTGAGCGGCCGCGCGCCGAACGTCGGATCGTAGCCCTCGCGGCCCAGCAGCGCCTTGGCGGCGTCGGTGACCTCGAGCTCGATGCGGCGCTCCGCCAGCCGCCGCCGCAGGTACCCGAGCTGGATCTCGACGATCCGCGCGAGCTGTGCGCGATCGAGCGGCAGGAAGATCACGATCTCGTCGATCCGGTTCAGGAACTCCGGCCGCAGCGTGTTGCGCAGCTCCTGCATGATGAGCGGGCGCACCTTCTCGGGCGTGGTCGTACTCCCGGAAGATGTGGCTGCCGAGGTTCGACGTCATGATCACGACCGTGTTCCGGAAGTCCACCGTGCGGCCGTGGCCGTCGGTGAGCCGTCCGTCGTCGAGCAGCTGGAGCAGGACGTTGAACACGTCCGCGTGCGCCTTCTCGATCTCGTCGAACAGCACGACCGCGTACGGGCGGCGACGCACCGCCTCGGTGAGCTGGCCGCCTTCTTCGTAGCCGACGTAGCCGGGCGGCGCGCCGATCAGCCGCGCCACCGTGTGCTTCTCCATGTACTCGGACATGTCGATGCGGATCATGGCGCGCTCGTCGTCGAACATGAACTCCGCGAGCGCGCGCGCGAGCTCGGTCTTGCCGACGCCGGTCGGGCCGAGGAAGAGGAACGAGCCGATCGGCCGGTTCGGGATCGGACAGGCCGGCGCGGCCGCGGCGGACGGCGTTGGCGACCGCGCGGATCGCTTCGTCCTGGCCGATCACGCGCTGTCGCGAGGCGCTCCTCCATCTTCACGAGCTTCTGCACCTCGCCCTCGAGCAGGCGCGTGACCGGGATGCCGGTCCACTTCGCGACCACGGCCGCGATGTCCTCCTCGTCCACCTCGTTGCGGACCATGGGCCGCTTCGCCGGCTGCCGTCGCCGTGCGCTTCCAGCTCCGCGCGCTCGCGCTCGAGCCGCGGCAGCACGCCGTGCTGCAGCTCGGCGGCGCGGCTCCAGTCGGCGGCGCGCTGCGCCTCGTCGAGCGCCTGGCGTGCCTCGTCGATCTGCTTCTTCACGCTGGTGAGCCGGCCCATGCCGCCCTTCTCGGCCTGCCAGCGGGCGCGTGAGCGCCGCCGACTTCTCCTTGAGCTCGGCCAGCTCGGCGTCGAGCCGCGCGAGGCGCTCGCGCGAGGCGGGATCGTCGTCGCGCGCGATCGACACGCGGTCGATCTCGAGCTGCGTGATGCGGCGGTCGACGTCGTCCAGCTCCTGCGGCTTGGACTCCATCTGCATGCGGATGCGCGCGGCCGACTCGTCGACGAGGTCGATCGCCTTGTCGGGCAGGAAGCGGTCGGCGATGTAGCGATGCGACAGCACGGCCGCCGCCACCAGCGCGGCGTCCTTGATCTTCACGTTGTGGTGCTGCTCGTACTTCGGCTTGAGGCCGCGCAGGATCGAGATGGTGTCCTCCACCGAGGGCTCGCGCACGATCACGGGCTGGAAGCGCCGCTCGAGCGCCGGGATCCTTCTCGATGTGCTTGCGGTACTCGTCGAGCGTGGTGGCGCCGACGCAGCGCAGCTCGCCGCGCGCGAGCGCGGGCTTCAGCATGTTGGCCGCGTCCACGGCGCCCTCGGCCGCGCCCGCGCCGACGAGCGTGTGCAGCTCGTCGATGAAGCAGATGATCTGGCCCTCGGACTCGGTGATCTCCTTGAGCACGGCCTTGAGCCGGTCCTCGAACTCGCCGCGGTACTTGGAGCCCGCGACCATGGCGCCGATGTCGAGCGCGACCAGGCGCTTGTCCTTCAGGCCCTCGGGCACGTCGCCGGCCACGATGCGCTGGGCGAGGCCCTCGACGATGGCCGTCTTGCCGACGCCGGGCTCGCCGATGAGCACCGGGTTGTTCTTCGTCCGGCGCGACAGCACCTGGATCACGCGGCGGATCTCCTCGTCGCGCCCGATCACGGGATCGAGCTTGCCCCTGCGCGCGGCCTCGGTCAGATCGCGCGCGTAGCGCTGGAGGGCCTGGTACTTGTCCTCGGGATTCTCGTCGGTCACGCGCTGGTTGCCGCGCACGTCGCGAGCGCGGCGTAGAGGCGCTCCTTGCGTGACGCCGTGGCGGCCGAGGACCTGGCCGGCGCCGCCGGCGCGGTCCTGCGCGATGCCGATCAGCAGGTGCTCGGTGGAGACGTAGTCGTCCTTGAGCCGGTCCGCCTCGCGCTGCGCGCGCTCGAAGACGGCGAGGAGCCGCTGGCTCGCGTACTGAGCCCGAGCGTTCCGCGCACCGTGCGGCAGCTTGCCGAGCTCGCGCGTCGAGGTCTGCGGCGCAGCGAATCGACCTGCGCGCCGAGCTTGCGCGAGCAGCGGGACCGACGATGCCCTCCTGCTGCTCGAGCAGCGCGAGGAGCAGGTGCTCGGGCTCGAGGGCCTGGTGCTCGCGCTGGTCGGCGATCGACTGCGCCGCCTGGACCGCTTCCTGCGCCTTGACCGTGAACTTGTCGAATCTGGGTGCCATCGCTTCGTTTCCGCCTTATCCCTGCGTAGCGCGCGCGGGGTGTCCGTCCGCAGCGCCTTCAGCTTCTCGTACAGCTCGTCTCTTCGTCGCGTCAGCGACGACGGCATCACGATCTTGACCTTCACGAGCTGGTCGCCGGCGCCGCCGCCCTTCGGGCGCGGCATCCCGTAGTCGCGGCAGCCGGAACGTGCGCCCGCTCGACGTCGCCGGCGGGATCTTCATCGACACCTTGCCCCGCAGCGTCGGCACTTCGACGATGGCGCCGAGCGCGGCCTCGGGCGCCGTGATCGGCAGCTCGAGGAGGATGTCGTCGCCCTTGCGCTCGAACTGCGGATGCGGCGCCACCGTGACGACCAGGTAGAGGTCGCCGCGGCTCGGCGCCCGCTCCGCCGCCGCCTTCGCCGGACACGCGCACGCGCTGCCCGGTGCGCACGCCCGCCGGGATCCGCACGTCGAGCTGTCGCGCGTACGCGCTGCCAGCCCGCTGCCGTCGCACGTCTCGCACGGCTTGCCGCCGACGTTGCCGGCGCCGTGGCACGTGGGGCAGGGCTCCTGGCCTGTCGATCGCGAAGGACTTGCGCGTGCCGTTGAACGCTTCGTCCAGCGAGATCTCGACGGCGGCCTGGACGTCGTCGCCGCGCCGCCGGCGCTCCGCCGCCGCCCGCCTCCCAGGAGATCCTCGACGCGGAACCCCGCCCCGCGCCCGCGCCTGCCCCCGGCCGCGCGCCGCCGAGGTCGCCGAAGATCGTGCGGAAGAAGTCGGAGAAGTCCCGCCGTCCCCGAAGTGCTCGACGCGGAAGCCGCCTCCGCCCGCAGCGCCCGGCGGGGCGCGGGCTGCTGCGCGTGGCGCTGCCAGTCGGGGCCGAGCGTGTCGTAGCGACGGCGCTTCTCGGGATCGGAGAGGACCTCGTAGGCCTCGCTGATCTCCTTGAACTTCTCGTCCTTGCCCTTGTTGACGTCGGGGTGGTACTTGCGGGCGAGCTTGCGGTAGGCGGACTTGATCGTCTTGTCGTCGGCCTTCCGATCGACCCCGAGGATCTTGTAGTAGTCCTGGTACTCGACGGCCATGCTTATAAGAAGTGTAGCAGACGATTTTAGTCCTGCACGCTCATCGCAATTTATCCGATCTGGCCGTCCACGAATCAATCACAGCACACTTCAGGCGCCAGGCAACTGAAGCGAGGAGTGCGCCCGAAGCGGCGCGCGACGACCGCCGGAAGGGGGGTGATCCGATGCCCCCCTCCGAGCTACTGGTGGCGACGCTGAACGCCACGTACAGCGACATCTGGCCGCGCTGGAGCAGCACGGTGAGGCGGTCGCCGTCCTTCGCGTCCTTGGTGAGGCGCTCGAAGTCGGCCATCGTCCGGACCCTCTGCCGGTTGATCTCGCGGATCACGTCGCCGCGCTGGACGCCGGCCTCGGCCGCGGCGCTGCCGTCCTCGACGCGCGCGACGATCACGCCCTCGGGCGACGGGAGGTTGAGCTGGCGCGCGATCTCCGGCGTGACGGCCGGACGTCGAGGCCCAGCGTCGACGCGGCCAGCGGGTCGCCGTTGCCGGTGCGGGCCTCGCGCGCTCGTCCGGGGCCTCGCCGATCTTGATCTCGATCGTGCTTCTCGCGCCTGGTCGCGCCAGCACCTTCACCTTCGCGTCCTGGTCGGGACTGGAGAGGCCGACGGCGCGCTGCAGGTCGGCCGGCGCCTCGATCTTCTTGCCGTTGAACTCGAGCAGGATGTCGCCGGACTTCAGGCCGCTCTTGCTCGCCGGGCTGTCGGGCACGACGTCGGAGATGAGCACGCCCTTGGTGTCCTTGGCGCCGAACGACTTCGCCAGCTCCGGGGTCAGCGGCTGGATCGACACGCCGAGCCAGCCGCGGGTGACCTTCCCCTTCGCCACGAGCTCCGTGTAGATCTTCTTCGCCATGTTGATGGGGATCGCGAAGCCGATGCCGGAGCCGCCCGCCACGATCGCGGTGTTGATGCCGATGACCTCGCCCTGCATGTTCACGAGCGGACCGCCGGAGTTGCCGGGGTTGATGGCGGCGTCGGTCTGCAGGAAGTCGTCGAAGGGGCCCTGACCGATCTGGCGCGCCTTCGCGCTGATGATGCCCGCCGTCACCGTGGACTGCAGGCCGAAGGGCGAGCCGACCGCGATCACCCAGTCGCCGACCTGCATCCGCTCGGAGTCGCCCAGGCGCGCGTACTTGAACGAGCCCTTGCCGTCGTCGAGCTTCAGCACGGCGAGGTCGGTCTTCTTGTCCATCCCGATCACCTTCGCCTTGTGCTTGCTGCCGTCGAGCGTGATGACCTCGATCTCGGTGGCCTTCTCCACGACGTGGGCGTTGGTCAGCGCGATGCCCGCTCGGATCGACGATGACGCCGGAGCCGAGGCTGCGCTGCGGGATGCGCTCGGGCGCGTCGCCGAAGAAGCGCCGGAAGAACTCCTCGCCGAAGAACTCCTCGAACGGCGTCCGGCCGGCCGGACCGCCGGGGCCGCCCTTGCTCAGCGTGTTGATGTTGATGACGGCCGGCTTGATCGTCTCGGCGACCTTGGCGAAGGTGCCCGTGGTCAGCGGCATCTGCACGGGCAGGATCGGCGCTTCGACGAACGACACCGCCGGGCGACTCCGCACGATCTCGGCGGCCCGGCCCGTGGCGAAGGCCCCGACACCGACCCCGGCGAGGATCGCGAGGACGAGGATGACGCCGAACGTCTTTCGCCTGAGCTGCATCATGCCTGCGCCTCCATGGACCTGCCGTCCCCCGGCCAGGGCCCGTCGAAGGCGGTCGCCTTCGAGCGTCTCCGTCCGCTTGAGCTCGGCCGCCGCCGAGACCAGGACGGTCTTCTTGGCGGTAAGGATGCCACGGACGCGATCCTGCGTGCGCTCGAGGATCGCGCGCACCTCCTGGTCGATGGTCCGCGCGGTCTCCTCGCTGTAGTCGCGCTCGCCTCCGAAGCCGATGCCCTGCCCGCGGAGGAACAGCGGCGTGCGTTCGCCGTAGGTGGCGAGCCCGAGCCGCTCGGACATCCCGTACTTCGTCACCATCATCCGCGCGAGCTCCGTGGCGCGCTCGAGGTCGTTGTGCGCGCCCGTGGAGATCTCGCCGTAGACGATTTCTTCGGCGACCCGGCCGCCGAGGAGGACGGCGATGCGGTCCTCGATCTCGGAGCGGGTGAGGAGGAAGCGGTCCTCGGTCGGGAGCTGGTACGTCATGCCGAGCGCGGCCACGCCGCGCGGGATGATCGTGATCTTGTGCACGGGATCGGCATTCGGCACGTTGTACGCGACGAGGGCGTGCCCCATCTCGTGGTGGGCGACGATATCGCGCTCCTTCTCGGACAGCACGCGGCTCTTCTTCTCGAGGCCGGCCACGACGCGGTCGATCGCCTCCTCGAAGTCCGACATCTCGACCGCGTTCTTCTCCTTGCGCGCCGCGAGGAGCGCCGCCTCGTTCACGATGTTGGCGAGATCCGCGCCCGCGAAGCCGGGCGTGCGGGCGGCGATGACGCCGAGGTCGACCTCCGGGCCGAGCACCACCGCGCGGGCGTGCAGTCGCAGGATCGCCTCGCGGCCGCGCACGTCCGGCTTGTCGACGACGACCTGGCGATCGAAGCGGCCGGGACGGAGCAGCGCCTGGTCGAGCACCTCCGGGCGGTTGGTGGCCGCGCAGATGATGACGCCCTTCGAGGAGTCGAAGCCGTCCATCTCGGCGAGGAGCTGGTTCAGCGTCTGCTCGCGCTCGTCGTGGCCGCCCACGAACCCGCTGCTGCCGGCGCGCGACTTGCCGATGGCGTCGAGCTCGTCGATGAAGATGATGCAGGGCGCCTTGTCCTTGGCCTGCTCGAAGAGATCGCGCACCCGGGCGGCCCCGACGCCGACGAACATCTCGACGAACTCGGAGCCGGACAGCGTGAAGAACGGCACGTCGGCCTCGCCGGCCACCGCGCGGGCGAGCAGCGTCTTGCCGGTGCCCGGGCGGCCCGACCAGCAGCACGCCCTTGGGGATGCGGCCGCCGAGACGCTGGTACTTCTTCGGGTTCTTCAGGAAGTCGACGATCTCGATGAGCTCGGCCTTCGCCTCGTCGACGCCGGCGACGTCGTTGAACGTCGTCTTCAGCTCCTTGCGGTCGAAGATCTTGTGCTTGCTCCGGCCGAAGGAGAGCGCCTGGGTCGGGCCGCCGCCCACGCGGCGCATCAGGAACATCCAGATGCCGATCATGACCGCGAGCGGGATGACCCAGCCGAACAGCAGGTCCTTCCAGAACGTCGTCTCGATCTTGCCCGCGAACTCGACCTTGTGCTGCTCGAGCTCGCGCACGAGGCGACTGCTCGTCGACGCCCGGGATGCGGGTCACCGTGAAGACGCGCACGTCGTCGTCGGAGCCGAGGATCTGGCGCAGGCGATCGCCCGCGGCGCTGGGCGGCGCGGGCAGCGCGCCGGGCTTGGCGAGGCCCCGGATCTCGCGCTCGGTGAGCGCGACCTTCTCGATCTTGTCGGCCCGCAGCAGCTCCAGGAACTTCGACATCGGGATCTCGACCGTGCGGGGCGCCAGGAGCCACGACTGGAGGAGCGAGAGCACCAGGGCCGCCACGAGCACGTACGCGAGGGAAAACTGGATCCGCTGGGAGAGTTGCGGCTTCATGCCCGGGGCTCACTCGTCATGCTAGCGACCGGGGGTGAGGGTGTCAAACTGACCGCCCGCTTTCTCTTGACACTACAGGGAGTTTGCCATACAAAAACCGTCGAATCGGTCATGTGACTTCGGGAACAAGCTTGTCCTTGGAGAGGGTCCCACGCTCTCACGACGATCGGTCGCGAAGGTCGCTCCGGCAGTGCTCGTCCTGGCGGGCTCCCTCCTCCTCCTTTCGGCGCTGCCCGCGCTCGCCCAGGAGGCGGCCAAGGAGCCGGCGTACCGGAACTTTCCCTGGATCGGCTCGCGCCTCGCGGTGTGGGCGGTCGCCCAGCTGCACCTCAACTTCGCCGCGTTCATCCTCGGGGTGCCGATCTTCGCGGTCATCATCGAGGTCATCGGCTGGCGCACGCGCGACCAGAAGTACGACTGGCTCTCGCACGAGCTCGTCAAGCTGACCTTCGCCGCGTTCTCCACCACCGCGCTCCTCGGCGCCCTGCTCCTGTTCCTCTTCGTCGGCTACTACCCGAAGTTTTGGACGTACATGACGTCGATCTTCTTCCCGACGTACTGGGTGTACGCCCTCCTCTTCTTCGCCGAGACGTTCACGGTCTACCTCTGGTACTACGGCTGGGACTGGCTCCAGGGCTCTCGCAAGTGGATCCACGTGAGCCTCGGCGTGCTGTCGAACCTCTTCGGCACCGCCATCCTGTTCGTCGCCAACTCCTGGGTCACCTTCATGATCTCGCCCGCCGGCATCGACGAGTCGGGCGCGCTCAAGGGCTCGGTGTGGGCGGCGATCACGAACTTCACGTGGATGCCGATCAACATCCACCGCCTCATCGCCAACGTGGTGTTCGGCGGCACGATCGCGGCGGCGTACGCGGCGTTCCGGTTCCTGGGCGCCAAGACCGACGAGGAGCGGGCCCGCTACGACTGGATGGGCTACATCGGCAATTTCGTCGCCCTGTCCGCCTTCATCGTGCTGCCGTTCGCGGGCTACTACCTCGGCCGCGAGATCTACGCGTTCAACCAGACGATGGGCATCACGATGATGGGCGGCTTCATGTCCTGGCTCTGGATCATCCAGGCCATCCTCATCGGCGTGCTCTTCATCGGCTCGAACTACTACCTCTGGCTCGGCATGGAGCGCATCCCCGGCTCCGAGCGCTACCGCAAGTACGTGCCGCCGATGCTGATCATCCTCGCCATCGGCTTCATGGTGTGGGCGACGCCGCGCTCGATGGTCGTCACGCTCGACGAGGCGCGCGCGATGGGCGGCACGCACCACCCGGTGCTCGGCTTCTTGGGCGTCATGTCCGCGAAGAACACCGCCGTCAACCTGATGATCCTCACGACGTTCCTGTCGTTCGTGCTCTACCGCCGCGCCAACCGCATCTCGCAGAAGTCGTGGGTGAAGACGGGCATGGCCGTGCAGTGGGCGGCCTTCGCGGCGGCCGCGCTCGTCGTGACGTTCTACGGCGTGTACGGCTACTTCGTGGAGTCGCTCGTCCGCATCGGCTTCTCCGTCTACCAGGTGGGCGCGGTGCTCGGCGGCGATCGTCCTCGTGATGGCCATCGACATCCCGATGTTCAAGGGCGCGCGCTCGACGGGCGCGATCCGCTGGGGCACCATCGCCCCGCGCTCGCAGTACGTGCTGATCATCCTCGCGGTGACCTTCACGTGGCTGATGGGCCTGATGGGCTTCGCGCGCTCCGGCATCCGCCAGCACTGGCACGTGTACGGCGTCCTGCGCGACTCGTCGGCCGAGGCGGTCACGCCCGCGCTCGGCTACGCCGCCAACGTGATCACGATCGTGACGCTCGTCTTCTTCGCGCTCGTGATGTTCATCTTCTGGCTCGGCGGCCTCGAGGAGAAGGGCAAGGCGGACGCCCACGGCCACGCCGCGCCGGTGATCGCCGGCGGCAGCGACGAGAAGGACGCGGACGTAGCATGCGCGTACCCGTCGGCGTCAAGGTCGGGCTGGTCGCGATCGTCGTGATGGGCTCGTACTCGGGATACGCGAACTACATCCCGCAGATCGAGTCGAAGCCGCCGCAGGAGCTGTCGCTCGAGGGCGGGAACGTCACGCCGGCGCAGCTCGTGAAGGCGGGCGAGGAGATCTACAAGACCAAGGGCACGTGCGAGATCTGCCACCGCATCGGGCAGAAGGGCACGCGCGCGCCCGATCTCGCCGGGCGTCGGAGGACGCGCGGCGAAGATGAAGCCGGGCATGAGCGCGAAGCAGTACCTCATCGAGTCGCTCATCAACCCGGGCGCCTACATCGTCGAGGGCTATCCGCCGATCATGCCGGCCGTCGACAAGCCGCCGATCGCGCTCAACCGCTCGGAGCTGTGGGCGCTGACCGCGTTCCTCGAGTCGCAGGGCGGCACCGTGGACGTCGCGCTCAACGACATCCCGGCGACGGCGGGAGCCGCGGCGGCCGGCGGTGGTGCGGCGGCCGCGGTGACGATCCCGGGTGACCCGAACGCCGGGCAAGGCGCGTCTTCATCGGCAAGGGCGGCTGTCTCGCCTGCCACAAGGCCAAGGACGTGCCGGGCACGCCGGTGGGGCCGGACCTGTCGCAGCTCGCCAAGATCCAGACGCCGGACTACATCATGAAGAAGATCCTCGATCCGAAGGGCATGGGCACGGTCGCGGGCTTCCCGCCCGGCGTGATGCCGCAGACGTTCGGGCAGACGCTCACGGCGAAGGAGTACACCGATCTCGTCTCCTTCCTCCTCACGTTGAAGTAGCCGATGAACCTCCTGCGCTCGCGCTTGTTCCAGGCCGCCTTCGTGCTCGTGGTGGCGTTCGCGATCTTCCGCTTCGGGATCCGGCCGCCGGCGCCGTTCAGCGTGCTGTCGCTCTACATGGGCATCGTGCTCCTCGCGGTGCTCGTGTACGTGTCGTCGGACTCGGACTCGTGGCGCGCGTTCCTGCGCCCGATGCACGCGACGATCGTCGATCGCGACAAGCGCATCCTGCGCCTGGCGCTCATGATCGTGATCCCGCTCCTGCTCGGCTACTACGCGTACACCCAGGCCGCCGCGAAGCCGCAGGCGCCGCCCGAGCTGCGCGCGGTCCATCCCGCGCCGCCCGACGCCATCCAGTTCAAGGGCAAGGACTTCAAGATCGCGGGCGCCGACAATCCGCTGCGCAAGGACGCGGCGGGGATCCCGAAGCACGTGGCCGCCGGCGGCGAGACGTACATCCGCAACTGCATGTACTGCCACGGCGACAACCTGGACGGGAAAGGGCATTTCGCGCACGGCTTCAACCCGCCGCCCGCGAACTTCGTCGATCCCGGCACCATCGCGATGCTCCAGGAGGCCTACCTCTTCTGGCGGATCGCGAAGGGCGGCCCCGGCCTCCCGAAGGAAGCCACGCCCTGGAACTCCGTCATGCCGGCCTGGGAAGATCGCCTGACAGAGGAACAAATCTGGCAGGTCATCATGTACCTCTACGACGCCACCGGGCAGCAGCCGCGCCGATGGGAATCCCACTGATGGTTGGTGGCGGTCGCCGATAAGGGCCCATCTGCTTCGTTGGCTCGTCGGGCCACTCCCTGCGGCGTATAGGAATACGCCTCAGTCGGGCCGCTCCTCGCCGCCTCGCATCTGGACCCTTCTCGGCGACCTAGACCGAGCCGTCGCCGGACGACTCGCGGTCGCGGTGTCGCTGGCCGCTTGCGCGAGCTTCTTCGTCGGCGTCGGGCTTGCGCCTTCGGAGGCCTTGGCGCAGGGGGACGCGAGGGCCGGGAAGGCCGTCTACGAGCGGAAATGTGCGCTGTGTCATGGGGTCAAGGGGGACGGGAAAGGGGCGGCGGCGGAGCTGCTCGAGCCGAAGCCGCGCGACTTCACCAGCGGGACCTACAAGATCCGGTCGACCTCCTCCAAGATTCCGTCGGACCAGGATCTGTTCCGGATCATCACCGCGGGGATGCCCGGGACCTCCATGCCGCCCTGGGACGTTCTTCCTGAAAAGGACCGCTGGAACCTCGTCGCGTACGTCAAGGCGTTCGCGGCCGACAAGTTCAAGGAGGCGCCGAAGAAGCAGGAGCTGCCGAAAGAGGTGGCGTCGTCCGAGGCGTCGATCAAGCGCGGGAAGGAGATGTTCGAGGCGATCGAGTGCCACAAGTGTCACGGCATCGCCGGGCGCGCCGACGGGCCGTCGCGGCCCGAGCTGAAGGACGACTGGGGCTCGCCGATTCCCCCCGCGAACCTCACGAAGCCGTGGACGTTCCGCGGCGGCGCCGACCGGACGGAGATCGCGCTGCGGCTCGCGGCCGGCGTGCTCGGGACGCCGATGCCGTCGTTCATCGACAGCGTGGAGAAGCCCGAGGACATCTGGCACCTGACGAACTACATCCTGTCGCTCGGGCCGGCGAAGCTGAACTACGCGACGCTGGTGACGGTGAACGGCGTGACGGGCGACATCCCCGACGATCCGAACGCCGAGTACTGGACGAAGGTCGCGCCGAACAACATCCCGCTGATGGGGCAGGTCATCGTCGATCCGCGGAACTTCAACCCGGCGATCGATCTCCTCGTCGTGCGCGCGGTGTTCAACGACAAGGAGATCGCCTTCCATCTCACGTGGGACGATCCGAGCCAGTCGGCGCCCGACGCGGCCAAGAAGACGTTCGCCGACGCCGTGTCGCTCCAGTTCCCGGCGAAGTTCGTGGCGGGCACCGAGCGGCCGTACTTCCTGATGGGCGACGCCAACGACGCCGGTCTATCTGCTGCGCTGGGAAGGCGGCAAGGGCGGCGAAGCGGCGGCGAACGGCCCGACGAAGATCAAGGCGCTCGACGGCGGCGAGATCGTCTCGAAGTCGGTGTACCAGGACGGCCAGTATCGGGTCGTGATCAAGCGTCCGCTCGCCGGGAAGGGCGACGAGCGGCCGACCTTCCAGCCGTCCACGTTCGTGCCCGTCGCGTTCCACGCGTGGGACGGCGGCGCGGGGGAGACCGGGACCAGGATGTCGCTGACGTCGTGGTACTATCTGCGGCTGGAGCCGGCCCAGTCCAACCGCCGTTTCGTCGTTCCTCCGGTCGTGGCGCTCCTCACGTTGGTGGCAATGCTCCTCGTCGTGCGTGCGGCCTCGCGAGGCCGCGGGCGATAGGGTTCGTGCGAAAGACGAAGATCACGATGGCGGGCGACCGCCATCCTTTTGAAGGAGATGGAGCAATGCGCAAGGCTCTGGCAGGGATCGCGGTCGTGGCGCTCATCGGCGGCGCGGGATGGTTCATCGCTCCGCATCCCGCCGTCGCCGCAGGGCGGCGGCACCGTCGAGGTCGAGGTCAAGTACAACGGCCCGGCCCAGGTCGAGACGCTCAAGGTCAACAAGGACACCGAGCAGTGCGGCAAGGAAGCGAAGATCGAGAAGGTCGTCGTCGGCGGCAACAAGGGCCTCGCGAACGCGGTCGCGTCCATCGCCGGCGCCAAGGGCCAGGCCACCGCGAAGAAGGCCGCCATCGACCAGAAGGGCTGCACGTTCCACCCGCACGTGGTGGGGATGACGCCGGGCGAGATCGACATCATCAACTCCGACGGCATCCTCCACAACATCCACACGTACTCGACGGCGAACCCGTCCATCAACAAGGCGCAGCCGAAGTTCAAGAAGACGATGACCGAGAAGTTCGAGAAGCCGGAGTTCATCAAGGTCACCTGCGACGTCCACTCGCTGGATGCTCGGCTGGGTGGCCGTGATGCCGCATCCCTTCTTCGGCGTCACGGACGCGAACGGCGTCGCCAAGATCGAGAACGCGCCCGCGGGCAAGCAGACGGTCGAGGTGTGGCACGAGACGCTCGGCAAGGTGACGAAGGAGGTCGAGGTCAAGCCCGGCGCCACCACGAAGGTGACCGTCGAGATGGTGAAGAAGTAGTCAGCCGGGGAGGCTGAGGACCAGCATGCTCAACTGGTGGCTGCCCGAAAACGTCTCGACGTTCGGCGGGGACATCGACTGGTTGTTCCACCTGATCTACGCGATCACCGCGATCACGGGGATCCTCGTGTTCGTGACGCTCATCGCGTTCCTCGTGATGTACCGCGACCGGCCCGGACGCCGGGCGCGGTACACGCACGGCAACACGACGCTGGAGATCGTGTGGACGATCGTGCCGGCGCTGATCCTGGTCGTGCTCACGTTCCTCAGCGTGCCGGCGTGGTCGAAGATCAAGATGTCGCAGCCACCCACCGATTTCGTGGTCCAGGTCACCGCCAAGCAGTTCAACTGGGAGGTCGCCTACCCCGGGCCCGACGGCAAGTTCGGCACCGACGACGACAAGCAGTTCCTCGACGAGATGCACGTCCCCGTCAACAAGCCGATCCGCGTCATCCTGAAGTCGCAGGACGTCATCCACAGCTTCTTCGTGCCGAACTTCCGCATCAAGCAGGACGCGGTGCCGGGCCGCGAGATCCGCGGCCTGGTTCGACGCGACGAAGCCCGGCAAGTACGAGTGGCCGTGCGCCGAGCTCTGCGGCTTCGGCCACTCCGGCATGAAGGGCTGGGTCTACGTGCAGAGCCCCGCCGACTACGAGAAGTGGGCCGCGGAGAACCTCAAGGGCGCCGCGGCGCCCGCGCAAGAGGAGAAACCCAAGTCATGAGCGCGCACAGCGCCACGGCGCACGGTCACGCGACGACGCACGATCACCACGACCTGGGCTTCGTGCGGACGTACGTCTTCTCGACCGATCACAAGATGATCGCGAAGCAGTTCCTCTTCATGGGCTTCGTCATGATGATCCTCGGCGGCCTCCTCGCGCTGCTCGTCCGCTGGCAGCTCGCGTGGCCGGAGACGCCGGTGCCCGGGCATGGCCGGCATCCTGACAGGAGACGGGCGGCATCCTCGAGCCGTCGCAGTACAACATGGCCTTCACGATGCACGCCACCATCATGATCTTCTTCGTGGTCATGCCGATCCTGGTCGGGCGGCTTCGGCAACTTCTGCATCCCGCTCATGATCGGCGCCCGCGACATGGCGTTCCCGATGCTCAACATGCTCTCGTTCTGGACGACGTTCGCCGCCGGCGTCATCATGCTCTGCGGCTTCTTCGTGCCGGGCGGTACGCGGCCGGCGGGCTGGACGTCGTACGCGCCGCTGTCGGCGGTGGTCGAGTACACCGGCGTCAACTGGGGCCAGAACCTCTGGTGCATCAGCCTCTTCATCCTCGGCGTATCGTCGCTGATGGGCTCGATCAACTACATCACCACCGTCATCAACATGCGCGCGCCGGGCATGAGCCTGGTTCCGGATGCCGCTCGTGATCTGGTCGCTCTTCATCACCGCGATCCTGCTCCTGCTCGCGCTGCCCGTGCTGACGTCGGCGCGTGGCGATGCTGCTCTTCGATCGCATGGCCGGCACGAGCTTCTTCCGGCCCGTCGGGCGGCGGCGAGCCGCTGCTCTGGCAGCATCTCTTCTGGTTCTTCGGCCACCCCGAGGTCTACATCCTGATCCTGCCCGCGATGGGCATCGCCTCCGAGATCCTGCCGGTCTTCGCGCGCAAGCCGATCTTCGGCTACCACGCGATGGCGTTCTCGATGATCGGCGATCGCGTTCCTCTCCTGGATCGTGTGCGGCCACCACATGTTCCAGAGCGGCATGAACCCCGCGCTCGGCACGGCTTCATGATGATCGACGATGGTCATCGCCGTGCCGTCGGCCATCAAGACCTTCAACTGGCTCGGCACGCTGTGGGGCGGGCAGCATCCACGTTCACGGTGCCGATGCTGAACTCGCTGGCGTTCGTGTCGATGTTCGTGATCGGCGGCCTCAGTCGGGCATCTTCATGGCGTCGACGCCGGTCGACATCTACATCCACGACACGTACTTCATCGTCGCGCACATCCACTACGTGGTGTTCGGCGGCTCGATCTTCGGCGTCTTCGCCGCGATCTACTTCTGGTTCCCGAAGATGTTCGGCCGCATGATGAACGCGACGCTCGGCCACCTCCACTTCTGGCCGACGTTCGTCTTCTTCAACGTGACGTTCTTCCCCATGCACATCATCGGCGTCGGCGGCCACATGCGCCGCATCTACAACCCGATGCAGTACGAGTTCCTGCAGCCGCTGCAGCACTGGAACGTCATCATGACCATCGGGGCGCTCGGCCTCGGCGCTCTCGCAGATTCCTTCATCATCAACTTCTTCTGGAGCCTGTTCGCGGGCAAGCGGGCGCCGAAGAACCCGTGGAACGCGAACACGCTCGAGTGGGACGCGCGCCTCGCCGCCGCCGCACGGCAACTGCGGGCCCGACGCTGCCGACCGTGTATCGCGGCCCGTACGAGTACAGCTCGCCCGACGAGAGCGCAGGACTTCTCTCCACAGACCCAGCCGCGTGCGTGCGCCGGTCGGGGGGTCGCCGCGCACTGACGGCCGAGCCCGTGGCGCATCGCCTCGCCGTCACGACCGTCGTCGCGCACGTTCGTCCTGATCTTCTTCGGCGGGCTCGTGACGAACACGGGCTCGGCGCTCGCCGTCCCCGACTGGCCGACGTCGTTCGGCTACAACATGTTCCTCTATCCGTGGTCGCAGATGGTCGGCGGCATCTTCTACGAGCACAGCCATCGGCTGCTCGGCTCGCTGGTCGGCCTGCTCACGCTCGCGCTCGCCGCGGCGCTCTGGCGCGAGGGTGGCGGTCCTGCGCTGGCTCGGCCTCGTGGCCGTCGCGCGCCGTGGTCGTGCAGGGCGTGCTCGGCGGGCTGCGCGTCGTGCTGCTGCGGGAGACGCTCGCGATCGTCCACGGGTGCCTCGCGCAGGCGTTCTTCGCCCTCGCCGTCGCCGTCGCGCTGCTCACGTCCGCGACGCACCGCCTGCCCGTGCAGGGCATCGATCCTTCGCTGCGGCGACTGACGCTCGCGGCGGCGGGCGTCGATCTACGTCCAGATCGTGCTCGGCGCCCTCATGCACGCACGCGGGCTGGATCGTGCTCCACCTGGTCGGCGCCGCCGCGGTCTTCGTGTTCGTGCCCGACGGTCACGGCGCGCTCTGCGCCGGTCGCGCGATGCGGTGGCGGCTCCCGTCGCCAGCGCGATGATCGCGCTGCCTGACGCTCCAGCTCGCTGCTCGGGGTGGCGCAGCTTCGTGTCGCGCTTCACGTCGGTGTGGATCCCCGGCGGCCGGTGACGATGCTCACCCTGCCGGTGACCCATCGGCTCGTCGGGAGCCTGGTCCTGGCGGCGGCGGTCCTCGCGCGCCGTGCGCGTGCTCGCGCCGGCGCCGCCCGAGCCGGCGCCCGTGCGTCCGACGCCGCGCCTGCGGCTGGTGCGCGGCATGACGCCGCGCCAGGGCGCTGAGCAGCGCCGAAATCATCGTCGGCGCGCTCGCGCGCGACCGCCGGCGCGTGGTCGCCGACCTCGTCGTGCTCACGAAGCCGCGCGTGGTGCTGATGGTGCTCGTCACGACGCTGGTCGGCTACTACGTCGCGCTGCCGGGGCCCGCCGACTGGGTCCGCTGTCGTCCACCTCGTGATCGGGACGGTCGCTGGCCGCGGGCGGCACGCTCGCGCTCAACCAGTACTGGGAGCGCGACGTCGACGCGCGCATGGAGCGCACGCGCCTGCGTCCGCTGCCGGACGGTCGGCTGATGCCGCTCGAGGCGCTGCTGTTCGGCACGCGTCGTCACCGTCGTGGGCGTCATCTACCTCGCGGCCTTCGTGAACGTGCTCTCCGCGGCCGTGACGGCGGCCGTCGTGGTGCTCTATCTCTTCGCCTACACGCCGCTCAAGCTGCGCACGCCGCTGGCCACGCTCGTCGGCGCCGTCCCCGGCGCGCTGCCGCCCGTCACCGGGTGGGTCGCCGCGCGCGACGACTTCGCCGTCGGCGCGGCCGTGCTCTTCGGCATCCTGTTCCTCTGGCAGCTGCCGCACACGCTGGCGATCGCGCGCCTCTACCGTGACGACTACGCGCGCGCCGGCGTGCTCGTGCTGCCGGTGGTGGACGAGCACGGCGGGAGCACCGAGCGCCAGATGATGACCGGCGTGCTCGGCCTCCTGGTCGTGAGTCTCCTGCCGACCCTCATCGGGCTCGCGGGCGTGGTCTACTTCGTGGGCGCGTTCGCGCTCGGCCTCGCGTTCGTCGCCGCGGGCGCCCTGCAGGCGCGCTCGCGCTCCACCGCGGCCGCGCGCCGGGTCCTCTTCGCGTCGCTGCTCTACCTGCCGGCGTTGCTGGCGCTGCTGGCGTTCGACAAGGCATGAGCATGCTGGTGCCGGATCACCGCCAGCGCAATCGACTCGTGCTCCGCATCATCCTCGGCGTGATGGCCGCGCTCGTCGTCGGCTCGTTCCTGGTGGGCGTCCGATGGTGAGCGCGTTCGTCGGCGGTCCTCGATCCTCCGCGGCCGGTCGCTCGCAAGACCAACGGCAGGGTGCCGCCCCCGCTGCCGCCGCCCGGCGGCGGCGATGACGGCGACGATCGAGAGCGCGAGCCGCGGCGTGGCCTCGAGAACGCGCGCCTCGCGACGATGTTCTTCATCGCCGCCGAGGTCATGTTCTTCGCGGGACTGATCTCCTCGTACTTCGTGCTCCGCATGGGCGCGGCGCAGTGGCCGCCCGCCGACTCCAGCCGCGGCTGCCGGTGTCGTCACCGGCCTCAACACGATCGTGCTGCTCGGGTCGAGCTTCGCGATGGTCCAGGCACTCCGTGACCGCTGCGGATCAGCCCCGGCTGATGCGCGGGCTCGCCGCGGTGGCGATCGCTGGGCGTGGTGTTCCTGCTCGTCCAGGGCTACGAGTGGGTCCGGCTCGTGGGCTACGGGCTCACCGTGACCTCCGGGGCCTATGGCGTCACGTTCTACACGCTGATCGGCGTCCACGGTCTCCACGTGCTCGGCGCGCTCGTGTGGCTCGCGATCATGCTCGCGGGCGTGCGCCGCGGCCGCTTCCTCGCGCCGCCGGCGGCGGGGCTCCGCGCGTGCGGCATGTACTGGCACTTCGTGGTGGCGCTGTGGCCCGTGCTCTACGTGGCGGTGTACCTCCTGTGAGCCGCACGCGCGGCTCGCGCTCGCGCTGACGCTCGTCCCGGCGCTGGCCGAGGCCTGCGCCACCTGCATCGCCTCGCCCTTCGGCGATCGCACGTACAACTGGCCCTATCTCGGGCTGATCCTGCTCCCGTTCGCGCTGGCGGCGGTGATCGGCGGCGTGCTCATCCGCGTGAGCGGCGTGAGCGTGTCGACGCTGTACCGTCGCGGCGTGCGGTTCTTCCATCCGGCGGCACGACAAGAGGAGACGACATGAGTCAGGCTGCGATCACACGCGGCAGAGCCCGCGGAGACACCGCTCACACCCGAGAGCTGGGGCAAGCTCGGGATGTGGATCTTCCTGGCCGGCGACGCCGTTGGCTTCGGGGTCCTGCTGGCCGGCTACGGCATCATGCGCTACGAGCGCGGACTGGCCGAACCCGTACGAGGTGCTCGGCATCAAGCTCACCGCCTTCATGACGTTCCTGCTGATCTGCTCGAGCGTCACGATGGTGAAGGCGCTCGAGTGGCTCCGGAAGGGCGATCGGCGCCGGGCGATCAACTTCCTGCTCTACACGACGCTGGGCGGCCTGATCTTCGTCTCGCCTGCAGGCCTACGAGTGGACGCACCTGATTCACCGGGGCCTCCTCATCAACGGCAATCCGTGGGGCGCCTCGCTCTTCGGCACCACGTTCTTCCTCGTCACCGGCTTCCACGGCTGCCACGTGATCGGCGGCGTGATCTACCTCCTGTCGATGGTCCGTGGGTGCTGAACCGCCCCGATCCGGCCGCCAGCTACAACGCGGTCGAGATCGTCGGGCTCTACTGGCACTTCGTCGATCTCGTCTGGATCATGGTCTTCACCTTCGTGTACCTCCTGTAGGAGGGCGGCCCACGATGGCGACCGCAGCCCACAAGCATCCGAACTACATGGCCATCTTCTGGTGGCTGGCGATCCTCACCGTCGTCGAGCTCGCCGTGGTCTTCATGCCCATGTCCAAGATCACCATCGGCGTGCTGCTCTGCGCGCTCGCGCTGGCCAAGGCGGCGCTGGTGGCGGCGTACTTCATGCACCTGAAGTTCGAGACCAAGACCCTGACCTGGATCGCCTTCACGCCGCTCGCCATCGCGATCCTGCTCATCTTCATCCTGATGCCGGACAGCTTCGCGGTGGCGAAGAAGACCGCGGGCGGCAAGGCGGCCGTCACGGCCCCGGCCAAGCACTAGGTGGGTGCACGCGCTTCGCATCCTGCGGCGAGGGCTCGCGCTGCGCTGCCCCCGGTGCGGGATGACGCCGCTGTTCACCGGCTGGTTCGCCATGGCCGTGGCCTGCGACCTGTGCGGACTGCGGTACGAGCGCGCCCAGGGCTACTGGGTGGGGGCGATCTACGTCAACTACGGGGTCACGACGCTCCTCGCCGTGGCGGGATTCTTCCTCACGTGGCCCTCGTGGTCGATGACGACGGAGCTGGCCGTGTGGGGCACGTTCGTCGTGCTGTTCCCGCTGTGGTTCTTCCGGTACAGCCGCGGCCTCTGGCTGAGCCTCGAGTTCCTGCTGAACCCGGTGCTGTGAGGAGAGATCGGTGAAGCGTGGAGTGATCGGCGTCTTCGTGCTCGCGTGCTGGGCCGCGGTCGGTGTGAGCGGCCCGCCGGCGGGTGAAGCGGCCTACGAGGAGATCGCGGTGAAGGACGGCGGGACCCTGACCGGGGTCGTGCGCTTCACCGGCGCGCCGCCGAAGCTCGAGCCGATCGGGGTCAACAAGAACCGCGACGTGTGCGGCGATCAGAAGCCGTCCGAGGCGCTCATCGTCGGCACGGACCGCGGCGTGAAGGGCTCCGTGATCCTCCTCGAGGGCGTCACGAAGGGCAAGAAGGCCACCGGCGACGTCATCGTCGACAACAACAAGTGTCTCTTCATCGGTCACGTCACGGCGGCCGGCCCCGGCGACCGCGTGCGAGTGAAGAACTCCGACGGGATCCTCCACAACACCCACGGCAAGCTCGGCAAGCCGACCGTCTTCAACCTGGCGCTGCCCAACAAGGACCAGATGGTCGACATCACCAAGCGCCTCACCAAGCCGGGCGTGGTGCGCGTGCTGTGCGACGCGCACCCGCACATGATGGCGTGGATGATCGTCCACGACAGCCCGTACTACGCGGTGACCGACGAGCGCGGCGCCTTCAAGATCGACGGCGTCCCGCCCGGCACCTACAAGGTCACCATGTGGCACGAGGGCTTCCGTCCCAAGGGCGTCGACAAGGACGGGCGTCCGTCGTACGAGGACCCCGTGACCGTGACCAGGGAAATCACCGTTGCCCCCAGGGGCGCGGCCACGATCGATTTCGAATTGAAGTAGGCGAGGGGGAGTGGGGGTCCGTCGCGCCGCAGGCGCGCCTGTGTGTCGCGGGGCCCCCATTTCCAGAGGGGGAGCGCATGTACAAGCACATCTATGTGCCGGTCGACAACTCGGACTTCTCGAATCGCGCCATCGACCTGGCCGTCGAGCTCGGGAAGGCGTTCGCGTCGACGCTGACCGGCATCCACGTCTACGCGGCCCGGCTTCACGACTACCGGTTCAAGCAGATGGAGTACACGCTCCCCGAGGAATACAAGGACGAGAACGAGCTCGAGCGCCAGCGCAAGATCCACGACTCGCTGATCGCGATGGGGCTCCAGCTCATCTCCGACTCCTACCTGGACGTGATGGGCCAGAAGGCCGCGGCGGCCGGGCTCGCCTTCGAGCGCAAGATGATCGACGGCAAGCACTACAAGGTCCTGATCGAGGACACGAAGGCGTCGGACTACGACCTCGTCGTGATGGGCGCGCTCGGCATGGGCGCGGTGAAGGACAGCCAGCTCGGCTCGGTGACCGAGCGCTACGTGCGCCACGTCGATCGCGACACGCTCGTGGTCCGCAGCGCGGACGCCCTCAAGGATCAACAGGGTGCGATCGTCGTGTGTGTCGACGGCTCGCCGCAGTCGTTCCACGGCCTGAAGATCGGCATCGCGCTCGCGAAAGCGCTGGGTCGTCCTCTCCAGGCCGTTGGTGTCTATGATCCGTATCTTCACTACGCGATGTTCAACGGCATCGTCGGCGTGCTGAACGAGAAGGCGTCGAAGATCTTCCGCTTCAAGGAGCAGGAGCAGCTCCACGAGGAGATCATCGATACGGGACTGGCGAAGATCTACCAGTCGCATCTCGAGATCGGGCGCAAGCTCGCGGCCGAGGACGGGGTCGAGCTCAGCATCACGCTGCTCGACGGCAAGTGCTTCGAGAAGATCCTGACCTTCGCGCGCAAGGAGCAGCCCTGGCTCCTGATCATGGGCCGGGTCGGCGTGCACTCCGACGAGCACGAGACGGATCTCGGCTCCAACACCGAGAACCTCCTCCGGCTCGCGCCGTGCAACGTCCTCCTCACCGGCGGGAGGTTCTACCCGCCGCTCGACGTGAAGGCCGAGGAGATCATCTCGTGGACGGAGGAGGCGGAGGCGCGCATGGAGCGCGTGCCGCCGCAGGTCAAGGGCGTGGCGCGCACGGCGCTGCTCCGCTACGCGATCGAGCAGGGCCACACGGTCATCACCAACAAGGTGATCGACGAGGCCATGGCGATCTTCATGCCCACGCGCATGGCCGAGCGGATGCAGATCATGGCCGAGGACCTCGCGGTGGCGAAGCTCCGCGCGGACAACCAGGCCGCCACGGCGATCTGCTCGATCTGCGGCTACACCGTGAAGGGCCCCAACCCGGTCGTGACCTGCCCGGTGTGCAAGGCGGACGCGGACAAGTTCCAGATCATCTCCCGCGACGTGGTCGAGGCCATCGCGACGCAGGAGGGCGGCGTCCAGGAGGAAGAGTCGATGCCGGGCGTGCAGGTGAAGTGGTCCGCCGACGCGCGCGACGCCCTGCGCGAGGTCGAGGACGCCTACCTGCGCCGGCGCGCGAAGGCCCGCGTGGAGAAGTACGCGCGCTCGAAGAAGATCCCGGTCATCACGACCTCGCTCGCGCTGCCGATGATCGAGGAGACGGTCGGCCGCGAGAAGCTCGGCGCCGGCTGGGACACGCTGCTCGCGAAGACGAAGTTCGAGCCCGCGCAGGCGCCGGCCGGCGAGACCGCGCCCGCGTCGCCCTTCGCGTGGACGGATGACGCCACCGCGCGTCTCAACCGCGTGCCGGCCGGATTCATGCGCGACATGACCCGCGAGGAAGTGGAGAAGGTCGCGGCCGCGAAGGGCGTGACCACCATCGACCTCGCGGTGTGCGAGGAAGGCATCGGGCACGCGCGCGAGACGATGAACGAGGTCATCGCCGGGTACGTCTCGAACAAGAAGCCCCGCTAGCGCACCCGGAGGGGGGCTTCGCCCCCCTTCCGGCGGTCGTCGCGCGCCCTTCGGGCGCACTCCTCCCTGCCTCCCCCAGGAAGGAGGGCGCGGGCAAGCCCGCGCTCGAAAGTGGTGGAAGCGTGGACGGGTCGCGCTCGACATCATGATGGTCATGCGAAATCTCGTGGTCGCGGTGGGTATCGGGGCGGCGCTTCTCGTCGCCGGGTGCGCGACTGCGCGGCCGCCGTTTCCTTCCGAGCCGACGGCGGGCAGCATCTTCAATGCGTTCCGGAAGCCGCAGGGGCCGGGGCCCTTTCCGGCCGTCGTGCTCCTGCATACGTGCGGAGGGATCCGGCCGCACGTCCGCATGTGGGCGGAGCGGCTGGAGGAGGCGGGGTTCGCCTCGCTCATCGTCGACAGCTTCACGTGGCGCGGCGCCGCGGAGTGCTCGATCCCGCACTACTTTCCCGCGTCGGTCGATGAGGTCGCGGGCGATAGCTTCGCCGCCCTCGAGCACCTGCGCGGCCGCTCGGACATCGATCCCGCCCGCATCGGGGTCATGGGCTTTTCGTGGGGCGCCAACGCGACCCTGCGCACGTCGAGCGGCCGGTATCGACGCGACGCGCCGGGCGGAGGATTCCGGGCGGCCGTGGCCTTCTATCCGATGTGCGTCAGTCCGCGCCCTGACTGGCCACCCGCGGCGCAGGAACGCGCGAACAACCTCTTCGACGACGTGGAGGCGCCGACGCTCGTGCTGATCGGCGCCGCCGACGACGACACGCCGAACGTGGCCCAGAACTGCGCCGGCAAGGTGGCCGCGCTGCGTCGCGCGGGCCGGCCGGTGGACATCATCCTGTATCCGGGCGCCGGGCACGTGTTCGACTCGCGCGACAGCGAGAACACCCGCGCCGCCGGCGCCGACATGCTCGCCTTCTTTCGCCGGCATCTCACCGGCCCGGGGCGGGACCGATGACGGCGTCGCTGTCTACCCTAGAGGCTGAGCGACGACCGGAAAGAGACGCTCGTTCACGGGGTCGACGGCAAGCCCGAAGGCTTCGAGAGTGACGGCACCGAGGAGCGCCGGACACCCGGCCGGCCCGGCGACGAACACGCTGAAAAACTCTCGATCGTCGAGGCTGACCCGGACTTCGCCGACGCCATAGAGGACGCGCTCACCGCTCGCGAGCTGGGCCGGGCGCTCCTCACGAATCGGAAGTCCGAGCGCGCCGACGATCTCGGGCGGCAGCAACATGTAGGTGGAGCCGGTGTCCACGAGAAGCTCGAGACGCATCGATCGCTGCGGATCATCGGGATTGATGAGCGTCACCGGGACGTTGAATAGGCCCATGCGCGGACCGTATCACGCCGGTTCGATGCCTGGGAATGTCCCGAAATGGTGACACCTTTCAGCGCTGCCAACCCGTACACCGCGTACTCCGTCTCCTGGAACCTCACCCAGCGCTGCAACCTCGAGTGCGCGCACTGCTACATGTCGGCCTTCGCGGGCGCCGACACGCGCGGCGAGCTCACCACCGAGGAATGCCGGCGCGTGATCGACGAGATCGCCGCGGTCAATCCGAACGTCTTCCTCATCCTCACCGGCGGCGAGCCGCTGCTCCGGAAGGACATCTGGGACATCGCGGCCCACGCGAGTGAGAAGCGCTTCACCACGGTGTTCGGAACCAACGGGGTGCTGCTGCGCGAGCGCGAGGCGAAGCTGATGAAGGAGCGGGGCGTCCTCGGCGCCTCGATCAGCCTCGACTCGACGGACCCGGCGAAGCACGACCGCTTCCGGCATCTGCCGAACGCCTGGGACGGCGCCGTCCGTGCCACGCGCGTGCTGAACGACGCGGGCCTCGACTTCTCGCTCCACATGTCGGTGACCGACTGGAACGTGGACGAGGTCCCCGCCATGGTCGATCTCGCGAAGGAGCTCGGCGCCAAGGTCCTGAACTTCTTCTTCCTCGTCCGCACCGGGCGCGGCCGGGACCTGACGGACATCGATCCCGCCGCGTACGAGCGCATCCTCACGTGGCTCGCGAAGGCGCAGGGCGTGGGCGCCGGGCCGCCGAGCTTCGTGCAGCGCCTGCTCGGCCGCGCCCCCGCGGCACCGGAGCCGTCCCCGTTCGAAGACCCGTGGTCGACGCCGGTGGGACGCGCCGACGGACTCCTGATCCGCGCGAAGTGCGCGCCGCACTTCCGCCGGATCATCTGGGAGCTGAACCCGGCGTCGCCGCTGCTGAAGAACTACGCGCACGGCTCGTGCCCGGCGGGGAAGTACTACTGCCGCATCACGCCCGAGGGCGACGTCACGCCGTGCCCGTACATGCCGGTCGCCGCCGGCAATCTCCGATCGGCGAGCTTCGCCGACCTGTGGCGGTCGGCGCCCGTCTTCGACGACCTCCGCGAGCCGAAGCTCGGCGGCCGGTGTGGCGCCTGCGAGTTCTCGAAGGTGTGCGGCGGCTGCCGCTGCCGCGCGTACGCGACGTACGGCGACTACCTCGCCGAGGATCCCGCGTGCGGCTATCAGCCCGGCGCCCACGGCGGCCAGGTGATCGACCTCCCCGCCACGATGACGTTCGGGCTGCCCGTCAGCGAAGAGCTCACGTGGGAGCCGGCGGCGCGCGAGCGCCTGAACGCGATCCCGTCGTTCGCGCGCGGGATGGTCGTGAAAGCGGTGGAGGCCTACGCGCGCGGACGCGGCCAGACCGTGATCACGTCCGCGCTGCTCGCCGAGGTGCGCTCGACGTGGGGCGCGAGGTTCCGGCCGCGTGAGTGACGTCGTGGCGCGGCGGTTTCACAACGCGGCGCGCGGCTACCTCGTCTACGGCATCGTCTACTACGTGGGCGGCCTCTACATGCTCTGGCACGGCGTCGGCGTGGTCGGCTCGATGGAAGGGCGCCGGATCAGCGCGCTCGTGTTCTGGGCGCTCGCCGGCCTCGTGCCGATGCTGCTGATCCCGTATCTCATCGCGCGACCGCGCGCCCCGTTCGAGCGGTGGATCCTGACGCGGCGTGATTTCACCCGCGTGGTGGCGCTGTTCCTGGCGTTCCGCGCGTACAAGGTGGGGCAGGTGATCCTGCATCACCACGGCGGGTCGGTGCCGGCGCCGTGGGGCGGCAGCATCACGTTCCAGGCCGGGGCTGCCGTCTTCACCGTCGTCACGCTCGGCGCCCTGGTCCTGGTCGCATGGGCGGCCTGGGCACCCGAGCGGGCGGGCGAAGCCCGGGAGCCCGCGAGTCCAGACAATGCCCGGGAGCCCGCGAGTTCAAAAATTGCCTAAGCGTTACCGGGACATCGCCGGCGACGGCGGATCCAACATCGTCGGGCAGGTCGAGGCCCAGCAGGCGCGCCTGCGCGCGCGCCTCGCGGGTGTGCGCGCCATCGTCGCGGTCGTGTCGGGCAAGGGTGGCGTCGGCAAGTCGTCGGTCACCGCGAACCTCGCCGCGTGCTTCGCGCTCGATGGCTGGCAGGTCGGCGTGCTGGACGCCGATCTCAACGGCCCCAGCATGGCCAAGATGCTCGGCGTGCGCGGCGAGAAGCTCGTGGTCCACGACGGCGCGGTGACACCGCCGCGGAACGCGCTCGGCGTGAAGGTGATGTCGATGGACCTGCTGCTCCCGTCGGACGCGGCGCCGCTCACGTGGGACGCGCCCACGCAGGACGAGGCCCACACGTGGCGCGGCACGATGGAGGCGAACGCGCTCCGCGAGTTCCTCGCCGACACCGACTGGGGCACGCTCGATCTGCTGCTCGTCGATCTGCCGCCGGGCACCGATCGTCTCCTCACGGTCATGTCGCTGGTGCCGGTGCTGACCGGCACCGTCGTCGTCACGATCCCGTCGGACGTCTCCCAGCTGGTGGTCCGCCGCTCGTTGACGGTCGCCGCGCAGGGCCGCGCGCCGGTGCTGGGCCTGGTCGAGAACATGGCGGGCCTCTTCCCGGGCCCGGACGCCGAAGCGCTGGCGCGCGACGCCGGCACTGTCCTCCTGGGCCGCGTCCCGTTCGACGCCGATCTCGCGGCCGCCGCCGACCGCGGCGAGGCGTTCGTGTCGATCGCTTCCGACCGCCCCGCCGCCCGCGCGCTTCAGGCGATCGCCGCCGCGATCAGGCAAGCGATCGAGGGCGACCCCAGCAGATCCTCCCGAGGCGCACGGATCAGCTGATCAACCGGTCGACCGTACCGCTCGATGCCGTTGATTTTCGGCGAGGGGGCGTGATCGCTTCGACGAGCGCTCGCGACGAAGGCGGTTCCGCACTGGGGGGTGTCGGGGGGAGTCGTGGACTCCCCCCGACGTCAATCAATTACAGCTCACGCCCTTCTCCACCTCGTAGTTCGCGACCTTGAACGTGAGGACGAAGTTGTCGTCCCACGTCGGACCGAGGGTGATCGCGCCGAGCGGGGTCTCGCCGTCGAAGCCGAGCACGCGCGCCTTTCCGGTGAGCGTCTTGATGTCGGAACGCCCCGAGAGGTACTCGAGCGCGGTCACCTTGTCGATGAACACCGCGATCGTCTCGTGGACGGGCCGCCCGCCGACGGGCGGCGCCGGCTTCATCCACTCCAGGATGGCGGTGAAGCCGTCGAGCTTGGCGTCCGCGGCGAGCTCAGGATCCTTCGTCATGCGGCGCAGCAGCGGCGCCACGTAGCGCGAGAACATCGCCGCCGCCCGCTCCTCGAACCGGAGCTTGGCGAACGCCGGCGACGGCTCCTGCTCGATGTAGATGCGCACCGAGAGATAGCGGTCGTCCTGCTGGACGTTCTTCGGCCGGTAGAACCCGATCGAGGACTTCTGCACCTCGACCCACGGCCAGCAGTGGTAGATGCCGGCGTTCAGGTCTTCGAGCGCCCGCGCGTGAGCGGCCCCGAGGGCCCGGCCCTTGTCGGTCGTGTACTGGTTCGCCGGGAGGACCCGGTCGCTGGGAGGGGCCGCCAGCGCGGCGCCCGCGACGAGCATCGTCAGCAGCGCGACGACGCCCGCGATGGTCCTACCGTTCAAGAATCTGCTCCTGCCCGACGGTGATCGGCTTGCCCCACCATCCCTCGTTGCGGGCGAGCGCGATGTCCTGGCGCGTGACCTTCGGCGCGGAGCCTTCGGTGTTGCGCACCGAGAATCCCATGTGGTCGTAGGAGGCGAAGTGCGTGTTGTGCGAGTACCACGTGTTCCATTCTTCGCTGGTGGCACAACCGGCTGTGGCGAGAACCACGGCGCTGAGCAGCAGGAGTTTGCCACGGACGCTCGGCATGGCTGGATGACCTCCGCGCGGAGAGTGAAAAGCCGCTCCCATGCTACCGACCTGCGTCGCAGAGGGTCAACCAATGACGACGCCGGGCGTGATAAACTTTCGCGCATGGACCATCTGACGGTCCACGATCTTCCCGAAGGCCTGCGGCGCCCGATCCTCATCATGGCGTTCCCGGGCTGGAACGACGCCGCGGAAGCGGCGTCGACGGCCGCGCGCTACCTCGCGACCAGCTTCCAGGCCGAGAAGTTCGCGGAGATCGATCCCGAGGAGTTCTATCACTTCGGGCTGACCCGTCCCCTCGTCCGCTACCGGACCGACGATCCCAACGAGCGGGAGGTCGTGTGGCCGGCCACCGAATTCTCGGTGACGCGGTCGGCGTCGTTGCCGCGTGACCTCATCGTCGGCGTGGCCGCCGAGCCGCACCTGCGCTGGAAGACGTACTGCGGGGCGGTGCTGGAGCTCGCCCGGCGCTGCGGCGTCACCCTCGTGCTGACGCTCGGCGCGCTCCTCGCGGAAGTGCCGCATACCCGTCCCGTGCGCCTGTCTGGCACCGCGACCGATCCCGAGCTGCGCGCGCTCCTCGGGGCGCGCCGGTCCCGCTACGAGGGCCCGACAGGCATCGTCGGCGTCCTGAACACTCTGTGCCGGGAGAAGGGCCTGCAGACCGCCAGCCTGTGGGCGAACGTCCCGCACTACATCTCCGGGATCGAGAACCCCAAGGCGACGCTGGCGCTGGTGAAGCGGGTGCTGACCATGCTGTCCTCCACCACCGACCTGAGCGACCTCGACGAGGCGGTGAAGCAGTTCGACCGGAACCTCGCCGAGATCGTGTCGCAGAACGCGAAGATCGCGGGCTACGTGGCGAAGCTCGAGCGCGCGGCATCCGAGGAAGAGGAGCCCGCGGCGGACGAGAGCAGCAAGAGCGAGCTCCCGCCCGCGTCCGAGCTCGTCGCCGAGATCGAGCAGTTCCTCCGGCAGCAGCGGCCGGAGTGACCGCGGCGCCGCGCCGCCTCCCTCTTCTCTCCCTCGTTCTGGCCCTGATCCTCGCCGGTGCGCCCCCGGTGCCCGCGAGCGCCGTTCGTGTCAGCTGGGAGCCTCCCCATCCACGGGCGGGTGACGTCGTGCTGATGAGCGTGCACGACGTGCCCAGTGGAGCCGTGGTGGACGTCACGCTCGACGGTCATCCGCTCGGCACCTTCCCGAGCGCCATGCGCCACGCGGCCGTGGTGGGGATCGACATGGACGCGCCGGCGGGGCCGCGCCGCTGGCAGGTCCGCGTGACCGTGGGGCAGGACGTCCGCACCGTCGCCGGCGAGCTTCCCGTCGCCGAGCGGACCTACCAGGTCCAGCACCTCACCGTCGCCCAGTCGATGGTCGATCTGGATCCGGCGACCGAGAAGCGGGCGGTCGAGGAGGGCGAGCGCTTGCGAACGACGTACCGCGCGATCAGCGGCGAGCGCCTCTGGCGCGGCAACTGGGTGCGCCCCGTCGCGGGAGAAAAGCCCGGGACGGGATTCGGCGCCCGCCGCGTGATCAACGGCCAGGCCCGCGCCCCGCACAGCGGGATCGACTTCGCGGCGCCGGTCGGCGCACCCGTCCTGGCGGCGAACCGCGGACGGGTCGCGCTCGTCGGCGACTACTTCTTCCCGGGCCGCCTGGTGGTCCTCGATCACGGCCTCGGTCTCTACACCGCCTACTTCCACCTCGACACGATCGCGGTCGCCGAAGGGCAGATGGTCGCGCGCGGCGAGACTCTGGGCACCGTGGGGATGACGGGCCGGGTCACCGGTCCGCACCTCCACTTCGGGGCCCAGGTGGGCGCCGCGCGGATCGACCCCGCGGTCCTGCTGGAGCTGTCGCCGGAGTAGATCTGATCGGATTGGTGACTTGGGGGGCTCCGGTGCCCCCCACGCCTTCTAGCGACGGCCGCGGGGTCGCTTGCGTGCGCGGGCCACCGCCTTCTTCTTCCCGCGCCGCGCCTTGGCCTTCGACGCCGGCTTTGCGGACTTGGCGCGGCTCTTCGCTCGAGCCTTCGGACGTGACGCCTTCTTGGCGCCGCCCGCCTTCTTCGGCTGCTCGCCTTCTTCGGCTTGCTCGCCTTCGGGGCCGGGGGCGGGGTTGGCCGGCTCACGGGCGGCGGCGCCGGTGCGGGGTGGGGGGGTGGGACCTCGGGTGGGATCGGTGACGGGATCTCCATCAGCTCCTCCGTGATCGGGCCATGGTTGAGCTGCCGCCCCTCACCCTGCCCAGTGCGTCCGCGCTGCGCAAGCGCGAATTTCAGGCGCGTGCCCGCGCCGCCTCGGCGGCGAGCGCGCGATTCGACCACACCGCGGCGATGGAGCGCGAGAGCATCGCCCGCACGCGGGCGCGCGGCACCTTCACCGGCTGCGTCGCGGCGAGTGGATTCTCGTGACGCGCGAGCGCCGCGATCGTCGCTTCGCCGATCAGCAGCGGCCACGCGCACGCGAGACGCATGCGCCACTCGCGCCGCGGGATCGCGAACGTGTAGCGCCAGCCGACCTCGTAGTGCGCGGCGGCGACGTCGAGCAGCGCGCTGAAGACGGGCCGCAGCTTCGACATCGCGGCGGGATCGAGGAGATCGGCCGGCGCCAGACCGTGCGCGGCGAGCTCGGTCGCGGGGATGTAGCAGCGGCCGTGACGGAGATCACTCGGCACGTCGCGCAGCACGTTCGTCATCTGCAGCGCCTTGCCGAAGCGCACGCCCTCCGTGCGCATGCGCGCGACGTCCCAGCCGGCGAGGCGCGTGCGATGCGCCACGTGCATGTCGGTCCAGAACTCGCCGACGCATCCCGCGACGAGGTAGACATAGCGGTCGAGGTCGGCGAGCGTGCCGAGCGCGGCGAGGTGCGCGGCGTCCTCGCCACCAAAGGTGACGAGGTCGAACGTCATGCCGCTCGTGAGCGTCGCGAGCACGTCGCGGACGGCGCGCCGGTCGGCCGCCGCCAGGCGCTCGAGGCGCGCGATCGCTTCCGGCAACCGCGCGAGCAGCTCGGCCTCCGCGCCGTCCGTCCGATGCGCGCGGCATGCGGCGGCCACGCCGGCGACATCGGCCGGTGCGCCGCCGAACGCCGCACGCAGCGTCTCGAGATGGGCGAGCCGCGCCTCACGCGCGATGAGCCGCGTGTCGGCCACGGTGTCCGCCGCGCGTGCGAGGAGGTAGGCGAGCCCGACGGGCGCGCGGAGATCGCGCGGCAAGATCCGGAGCGAGAGGTAGAAGCTTCGGCTGACTCTGCGCAGCAGCCCGCGCAGGAGATCGTCGCCGTCGCGGGTGGCTGCGGGGCTCGGCACTCGCCGGAGGGCGGACTTTACGTCTTACTCATAATCGTAGCGGCGCGGGGGCGGGTCCGGCGAGTCCTTCGCCTTCTTCAGGCTCTCCTGGAACTTTCGGTCCAGGAGCTTGCCCTTCTGCGCCTCGGCCTGCATCTGCTGCTTGAAGCGCTCCTCGCGCTCCGCCGACTTGGAGCGGAGCTGATCGAACGCGGCGCCGAGGTCCGCCGTCGAGCGCTGACGGGGCGGCTCCTCGTGCGCGACGACGGCTTTCAGATCCGGGTCGATCGTGAGCTTGGCCTGGCAGCAGGGACACGGAACGACGAACGAAGGCTTCGCCATGGCGCCAACTATACACCGGCACCGCGGGAGCTGACGAAGCGTGCGTAGTCCTCAAGTCCTAGTTCGCCCTCCGGTCACGGCAGGTACCCTGGGCGCCGGTGTGGTGGATCGCCCTTGTCGTGCCGGTCGTTGCATGGGGCGCGCTTGCCCTGTCCTACGACGGACCGCGCGACACACTCACGCGCGAGATGCTCGTCGTCGCGTTTGTGGCCGCGAGTGCGGGCTTCCTCTTCGTGCGTCCGCGCTGGCGCGGGCGCGTCGCGTTCGTCGTCCTCGTCGCGCTGCTGCTCGGGTGGTGGCTGCGCATCCCGCCGCGTAACGACCGTGACTGGCAGCCGGAGGTGGCGGTGCTCGCCTGGGCCGACGTCGACGGCGACGACGTCGTCATTCACAACGTCCGCAACAACGACTACCGCACGCCGACCGAGTACACGTCGCGCTACGAGGACCGGCGCGTGTCCCTGTCGGCGCTCCGCTCGCTCGACCTCTTCATCTCGTACTGGGGCTCGCCGATGATCGCCCACACCATCATGAGCTTCGGGTTCGACGACGGCGCCTTCGTCGCGTTCTCGATCGAGACCCGGAAGGAACGCGGAGAGACCTACTCCGCCGTTCGCGGCTTCTTCAAGCAGTACGAGCTGATCTACGTGGTCGCGGACGAGCGTGATCTCGTGCGCCAGCGCACCAACGCCCGCGGCGAGGACGTCTACCTGTATCGCCTGCGCACGCGTCCCGAGGGGATCCGGCACATGTTCCTCGACTACCTGCGCTACCTGAACCGGCTGCGCGAGCATCCCGAGTGGTACAACGCGCTGACGCACAACTGCACGACGACCATCCGCGGTCACGTGCCGCCCGACGTGGCGGGATCGTGGCGGAGCTGGAAGCTCCTCCTCAACGGCTACCTCGACGAGCTCGCCTACGAGCTCGGCGCCATCGACCGCACGATGCCGTTCGTCACGCTGCGCGCGGAGAGCCGCATCAACGAACGCGCACGCGCCGCCGATGAGGCGCCGGACTTCTCGCGCCGGATTCGCGCGGGCCTTCCCGGCATGACGAGCGCGGCGCGCTAGACGTCGCGCCCCTCATCGGACGAAGGTCGTATCCCGCCCGCGCCCGAAGGATGCCACGCTGGGCCACCGTGAAGCAGGGCGCGCTCCTCCTGATCGTCGTGGTCCTCGTCGCCGTGGCTCACCCGGCGGACGCACAGACGGTCGGCGAGGTGTTCCCGCGCCGTCACCCCCTCCGTGGTCGTCGTCCGCGCCAAGGGACGGGAGATCTCGGCCGGCGGGACCGAGACGCACTTCAGCGAGACCGGCGCCGGGGTGCTCATCTCTCCGCAAGGCGACGTCATGACCGCCGCGCACGTCGTCCACGCGATGGACGAGGTCACCGTGGAGTTCCTGGGCGGCGAGACGGTGCCGGCCACCGTGGTCGCGTCGGAGCCGGCGGCGGATCTGTCGCTGCTCCGGCTCTCACGGGTGCCGGCGGGCGCGCGGGTCGCGAAGCTCGCGGATACCAACGCGGTGCGCGTGGGCGACCAGGTCCTCGTCGTGGGCGCGCCGTACGGACTGAGCCACTCGCTCAGCGTGGGGTGGATCAGCGCGCGCTGGGCGCCGAACACGGTGTATCGCTCGATGCCGCTCGCGGAGTTCTTCCAGACCGACGCGGTGATCAACACCGGGAACTCCGGGGGCCCGATGTTCGGATTGACCGGCGACGTCGTCGGGATCGTGAGTCACAACATCTCGAAGGGCGGCGGCAGCGAAGGGCTCGGCTTCGTCGTGACCGCGAACACCGCGCGCGAGCTGCTCCTCGAGCGCCGCTCGGTGTGGACCGGGCTCGAGGGCCAGCTCCTCACCGACCGGCAGGGAGACATCCTGAACCTGCCGCCCGGTCAGCTCGGGTACCTGGTCAAGGTCGTCGCGAAAGGCTCCCTCGGCGAGACCCTGGGCCTGCGGGGTGGGACGTCGACCGCCACCATCGACGGAGAACGGCTGATCGTCGGTGGCGACATCCTGCTGAACGTCGCCGGTATCCCGGTGAACAGCGCCGCCGACCTGGTGAAGATCCGGCAGATCCTCAACCAGCTCGGCACGGGGCAGCCGTTCACGCTGACCGTCCTCCGCGCCGGTCGCGTGCTGGACCTGTCCGGGCGCACCCCGTGAGGTGCTGACGCCCGGACGCGTCCGATGCGCACGGCCGGTGCGCGAGATCTGCGTCGTCGACGACGACCCGTCCGTGCGCCGCGCGGTGCAACGTCTGCTCGGGGACGGACGCTACGACGTCCGGACGTTTCCCGTCCGCCGAGGACTTCCTGGCCTCCGCGGCTCTCGCCACGGCGGCGTGTCTCGTGCTGGACGTCCACCTCACGGGCATGAGCGGCTTCGACCTGTACGACGCGCTGGACGCCGCCGGCTCGCGCGTGCCGGTCGTCTTCATCACCGCCTTCGACGACGCGGCCACGCGCGAGCGCGTGCGGCGGACGGGGACGGCGCACTACCTGCGCAAGCCCTTCGACGGCGCCTTGCTGGTCGAGATCGATCGACGCGCTGACGAAGGGGTCCTGAGCGGGCCGGGCTACGGCGCGTTCGTCTCGCTCGGGCGCATGCGGACCTCGTGCTGGGGAACCGCGAGGGTCGCACGGTGGTGCGCGTTGTCCCCATCGGATGTTGGTCGTATGCGTCGTTGCTGCATACGCCAAAGGTCGGATTGCCGGGCGGCCGGCGCCGGTCGAGCCTTCGGTGGATCGGGAGATGAGAGAAGACGCTCACGCGTTCGCATGACATGGTGGGTGGGAACGGCATCCGGCATCGAGCGCGCATCGGACGAAAGTCCGATTGCTCTGCCGCGCGTGCCATACGACAACGACCTCGCATGCACGGGTCTCCTTTCCGGCGGCGGCTCGTCCCGCTTCACTAGGCTCATGGCCCAGCGCGAGCTCCAAGGCGGCTCCGGCCACCGTGAAGTCGGATCCGGAGTCGATCTCGTCGAGCTGTCGGCGCGGCGCACCGGGATGTCGTTCCAGCGCACGCGCATGAGCGCGGACCGCACGCTCATGTCGGTGATCCGGACGTCGCTGTCGCTGATCGGGTTCGGCTTCACGATCTCCAGGTGCAAAGGTGCGCCGGCCAGGTGCTGAAGAGCGTGGCGCCGGCGCGTCCGCTTCGGCGTCGCGCTGCTGGCGCCCGCTCATGATGATCGTGGCCGGCGTCGGCTATCACCTGACGTTCATGCCGGGTGCCGCCGCGAGCGTGAGGCGCTGCGGAGCGACCAGCTGATCGCGCCGAGCGTTCCGGTCTCGCTCGCCCTGCTCGTCGCCATGGCGCTTCGTCGTGATCGGCATGCTCGACGCATCGTGAGCATCACGTTCAACGTCGGACCGTTCGGCTGAAGGTGGTGCGCATCGGAAGGCGGTCGGGCGCGGACGAACCAGGCGCGGGGAACTCGAACGGCGACATCCAGATGCTCGAATACACGGCGCAGAGCCCGCGCCCGTCGCGTGTGCCGCGGGCGCGAGCGGATCGTCCAGATGAGCAAGGAGCGAGGATGGACCACCATCAGCGTCCGCGACGACTGGAACACCGTGTTCGTGAAGTGAATGGCACGACGTCCGCCGATCACGTCCGGGAAGAGAACGCGTATACCCTCGCCGTGCAGGCGTACCTGTGGGGCTTCCCGCTCCATTGCTTCCTCGTCACGGGCCAGGCGGCGGGCCGGGTGGGCGCCACGGGCGTCAATACGTTCCGCAAGTATCCGGAGCTCAAGACCGCCCGGGACCGGTTCGTCGTCACGCCCAACAACGTGACCATCGACGCCTACGCGTCGTACGACGTGTGGAAAGAGCCCGCGGTGCTTCACGTGCCGGCGCTCGCGGACCCGCGCTGGTACCTGGTCCAGATCGGCGACGCCTTCGACGAGGTCGTGCGCAACGTCGGAGGCATTCACGGGCCGCAGCCCGGCGACTACGTCATCACAGGGCCCGATTTCCGCGGCGCGATCCCCGGCGCCATGACGCGTGTGTCGACGCGCACCCACATCGGCGTCGCCGCCGTTCGCATCTTCGTGAGCGGAGAGGCGGACCTCGCCGCGGCGGTCGACGCGCAGAAGGGCTTCCACCTCATGCCGCTCTCGGCGTATCTCCGCGACGGCCTGAGGTACCAGGCGCCCGATCTGGGGGCGTGGCAAGCGTTTCCCGGCAGCGCCCCTGACGACCTCCGGTTCTTCGCCGGCCTCGGCCGCGCGATGCAGGAAGCGCTCCCGCTCAGCGCCGACGTCGACGATGCGATGGTGGCCGCGCTCCATCAGATCGGCCTCAGCGTCGCGAAGGGGTTCGAATGGCAGTCGCTCGACGAACGCGGCCCGCCGGGTCTGGCTCGCGCCGCGAGGGTGGCGGAGGAGATCGTCGACAGCCGGTGGCAGGCGCTCGGGGAGACGACCAACGGCTGGCGCTACAACACGGCGGGAGGCCGAGCGGGTCACGACTTCGCGCTGCGTGCCGCGCTCGCCAAGTACATGATCGGCGGCCAGCTCGCCGAGCAGGTGCTCTATCCCAACTGCGGGGTGGACGAAAAGGACGAGCCGTTGATCGGCACGCGGAACGTACGTCCTGCATTTCCCGAAGGACCAGCTCCCGCCGGTGTCGGTCTTCTGGAACCTGGCGCTGTACGCCGACGACATGTACTTCGTCGAGAACGAGTTCCGGCGCTACAGCATCGGCAGCACGACGGACGGGCTGACGCGGGGGCCGGACGGGTCGATCACGATCGCCATCCAGCACGCGCGGCCCGACGAGACGCTCCAACTGGCTGCCCGCCCCGGACGGCCCCTTCAACCTGACCATGCGCTTCTACGGTCCCCAGACGCCCATCCTCGACGGATCGTACCGGCTGCCGCCGGTGCAGCGCGCCGAGTGAAGGAGCATGACGATGAACCCTCCGGCCACGGTCGAGCACGAGCGGCTCCGGCAGGCACGCGACGAACGAGGCCGCCTGGCGCCGCTGGGGGCCCGTATCTGAGCGAGCGCGCGTGGGGCACGGTCCGCGAGGACTACAGCCGCGACGGGAACGCGTGGGACTCCTTTCCCCACGACCACGCGCGCTCGCGCGCCTACCACTGGGGCGAGGACGGCATCGCCGGGTTCTGCGACGAGCAGATGCGCCTCTGCTTCGCGCTGGCGCTGTGGAACGGGCGCGACCCGATCCTCAAGGAGCGGCTCTTCGGCCTCACGAACGGCGAGGGCAACCACGGCGAAGACGTGAAGGAGTACTACTACTACCTCGACAGCACGCCCACCCACTCGTACATGCGGATGCTCTACAAGTATCCGCAACAGGCGTATCCGTACACCGACCTGGTGAGCACCAATCGCGCGCGCGGCCGCCGCGCGCCGGAGTACGAGCTCATCGACACCGGCGTCTTCGACGACGACCGGTACTTCGACGTCTTCGTCGAGTACGCCAAGGCCGCGCCGGAGGAGATCCTCATCCGGGTCACGGTGCACAACCGCGGCCTCGAGGCCGCGCCGCTGCACGTGCTGCCGCATCTCTGGTTCCGCAACACCTGGTGGCGGACGCCGGACGACGCCACGCCCCACGCTGGAGCGGCGACAGGGCCTCGGCGCCACGGTCGTCTGCGCGCGCGCACCCCGAGCTGGGGCGCGCGCTATCTGTACGGCGAGGGCGCGGGCGAGCTCCTGTTCACCGAGAACGAGACCAACACCGCGCGGCTCTACCGGCAGCCCAACGCGACGCCGTTCGTCAAGGACGGGATCAACGACTACGTCGTGCGACGGCCGGACCGACGGCGGTGAATCCCGAACGGGCTGCGGCACCAAGGCGGCCTTCCACTATCGAGCTCGAGGTCGCCGGGCGGCGCCACGCGCACCCTCCGGCTGCGCTTCGGCCAGGAACCGACTGGAGCGAGGCGCGAATCCCTTCGCCGGGTTCGACGCGCTCATCGCGGAGCGCCGCCGCCAGGCCGACGCCTTCTACGAGGCGATCATCCCGCCGTCGGTGGACCTCGACGGCGCGCGCGTCGTGCGGCAGGGATTCGCCGGGATGCTGTGGAGCAAGCAGACCTACGTGTACGACGTGGACCCGCTGGCTCGGCCGAGCGCGACGGCAACGCCGGCCGCAATCGCGAGTGGCGCCACATGGTCTGCACCGACGTGATCTCGATGCCCGACAAGTGGGAGTATCCCGTGGTTCGCGGCGTGGGACCTCGCGTTCCACGCGCTCGCGCTCGCCCTCGTGGACCCGGACTTCGCGCGCGAGCAGCTCGAGCTCCTCCTGCGCGAGCGGTACCTCCACCCCAACGGCCAGATCCCCGCCTACGAGTGGAACTTCGGCGACGTCAATCCGCCCGTGCACGCGTGGGCCACGCTCTTCATGTACCGCTACCAGCGCGAGCAGCTGGGCGACCAGGCGCTTCGACTTCCTGCGGCGCGCCTTCCACAAGCTGCTCCTGAACTTCACCTGGTGGGTGAACCGCAAGGACCGCACGGGGCGCAACGTCTTCGAGGGCGGATTCCTCGGGCTCGACAACATCGGCGTGTTCGATCGCAGCGCGCCGCTGCCCACCGGCGGATGCCTCGAGCAGGCCGACGGCACCGCCTGGATGGCGCTCTACGCCCAGAACATGCTCGAGATCGCGCTCGAGCTGGCGCTGCACGACCCCGACCTACGAGGAGATGGCGGTCCGGTTCTACACGCACTTCGGTCGGCATCGCGGCGGCCATGGACCACATCGGCGAGCGGCAGGACGAGATGTGGGACGAGGACGCCGGCTTCTTCTACGACGTGCTGCGGCTGCCCGACGGCACCGGCCATGCGGCTCGGCATTCGCTCGATGGTGGGGCTGCTTCCGCTCTGCGCGGCCACGGTCTATCCCGAGGAGGTGCTGTCGAAGCTGCCGCGCTTCGTCGCCGCGTCCGCGCGTTCAACCAGGCGCGTCCCGATCTGCTCGGCACCATCAGCCAGCCCGAGCGGAAGGGCGTGGCCGGGCGGCGCATGCTCGCCGTGGTCGACGAGACGAAGCTGCGCCGCGTGCTCGCGCGGCTGCTCGATCCGGCGGAGTTCCTGAGCGACTACGGGATCCGGGCGCTCTCGCGCCATCACCTCGAGTCATCCGTACGGCTTCCGCGCCGGCGGGGAGGAGCTCAGCGTCGGCTACCTCCCCGCCGAGTCCGACTCCGGCATGTTCGGCGGCAACTCGAACTGGCGCGGGCCCATCTGGATGCCGGTGAACGTGCTGCTGATCCGGGCGCTGCTCCAGCTGTACGCGTTCTACGGCGACGACTTCCGCGTCGAGTGTCCCACCGGGTCCGGGCGCACGATGACGCTGTTCGAGGTGAGCCGGGAGATCGCGCAACGGCTCGCCGCGATCTTCCTCCGGGACGGGAGCGGACGCCGCGCCCGTGTACGGCGGCGTGAAGAAGTTCCAGGACGATCCGCACTGGCGGGACCTGATCCTGTTCTACGAGTACTTCCACGGCGACAACGGCGCGGGGATCGGCGCGAGTCACCAGACCGGCTGGACCGGGCTGATCGCGGCGCTGATCTGCCTCTTCGACCGGGTGACGCCGGAGCAGTACCTGCAGGACCCGCGCGCCCGGTGACCGAGCGCACTCAGGCGTCGGGACCGGTCCCCGCGGCGGGCGCGGCCGGCGCCTCGCCGGCGCGCACCCACGCGATCAGCAGCGTGTACGCGATGGCGAGGATCACCGGTCCGACGAAGAGGCCGACGAGGCCGAACGCGAGCAGACCGCCGATCACGCCGGCGATGATCAGCAGGAGCGGCAGATCGGCGCCCTTTTTGATGAGGATCGGGCGCAGGACGTTGTCGAGGCTCATGGTCACGAGCCCCCACCCGATGAGCACGGATGGCCCAGTACGGGTGGCCCTGCGCGTAGAGCCACACGACCGCACCGATGACCACCGGGGCTGGACCGATCTGCGCCACGCCGAGCAGGATCATGACGGCGGTCAGCAGCCCGACGTGCGGGACGCCGGTCACGGCGAGACCGATGCCGCCGATGACGCCCTGGACCAGGGCGGTGACCACGATGCCGAGGGCGACCGCGCGGATCGCGCCCGCGGAGAGCACGGCGGCGCGCACGCCCTCGCTCGCCGGCGAGCCGCCGCGCGAACGCGAGCACGCCGCCGGCCAGCGGCCTCGCCGCGCGCGTACAGGATCGCGGCGATCGCCACGGTGAGCAGGAGCTGGAGGAGCAGCGTGCCGATGCCCCCGGCGCGGGCGAGCAGCCAGACCGCGATGCCCCGGACGTGAGGGATGACGCGCGCGGCCAGCTCCTCGGAGGGGGCGCGCGCGAGCGTCTCCCATTCCGTGGCGATCTTCGTGCCGACGAGCGGAACCCGGGCGACCCACTCGGGCAGGCCCGGCAACGGGTGAGCGACCAGCGACCTGGACCACGTCACGACGTCCTCGGCCCGCTCGACGATGGCGATGGTCGCGAGCGTCAGCGGCGCCGCGAGGATCGCCAGCATCGCCACCGTCATGACGGCCACCGCGACGCCGCGCTTCCCGCCGAGCCGTGCTTCCAACCCTCGCAGCATCGGCCACGTCGCGACGACGATCATCGTCGCCCACACCATGGCGGGCAGGAACGGACGGAGCACCCAGAAGCTCGCGGCGATCAACCCGCCGATGCCCGCGACCGCCAGCAGGATGCGCGTGAGGTCCCAGGAGCCGATCGCGTCGGGCCCGGGGGCTCGCGGCGCTTCACGTCGAGCGAGGCCCGGCTCACGGATGCTCGCCGTGGGCCACCGCCGCCGGCGGTCACGACCGGGCGCGGCGCGCGCGCGCGCCGCGAGAAGCGCAGGCGCTCGACGAAGGCGAAGTTGCCCGGGATGATGAAGACGCCCGAGCGCGGTGGCGACGAGCATCCCCCAGAACACCGCGGTGCCCATCACGTTCTGCGCGCCGGCGCCGGCGCCGCTCGCGCGCATCAGCGGCACCACGCCGAGGATGAAGGCGAAGGCGGTCATCAGGATGGGGCGGAAGCGCAGGCGCGCGGACTCCAGCGCCGCCTCCTCGACCGACTTGCCCTCATCGTGCTTGGCCTTGGCGAACTCGACGATGAGGATCGCGTTCTTCGCGGCGAGCCCGATCAGCATGATCAGACCGATCTGCACGTAGACGTTGTTGTCGTAGCCCATGAGCCAGACGCCGAAGAAGGCGCCGAGGGCGACCAGGGGCGAGCCGAGCAGCACGGCCCAGGGCAGCCGCCAGCTCTCGTACATCGCGGCGAGCAGGAGGAACACGAACACGACGGCCAGGATCGAGCGTCGGCAGCGCGGGCGGCGCCGTCTTCTCCTGGTACGACAGCCCGGAGTAGGCGATGCCCATCTCCTTCGGCATCGTCTGCGGCGAACACCGCTTCGAGCGCGGCGAGCGCCTGCCCGGAGGTGTAGCCGCGTGCCGGCGCGCCGCTGATCTCCACCGAGCGGAAGAGGTTGAAGCGCGTGGTGATCTCGGCACTGGCGATCGAGCTGATCGTGACGAGCGTGGAGAGCGGGACCATGCTCTCCGTCGTCTTGCTGCGCACGAAGATCTCGCCGATGTCCTGCGGCTGGCGGCGATAGTCGGCCTCGGCCTGCACGTACACGCGGTACAGGCGGCCGAAGCGGTTGAAGTCGTTCACGTAGCTGCTGCCGAGGGCGGCCGACAGCGCCTGGAAGGCCTCGTTGACCGGCACGCCGAGCTTGCGGGCCTTCTCGCGGTCCAGCTCGACCTTGATCTGCGGATAGTTCGAATCGAACGAGGTGAAGAGGTTCGCCAGCTCGGGCCGCTGCCGCGCGGCGGCGAGGAACTTGCGCGACCTGGCCGCCGAGATCCTCCACCGACAGCGTGCCGCTACGATCCTGCAGCAGCATCCTGAAGCCCGCGGAGGCGCCGAAGCCGGAGATCGTCGGCACGTTGAACGGGAACACGATCGCCTCGCGGATCGGCGCGAACTCGCGCTGCAGGTGCGGCGATGATCCCGCGCACGTGCAGGGCGTCGCCGTGGCGCTCGTCCCAGGGCTTCAGCCGGACCAGGACGGTGCCGAAGTTCGGCTGGTAGGTGCTGGTCACGAGCCCGTAGCCGCCGATCGTCGCGAACGCCTCGACGCCCGTGGGTCTTGCGCACGATGTCCTCGACCGTCGTGAGCACCGCGCCCGTCCGTTCGAGCGAGGCGCCGGGCGGGAGCTGCACGTTGACGCCGAGGAGCCCCTGGTCCTCCTCCGGGATGAAGCCGGCCGGGAGCTGCCGGCCGAACAGTCCGCCGCCAACGATCACGATGCCCACGAGCAGGATCGTCAGGGTCGCGCGTCGCACCAGGAGCCGCGAGACGCCGACGTAGCCGCTGGTCGCCTTGTCGAAGACCCTGTTGAAGCCCCGGAAGAACGCGCCGAGCGGTCCGCGCGTGGGCTTCGCGGGCTTGAGCAGCATCGCGGAGAGCGCGGGCGAGAGCGACAGCGCGCTGAAGGCGGAGAGCAGCACGGAGATCGCGATGGTGAGCGCGAACTGCTGGTACATGCGGCCGGTGAGGCCGGGCACGAACGCGACCGGGACGAACACGGCGGACAGGATCAGCGCGATGCCGACAACCGGCCCCGACACCTCCTTCATGGCCTGGCGCGTCGCCGCCACCGGATCGAGCCCGTGCTCGATGTGGTGGATCACGGCCTCGACCACGACGATGGCGTCGTCGACGACGATGCCGATGGCGAGCACGAGGCCGAACATCGACAGCGTGTTGACCGAGAACCCGAGCAGCGGGAAGAAGATGAACGTCCCGACCAGCGAGACCGGCACGGTGAGCAGCGGGATGATCGTCGCGCGGACGTTCTGCAGGAAGATGAACACCACCAGCGTGACGAGGATGAGCGCCTCGATGAAGGTCTTGACGATCTCGTGGATCGAGGCCTCGACCGAGGGCGTGGTGTCGTAGACGATCTTGTAGTCCATGTCGGGCGGGAACAGCTTCTTCGCCTCCGCCATCGTGTGGTAGATCGCCTCGGACACCTTGAGCTGGTTCGCGCCCGGGAGCAGGTAGATCGACATCGCGCCGGCCGGCTTGCCGTCGAGCCGCCCGAACGAGTTGTAGTCCTGTGAGCCCAGCTCCGCGCGCCCGATGTCCTTGATGCGGACCTGGGCGGCGCTCTCGGTGCCGCGGATGATGATGTTGTCGAACTGCTCGATCGTGACGAGACGGCTCGGCGCGGACACGGTGTAGGTGAACTGCTGATCCTTCGGCGACGGCGCCATCCCGATCCGCCCGGCCGGCGCCTGGAGGTTCTGCTCCTTGATGGCGTTGATGACGTCCGCCGGCGTGATGCCGAGCCGGGCCATCTTGTCCGGGCGGAGCCAGATCCGCATGCCGTAGTCGGCGCCGCCGAAGAGGTCGACCTGCGCCACCCCGGGGATGCGGAGCAGCTGATCGCGCAGGTTGATGCTGCAGTAGTTGATGAGGTAGTTGGCATCGTAGGTGCCGTTCGGGGAGGCGACCGAGATCACCATCAGGATGCTGGGGCTCTGCTTCTTGACGGTCACGCCCTGCGCCACGACCTCCGACGGCAAGCGCGCCTGGGCCGTGCTGACGCGGTTCTGCGTGAGGACGTTCGCCGTGTCCTGGTCGGTACCGACGGCGAAGCTGACGTCGAGCAGCATGCGGCCGTCGCTGGTGTTCGACGACTGCATGTAGATCATGCCCTCGACGCCGTTCACCTCCTGCTCGATCGGCGTGGCGACCGACTGCTCCACCGCCACCGCGGAGGCGCCGGGATAGTTCGCGGTCACGCGGATGAGCGGCGGCGCCAGGAACGGGTACTGCTCGATGCTGAGGCCGGTCAGCGTGAAGAGGCCCATCAGCACGGTGACGATCGCGATCACGATCGCGACGATCGGCCGGCGGATGAAGAACTCAGCCACGGACGGCCTCCGGCCCGGTGGCCGCCTTCGGGGCGGGCGGCGTGGCGTTCGACTTCGGCACCGGCTTCACCTGCATGCCCGGGCGCACCTTCTGCACGCCCTCGACGATCACGCGCTCGCCCGGCTTCAGGCCGGACTTCACGATGTACGCGTCGCCGATGCGCTCGTCGAGGGTCACGGGCCGCATCGCGACCTTGTCGTCCGTCCCGACGACGAACACGATCTTCGCGCCCTGCTGCTCCTGCACCGCGAGCTGCGGCGCGAGCACCGCCTGCGGCCGCTGCTCGATGACGCCGCGCACGCGCGCGAACTGTCCGGGCCGGATCGACCGGCTCGGGTTCGGGAACGCCGCCCGCACGCCGATGGTGCCGGTCTTCGGGTCGACCGCGCGCTCGACGAACACCACCTGGCCCTTCTGCGGCAGCGGCTTGTCGTCGGTGAGGAATAGCTCGAGCGGCGCGCGATCGCCACGCGGGCGTCCCTGCGGATCGAGCTGGACCCGCGACGCGAGCCGGATGTAGTCGCCCTCCGAGACCGGGAAGTCGACGTAGATCGGGTCCACCTTGGATACCGTGGCGAGCAGCGTGGGCTCGCTCTTGCCGACCAGATTGCCGACGTCGACCGCGACCTTGCCGATGATCCCGGTGATCGGCGACTTGATCACGGTGTACCCGAGGTTCAGCTCCGCCTGGATGATGCCGGCCTTGGCCGATTCCACTGCCGCCTCGGAGAGCTGGATCTGCGTCCGCTGGAGCAGCTCCATGTCCTTGAGCTCCGCCGCGTACGTGTCGACGGCGGCGGACGCGGCTTTCTCCGAGGCGAGCGACGTGTCGAGGTCCTGCTGCGGGATCGCGCGGACCGTCGCGAGCGGCTGGTAGCGCGCCACGTCCTTCTGTGTCTTCTCGTGATCGGCCTTCTTCTGGGCGAGCTGGGCGCGCGCGCGCTCGATGACGGAGGCATCCCTTGCACGGGTGAGGTCGGCCTGGGCCTTGGCGAGCTGGGCGCGCGCGGTCTGGAGCGCGGCCTTGTACTCGTCCTGCTGGATTACGAACAGCGTCTGGCCCTCCTTGACCTCGGTGCCCTCCTTGAAGAGCGCCTTCTCGAGCACGCCGGAGATGCGGGCGCGCACCTCCACCGTCGGCACCGCCTCGGTGCGAGCGGTGAACTCGCGAACGATGTCCACCGACCGCTCCTCGACGGTCGCGATGCCCACCTCCGGCGGCGGTGGCGGCGGCGTCTTGGCCGCCATGCTCCGGTCGCATCCCGTGGTGGCGGCCAGGAGCGCCACGCTCGTCAGCACGATCCCGAGTTGCCGGCCGATCCCGTACATCACGGCTCCTTCCGTGCTGCCTGCGGGCCTCGCGCAGAGGCCCCGGGCTCGTCCTGCCAGCCGCCGCCGAGCGCGCGGTAGAGGCGCACGACGGCCAGCAGCACGTCGCGGTCGGAGCGCACGAGCCCGAGCTCGGCGTCGAAGGACTGGCGCTCGCTGTCGAGGACTTCCAGGTAGCTCGTGACGCCGCCCTTGTAGCGGATGTCGGCCAGGCGGGCGGCGTCGCCCGCGGCCGTGACGAGCGCCTCCTGCTGCGTGCGGAACTCGCGGCGCTTGCGATGCTCGACGAGCGCGTCGGCCACCTCGCGGAACGCCTGCAGGATGGTCTGGCGGTACTGCGCCAGCGCCTCTTCGGTCCGGGCTTCGGCCGAGTCGACCCCGGCCTGGGTGCGGCCCGCGTTGAAGATCGGCAGGGTGATCTGCGGACCGATGCTGAACAGGCCCTGGGGACCGACCCAGCGGCCGTCGATCATCAGGCCGCCGCCGGCGGCGGCGCCGGAAAGGAACACGCGCGGAAAGAAGTCGGCCTTCGCCACGCCGATGCGTGCGGTGGCGGCGGCGAGTCTCGCCTCGGCCTGGCGGATGTCCGGCCGTCGCTCGAACAGCGCCGACGGCACGCCCGCGGGGACGTCCGGCAGCGCGATCTGCTGACCGAGCGGCCGGCCGCGCGGGACGGCGTCCGGATTCCTGCCGAGCAGCACGCCGATCGTGTTCTCCGTCTGCTCGATCTGGCGCTGGGTGTCGACCACCACCTCGGCCGCCTGGGCCACGAGGATCTCGGCCTGCCGGACGTCGATGAGGCTCGCGACGCCCCCCGTCTCGCGTTGCCGCACGAGCCGCAGCGAATCCTCGCGCGCGGCCAGCGTGCGCAGCGAGACCTCGAGCTCGCGGTCGAGGGAGCGGAGCTGGAAATACGCCGTGGCCAGGTCGGTCACCAGCGTGCTGACCACGAAGCGTCGCGCCTGCTCGGAGGCGAGCAGCTCGGCGCGCGCGGCCTCGGTGCTCCGCCGCAACCGCCCCCAGAAGTCCAGCTCGAACCCGAGCTCGAAGCCCGTCAGAGGCTGGAAGTCCTCCTTCGGCTGGATGACGCTGCGCTCGCCCTCGATGCGGTTGTAGACGGCCGTGGTCCGGTGATCGACCGAGGGGAACTGGAACGACCGCGCGATCGTCACCTGGGCGCGCGCGTCGAGGATGCGCGAGGCTGCCACCCGGACGTCGTAGTTCTCGCGCAGCGCGAGGCGGATCAGCTCCTGGAGCGTCTCGTCCTCGAAGACGCGCCACCACGCGAGGTCGCCGAGGGACGGCTGCCGCCGCCGGCGCGAGGTCGCCGCGGAAGGTCGCCGGCGTCGCGACCGGCGGCCGCGTGTAGTCGGGCCCGACGGTGCAGGCGCCGAGGGCGAGCGCCGCCACGAGCGGCCACGCGCGAGCGCGCACGCGCGGGTGGTTGGCCCGCCGCCGACCATGCTCCGTGCGCCCGCCCGCCACCGTGGTCACGTTGGTCCGACGATGCCAGCGGCGACCGGACCGAGCCATCGGACCTTGGTCCGACGCCGCGCGCGCCGCGACGCTGCTCGTCAATCACGACGGCACGTGGACGAAGCCCGAGGTCCCGGAGCTCACCGGAGTTTCGGCGAGCCCGGCGTCGGGATCGCGGTGACCGCCTGGTCGGGAGGGAGCGGTCAGGGCGCCTCGGTTGCGCCCTGGTCGCGGTAGATCTCGTGCGCGGTGACCCGGCGGCGGTCGGTGGAGACGACGCCGTCGACGACGACCCTCTCGCCGTTGCGCAGGGCCTGATAGGACGACTGGTCCGCCTGCGCGAGATCCACGGCGACCGACGTCCCCCCGGCCGTCATGACCTGCATGGTCGTCGACCCGACCCACTGCACCATGCCGAAGAGGCGGATCCGTTCCTGCGCCTGCGGCGCCGCGACGACGAGCCCGAGCAGGAGCGCGGCACCCAGGAGACCGGCGACCCTCGAGCGTCGCGAAACCACGGCACGAGGCTAGCGTCGCGTGGGGTGACGCCGCGATGGGACGTTGGTCGTACGGGCGGAAGAGGCGGCGCGAGAGCACGTCCGTACTAGCGCGCCCCCGTAATGATAGGTGTGCGGGGTCAGGATGCCACCGGGGTCAGGAGGCCATCATGGATGGACGCTGCGGTAACCCGGGAGGTTCACGCGCGCGCCGTCTCGCGGCGCTCGCGCTCGCGGTGCTGATCGGCGGGGCGGGAGTCGCGCGACCGGCGTCGGCCGAGGACGCGCCCGCGGCGCCTCCGCCGCCGGCGCCACTGGAGCGGCTCTTCCTCCCCCTGAAGGAGCAGATGAAGGACCTGCCGCCCTTCGTCCGGGACATCGACCTGAAGGCGCACTTCCGCACCTACTACTTCAACCGGACGAAGCCCGACGACACCGTGAACGAGGCCCTCACGTTCGGGGGCTGGCTGTCGCTGCGATCCGGCTGGCTCCTCGACACGTTCGCGGTCGGCGCCACCTTCTACGGGTCGGCGCCGCTCCACGCGCCCGAGGACCGCGACGGCACGCTGCTGCTCAAGCCGGGACAGGAAGGCTATTACGTCCCGGGCGAGGCGTGGGGCGCCCTGCGCTACCAGGACTACGCGATCCTCAAGGGCTACCGGCAGCTCGTGGACCTCGGCTACGTGAACCCGCAGGACAACCGGATGACACCCAACACCTTCGAGGGCGTGACGCTCGGTGGCAAGGTGTCGTGGGTGGAATACCTGGGCGGCTACCTCTGGGAGATCAAGACGCGGAACTCCGACGACTTCGTGGCCATGTCGTCGGCCGCCGGCGTGCGAGGCCAGCACGACGGCGTCGCGATCGGCGGCGTCCGGCTGACGCCGCGGCCCGGGCTCCGGATCGACCTCAACGATGCCTGGGGCGTCAACATGTTCAACACGCTCTACTCGGAGGTCGACTACCTCCACACCGTGAACGAGGACTGGAAGGTCCGCGTGGGCGCGCAGTTCACCGACCAGCGGGCCGTGAACAACGCGCGCGTGCCCGGCAGCGAGCGGTACTGGGACACGCAGGTGGGCGGCGTTCGGCTGCAGGGGATCTACCGCGAGCTCACGGTCACCGGCGCGTTCTCGATCACGGGGGCGGGGAACAACATCCAGAGCCCGTGGGGCAGCTATCCCGGCTACCTCTCGATGATCGACCAGGACTTCAACCGGGCGAACGAGCACGCCGTGCTGGTCGGGGTGGCGTACGACTTCTCGAAGATCCTCGCGCGCGGGCTGAGCGCCACCACCAACATCGCGTGGGGCTGGGACGCGATCAACCCGATCACGCGCGCACGGGTGCCGGACCAGACGGAGTACGACGTCACCGTCGACTACCGGCCGCCCTGGGTCCTGCCCGCGTTCCTGCGCGGCCTGTGGTTCCGCGCGCGCGCCGCCGTCCTCGACCAGGAGAACGCCAGGACGACCGGCTACCAGTTCCGGCTGATCCTCAACTGGGAGCGCGATCTGCTCTGATCGGGCGCGTGTCGCGCCGGCCTTCCAGCGCGGCGCGGATCGCCGCGACGAGCGCGTCCTCCTGGAACGGCTTGGGGACGTAGCCGGCCGCGCCGGTCGTCCGCGCCCGCTCGCGGGTGGCGGCGTCGTCGTGCCCCGTGATGAAGACGGTGGGGATCGACAGGCCGGACGCGCGCAGATGCTCGTGCAGGTCGAAGCCACTGGCCGATCCGAGACGGATGTCCAGCACGAGGCAGTGAACGGGTGACGCACGCCCGGCGGCCAGGAAGTCCTCCGCCGAGCCGAACGTCTCGACGGTGAACCCGGTGGCCCGGAGCAGCCGCTGCAACGCGCGCCGGAGCAGCGGATCGTCGTCGACCACGCACACGGTCGGCGCCTCGCGCGGCTCGGCCATGCCTCACGTCTCCACGCAGGGCAGCTCGATGTGCGCGGTCAGTCCTCCCTCGACGTTCTGCGTCGCCCACATCCGTCCGCCGTGCGCCTTCACGATCGAGCGGCTGATGGACAGGCCCATGCCCAGCCCTTCGGCCTTGCTGGTCACGAACCGCTCGAAGATGTGCTCGAGGTCGGACGCCGGAACGCCCGGCCCCGTGTCGCAGACGGTGATCGAGACCACGGCCGGCTCGCGCACGCACGCGGTCACGCGCAGCTCCCGGGGATGCATGGCGCCCGCCATCGCCTCCGCGGCGTTGACCAGGACGTTGAGGATCACCTGCTGGAGCTGGACGACGTCGCCGAGCACGCGGGGCGTCGTGGGCGGCAGGGAGAGCTGCAGGCGCACGTGGCGGCGCTGGAGGTCCCTGTGGAGCAGGCCGATGACCTCCTTGATCACCTCGTTGAGGTCGACGGGCTGCGGTGCGCTCGGTTCCTTCTTGAACAGCACGCGAAGCCGCCGGATGACCTGCGCGGCGCGCTGCGCGGCGTCCGTGATGTCGCGCAGGGCCGCCGGGACCTCGGGGTCCACCGTGGCCGACGCCAGCAGGCGCTGCGCCGCCTGTGCGTTGCTGGCGATGGCCGCCAGCGGCTGGTTGACCTCGTGCGCGAGCGAGGTGGCCAGCTCTCCCAGGGTGGCGACCCTGAGGGCGTGCGCCAGCTCGGCGCGCTCGCGCTGCACTTCCTCCTCGGCCCGCCGGCGTCGCGTGATGTCGATGTGCGAGACCACGAGGCCGCCCTCGGGACGTCTGAGGGGCTCCACGACCATCGCGTACCACTGCGTCTCCGAGGACGTCGCGCACGGATACTCCACCACCGCCCGCTCGCGTCGCCCGTGCCGCACGCTCTCGATCGCGTCCAGCGCGGCGCGCGCGTGGGCCTCGCCGGCCGCCGCCGCGCGCCGGCACACGTCGAGGTAGTTGACGCCGACGCCGGACGTGCGCGCGTCGCCGCCGCCCTCTTTCATGAAGGCGGACCATCCTTCGTTGACCGCGATGATGACGCCCTCGCGGTCCAGCGCGGCCACCTGACCGTAGAGCGAGCCGAAGATGGCGCTGCGCAGGGCCACGCTGTCCGTCTCGCTCGCCTCGAGCGCGCGTTCCACGCGCCGCCGCTGCGCCCGCCCGAGAAGGAAGCCGGCGATCAGCAGCGTCTCCGCGGTGGCGAACACGATGGCGGCGCTCGCGTACCCGACTCTCGACAGGACTGTCCCCGGCACAGGCGTCACCTCACGCGAGACTCGAATTCTCGCCGGATCCTCCCGTCTCCGCGATCCGACGTCCGGCTTACAGCCGATGGCCGATGGCCTTAGGACCAAGGTCGGATGGCGGCCTCCACGGGTTCACGGACCAGACTGGAATCCCGAGGGAGGAGCCGCACGATGGCCGAGACGCCGCCCCCGCCGATGGAGCTCAAGGACTTCTTCTCCGCCGCGGAGGCGCGCACCGATCGCTGGCGCCAGCTGGCCGCGGTCGGACGGAGCTGGGAGGCGTCGGTCGCGCGCGGACAGTCCGACGAGCGCGACTGCGTCGAGGCCGGGCGCCTCCTGTCGGAGCTCGCCGCGCTGGAGGACTACTGGGCGTACCCGGGCTCCCGGCTCATGGCGACCGTGGGCGAGGCGCTGAAGGAGCGCAACGCGGGCCTGTTCGCGCGGCTCGTGCAGAAGATCTCCGCCGCGCTGCTCACCGGCGCCTACCGCCACGACGCCGGGCCGTGGGATCCGCTGCGAGGAGCGCGAGGCGCGCGTCGCGGAGATCCTGCCCCCGGACGTCCATCCCGGCGAAGCGGCCAAGCCCTACTTCGAGGTGCTCGTCGTCACGCCGAACGATCCGCGCGGGTGGGAGCACGCGCGCAACGAGCTGCGGCGCCTGCGGCGTCCGGAGGACCCGTTCGTCTACGAGATCGTCCAGGTCGGCAGCTTCGAGGACGGGGTCATCGGGACCGTCTTCAACACCAACGTGCAGGCCGTGGTGATCTACGACGGCTTCCAGTTCCGCTCGCGCCACGACCTGCCGGTGCTGCGCGAGTTCCTCGCGCGCCACCTCACCGTCGACGCGTCCGACCCTCGCGCCCGGGGCCCTCGCCACGACGCTCGCCGCGGCGGTCAAGAGCATCCGGCCCGAGCTCGACGTCTACCTCCTGACGGACCGCGCCGTCGAGCGGCTGGCCGCCAGCGACGAGGTCGCGCCGATCCGGCGCATGTTCCACAACGTCGAGGAGCTGATGGAGCTCCACCTCGCGATCCTCGACGGCGTCAGCGACCGCTACGAGACGCCGTTCTTCGACAACCTCAAGAAGTACGCGCAGCGCCCGATCGGCACGTTCCACGCGCTGCCGATCGCGCGCGGCAAGTCCGTCTTCCGCTCGAACTGGATCCGCGACATGGGCCAGTTCTACGGGACGAACCTGTTCCTGGCCGAGTCGTCGGCGACGACGGGCGGTCTCGACAGCCTGCTGGAGCCGACCGGCAACATCAAGAGCGCGCAGGAGATGGCCGCGCGCGCCTTCGGCGCCAAGCGCGCCTACTTCGGCGACCAACGGCACGTCGACGTCGAACAAGATCGTGGTGCAGGCGATCTGCAAGCCCGGCGACATCGTCATCGTCGACCGCAACTGCCACAAGTCGCACCACTACGGCTTCGTGCTGTCCGGCGCGCAGCCCGTACTACGTCGAGGCCTTCCCGCTCACGCAGTACTCGATGTACGGCGCCGTGCCGCTGCGCACGATCAAGAAGGCGCTGCTCGACTGCAAGGCCGAGGGCACGCTCGACCGCGTCAAGGCCGTCGACCTGACCAACTGCACGTTCGACGGCCACATGTACAACCCGGCGCGCGTGATGGAGGAGTGCCTGGCCATCAAGCCCGACCTGATCTTCCTGTGGGACGAGGCCTGGTTCGGCTTCGCGCGCTTCAACCCGTTCCACCGCCGGCGCACGGCCATGGGCGCCGCCGCCGCGCTTGACGGCGCGGTATCGCGATCCCGCCTATCGCGCGCGAGTACCAGGCCTTCGCGGCGAAGACGGGCGCGCATCGATCCGAGGAACCCGGCGCTGCTCGACACGCACCTGCTGCCGGACCCGGACAAGGTCCGCATCCGCGTCTACCAGACGAACTCGACGCACAAGTCGATGTCGGCGCTGCGGCAGGGCTCGATGATCCTCGTGTGGGACGAGGACTTCCACCACGTCGAGGGGCCCGTTCGAGGAGGCGTTCTTCACGCACACCTCGACCTCGCCGAACCTGCAGATCATCGCGTCGCTCGACGTCGCGCGGCGGCAGATGGAGCTCGAGGGCTACGAGCTGACGATGCGGGCGACCGAGCTCGCGCTCAGGATCCGGCGCGAGGTGAACGGCCATCCGCTGATCTCGAAGTACTTCCGCATCGCGACGCCCGGAGGACATGATCCCGGCGGAGTTCCGCGCCGTCGGGGATCACGGACTACGGGCGGCCGCACTCCACCTGGAAGGACGTGCTCGACGCGTGGGACGACGACGAGTTCGCGCTCGACCCGACGCGGCTGACGCTGATCTGCGGCGCCGCCGGCTTCGACGGCACCCAGTTCAAGAACCTCCTGGCCGACCGCTTCGACGTCCAGATCAACAAGACGTCGCGCAACAGCGTCCTCGTCCAGACCAACATCAACAACACGCGCAGCGACGCCGCGCTGCTCATCAAGGTGCTCGCCGACCTCTCGCGCGAGATCGAGCAGCGGCTCGCGCAGGGCGGCGCCGCCGAGCAGGCGGCCTTCGCGGCCCGCGTGACGTCGCTCATGACGGACGTGCCGGACCTGCCGAACTTCAGCCGCTTCCACGACATCTTCCGCGACAACCCGAAGGGCGCGAGCAACGAGGGGCACATGCGGGCGGCGTTCTTCATGGCCTACGACGAGGCCAACTGCGAGTTCGTGAAGCTCGCCAGCCGCGAGATCGACGACCGGCTCGAGAGCGGCCCCGAGCTGGTGTCGGCGAACTTCGTGATCCCGTACCCGCCCGGCTTCCCGATCATGGTGCCGGGCCAGGTGATCACCGCGGAAACGATCGCCTTCATGCGCAAGCTCGACGTGAAGGAGATCCACGGCTACCACGCGGCGCGGGGACTCAAGCTGCTCCGGCCCGACATCCTCGCGCGGCGCAAGCCGAATGGAGGATCGTGATCATGTTTGACTGGTTCGCCGGGACGCTGCGCACGCTACCCGGAGATCGCGATCTTCCTCTCGCTCGCCATCGGGTACTACGTCGGCAAGTTCACGTTCCGCGGCATCGGCCTCGGCTCGGTCACCGCCACCCTGCTCGCCGCCGTCGTGATCGGCCAGCTCGGCATCACGATCTCGCCGCACGCTCAAGTCGATCTGTCTTCCTGATGTTCCTGTTCGCCGTCGGCTACGGCGTCGGGCCGCAGTTCGTCCGCGGCGTCGCCAAGGACGGCCTGCCGCAGGCGCTCTTCGCCGCGGTCCAGTGCGTGTTCTGCCTGGCGGTCCCCGTCGCGATCGCCAAGGTCGCCGGCTACGACCTCGGCTACACGGCGGGGCTCTACGCGGGATCGCAGACGATCTCCGCCGTCCATGGGCCTCGCGACCGACGCGATCAACCGCCTGGGCCTGTCCGCCGACCAGACCAAGGGCGCTGCTCGACGCGATCCCGATCGCCTACGCCGTGACCTACATCTTCGGCACCGTCGGGCTCGGCCATCGTGATCGCGCTCGCTCGGCCCGGCGCTGCTGCGCATCGAACCTCGCCGCCGCGTGCAAGGACTACGAGGCCAAGCAGGGCGGGGCGAAGGAGCTCGGCGGGGTCGGCTCGGCGTGGCACCGCTGGGAAGTGCGTGCGTTCCGCGTGCAGCCGAACGGGAAGGTCATCGGGCTCCGGGCCATCGAGGCCGAGGCGCTCCTGCCCGACGCGCGCATCTTCGTCGCTGCGCGTTCGCCGCAACGGGGTGGTGGAGGATGCCACCGCGGACACGGTGCTGCGCGAGGGTGACGTGATCGCCGTCGCCGGGGCGCGCGAGGTGCTCGTGAGGGTCATCGGGGACGGCGCCAAGGAGGTCGAGGACCCCGAGCTGCTGGCCATGCCGGTCGAGGGCGTCGACGTGTACGTCACCAACAAGGCCGTCGACGGCAAGACGCTCGTCGCGAGCTCGCCCAGCTGCCCGCCGCCCGCGGCGTGTTCCTCCGGAAGATCACGCGCGGCGCGACGGCCACGACGATCCCCATCCTGCCGAACACGACGATCCACCGCGGCGACATCCTCACGATCGTCGGGCGCACCCAGGACACCACCGCCGCCGCCAAGGTGCTCGGCGTCCCCGATCGGCCGACCGACGTCGCCGACGTCGCCTTCATCGGCGGCGCGATCACGCTCGGCGCGCTGATCGGCGCGCTGGTGTGGAAGGTGGGCGGCGTGCCGTTGACGCTGTCCACCGCGGGCGGCGCGCTCATCGCCGGACTCGTCTTCGGCTGGCTGCGCTCGGTGCGCCCGTTCTTCGGGCGCATCCCGTCGTCCACCGTCTGGTTCATGAACTCGGTCGGCCTCAACATCTTCATCGCGGTCGTCGGCATCTCGGCCGGCCCCGGCTTCGTCAACGGCCTGCGGACGCAGGGCATCAGCCTCTTCCTGTGGGGCGCCCTGGCGACCACGGTGCCGCTCGATCCTCGGCGATGTACGTCGGCAAGTACATCTTCCGCTTCCACGACGCGCTCCTGCTCGGCATCGTCTCCGGCGCGCGCACGACGACGGCGTCGCTCGGCCTCGTCTGCGACCGGGCGCAGAGCCAGGTGCCCGCGCTCGGCTACACCGTCACCTACGCGGTCGGGAACACGCTGCTGACGATCTGGGGCATGGTCATCATCATGCTGCTGTCGTGACGTCTCGCGACGAGATCAGGAGACACGCCATGGACCTCGTGAAGCTCCGTAACTTCGAGAAGCTCAGCCCGTTCGAGATCAAGGACGAGCTGATCACGCTGGCCAAGAAGACGTCGAAGACGACGCAGTCGGCGTTCCTCAACGCCGGCCGCGGCAATCCGAACTGGATCGCCACGACGCCGCGCGAGAGCTTCTTCCTCCTCGGCCAGTTCGCCGTCGTCGAGAGCCGGCGCGTGATGGAGCATGCGGCGGGCCTCGCCGGGATGCCGGCGTCGCAGGGGATCGCGGGCCGCCTCGAGACGTGGCTGACGGCGCACGCCGACCTCCCCGGGGCCGGCTTCCTCGCCGACGCCGTCTCCTTCGCCGTGAAGACGTTCGAGTTCGAGCCCGACGCCTTCGTCCACGAGCTGGTGGATTCGATCATCGGCGACAACTATCCGGTGCCCGATCGTATGCTGCGCCACAACGAGCGCATCGTGCACGAGTACCTGATGTGGGCGATGTGCGGAGAGCCGCGCCCCGCCGGCACCTTCGATCTCTACGCCGTGGAGGGCGGGACGGCGGCGATGTGCTACCTCTTCAAGTCGCTGAAGGCCAACCGCCTGCTGCGTCCCGGCGACACGATCGCGCTCGGCACCCCGATCTTCACGCCCTACATCGAGATGACCCATCTCGAGGACTACGCGCTGAAGGTCGTCAACATCCACGCCCCGCAGGAGAACCGGTTCCAGTTCACCGACGCGGAGCTCGAAGAAGCTGGAGGACCCGAAGGTCAAGGCGTTCTTCCTCGTCAATCCCGGCAATCCGACCGGCGTGGCGCTCAGCCGGGAGACGATCGGCAAGCTGGCGCGCCTGGTGAAGACCAAGCGACCCGACCTGATGCTGCTGACGGACGACGTGTACGGGACGTTCATCGAGGACTTCCGCTCCCTCCTCGGCGAGCTGCCGCAGAACACGATCGGCGTGTACTCGTACTCGAAGTACTTCGGCTGCACGGGCTGGCGCCTCGGCGTCATCGCGGTCCACCAGGACAACATCTTCGACGCGATGATCGCGAAGCTCCCGGACGCGGACCTGCGGGCGCTCGACACGCGCTACGGCGCGCTCACGCTGACGCCACGCACGCTCAAGTTCATCGACCGCGTCGTGGCCGACAGCCGCGACGTGGCCCTCAACCACACCGCCGGACTCTCGCTGCCGCAGCAGGTCATGATGACCCTGTTCTCGCTCTCCGAGCTGATGGACACCGGCAAGGCCTACCAGAAGGCGTGCCGGGAGATCGTGCACCGGCGGGTGATGGCCCTGCTCGAGGGCCTCGGGCTCGAGCTCCCGCCGAATCCGCTGTACGACGCGTACTACGGGCTGATCGACTTCGAGTTCTGGGCGCGCAAGAACATCGGCGACGACGCCGTCGCCCATCTCAAGAAGCACGTCCACCCGCTCGACCTCGCGTTCCGGCTCGCCGAGGACCACGGCATCGTCCTCCTGAACGGCGGGGGCTTCGAGGCGCCCGACTGGTCGCTGCGGGTGTCCCTCGCCAACCTCGCGGACGACGTCTACGACGACATCGGGCGCGGTGTCCGAGCGGTCGCGCGCGGCTATCGCGACGCCTTCGAGGCCTCGAAGCGCACCTCCAAACCCTGAGGGGCGGCCATGGACTACCTGGTGACCGCGCTCCGGGAGCACCCGGAGCTCGCGATCTTCCTCACCTTGGCCCTGGGCTTCCTGCTCGGCAAGCTCAAGGTCGGCTCGTTCACGCTCGGCACCGTGGTGGGCACGCTGCTGGCAGGGGTGCTCGTCGGGCAGCTCGACATCAAGGTGCCGCCCATCGTGAAGAACGTCTTCTTCGACCTCTTCCTGTTCACCACCGGGTACAAGGTCGGGCCCCAGTTCTTCCGGGGCCTCCGGAAGGACGCGCTGCCCCAGCTCGCCCTCACCGTGATCCTCTGCGTCACCTGCCTGCTCAGCGCCTGGGGCGCCTCCGTGTTCCTCGGGTACGACGTGGGCACCGCCGCGGGGCTGCTGGCCGGCGCCTTCACCGAGTCCACGGTGATCGGGACCGCCGGCGATGCGATCGGCCGGCTCGACCTCCCGGCGGATGAGAAGACGCGCCTCCTGAACAACATTCCCGTGGCGTACGCGGTGACGTACCTCATCGGCACCGGGTTCGTCGTCTGGTTCCTGTCGACGCTCGGCCCGCGCCTGATGCGCGTGAACCTCCGCGAGGAGGCCAGGAAGCTCCAGGCCCAGCTGGGCGGCGGGGATGAGCACGAGCCCGGCGTGGGATCGGCGTTCACCCGGTTCTCGGTCCGCGCGTACAGGGTGACCAAGCAGGGGCTGATCAACCGGAGCGTCGCCGAGCTCGAGGCGCTGCCGAGGGAGTTCCGCGTCTTCATCACGCGCATCCGCCGCAACGGCACCCTCCTCGAGCCCGAGCCCGCGACGGTCATCCAGAAGGACGACGTCGTGGCCGTGATGGCGCGGAGCGAGATCCTGATGGCGCGCGGCACCGAGATCGGCCCCGAGGTCGACGACCGGGAGCTCCTGGACTTCCCCGTGGAGGTGCTCGACGTCGTCGTCACCAGCAAGGCGATCGCCGGGAGGACCATCGGCGAGCTGGCCGGCTCCGACCTCGCCCGCGGCGTCTTCCTCCGCACGATCACGCGCGTCGGCCAGCCGATGCCGTTCTCTTCCGAAACCCGCCTGGACCGCGGTGACGTGCTGACCATCATCGGCGCGGTGAGGGACGTCGAGCGGTCGGCGGCCGCGATCGGCTACGCCGACCGCCCGACGGTGGCGACGGACATGATCTTCGTCGGCCTCGGGATCGTCGTCGGCGGCCTCGTCGGCCTGCTCTCGGTGACGGTGGGCGGGCTGCCGCTCACGCTGACGGCCAGCGGCGGCGCGCTCGTCGGGGGGCTCGTCTTCGGATGGCTGCGGGCCATCCACCCGACGTTCGGCCGCATCCCCGAGCCCGCCATGTGGGTGTTCGACACGGTCGGGCTCACCGTCTTCATGGCCGCGGTCGGCCTCGGCGCGGGGCCGAGCTTCGTCAGCGGCATCCAGACGACCGGGATCAGCCTCGTCCTCGTCGGACTCGTGGTCGCGATCCTGCCGCACGCCGTGGCGATCCTCGTCGGCCGGTATCTCCTGAAGATGAACCCGATCATCCTGCTCGGCGCCTGCGCGGGAGCGGGCACGGTGACCGCGGCGCTGCGCGCCGTCCAGGAAGAGGCCCACAGCAAGCTGCCGGCGCTCGGCTACACGGTCCCCTATGCGGTCGGCAACATCCTGCTGACGGTCTGGGGGCCGGTGATCGTCGCCCTGATGCGCTGACCGCCGCGTCCATGTCGCTCTGCAGCGTGGTCGTCATCCGCGCCGTGGGTCGTCGGGCTCGAGGCCCCCCGCGGTGTTGTTATAGTTCTCTCCTGATGCCGACGGCGTTTTCGTGGTGGCTCGCGACGATGGTCGTCGGCCTGATCGCCGCGCAGGCGGGACTGATCCTTGCGCTCCTCGTCCAGCGGCGCCACCGCCGCGAGGCCCAGGCCCGGCTCGCCGAGCGCCTGCGCTTCGAGGCGCTCGTGAGCGGGATCAGCGCGGCGTTGACCACCGCGCCGGTGCCGCGCATCGACGCGGAGATCCGCGAGTGCCTCCAGCGCGTGGTGACGTCCCTCGGCGTGGACCGGGCCGCGTTGTGGCGGCCGCGATCGGACGGCGCGTTCTTCGAGGCGACGCACGCGTGGGTCGCCGCCGACGGCGCCCCGCCGCCGACGGTCCTCGACATGCGCAAGTTCCCGTACTTCATGGAGCGCATGAAATCGCTGGACGGCGGCCTGAGCTTCGAGCGCCTCGACGAGCTCCCGCCGGAGGCCGCGGCAGAGCGCGCGGCGTTCGAGGCGCGGGGCGTCCGCTCCTTCGCCGCGATCCCCGTGCACGTCGACGATCACCTGCTGGGTTATCTCGGCATCGCGAGCGTCCGCGCACAGCGGGCATGGCCCGACCGACGTCATCAACCAGTTCCGGTCCCTGGCGGAATGCTTCGCCCACGCGCTCGTGCGCGCGCGGAGCGCCGCCGCCGTGAAGAGCAGCGCCGCGCTCACCCAGGCGGTCCTGGCGGTGCTGCCGGGGGAGACGGCGATCGTCGACGCCGCGGGGACCATCCTCCAGACGAACGAGGCGTGGGCGAGCGCCGCGCTGAGCGCACCGGCCGGCGCCGCCCTCGCGGTGGGCGCCAACTACCTGGAGGCCTGCCGCGGCGCGATCGGGCTTCCGGCCATGCTCGCCAGCAAGGTGGAAGCGGGCATCGCGTCGGTCCTTCGCGGCGACCGCGAGGATTTCTCGCTCGAGTATCCGATCGCGCGTGAGGGCCGCGATCGCTGGTTCGAGGTGCGCGTGCGCCGCGTGGCGCATCTCCACGGCGGCGCGGCGGTGACGCACCTCGACGTCACGCGGCGACGGGAGGACGAGGCCGCGGCCCGCCGCGCGCTGGGCGAGATCGCGCATCTCGACCGCGTCGCCGCCATGGGTCACCTGGCGTCGTCGATCGCGCACGAGCTGAACCAGCCGCTGGCGGCGATCCTCGCGAACGCGCAGGCCGCGCAGCGGCTGCTGGCCAACGGGCGCGTCGACGTGGACGAGCTGCGGGCGTGTCTCGCCGACATCGTCAGCGACGACCAGCGGGCCGCCGAGGTGATCCGGCGCATGCGGCGGCTGCTCAGGAAGACGGACGTCGTGACCGTGCCGTTCGCGCTGGGCGACCTGGTCGCGAGCACGATCGGGCTCGTGGCGAACGACGCGCTGCTGCACGGCGTGTCCATCGACTTCAAGCCGGCGGCCGCGCTGCCCGTCGTCCACGGCGACCTCGTGCAGATCCAGCAGGTGATCCTGAACCTGCTGACCAACGCCATCGCCGCCGCCGCCGAGGGTCGGCGGTCCGGACGGTGACCGTGTGGACGGCGCTCGTGTCCCCGGACTGTCGTCGAGCTCGGGGTGCACGACTCGGGCCCGGGGATCACGGACGCCGACCGGGATCGACTCTTCGAGCCGTTCTTCACGACGAAGCCGGACGGGCTCGGCATGGGGCTCGCGATCGCGCACAAGATCGTCGAGGCGCACGGCGGGCAACTCCACGCCGACAACGACCCCGCCGGTGGCGCGACGTTTCGCGTGCACCTGCGGACCGAGCCTCGGGTCCTCGGATGAGGGCGGCGTAGCGCGTCGGAGTAACGGCAGTCGCGGAGCGGCACGGCTGTGCCGGGCCGCGGAGCGCGGGGGCTCTGGGGGGCCCGTCTCGGGCCCCCCATGTCTCTCGATCACGGCGCGGGACGATCGAGCGACACGGCGAGCGCCTGGGCGTACGTCACCCGCACGAGGTCTCCTTCGCGCACGCTCTGCAGCACCTGACGGTCCTTCACCTGGATGGTGTCCGTGTCGCCATCCGGTCCTTTGAGCGTGACCGTGCCGCCCGCGGCGTCGATCGCCGTGATCGTGGCGGTGATGGTGATTTCACGCGTGATCGCACCGCCGGGCGTCTCGCCGGGCTTCGACGGCACGCGGACGGCGTCCGTCTTCATGCCGGGCGTGGCGCTGCCCGCCTTCAGCGTCTGGATGACCAGCGTCTCCACGTATTTCGCGACGACCGGATCGCCGACCTTGATCGCGTCGAGCGTCCTCGGCTCGCGGACGTCGAGCGTCACGCGACGCGCCCCGCTCGCCGGTGACGGTCACGGTCTTCTTCTCGCGGTCGATCGCCGTGATCGTCCCGCGGAGGTTCGTGATGGATGCCGTCCCCGCCTCGGGCCCGCTCGGCACCGCCGCCGCCTGCGCCAGGCGCGACGCGTCCGCCCACGATGAAGGGGCCGTGAGGAGCAGTCCCGTTGCGGCGATGATCAGTGCCTTCAGCATGACGTCCTCCTGTGAATGTCAGTCAGCCTCGAGGTGCTCGCGGAGAATCCGCCGGAACTCGAGGATGGCTTCGGGATTGCGCTGCATCGAGTGCTTCGACCGGACGACGACCTCGGACGCGGCGTCCTCGAGGTGCGCGCTGCGGTAGGCCACGACGCCGTCGCTCAGGTCGAGCAGGGGGCCATCGCCGTCCACGGCCACGATGGAGTGCACGACGACACCGGGTGCCATCGGGCCGGACGACAGCGTCTGGATGAAGGGATGGCCGGGCCGCATGTTGTCGACGGCGGTCGGGAGCCGGCGCAGAGGGGCGCGGGCGCCGAGCTCGGGATTCTCCACGGCCAGCTCGGCCACGTCCCGCACGATCGCCAGCGGCAGCCTCACGAGGCGCCGCACGAGACGGAGCACGACGCCGCTCACCCGGTAGCTACCGTGATGGGGCGTGGCCATGAACACGACGCGCCGCACGAACGGGGATGGCTCGAAGAACATCGTGCGCTGGACGAGCGCGCGCGTCTCGGGAGTCATGCGCACGTCGGCGAGCGGCACGTCGCTGACGTTGCCCCAGAACCGCGTGCCGCTGTCGGTCACCAGGACCCTCGTCAGGAGTCCACCCTGGCTGTGGCCGGCCACGACCATGTTGCGAAGCGTGGCATCGGTGCCGCCGGGATCGAGGTCTTCCACGACGCGGGTGAGGGCCTCGCGCAGCCGGCCGGCCGAGAGGAGGATCGGATTGCTCGTGTTGTAGATGAAGAGCCAGAGCTGCACGCGCGTCCGGAGGAAGGGGTCGTTCTGCACCTCGTTGATCATCTCGGCCCACCGCGCGGGGCTCGACGCGGTCCCGTGGACCAGGACCACGGGCACCCGGCCGGGCCGGTAGGGATGCAGCATGATCAACCCGTCACCGAAGAGCGGCGCATCCCCGCGCAGGAATCCGGAGAACTCGGTGTCCCAGACCGGCGCGCCCTCGAGCATGGACGCGAGCGCGCCGCTGGTGTCGAGCTCGAGGGGCAGGGTGAGGCCCTCGGCCTCCACCGTCGTGGCCTCGTCGGCCGCGCGGAGATCGATGACGCCACGGAGCTGGCCGCTCGCGATCCCCTCGTGAACGCCCGGGAGCTCGATGAAGGCCGTGGCCGGGACCCTGATCCGCGGCGGGATGCGGCTCCGTGCCCGCTCGGCGTCCGCGCCCTCGCCGACGGGCTCGACCTCGGCGGCGAGGGGCACGCCGAATCCCGGCTGCCGGTAGCGGTTGTGCAGGCCCCGGACCCTGTACTGGATGAGCGGAATGAACCGGCGCATGCGATACGCACCCCACATGCGCTGCTCCGGGCGGCCGTGGAGCGCGAGCTGGCCGAAGGGCAGAGGCAGTGTGCGATCGTCGAGGACGACTTCCTCCGAAGACGCGACCGCGCCGTTCACCGGCGCCGGCGTCACCGTCAGTCCCCGCGTCATGCCGAGGTTGTAGAGATCGGCGGCGAGGCGCACGCGCGGATCGGCCGCCGGTGTCACCTCCGCGCGCCGCTCGGCGCTCGTGAGGAACGCGTACGCGTAGACGGCCGCGGCGAGATGGTAGTCGCGCCTGGCGGCCCGCTCGGCGTGGACGAAAGAAAGCTCCGCGAGCGCGAAGAGGCGGTCGGCGTCGCGCGGCGTGTGCGTATGCCGGAGCTCTTCGAGGACCACCTCCGGCTCGCGCTGGAACCGCGCGTCGAGGCCGCGGCGGCGCAGGAGCTGCTCGGTGAACGGGCTCGGCTGACCGGTCGAGAGCACGCTCCGCGTCAGCGTGCGGTAGAGGGCCTGCGGATTGTCGCGCGCCACGCCCACCGGCGTCGCGCACGCGGCCGCCGTCGCGAGCACGGCGGTGAGGAAGGCGAGCCGCCGCATCGCGGCGACCACGAGCGCGTCTCGCATGCGACCCTCCCTCCGCCTGGTGTTGCACGATCGAGCGTAGCGCCGCCGTCGGCACGCGCTGATCGGACCTAGGTCGTATGGCTTGCCACGGCGATCGCCGACTACGGTCCGTCCGTGAGGCGAGAATGAAAATCGTTCACTCGTGCGCGCGCGTGGTTGGCGTGATGGTGGTGCTGCTGCTCGCGGCCGGCGGCCTGCCGCCGGCCGCGCACGCGCAGCTCGGCGGGCCGACCGACTTCAGCGGCGATCTGCTGTCGCGCCCGCGCCTCACCGGCGATTGGGGCGGCGTCCGCAACGAGCTGGCGCGTCGCGGGGTGTGGATCGACGTCGATCTGCACCAGACCTTGCAAGGCGTCGCCACCGGAGGGCGCGGGACCGGCGTCGGCTCCTGGGGCTCGGCGGACTACACGCTCGAGCTCCACTCGGACAAGCTCGGACTCTGGCCCGGCGGGTTCCTGCGGCTCTTCGGCGAGAGCGCGTTCGGCGACCCGGTGAACCGCGAAGCGGGCGCCATCATCGCCGTCAACGGCGACACGCTGTTCCCGGTCCCGAACGAACAGGTGAGCCGTCTCACGAGCGTCCAGCTCACGCAGTTCCTCGCGCCGTGGGTCGGCGTCACGCTCGGGTTCCTCGACATCCTGGGCGCCGACGCCAACGAGTTCGCCGACGACCACAAGACGAAGTTCCTCAACCCGTCCTTCGATTTCAACTTCGTGACGGCGCTCACCGTGCCGTATGGCGCACGCGGCGGTGGCCTCGTCTTCGTGCCCTTCAAGGACGCGGTGCTCTCGCTCCTCGCGGTGGACCCGACCGCCGGCACGACCGATGCGGGCTTCGACGGGATCTTCAAGGACGGCGTGACGCTGACGGGCGAGTTCCGGGCGGGCATCAAGCCGTTCGGCCTGACGGGGCACCAGCTCCTCGGGGTCATCTGGTCGCACAAGGAGCGCGTCACGCTCGAGCAGGACCCGGCCAACCTCGTCGGTCGCCTCCTGCTCACGCGCTTCCCGCGGATCGGCCAGATCCTCGACCCCGCGGGCAACACCGCGCTGCAGGACGCCGTGCGCGCGCTCCTGATCCAGCGTGCCCCCGGCCTCGCCGCCGCGTTCGCCGCCGTCACGCCGCTGAGCGTGCGCGATGACAGCTGGGCGATCTACTACAACTTCGACCAGTACGTCTGGCAGCCCGCCCCTGACCGCGGCATCGGGGTGTTCTTCCGGTTCGGCGCGAGCGACGGTGAGGTGAATCCGATCAAGTACCACTACAACGCCGGGATCGGCGGCAAGGGCGTCATCCCGGGGCGCCCGCGCGATACCTTCGGCGTCGGCTGGTCGCGCATCGAGCTCAGCGAGGACCTGTTTCGACTGCTGCGCGAGCAGCTGGACTTCGGCCTGAAGCACGAGGACGTCTTCGAGGCCTGGTACAACGTCGCGATCACGCCCGCCGTCTCCGCCACGCTCGACGTCCAGGTCGTGCGCTCCGGTCTCGACCGCTTCGTCGAGGCGGGACGCTTGCAGCGGATGGACACCTCGGTGGTCGGAGGCCTGCGCCTCTACGTCCGCTTCTGAGTCGTCAGAAGCGGATCGTCACCTCGAATCCGAAACCGGATGACGGACGCGACGGCGCGGCGGACTTCGGCGCCGGCACGGGCCGCGGGAGCGGGCGGAGTTGGAGCTCGAGATTGGGCCTGACGCCGAACAGCCATTCGACGACGCTGTTCACCGCGCCCAGCGGGTCCGTGGCCACGAGCACGGCCGTTGTCGTACCACGCGCGGGTCGGCTTCGCCTTGATGCGCGTGCGCAGGGGCTCGAAGACGAGGGCGCCGATCAGCGTGCCCGCCACCGGCGTCACGATCAGATCCTGATACGACGGCGGCTCGAACAGCGCCTCCGCGCCGTACTCGAAGAGCGTCGACATGAGAGCGGAGTACGCGAACGCCTCGACCCCGCCGGCGCCCCGCTCGCGCGCGCGGATGTAGTAGGCGGCGCCGAAGTAGGGGTGACCGACGTAGTTGATCCACCAGGCATCCCCATCCCAGTGCGGGTTCCGCACGTTGTCCCACCACGCGTCCAGCTGATGGCCGTCCTTCGAGAGGGACAGGGGCACGGCCGCCGCGAGCTCGTAGCCGAGCACGTACGCCGTGTCGCGCCCGAGGCCGGCCCAGTCCAGGCCCGCGGGCGGCACGGACACCTCGGGCGGTGGGGAGACCTCGAGCGGCTCGCCCGTCGCGCAGGACGCGACGGCCAGCAGCCCGGCGACGGTGAGGACGAGCGCGCGGCGCATCGGCTCGTACCGTACGGGCCTGACGCCCTGAGGGGCATCGGACCTTGGTCCGATGGTCGGGGCCCGTTTCCCGTGTGAGAAGGAGGGACCTTCATGACGCAGACGATCGTGGCGGATCGCAAGCACGAGTACCTGGCCGCCGCCCCCGCGCCGGGCCCTGCGCCGGCGCCCGGCATGGTCTGGATTCCCGGCGGCGAGTTCCTGATGGGCTCCGACGACTTCTACGCCGAGGAGCGGCCGGTCCATGCCGTCGTCGTGGACGGGTTCTGGATGGATCGGTTCACCGTCACCGTCGCCGACTACCGGCACTTCGTCGAGACCACCCGCTACGTGACCGTCGCCGAGCGCCCGCCCGACCCCGCCGCCTACCCCGGGGCGGACCCGAAACTCCTGGTTCCGGGCGCGCTCGTGTTCCGGAAGGCGCGCAGCGCGGTGCGGCTCGACGACTACCGCAACTGGTGGGAATGGGTGCCCGGCGCGGAGTGGCGGCGGCCGGAAGGTCCCGGCAGCCACCTCCGTGGACGTGCGCAGCATCCCGTCGTGCAGATCGCGTACGAGGATGCCGAGGCGTACGCGGCGTGGGCGGGCAAGGCGCTGCCGACCGAGGCCGAGTGGGAGTTTGCCGCGCGAGGGGGGCTCGAAGCCGCGGTGTTCCCGTGGGGCAACGATGCCTCGCCGAAGGGCCGCATGATGGCGAATACGTGGCAGGGCGAGTTCCCGTGGCAGAACCTCAGGCTCGACGGGTTCGAGGGCACCTCGCCGGTCGGCACCTTTCCGCCCAACGGCTACGGCCTCTTCGACATGGCGGGCAACGTGTGGGAATGGACGTCGGACTTCTTCACGCCGCGCCATCCGGACGAGGGCGCCGCCTCGTGCTGCGCGCCCCGCAACCCGCGCGTCGTCTCGCCCGCGCAGAGCTACGATCGTGGCCGTCCCGGCGAGCACATCCCGCGGCGCGTGACGAAGGGCGGCTCGCATCTCTGCGCGCCGAACTACTGCCTGCGTTACCGCCCGGCCGCACGACAGCCGCAGATGGTGGAGTCGTCGACCACGCACATTGGCTTCCGATGCGTGGTGCGTGTGGCTAGGGCCATATAGGACCAAGGGCCTACGTCCATACGGCCGTAGGGCGGAGCGGCACCCGCCTGAAGTAGGATACGGCCACCATGGGTGCCGTGATGGCGGCCGGTAGGTGGCGCGCCACGGTAGCGACCGTCGTCGCGGGCGGAGCGTCGCGAGGGACGGTGCTGCCGCTGCTCGCGACGGCGCTCGCGGTCATGGTCGCGTACTACATCGGCGCGCGGATCGGCTCCATCCTCAAGTTCCCCGACACGACGACCTCGGTCGTCTGGCCGCCGAACGCCATTCTGACCGCCGCGCTCCTGCTCGCCCCGCGCCGGCAGTGGTGGGTCTACATCCTCGCCGCGTTGCCTGCACACCTGTTCGTGCAGTTGCCGACGCTGCACTCGCTCGCGTTCGTCCTGCTGATCTTCGTCACGAACTGCAGCGAGGCCCTGTTCGCGGGTACCGGCGTCCGGCTGCTCAATGGGCACCCGCTCCGCTTGAACACGCTGCGCCGGGTGGCCGTCTTCGTCCTGGCGGCCGGCCTGATGGCGCCGTTTCTGTCGTCCTTCCTGGATGCGGGCCTGGTGGCGACGTTCAGGGGGGAGTCGTACTGGACGATCTGGCGCACGCGATTCTTCTCCAACGTCCTGACCCAGCTCACCGTCGTGCCCGTCGTCGTCGGCCTCGTCAGGTCGGCGCCGTCCGGGCTCCGTGCCGTGTCGCGCTGGCGCGTCCTGGAAGCCGCCGCGCTCCCGGCCGGACTCGGGCTCACCGCCTTCGTCGTGCTCGCCGGCGGCCTCGAGCGGGCGATCGGGATTCCGCCGTCGCCGCTCATCGTCGTCGTGCTTCCCTTCCTCCTCTGGGCCGCCGTGCGCTTCGGGCCGGGCGTGCTCGCGCTCGCGCTCCTCATGACCACGTTCATCGCCACCGGAGCGGGCGTGCACGCGAGCGGACGACTCGGACTGGCGTCGCCGGCCGAAGCCGTCCGCGCCCTGCAGGTCTTTCTGAGCGCCATCGCCGTTCCGCTCCTGTGTCTGGCCGGCGTGATGCGGGAGCGCCGACGGGCCAGCCGCGCGCTCCGCGAGCGGCTCGCCTTCGAGGCCCTCCTGTCCCGCCTGTCGAGCGCCTTCGTCCACGTGCCGAACCAGGACCTCGGACGCGCGTTCGACTACTGGCTCCGCCGCGTGGGACAGCATTTCCGGCTCGACCGGGTCACGCTCCTCGAGTTCTCGCCGCCGGACTTCACGCTCGTCAGGATCTACGGGTGGGTCCGCGACGGCGTGCCCCCCGGGCCGGCCCGGATCAGGAAGCGCGAGGCCTCCGACGCGATCGATCGGCTGCTCGAGGAGGCCTCGATCGTCTTTCCGCGCCACGACGGGCGGCCGGAGTCCTCGCTCACGGCCCACGATCGCGTGAATGGCTGGGACGTCCTCTCGAGCGTCACGCTGCCACTCATCACCGGGAGCCGCGTGCTCGGAGCCCTCGCGCTGGTGACCACGACCTCGCCGCGGCGGTGGCCGCACGACCTGGTGAAGCGCCTGCAGCTCCTGGCCGCCGTGCTGGCCACCGCGCTCGCGCGCAAGGAGACCGAGGACGCCCTGCGGGCGAGCGAGAGCATGAAGTCCGCCATCCTCGACTCGCTCACCAGCCACGTGGCCGTGGTGGACCGGGCGGGGTTCACCATCGCGCTGAGCGAGAGCGGATCCCGCTTCCCGCGCACGCGCGGCGCGGTGTGGGAGTCGGGCGTCAGCGTCGGCGACAGCTACCTCGAGGCCTGCCGGCACGCGGCTGCGGACGGGGTGCCGGCGGCCAAGGAGGCGCTGGCGGGCCTGGAGTCCGTCCTCCATCAGCGACGCGAGCGGTTTTCGTTCGTCTATCCGTATCGCGCGGCGGGCGTCGAGCGCTGGTTCGCGATGGCGGTGGTTCCGCTCGACGCGGCGGGCGGGGGCGCCGTGATCTCGTACACGGACATCTCCGAGCGCAAGCGCGCCGAGATGGAGGCCGAGCAGAGCCGGCAGGAGCTCGCCCACGTGTCGCGCGTCTCGACGATGGGCGCGCTCGCCGCCTCGCTCGCGCACGAGCTGAATCAGCCTCTCGCCGGCATCCTCGCCAACGCGCAGGCGGCGCGCCGCTTTCTCGACGGCCGGCGGCCCGTCATGGACGAGCTGCGCGAGATCCTGGACGACATCATCGCGGACGACAAGCGCGCGGGGGAGGTCATCCGGCGGCTTCGCGACCTGTTGCAGAAGGGCGAGGCGGAGCGGCTCCCCATCGACGTCAACAGTCTCATCCGCGACGTGGTGAAGCTCGTGAACAACGACGCCGTCATCCGGAACGTCACCGTCCGGATCGAGCCGGCCCCGATCTCGCCGATCGTCACCGGCGATCGGGTCCAGCTCCAGCAGGTGGTCCTCAACCTGCTCCTCAACGCCCTGGACGCGCTCGCCGGGAGCGTCACCCGCGAGCGCACCGTCGTGGTCCGCACCGAGCGGCGCGACACGCGAACGGTCCGGGTCTCCGTGGAGGATTCGGGCCCCGGACTGTCCGCCGAGGCGGACACCTGGCTCTTCCAGCCGTTCCACACGACGAAGGCCACGGGCATGGGCATGGGCCTGTCGATCTCCCGCACGATCATCGAGGCGCATGAGGGCAGGATCGGCGCCGCGAACAACGCGAAGGGCGGGGCCACGTTCCATTTCGTGCTCCCGCTGGCCCGAGGGTCGACCGAATGAGCGATCTCACCCCGATCGTGGCCGTCGTGGACGATGACCTCTCGGTCCGTCGCGGCATGGAACGCCTGCTTCGCTCGGGCGGCTATCGCGTGAAGACGTTCGCCTCGGCGGCGGAGTTCCGGGCGTCGGAGCGCCTGGAGTCCATCGCGTGCCTCGTGCTCGACGTCCGGATGCCCGGGCCGAGCGGCCTCGATCTCCAGGAGACGCTCCGGGTGGAGGCGCGCCACATCCCGATCGTGTTCATCAGCGGGCACGGCGACATCGCGGTCGTCGTGCGGGCCATGAAGGGCGGCGCGGTCGACTTCCTCGCCAAGCCGTTCGAGGACCGGGAGCTCTTCGGGGCGATCGAGCAAGCGATCGCCAAGCGCGGCGGGGGCCCGGCGGCCGCCCGTGTCTGAGGAGAACCACGTGCTGAGGGCGGCCCTCGCGCGGCGTTACCTGCGGCGCTCCGACACGCTGGGTTCGCAGCCCGAGAGCGTCGTCTACGTCGTGGACGACGACGAGAGCGTCCGGCGCGCGCTCGCCCGCCTCATCCGCGGCGCCGGCTTCGGCGTCGAGACCTTCGCGTCGGCCAGCGCCTTTCTCGCGTGCCCGGTGGCCGACCACGCCGCCTGTCTCGTGCTCGACGTGCGGCTTCCCGGCGCGAGCGGGCTCGATCTCCAGTCCGCCCTCGCGGAGTCGGGACGGTCGATGCCGATCGTCTTCATCACCGGCTACGCGAGCGTGCCGATGAGTGTCCGCGCGATGAAGGGCGGCGCCGTGGACTTCCTGCAGAAGCCGTTCGACGAGCAGGAGCTGCTCGACAGCGTCGGGCGGGCCCTGGCCCGGGACCGTCAGACGAGGGCGGCGCGCGCCGAGCGGGACGTCGTCCAGCAGCGGCTCGACTCGCTCACGCCGCGCGAGCGGCAAGTGCTCGCGCTCGTCGTCCGCGGCCTGCTGAACAAGCAGATCGCGGGCGAGCTCGGCGCCGCCGAGAAGACGATCAAGATCCACCGCGGCCGCGTGATGCGGAAGATGGCGGCGGATTCCGTGGCGTCCCTCGTCCGGATGGTCCAGAAGGTGGAGGTCGCCTGAGGACCTGACGTAGAATTCGCGGCGTGGCCGACCTGACCAACGACTTTTCGTGGTCGCGGAGCAGGGACGGTTGCTTCCAGGACTGCAAGCGCCGCTACTTCCTCCAGTACTACGGCTCCTGGGGCGGCTGGGCGAGCGACGCGCCGCCCGATGTCCGTCGCCTCTACATCCTCAAGCAGCTCGCCACCCGCCAGATGTGGGCGGGGCGCACCGTGCACGACGCGATCGAGATGGCGCTGCACGCCTACCGCGAGGGCGGCGACATTCCCGTCGAGCCGTTCATCCGGGACGTGATCGCGCGCATGCGCGCGGAGTGGCGCTCGTCGAAAGCGGGCCGCTATCACGAGAGTCCGAAGACGTGCGCGCTGTTCGAGCACGAGTACCAGCTGGACGTCCGCGACGAGGTCTGGCGCGCGCTCGCGGGGTCGGTCCAGACCTGTCTGCGGAACTTCTTCACGCTGCCGCTGCTCGCGGCCGTCCGGCGGACGCCGTCCGAGCACTGGTCGATCGAGCACTGGTCGAAGACGTTCACCTTCGAGGGAACGCCCGTGTGGTCCGCGCCGGACTTCGGCTACTGGACGGCCGAGGGCCGGCTCGCGCTGGTGGACTGGAAGACGGGCGGGGGCGGCGACGGCGCGTCGTTCCAGCTCGGCTGCTACGCGCTCTACGCGAACGAGCTGCTCGGGGTGCCGCCGCACAACGTCGACCTCTACGAGGTGAACCTTCGCGAGCCGCTGGTGACGCCGCACCACTGGAGCGACGATCGGCTCGAGGCGGTCCGCGAGCAGGTTCGCCTGTCGATCCTCGGGATGAAGTCGTACCTCAAGGATCCCGACGCCAACGTGGCGCTCGTGGTCGACTTCGAGCGCACCGAAGATCTCCGCATCTGCCGCTGGTGCAACTTCAGGGCGGTGTGCCGTCCGGAGCTGGCCGCCGCGCCGGTCGCTTGACAGGCCCGACGCTCGCGCCCTAGTCTCGCGGTCGTGCCGGACGCCCCGCCGCTCCTTCGTACCCAAGCCCTGACCCGCGCCTACGGCAGCCTCATCGCGGTCAACGGCGTGGACTTCGCCGTCAAGGAAGGCGAGCTCCGCTCGATCATCGGCCCCAACGGCGCCGGCAAGACCACGTTCTTCCGGCTGATCTCCGGCGAGGTGCCGCCGACGTCCGGGCGCATCTGGTTCAAGGAGCGCGAGGTCACCGGGATGCCGCAGCACGCGATCGCGCGCCTGGGCATCGCGAAGTCGTACCAGATCACGTCGATCTTCCCGCACCTCACGGTCTTCGAGAACGTGCGCGTGGCCGCGCAGGGCCCGGCGCGGGCGTTCGATTTCTGGCGGCGCGCCGAGACCCTCACCGACGCGCGCGCGCGCGCCGACGAGGTGCTGGCGACGGTGGGACTCAGCGCCGAAGGCGGACCTCCTCGCGACCGTGCTCTCGCACGGCGACAAGCGGCACCTCGAGCTCGCGATCGCGCTCGCCGCCAATCCCGTGCTGCTGCTGCTCGACGAGCCCACGGCGGGCATGAGCCCCGAAGAGACCGACGAGACCATGGTGCTGATCAGCGAGCTGAAGGCCGGCCGCACCATCGTGCTCGTCGAGCACAAGATGAAGCTCGTGATGAAGATCTCCGATCGCGTCACGGTCCTCCATCAGGGCCAGGTGCTCGCCGACGGCACCCCGGAGGAGATCCGGGCCAACGAAATGGTCCAGCGGACGTACCTCGGGTCGTGACCACCATGAACATGGGGGCCCCCAGCCTGCTCGAGGTCGAAGACCTCCACACGCACTACGGCGAAGCCCACATTCTCCAGGGCGTCTCGCTCGCGGTCGCCGAGCGTGAGGTGGTCACCCTCATCGGCCGCAACGGCGCGGGGAAGACGACGACGCTGCGGTCGATCATGGGCGTGGCCCGTCCGACCCGCGGCCGGATCCGCTTCGCCGGCGAGGACATCGCCGGGCTCGGACCGCACGAGGTCGCGCGCCGGGGCATCGCGTGGGTGCCGGAGGAGCGGCGCGTGATCCCGAACCTCACGGTCTACGACAACCTGCGGCTCGCCATGATCGGCTCGGGGGTGAAGGACGACGGCCGGATGCTCGAAGAGGTGTTCGGGTTCTTTCCGCGGCTGAAGGAGCGGATCGACTACCGCGGCCGTTTCCTGTCGGGCGGCGAGCAGCAGATGCTCGCGATCGCGCGGGGACTCGTCGCGAAGCCGAAGCTCATGCTGGTGGACGAGCCGACGGAAGGCCTCGCGCCGATCCTGGTCCAGACCCTCACGTCGGTCCTCGGCGAGATCAGCCGCCGCGGCAGCACGATCCTGCTCGTGGAGCAGAACCTGGAGGTCGCGCTCGCGCTGTCGAGCCGGCTCTACGTCATCGACCAGGGCCGCATCCAGTTTTCCGGCACACCCGGACGAGCTCCGCCGCGAGCCGGCGATCCAGCAGCGGTTCCTCGGCGTGTAGCCCCGGAGGGGGGCATCGCCGCTTCGGCGGCGTCGGCCTCGACGGCGCCCCTCCCAGCCTCCCCCAGCAACCGGATTGCGCCGGCAAAGCCGGCGCTCGGAACCTTCATCGACCGCGTGCTCGGTTCAGGCTTTCGGCTTGAGCTTCCGCAGACGTTCGACGTCCGCGCGGTCCTTCAGGCGGCCGGTCGCTTCCTTGTTCTTGAGCAGCGCATCCCGGCCGATGAACCCCACCGTCCGGCCGTCGACCTCGGCGGTGGCGCGCGAGCTCCACGCCTCGTCGAAGGTGACGCCAGAGATGTCCGTCATGACGTCGATGCGTCTGGGCGGGAGGCCGATCTGATAGATGCTGCCGGGTTGAGCGAAGTCGACGGGACCGACGCCCGCGGCCGCGAGGGGCGCGCCGAACCTTCGAAGCGCGTCGACCACGCGCTCGGCGTTCGCGGCTGAGGGCCGAACGAAGACGTCGATGTCCCCGCTCGCGCGAGGGGCCCCGTGAAAGGCGAGCGCGTACGCACCCACGACCAGGAACTCGACGCCGGCATCCACGAACAGGACGAGGAGATCGTGGAAATCCTCGTTCAGGCCCTCAAGCGTCATCACTGTCGGGAGGACGGGCGCCGGCACGGTAGAGGACGGCGGGAATCGTCGTTCGCTGGTAGGTCGGCAACTCGCGGCCGGCGAGCCTCCACGCGGATTCCGCGAGCGGCCACATCATGGCAATGCGCTCGGCCGCGCTCGTCACGGCGGAGATATCGTCGAGCGGCTCCTCGCCGAGACGGACGTGCACGATCGGCCACTGCGCTCGGGCCTCGCGTCGCCGATCTCGCGCCTCGTCTGCGTCGCCCGCCATCGAATCGATTCTAACGCGGAGGGCAACGCGGAACATGGCCTCGGCGAGGCCGAGCGCGCTCTTGCCGATCGTCTCGGCCATGCGGTCCATCGTCGGCGGCATGAGCGTGGACGTGCGCACGTCGCGGAACGCGCGCTCGACCGGGAGTTCACGGTACGCGCCGCGGCCGCCGATGACCTGGATGATCTTCTCGGTGACCTCGAGGCCAACCTCCGTGCCGAGGAACTTCGCGCGATTCGCGAGGAGCCCGCGCTCGGTGACGTCGGCGCCGGCCCAGCCCGCGGCGGCGTCGTCGAGCACGAGGCGCGCGGCGTCGAGGTGGACGCGCAGGGCGCCGAGATGGCGCTGCACGGCGGGCTCGTTGGCCACCGGGACGTTGTCGGGCTTCACGGTTCGCGTGCGCGCGTACTGCACCGCATAGTCGAACGCGGCCTCCGCGACGCCGATGTACACCGCCGCGTAGCCGAGCGCAAAGGCCTCGATCACGCCCACCTGCGTGGCCGCGCCGGGCCGTCCCAGCGCGGCGTCCCCGCGCACCCGGACCTTCGTGAACGTGACCGATGGGCTATAGGTGCCGCGCATCCCGAGCGTGTCCCACCGGCCGTCGGTCGTGATCCCCGGGGTGTCGGCGGGGACGATCACCTGGAGCAGCGCCTTGCCCATGTCCGATCCGCCGTCGAGCGCGCACCAGACCATGTAGTGCGAGGCGCCCAGGGCCATCGTGCAGAAGTGCTTCAGGCCGTCCACCACCCAGCCGTCGCCGTCGGCGCGCACGGTCGTCTCCATCAGGAGCACGCGCGACAGGCTCACGGCCGGCTCGCTCCCCCAGCTGCCGAAGAGCCGGCCGTGATCGACGACTTCGGGGAACCAGTAACGCTTCTGCGCTTCCGTGCCGAGCGCGTCGATGAAGCGCATGACCGTCGAGTGCATGTGCAGCGTCATCGCCGTGCTCGCGCAGCCCTGCGCGATCGTCCGGATGACCGCGACGTAGGTCGGCATGTCCAGCCCGAGCCCCCCGTGCGCGACGGGCACGGCGGCCGCGAGGATGCCGTCCTTCCAGAGGTCGCGCCAGCTCTCGACGGGGTTGCGCCCCTCGCGGTCGATGGCGGCCGCGCGCGGCGCGATCTGCTCGCGCGTGAGGCGGGCGGCCCGCGCGACGATCTCGGCCGAGGCCGCCCTCAGCCCGCCCATGTCAGCGCATCGTGGCGGCGGTGGCGGGACGCGTCCTGGCCACGCAGCGGCAGGTGTCCACCTGGTGCAGCTCGATCATGTTCCCGAACGGATCGTGCATGAAGATCTGCTGCGACTGCGGGCCCACCACGCCGCGCGTGACCCAGTGGCTCACGCCCATGCGCTCCAGCTCCTGCTTCGCCTCCTGGATGTCGGCCACCGCGAGCGCCACGTGCGGATGCGACGGGTCCTTGCCGGGCCCCTCCGCGAACTTCGACGCGCCGTCGACGCCCATCAGGTGGATCTGCGCGGTGCCGCCGACGTCCATCCAGTAGCCGTCGATCGACGGGATGTGCGGGCGTCCCGGATCCGGCGACAGCCCGAGCACGTCCTGGTAGAACGACGCCGCCTTCTTGACGTCGTCCGCCGATGGACCGATGCGGATGCCGTGATGGTGGAGCTCGAGCACCTTGAGAGCCATGGTCGGACCTCCAGGAAGGGTGGTGAAGCGAATCTTAGCTCAACTGCGGGCGGGCGCCTTGATGCGGGCGAGGAACGTGCCCCAGATCCCCTTGGGGAGGAAGAGCACGAACGTCATGAAGACTCCGCCGACCAGGATCGGCCACCACTCGATCACCCGGCTCAGTCGTTCCTCGAGCACGAGGTAGGTCGCCGCGCCCACGAAGGGACCGAAGAAGGTGCCGGCGCCGCCGAGCAGCGTCATGATGACGACCTGGCCCGACGTCGACCAGAGGAGGGCATCGACGGGAACGACCGTGAGGCGGAGCGCCTCGAGCGCGCCCGCCAGGCCCGCGAAGAACGCCGAGAAGACGAAGGACACGAACTTGATCCGGTTCACGTCGTAGCCGCACGCGGACGCGCGCTCGGGGTTCTCGCGGATGGCCTGGAGCACCCGCCCGAACGGGGAGTCGAGGATCCGTTTCAGGACTGCGACCGCGAGGACCACGAGGACGAACGTGAAGCAGTAGAACGCGAACGGCGTGCGGAGCGAGACGGACGTGCCGGGCAGCCAGAGGGGATGGAGGGGAATGCCGCGCAGCCCGTCGTCGCCGCCGGTCAGGTCCGCGAGGTGGAAGGCGATGAAGTACAGGAGCTGCGCGAACGCGAGCGTCAGCATCGCGAAGTAGATGCCGCGCCGGCGGAGGCAGAAGAACGCCGGCCACCGCGCCGCCGAGCGCCGCCGCGAGCACGCCGATCCCGAGCGCGGCCCACAACGAGGGGACGTGCAGCTTCGCGAGCGCGATCCCGGTGCCATAGGCGCCGAGCCCGTAGTACGCGGCGTGCCCGAACGACAGGATGCCCGTGTAGCCGTAGAGCAGGTTGAAGCCGAGCGCGAACAGCCCGTAGGTCAGCACCTGGGTCGCGAGCGACGTGTGCGGGAAGATGAACGGGAACAGCGCGAAGAGCACGACGATCGACGTCACCGGGTGCGCCGCCACCCACCGCGCGAGCGGCGCCCATCACTCGGCCAGCCCGGCCTCGCCGAAGAGCCCGCTCGGGCGGACGAGCAGCACCACGGCCATCACGAGGAACACCACGATCTCGGCCAGCTTCGGCGCGAAGAAGGTCGTGAGACTCACGATCTCGCCGATGAGGAGGCCCGCCACGACCGCGCCGGGCAGGCTGCCCATCCCTCCCACGACGACGACGACGAAGCACTCGATGATGATCTCGACGCCCATCTCGGCGTAGACGCCGCGCATCGGGGCCGCGAGCACGCCGGCGAGCCCCGCCAGCCCGATCCCGAGGCCGAACACGATGAGCCAGATCCTCCCGAGGTCGACGCCGAGTGCCCTGACCATGAGCGGATCGCGCGTGCCCGCCCGGATGACGAGGCCGATGTTGGTCTTCTCGAGGAGGAGCCAGAGCCCGACGAGGACGGCGGCGGTCACGGCGACGACGAACAGGCGGTAGATCGGGAAGTTCATGAAGCCGAGGTTGACGGCGCCGGCCAGGTCGCGCGGAGGATCGACGGTGAGGCCGACCTTGCCCCACACGACCTTCACCGACTCCACGATCACGAGCGAGAGGCCGAACGTGAGCAGGAGGGGGTCGTCCGGACTGCGGCCGTAGAGCGGGCGAATGAGGACGCGCTCGATCAGGAGGCCCACGATGCCGACGACGAGGGGGGCCAGGATCAGCGAGAGCCAGAAGCTCTTCGTCAACCCGAAGACGCTGAACGCCACGTACGCGCCCAGCATGTAGAGCGCGCCGTGCGAGAAGTTGACCACGGTCATCAGCCCGAAGATCAGGCTGAGCCCGACGGCCATGAGCACGAGGATGCCGCCGAGCACGAGGCCGGTGAAGACCTGGGCGGCGAGCGCGGGGAGCGAGAATCGCCCTACGCGACCCGCCTGGCAACATGGGGGGCGAGCGCCTCACGCCCGCGGCCCGGCGGAGCCGGCCGCTCCGCGCGCCGCACTCCTAGGCGAGCCCCTTCTCGGCGCAGGTCCGCTCGAGCTCCTCGTTCGCCGCCACCTTGCCGACGACGTCGAAGAGGCCCCACTCGCCCTTCACCTGCTGGGGCGACCGGACCCGGAGGATCCAGAGGTCCTGGAACGCCTTGTTGTCGCAGGCGCGCCAGTACTGCTTGCCCTTGTAGTGGTTGTACTCGCGGTTCTTGCGGAGCGCGTTCGCCACGGCGTCGGAGTCGGTCGACTTCGCCAGCTCGACCCCGCGCGCGACTTCCTTGATGCCGCTGTAGCCGTACGTGGAGTACGCGTCGGGGGGCTGGTTGAACTTCTTCTGGAAGGCCTCGACGTAGCGCTTCGCCTCGGGGATCGTCTCCGCGAGCTCGTGGCAGAAGTGGGTCGCGCCGTAGATGTCCTGGAAGACCTCGGCGCCGCCCTCCTTCGTGTAGAAGAGGAAGTGCAGCGGCTGGGCGATCTTCGCGTCCTTCTTCAGGCCGAAGCTGATGGCCTGCTTCAGGAAGGGGACGTTGTCGGCGCCGGGCGTGACGGCCAGGATCGCGTCGGGCTTCGCCGCCTGGATCTTCGGGAGATGCGCCGAGAACTCCGGCTTGCCGAGCGGATAGGGCGTGCTCCCGAGGATGGTGCCGCCGAGCTTGGTGACGCGCTCGGTGAAGACCATGTTGTTCTGCTTGCCCCACGCGTAGTCCGCGTAGACGACCCACCACTTCTTGCCGATGTTCTGCATCCCGAACTGCGCCATGGCGCGGCTCGTGATCGTCGGGTTCAGCGCCTCGTGGAAGGTCAGCGGGCTCGTGTCCGGCTTGGCGCTGATCTCGTCGGACTGGCTCACCGAGATGTAGAGCTTCTTCGAGGCCTTGGTCTGCTCGTTGATCGCCATCTGGACGTGCGCGGCGAGCCCGCCGACGATGAAGTCGGCCTTGTCGTTCTCGATCAGCTCCTTCGTCCGCTGCGCGCCGACGGCGGGCTTCAGCTGGTCGTCGCGGAAGAGGACTTCGAGCTTCCGGCCCATGATGCCGCCCTTGGCGTTGAGCTCCTCCCCGGCGAGCTGGGCGCCGCGCTGCAGGTCGGCGGCGATCGCCGCGAAGGTGCCCGTCAGCGGCAGGGGGAATCCGATGCGGATCATGTCCTTGCTCTGGGCACGGATGATCGCGGGGAATCCCAGCGTGGTGACGGCGGCGGCGCCGGTGGCGAGGAATGTTCGACGGTCCATCGTTGACCTCCTTAGAAAGAGCGCCTTGGACATGGGGGCCCCACAACACAGGACCCCCAAGCCCCCTGCTGTGCGGCGAGTGGCGCGATGATAGGGGGCGCGGGTCGCGAGTGTCAATCAACGGCCGGCGGCCGCGTGCTAGACTTCCGCGCGTGCCGTACGTCGGCTCGCCGCTGAAGCGTCCCGACGATCCCCGCCTCCTCACCGGCCGCGGCCGTTACGTCGACGACATCGTCCTGCCCCGGATGCTCCACGCGGTGTTCGTGCGGAGCGTGCACGCCCACGCGCGCATCGCGGGCGTGGAGATCGAGCGCGCGCGCCGGGCCCCGGGGGTCGTCGGCCTGCTCACGGGCGCCGACGTCGCCAGGCTCTGCACGCCGTACCGCGGCATCTTGAAGCACTACACGGGCATGAAGACGGGCGCGATCGCTGCCGCTCGCGCTCGACCGCGTGCGCTGCGTCGGCGAGCCGATCGTCGCCATCGCGGCCACGGACCGCGCGGCGGCCGAGGACGCCGCGGCGCTCGTGGACGTGGCGTACGAGCCGCTGCCGGCCGTGCTCTCGCCGGACGCGGCGGTCGTCCCCGGCGCGCCGCTCATTCATCCCGAGCTCGGCGACAACGTGATCTTCGCCACGCGCGTGAGCGGCGGCGACGTCGCGCGCGCGTTCGCCGGCGCGCGCGTGTGGCGCCGGACGTTCACGATCGGCCGCCACACCGGCGTGCCGCTGGAGCCGCGGGGGCTGGTCGCGGACTTCGAGCCGTTCACGCGCGCGCTCACGCTGTGGATGTCGTCCCAGGTGCCGCACATGATGCAGGCGGTGGTGGCGGACCTCTTCGCGCTCCCCGAGCATCGCGTGCGGGTGATCGCGCCCGACGTCGGCGGCAGCTTCGGGATCAAGATCCACGTCTACCAGGACGACATGGCGGCCATCGCGCTCGCGCTGAGCCTCGGGCGGCCGGTGAAGTACGTCGCGACCCGCCGCGAGTCGTTCCTCGCCGACATCCACGCGCGCGAGCAGACGGTGGAGGTCGAGGTGGCCGCCGACGCCGACGGCACGCTCCGCGGGATGCGCGCGCGGATCACCGCCGCCGTCGGTCCGTACTCCGCGTATCCGCGCTCGAGCGTGGTCGAGGGCGGCCAGGTGCTGCGCATTCTCCCCGGCCCCTACCGGATCCGCGACTACGAGGCGGCGCTCACCGTGGTCGCGCAGAACAAGACCATCACCTCGCAGTACCGGGCGGTCGGCCACCCGATCGCGGCCGCGGTGACGGAGTCGATGATCGATCTGATCGCGCGCGATCTCGGGCTCGATCCCGCCGAGGTGCGCCGCCGCAACCTCGTGCGGCCCGACGAGTTTCCCTACACGTCGGTGACGGGCAACGTGTACGACAGCGGCAGCTACCACGCCTCGCTCGAGCGGCTGCTCGACGCGGCGGACTACGCGGGACTGCGACGGCAGCAGGCGGCCGCGCGCGCGGCCGGACGCTGCATCGGCATCGGGCTCTCGTGCTTCCTCGACCTGACGGGCCCCGGCGCCGCGTTCTACGGCGTGGGCGGCGCGCCGATCGCGGGCCAGGACGGGACGACCGTGCGGCTCGAGCCGTCGGGCGCGGTGACCGTGCTCATCGGCGTGACGGATCAGGGGCAGGGCATGCGCACGGCGTTCGCGCAGATCGTGGCCGACGAGCTCGGCGTGGCGATCGAGGACGTGACCGTGGTGTCGGGCGACACCGCGATGGTGCCGTACGGCGGCGGGACGTGGGCGAGCCGCGGCATGCCGATCGGCGGCAGCGCCACCCTGCTCGCGGTGCGCGCGCTGCGCGACCGGCTCCGGAAGGTCGGCGCCGCGCTGCTCGAGGCGCACGAGGACGACATCGAGGTCCGCGACGGCGCCGTCGGCGTGAAGGGCGCCGCCGATCGCGCGCTCACGCTGCAGGCACTCGCGCGCGCGACGCACTTCCGCTCGAACGAGCTGCGCGGCGTCGAGCCGAGCGTCGAAGCGACCGTGCACTACACCAATCCCGCCGCGTGGACGTTCACCAACGGCGCGCACCTCGCGATGGTCGAGATCGACGTCGAGACCGGCCGCGTGCGGCTGCTCGCGTACGTCGCGGTGGACGACTGCGGGCGCATCGTGAATCCCGCGCTGGTCGACGGCCAGGTGCGCGGCGGCGTCGTCCAGGGGATCGGCGGCGCGCTGATGGAGCACTGCGCGTACGACGAGCCGGCCAGCTGCTCACCACGACGCTGATGGACTACGCGGTCCCGACCGCGGCCGATCTGCCCGCGATCGAGGTCCATCACCTGGAGACGCCGGCGCCCGGCCTGGCGGGAGGATTCAAGGGCGCAGGCGAAGCCGGCACCTCGGGCGCGCCCGCCGCGATCCTCAACGCGGTCAACGACGCGCTCGCCCAGCGTGGCGGCGCCATGCTCACCGAGCAGCCGCTGACGCCGGAACGGGTGCTCGCCGCCCTTCGTTAACTCCTCAAGAGTCTCCCGCGGGAGGCCGATACGACGATCACCATGAGCCGCATGGCGCCCGGCGACGCAGATTTCGCTTCTACCAGTGGTGGCGGATCTGCTACGTTGCCACTAGATGAAGAGCTCGAGCGGGTGCAGAGCCGGCCTCGAGACGTGACGGACTTCATCGAGCCCCGGTCTTCGATCGTCGTACGTCCCTACTGTCCTTCCTGTGAGCCCGACACCGATCCCACGCGTGACCTCGTCGAGCTGCGCTGGTGCCCCGCCCACGCTCCGGCCTGGGGAGGCTCCGACGATCTGCTCGTCACGGCGAACGCGCTGCCTGGGGGAAGTGGCGAGGCGGGCGGTGAGGACAACCGTCGCTGGTGCGAGCTGATCCACGGCGCGCAGGCCTCCCCGCGTCTGGACCAGCGTCGTTCCGTGCGCGGTGCGGCGCCTACGTCGGAACTCTAGGCCGCCAAGTCCGGACCTCGCGTCTGGACCGCGTTCTGCGGTCCTCGCTATACCCGTCCCTCCAGATGACCGTCGGGGCGCCCAGACAATGATCGCAGGTCAGGGCCGTCTCCCCGTACACGAAGCGCGCGCGCTCCTCCGCTGGGAGCTGGGCGAGGACTTCATCCCGGGTGAATACGTACGGCTCGAGGTCGTCCAGAGCGAGAACGGACGGGGCGCGAGAGCGAGTAGTGGCCATCGCGGAAGGGCCGGTACAGCCGAAGAGCAGCCGCGTCCGGCGCCCGACCTCGTGCAGGGAGCGCCGCAGTGCATCGCTCGGCGCGTGCAGCAACGCCTCCAGGAGGAGTTGGAGGCCTCGACCGGCTCGGCGGCCGCGCGCGAGGGCGCGGACTTTTCCCGGAGGAGCCGGGCCGCGTCCTGATGGAGCTTCCGCGCCGCGGTGAGCCGCCACTCGTCGTCGCTCATCGCGCCCATTGTCGCTCATCCGCTCACCGCGGCCCCGGCGGGCGGTCGTGGCGCTCGTGGCGCAGGCGCTCGCGCATCTCCCACCGTTCTTCGGGGTCATCGTGCGCCAGCGCTCCCAGTTGCGCATCACGCGCTGCTTTTCCTCCGGGGGGAGCGCTTCGTACTCCTTGAAACGCTGCTGGATCCGCTCGCGCCGCTCCTGCGGGAGGCGCTGGAAGCGCTCGTAGCCGTGCTGCAGCTCGCGCTGCCGCGTCTCCGGCAGCTCGTTCCAGCGCTGCAGGTCCTCCATGATGCGGGCGCGCTCGCCGGGCGGCAGCGCGCGGAACCGGCGGAGATTCTCGCGGCCCACCGCGCGCTCGTCGGGAGGGAGCGATTTCCAGCGGCGGTAGTTCTCGACCACGCGGGCGCGCTCCTCGGGCGACATGCGCTCCCATCGCTCGCGGTTGCGCTCGATGATGGCCCGCTCCTCCGGCTTGAGACGCTCGAGCCCCTCCTGGCCCCACGCGAGCTCCAGCACGCCGGCCGCGAGAAGGGCGAGCGCGACGAACACCGGCGCGAGCCACCGCAGCGCCATGCCGGTCAGCCCTCGCGCGTGTCCACCAGCTGGTCGAGGTCGTGGATGACGTCGAGGTCTTCCAGCAGGTCCAGCCGCTCGACGATGGCGCGCTTGTCCAGCAGGTCGAGACGTCCGGCCACGGCCGCTTCGTCGAGCGACTTGATGTCACCGTTGACCGCACGCTCGCCGAGGGTGAGCGTCAGGACGGCAACGACCGTCGCCGCCACGGCGACCGCGACCGGAAGCGGACGCAGCCATCGCTCGCCAGGGCGCCGGCCGCGCCTGGAGCCGCCCGCGCAGCTCCGCGCGATACCGGCCCCAGTGAGGGTCCGACACCGGCAGCGGCGTGTCCGCGAGCCGCTCGAGGATGACCTGGAAATCCCCCACGGTGCCCCGGCAGGCCTCGCAGCCCTCCAGGTGCGCGGCGACGCGGCGGCGCTCGGCCTCGCCCAGCTCGTTCCGGACATAGCCCACGAGGGCGTCGCCGGGGTGGGGCCCGGTCACGTTCGCTCCTTTCGCCAAGGGGGTTTGGGGGTCCTCTGCTGTGGGGCCCCCATGTTCAACGTGCGTCGCAGGGTGGACAGCGCGCGGTGGAGGTGGACGCGCGCGGTGGGCTCGGAGCAGCCCAGAACGGCCGCGATCTCCTTCATGGAGAGGTTGTCCTGGACCTGGAGGACGAGCGCCGCCCGTTGCTGGGGCGAAAGCTGCGCCGCTGCCGTCCACACGTTCGCCATCGTCCGCTCCTGATCCAGCGCCTCCACGGGATCCGTCGCGGGCGCCGCGAGGTTTTCGAGCCCCGCCTCGTCGTCGACCGCCCGCTCCTCGCGGGAGAAGAAGAGCCGCCACCGGTGGTGCTTCCGCCGGTGGTCCAGGCAGAGGTTGACGACGATGCGATAGAACCACGTCGAGAACCGTGCGCGTCCCGCGAAGCTGCCGGCCGTCTGGTAGAGCCGGATGAAGGCTTCCTGCGAGATGTCCCGCGCCTCCTCGGCGTCGCGCAGGATGGACCACGCGAGCCGGAAGGCGCGCTGCTGGTAGCGCTCCACGAGAAGGTCGAAGGCCGCCTCGTCCCGGCCGGCCAGCCGCTCGCAGAGCACCTCATCCGGCGTCTCCACTCCCTGACCGTCTCACACTCTGACCAGGTTCGACGGGAGGGTCGGCCCCGGTGTTTACGCGGTCAATCCAGTATCAGCAGGCCCGGCCGGGACCGGTTCATGACCCGCGCCCCGGACCGCGTCACGAGGACGGTCTCCTTGACCTGCGCCCCACCCCAGCCGTGCTGGTAGTAGGGGGTCTCGAGCCGGAGCACCATGCCGGTCTCGAGCGTGTCGGGACTGTCGGCCTCGAGGATCGGCGTTTCGCGCGCCTCGAGCCCGATCCCGTAGCCGACGTGGTGGCGGTCGAACTCCGGGAGCCCGCCCGTCCGCACGCCGCCGACCGCGGCGGCGAAGATCGCGCCGGCGGTCACGCCGGGACGCACGGCCTTGATCCCGGCCTCGAGCCCGTGGAGGACCGCGTCGAACACGGCCTCCTGGCGGGCGTCGGCGTCGCCGGCGACCGCCGTGCGGGTCACGTCCGCGTGATACCCCTCCCAGGTGCACCCCACGTCGAGGCGGACGAGGTCGCGCGCACGGAGGGCGCGATCCGAGGTGGGCGCGGCCGGAAGCGCCGTGCGCCGCCCGAACGTGATGAGCGGACAGCACGGGATCGCCCCGCGCTTGCGCGTCTCGGCCTCGAAGAGCTCCACGGCCTCGCGCTCCGTGGTGCCGGGCTTGAGGACCTGGACGACGGCGTTCAGCGCTTCCTCCGCGATGCCGAGCGCGCGCTCGAGCGCCTCGATCTCCCACGGGCCCTTCACCTGGCGCGCTCCCAGCAGCGCAGGACCGCCCTCGAGGATCGTCCGGCCCGTGCAGGCCGCCGCGATCGCGCGCGCGGTGGCGGGGGTGAGCCCGCTTTCGTCGAGCGCGATCGGTCCGTCGACGCCGAGCGCGCCGAGCGCCGCACGCAGCGCGGCGGCGGGCGACGCCGCCGTCCGCGCGGTCCACGCGCGCACGCGGGCGCCGATCTCGTCGGGCGCGTCCGCGTAGGCGAACACGAACCGGCCGTACGGGATCACATGATCCACGGCCACGTTCGCCTCGGCCACCGCGGGGGCGTCGATGGCGGGGATCACGAGCGCGACCCCGGACGGGGCGGCCACCGCGAGCACGGCGGCGTCGGGATAGACGACGCGCGAGACGCTCCGGAAGCCCGTGAGGTACGCGACGTTGGCGTCCGTGGTGCCGACGAGCGCCGCCGCGTGACAGGCGCCGAGCGCCGCGGTCAGGCGTTCGAGCTGATGCGGATACACGGAGCGGGCATCACTCCGAGGCGGGGATCGCCATGATGGCCGACCGCTGGATGTCCTCGTAGCGGACCTTCGCCACGTCGAAGGCCTCGATGTTCTCGCGCAGCTTCTTGAAGGTCTGCTCGAACGGAGGGCAGCGTCTTGCGCTGCGCGCGTGAGCGGCGTGGTGCGCGCCAGCACGTAGTTCTTCACGTAGGGGTGGTTGATGCCGCGCTTCTTGATCTTGGCCACGACGCCCGCCGAGCGCCTCGTCGGCCGCGCGCACCAGCGTCGGCGCGCTCCTCGCGCTCCTCGAGGCCCTTGCGGAGCGAGCCCTTGAGGAACTTGTCGACGCGGCGCAGGATCGGCGCGAAGGCGCCGCCCGCGAAGCGCTTGTTCTGCTCGTAGAGGAGGCCGAGCGTGATGAAGTGCGGCGACTCGAACTGGAACGCCCAGTCCTCCTCGCTGCTCGTCGGCTGCTCCTCGACGAGGCCGCGGTACATGCGGATGACCTCGAGCGACTTCTCCTTGAGGTTGTGCGCCTTCTCGGTGTTGAGCGGCAGGATCTGGAAGGCGACCTCGGGCTCCGCCACGAGGATGGCGGGCATGTAGTCGGCCTTGAGCTTCTCGAGCGCGCTGCGGCGGTGGTTGCCGTTCGGCGTCCAGTACACGCCCGGGCTCCGGCGAGACGACGACGATCGGATCGACGAAGCGGTCGAGCTTCTTGACGGCCTCCGTGAGCCGCTTGACGTGGGTGGGCGAGAGGTCGCGCTGGTACGGGCTCGCCTCGACCTTCGTCGAGCGGCAGCAGGCAGAAGATCTGCCAGTGCTCGCCGACCGGCTCCTGGTAGAGCGGCGAGCACGTGCCCGCCGTCGTGCTCCACCTGCTCGGCCAGCGCCGGCGCCGCCTTCGGAGGGCGTCCTTGTCGGGAAGACGTCGTCCAGTCGCCATGGTCGGCCATCAGGCGGCGCGTCAGGCCGCCGGCGCGGCGCCGGCGCCGCGCGGCGGCCGACGAGCAGAGCTCGCGGACGCTGCCGTAGATGCCCGACGGCAGGAAGATGATGAAGATGATGAGCAGCAGACCGTAGATCGTCTCGGCCATGCCGATGAAGCTTCACCCCGAACGGCGACGCGCAGGTACTCCGACGAGCGCGATCGTCAGCGCCGTTCCCACCGTGGGCCCCAGCAGCGAGTACATGCCGCCCGAGCACGACCGCGAACACGATGCGCAGCGACACGCCGATGCCGGCGAGGGTGTCCGGGTTCACGTAGGCGATGTACTGCGCGTAGAGCGACGCCGCCCACCGCGGTGAGCGCGGCCGAGAGCGACGGTGATGCGCGAGCTTGAAGCGCGTGCACGTGGATGCCGACCGAGGCGGCCGCCGTCTCGTCCTCGCCGATGGCCTCCATGGCCGAGCGCGCCATCGACCGGTCCAGCGCGGTGCCAGACCCAGAGCCCGCCGAGCCAGACCACGAGCGCGCCGTAGTAGAAGACGCGCTTGTCGGCGAACTGGATGGCGCAGCAGGCTCGCGTCGCCGGCCGGTCTTCAGCGTGAGCCCGAGCGAGCCGCCCGTCCAGTCGCGCTCGGCGATGATGCAGGAGCCGGACGACCTCGCCCACCGCGAGCGTGACGAGGCCGAAGTAGTGGCCGACGATCGCCGAAGCGGGAGCACGGATAGGCGACGACCACGAGCGCGAGCACGACCGCCGCCAGCCACGGCCACGAAGCACGCCGATCCAGGGCGTGAGCCCGTAGAAGTTCCAGAGCAGCGTGGTCGTGTAGGCGCCCGACGCCGAGGAACGCGCCGTGGCCGAGCGAGACGAGGCCGAAGCGGCCCATGAGCGACCACGCGCTGCCGATGAAGGACCAGATGAAGATCTGGATGACCACGTGCAGCACGTACTGCCGCATGCCGCCCATGGGGATGAACGGCAGCGCGGCGAGCGACGCGACGAGGACGCGCGAGCGCCGAGCGGCCGCGCGCTCATTGCGCGCTTCGCGAGGATGCCGCCGGGCCGGACGAACATCATCACGATGAAGAGCACGAAGGCGATGACGTAGCCCATCTCGGTGGACCACGACCACGCCGCCGATCGAGATGATCTCGCTCATGATGAACGACGCCACGAAGGCGCCCGACCATGTTCCCGAGCCCGCCCAGCACGCAGATCATGAAGGTGAGCGGCCCGAAGGCGGCGCCGAAGAACGGGTGCACGGAGTACTGGATGATCAGCAGCGCCGCCGCCACGCCCGGCCAGCGCGCCGCCCACCGCGGAGGTGACGACGTACACGCGCTGCGGGTTGGCGCCCATCAGCGCCATCGCGCTCGCGGTCCTGCGAGACGGCGCGGATGGCGGTGCCGATGTAGGTGCGGCGTGAGGAAGAGGTAGAGCCCGATCATCACGAGCACGGCGAGCGCGAACGCGATGAGCCGCGCGAACGAGACGAACATGCCCGCCACCTCGAGGGTCGGCAGCGTCAGCCGCACCGAGCGGTGATCGGTCGTCCACAGGAAGGTCGCGAGCGACTGGATGAAGAAGAGGAGGCCGCCCGTGGCGAGGAGCTGGTTCACGGGCGCGCTGCCGAGGATCGGCGTGATGATCAGCAGGTGCACGGCGATGCCGAGCAGCGACGCCGAGCCCGACGCCGGCCGGGCGCCGAGCCAGAGCGGCCAGCCGTAGACCTGCACGATGAAGTAGATGGCGTACATGCACAGCATCGACGAGGTCGACGTAGACGATCCACACGATGTCGAGCACGCCGAAGATCAGGTTGAGGCCGAGGGCGAGCAGCGCGAGCACGCCGCCGAGCAGGAGGCCGTTCAGCGCCGCCTCGGCGAGGAGCAGCGGGTTGTTCAGGACGAGATCGAGGAGGTCGCTCACAGGCCCACGTACGCCTTCCGGACGAAGTCCTGCTCGGCGAGCTCGTCGGCGCGGCCTTCCATGCTGGATGCGCCCGACCTCCAGCAGGTACGCGCGGTCCACGAGCTTGAGCACCTGCCGCACGTTCTGCTCGACGACCAGGATCGTGTAGCCCTCCTCGCGCACCCGGCGGATCAGGTCGAAGAGGCGCAGCACCATCACGGGGGCCAGGCCCATCGACGGCTCGTCGAGGAGGATCAGCTTCGGGCCGCGACATGAGCGCGCGGCCGATCGCGAGCATCTGCTGCTCGCCGCCGGAGAGGCTGCCCGCGCGCTGCGCGCGGCGCTCGGCGAGCACGGGGAAGAGCGCGTAGACGCGCTCGAGGCTCTCCGCGTAAGCGCGTGCGCGCCGACGGCAGGAACGCGCCCATCTTGAGGTTGTCGGCGACGGTGAGGCCCGGGAAGAGGCGCCGGCCCTCGGGCACGTGGGCGATGCCGTGGGCCACGATCTCGTGGGCGGGCCGCCCGGCGAGCGGCCGCGCCCTCGAAGGCGAGCGTGCCCGCGCGCGGCGCGATCACGCCGGAGATCACGCGCAGCAGCGTGGTCTTGCCCGCGCCGTTGGGGCCCACGACCGCCACCGCCTCGCCCGCGGTCACGCGCAGGCTCACGTCCCAGAGCGCGGTGAAGTGCCGTAGCCGGCGCGTGATGCCGCGCAGCTCGAGCATGGTGGCGCCCGTCGCGCGCGCCGCAGCACTCACGCGAGCACCACCTTCTCGCCGAGGTACGCCTCGATCACGCGCGGGTCCTCGGCGATCGCGGCGGGCGGGCCCTCGGCGATCTTCTCGCCGTGGTCGAGCACGACCACGCGGTCGACCACGCGCATGAGCGTGGCCATGATGTGCTCGACCCACACGATGGTGATGCCGAGCTCGCCGCGCATGCGCCGCAGCATGTCGGCGGCGCTCGCCATCTCCGAGGGGTCGAGGCCGCCCAGGCTCTCGTCGGCGAGCAGCAGCTTCGGGCGCGGTGGCGAGCGCGCGCGCCAGCTCGAGCTTCTTGAGCCCGCCGGCGCCGAGGAGCGTGGGCTCGCGCGTCGGGATCGGTCGGCAGGCCGACCAGCGCGAGGATCTCGACCGCGCGCGCGGCGCGCCTCGGCCTCGCTCGTGCGGACGGCTGGCGCCGAAGTGCGCGGCCACCGCGACGTTCTCGAGGATCGAGAGCTTGCGGAACGGGCGCGGGATCTGGAACGTGCGCGCGAGCCCGCGGTGGCAGATGCGCGTCGGGCGTGAGCCCGACGAGCTCCTCCCCGAGGAAGCGGATCGATCCCGCGCTCGCGCGCCAGCGCGCCCGAGATGCAGTTGAACGCGCGTCGTCTTGCCCGACCCGTTGGGCCCGATGAGCCCGAGGATCTCGCCGTCCTTGACCTCGAACGAGACGCCGTTCAGCGGCGATGAACCCGCCGAACCGCTTGGTGAGCCCGGCGACGTTCAGCATGGACGGTCGGCCAGACGGGCGCCCCGGGAGCGGGGCGCCCCGTCCCGACACGCGTGCTCATCGAGCGCGAATACGGCGACGACGCCGGAAGCAGCACGGGCGGGTTCGCCATGCTCGCGACGACCGGCGGGTAGACGTGCTCGAACTTGCCGTCGACGATCTGGAACACGGCCGGGAACGCGCGCTCGTTCTGCCCGGCCATCGGATGGCCGGGCGGATGGAACTTCACGCCGTAGCCCTGCATGGTGCCGCCCTCGGGGATGTCGGTCTCGCGCGCGGCCTTGGCGAGCGCCTCGGGGCCGAAGCCGCCGTGCTTCTGGATCGCGCGCGGCAGCACGTCGTTGAGCAGGATCCACATGTTGTTGAAGCCCATCGAGACGTGCGGCGCGATGGCCCGGGCGGGATGTTCGGCTCGAAGGCCTTGTAGCGCTTGACCATCTCCTGGGTCAGCTCGCCGACGCCGGGCTTGAGCTTCTTCGGGTCGAGGAGCTGCGAGGCCGTCGGGTCCACGGTGTGGAAGCCCTCGATCTCGTTGCCGAAGCCTTCCTTCAGCTTGTCGAGCTGGCTGTGGCCGGCGCCGTGGCCGATGTAGTCTCGCACGCGCAGGCCCTGCTCCTTGGCCTGGCGCAGGAACAGCGCGATGTCCGGGTTGTAGCCGGTGTGGAAGAGCACGTCCGGCCGCGCCGCGCGCAGCTTCGTCACCAGCGACGACAGATCGGGCGCCTGGATCGAGAAGCCTTCCTTGAGCACGACCTGCATGCCCTGCTTCTTCGCCTCGCGCCTCGTTGGCGGCGGCCACGCCGGCGCCGTACGGGCCGTCCTCGTAGATGATGGCCACGCGCAGGTCCTTCGGCGCCTTCTTGAGCCGGTCCTGCGAGTAGTGCGGCGATGTACTGCACGGTAGGCTCGCCGAAGAGACTCGCCGTTGGGCTGCGGGCGGAACGTGTACTGGAGGTTGCGGTCCTTCAGCACGTCGTCGGCGATGGCGGTGGTGATCCAGAGGAACTTCTTCTGCTTGTCGATCTTCTCGGCGAGCGGCACGGCGTGGGCGCTCGAGTAGATGCCGGCGAGGATGTCGACCTTCTCGACGTTGAGCAGCCGCTCGGCCTCGTTGATCGCCACCTCGGCCTTCGACTGGCTGTCGCCGTCGACCTGGACGATCTTGTACTTGCCGAGGACGCCGCCCTTCTCGTTGATGTAGTCGATCATCATCTTGGCGCCGCGCCAGCAGTTGAGCGAGCCGGCCGCGGAGAACGGACCGCTGTGGTCGAACAGGACGCCGATCTTGATGGTCTGGCCCTGCGCGTCGGCCGCGGGCGCGGCACGGTCGTGAGCGCGACGGCCGACGACGAGCACCAGCGCGAGCGCGATGCGCATGGTTTCATCGAGCGATGACCTCCTGGGCGAAGTGGTGCGCGTCGGGTAGCAAGTATGCGGCCGAAGGCGCTCACGCCACGGTGCGGCGGGCGAGGACGATCCACTCGCGGCCCTGGCGGCCGCGCGGCGGAGCGCAGCGGCGCGCCGGCGCGCTCGATGCGGAAGTGCCGGCGCGAGGCGCCGGCGCATCTCGGCCGCGCGCGACCGGGAACGGCGGCCCCGCCGTCGACCGCGCGCAGCGGGAAGAAGCAGGCGAGCAGCCAGCCGCCGGGCCGGACGATGCGCGCGAGCGTCGCGCACGTACTCGTCGCGCCGGCGCGGGATCGATGGCGCAGAAGCACGTGTACTCCCACACGCCGTCGAAGGCGTGCGGCGAGTCCGCGGCCAGCGTGAAGATGTCGCGCTGCTCGAACGTCGACCGTCACGCCGTCTCGGCGCGGGCGAGCGCGCGCGCCGCGGCGACGCGCCGCCGGCGAGAAGTCGAAGCCCGTCACGTCGTAGCCGCGGCGCGCCAGGAAGCGCGCGTCGTGGCCGCGGCCGCAGCCGGGCACGGCCACGCGGCCGCGCGGCGGCGGCGTGGTCTCGACGAAGTCGACGAGCGGCGGCGCCGGGCGGCCCAGCTCCCAGCCGTCGCCGCCGCGCGCGTACAGGTCCTCCCAGAACGCGGACGGCGCTGACGTTTGCGCACTAGCGCAGTCGGTAGAGCGGGACGAGCGCGCGGAACGTCTCCAGCGCGGCCGTCCGGTACTGCGCTTCCGTCCAGCGCGCGGCCTCCTCGGCGGACACCACGCGCCCGAGCACGAGCTGCCCGTCGCGCGTGCGCAAGATTTCGTCCGCCAGCGCGACCAGCTCGTCGGGCGTCAGGTCGCCGAGCGCGGCCACCGGCGTCTCGTCGTGCTCGTTCTTGAACCACGCCAGGCCCTTCATGCGCCGGAGCACGGGCGCCAGGTTGCGCGCGTTCTTCTTCCACGCGGCGGCCCAGCGCTTCTTGTCGGCGTGCTCGGGGCCGACCTCGAAGAGGAACCGGACGCAGCGGCGCGAGACCGCGACCTTGAAGTGGCAGTGCTTCTTGTAGCCGCGCTTGTCGGGCGCGAAGGCCACCCACGTGTCGTCCGGCGGGTTCACCGTCCGCCGCGCGTGCTTCGCCACGTGCGCGAACGTCTCCCCGCCGAGCGAGCGCGCGCAGCGCGGGCACGAGGCTGTGCCCGAGCGTCTCCAGCTTCGGCCGGATCCGCGTGCGGATCCCGCCCATCCGCGGCTGGAAGCCCTCCACGTCGAACACCTTGAAGTCGGCGGCGCCGAAGGCGGCAGAGGGCATGGTCAGTCTCCTCCTCGCGCATCACAGGTCGTCGAGCGGGAAGATGGGACGTCGGACGCGCGTGAAGGCGAAGCGATCCAGGTTCGACGAGGAGAGGCCCGGCGCGTCGACCTCGATGATGGCGCGGGCGAGCGGCTCGAAGGCGGCCCGGTAGTGAATGGTCGACTTCACGACGAGGATGCGCTCGGCGAGCGGGATCGATGCCGACGAAGCGGATCATCTCGGGATCGAGCGTCTGCCAGCGGTGCGAGATCAGGATGATCTTGACGTCGTTGACGTCGAGCACGGCGGTCGGGCCGAGCCGGCCCTCGCAGGCCGCGCATCATCGGTCCCTTGTGCACGAAGCGCGCCGTCGGACAGCGTGCGCACGCGCCCGGTGACGGTGAGGGGGCGCCGTGGCGTCGGATCGACCTTGCCGCCGACGTCGAGGGTGACGCGTCGCGCCGACGCCCGGCGCGCGTGCACGCCGCGGCCGCCTGCGGGATCCCACAGGCACGCGACGGTGGCGCTCGGCGCGCCGACGCGCAGCAGCTCGCGCAGGATCTCGGTGGTGTCGCCGGCGGCGCCGCCGCCGGTGTTGTCGGCGATGTCGGCGAGCACCACCGGGCGCCCGTCGAGGGCTCAGCGCCTGCGGCGACCGCCTCGCGCACGGGCAGCGCGTGATGCACGAACTCGCGCCGATGCTCCCACGCCACCGCCGCGAGCTGGTCGGCGCAGCTTCGGCGCGAGCGTCTGGTCGCCGTCGGTGGCGACGTAGATCGAGAGCCCGGCGTCGTGGATGTCGGCGAGCGGGAACCCGGCGAAGATCGAGATGGTGATCACGCGCGGATCGCGTTCCATCTCGTCGGCGAGATCGTAGAGGCGCCGCATCGGCCCGCGCGCGGTGAGCTGGCCCGCGATGGGCGGCAGCAGGCGCGGCTGGCGGAAGGCGACGCGTCGGCCGGAGCCGGCCCGCCATCACGTCGGCCACGCGCTCGGCGGCTTCGCGTCCGCGCTCGCGCCATGTCGATGTGCGGGTAGGTCTTGTAGCCGTGCGAGCAGGGTCGCGTGGCGCACCATGTCCGCGGTGACGTTGGCGTGGAAGTCGAGGGTGACGCCGACGGGAATCCGCGGCCCGACCACCTCACGCACGGCCGCGAGCAGATCGCCCTCGCCGTCCTCGAGGCCCTCGGGCACCATGGCGCCGTGCAGATCGAGGAGGACACCGTCGAGGCGGCCCGCGGCGCGAAGGTCGCCGCAGATGCGCGCCTTCGCGCTCTCGTAGAACTCCGTGCTGACGCGTCCGGCGGGCGACGCGGCCGCCGCGAGCGACGGCAGCAAGGTGAGGCCGCGGGCCGCGGCGCCGTCGATCATCCCGCCGAGACACGTGCCGGTCCCGCGATAGACCTCGAGCATCTCGCCGCCGTAGCGGAGCTCGCGCGTCTCGAACTGGCGTCGGTCGGTGGCGAGGGTGCTGAAGGTGTTGGTCTCGTGGGACAGCATCGCGATGAAGACCCGCACGTGACCTCCTGGGACTCGCGTCGAGGTGAACCGCTGTCGGCGGCGGGGCCTAGTGTAATGGCACGCGTCGGGCTGGGCAATTGATGGGCACGCGTTGATTCGCCACCTCGATGCAGTTGACCTTTCGGTCGATGGGCGCGCGCAGCTGATCAGCGATGAAGCTCTTCGGGCGGTGGGGGGATTGGGGGGAGCGTCAAGACGCTCCCCCCATGTTGAACAATCGGTCGACCGCTGATTCGATCGCTAGAACAACGTATAGATAAACGGGGCGATCGCCGAGCTCTGCGCGAAGATCACCAGCGCCCCGAACATCAGCAGCACCAGGATCATCGGCGTGAGCCACCACCACTTGTGGCTCCAGAAGAACTCGAGCAGCTCGCCGGCGATGCCCAGTCGATTCACCACGCCCGTCAGGATCCGCATTCCGCTCTCCTAGCGCGTGACGGCGCGCTTGTCGACGACGTGGTCGCCGAGCACGAGGGTGTCCATGCCGCTCGCGCATGAAGGTGCTGAACGCCTCGGCCGGCGTGTTGACGATCGGCTCGCCCTCAGGTTGAACGACGTGTTGAGGACGACCGGCACGCCGGTCGCCTCGCCCGAACGGCGTCGATCAGCCGGTGGTAGCGCGGGTTCGTCGTCGCGCGTGCACGGTCTGCAGGCGGCCGGTGCCGTCGACGTGGGTGATCGCCGGCAGCGTCTCGCCCTGCTCCGGCTTCACGTCCACCACGTAGAGCATGAAGCGGGCCGGATAGTGGCGCGCCGGCGTCCGGGCAGCTCGAAGAAGTCGCTCGGCCGCGCTCGGCCAGCACCGACGGCGCGAACGGCCGGAACGGCTCGCGGAACTTGATCTTGGTGTTGACGATGTCCTTCATGTCCGCGCGCCGCGGGTCGGCGAGGATGCTGCGGCGCGCCGAGCGCGCGCGGGCCCCACTCGAAGCGGCCCTGGAACCAGCCGATCGACGTGGCCCGGCCTGGAGGTGCTCCACCACGCGGTCGATCAGCTGGTCCTCGCTCGTCGAAGCGCTCGTAGCGGGATGCCCTGCGTCGCGCAGGAACCGCGCGATCACGTCCGGTCCGTACTCCTCGCCCCAGTACGCGTGCTCCATGCACGAACGCGCGCGGCTTGCCGAGCACGCGGTGGTAGCCGTAGAGCGCCGCGCCGAGCGCGCCGCCGCCGTCGCCCGCCGCCGGCTGGACGAAGAGCTCCTCGAACGGCGTCTCGCGCAGGATGCGGCCGTTGGCGACGCTGTTGAGCGCCACGCCGCCGGCCATGCAGAGGCGTTCGTCAGCCCGGTCTCGCGGTGCAGCGGCCTTCGCCATGTTGAGGATGATCTCCTCGGTCACGCGCTGGATGCTGGCGGCGATGTCGGCGTAGTACTGGTTGCGCTCGCGCCAGCTCGTCGAAGTCCGCCGGCTTCGTCGCCGAAGTACGGACGGATAGCCGCTCGCCGGCGTGAAGAAGTGCCACTCGGGATCGCGCGGCGCGCCGAAGAGCTCGACGAACTTCTCGTTGAAGGTCTGGTCCGTCGAGTGGTGGAAGCAGAAGTAGTCCATGTCGAGCCACGAAGCTGCCGTCGCGCCGCGACCGTGATGAGCTTGCACACCTTGTCGACGTAGCGCGGCGTCGCCGTAGGGCGCCATGCCCATCACCTTGTACTCGCCCTCGTTGACCTCGAAGCCGAGGAAGGCGGTGAAGGCGCTGTAGAGCAGGCCGAGCGAGTGCGGGAAGCGGATCTCGCTGCAGCGAGCGTGATCGTCGGTGCCGCGGCCGACGCCCGAGGCTCGCCGTCGCCCACTCGCCGACGCCGTCGACGGTGAGGATCGCCGCCTCGTCGAACGGCGAGCAGAAGAACGCGCTGGCGGCGTGCGAGAGGTGGTGCTCGCTGAAGAGGATGCGGTCGGGCGCCATCCCGAGCTTCGACTGGATGCAGGTTCTTCACCCAGAGCTTGTCGCAGCAGCCAGGTGGTCATCGCGTCGCCGGAAGACCTTGCGCGACCGCGGGAACGTCTGCAGGCCGTGATCAGGACAGCCGCTCGAACTTCACGAACGGCTTCTCGAAGAAGACGACGTAGTCGAGGTCGCGCGTCGGTGATCCCCGCCGTCTCCAGGCAGAAGTCGATGGCGCGCTGCGGGAAGTCGAAGTCGTGCTTCTTGCGCGTGAAGCGCTCCTCCTCGGCGGCGGCGACGAGCTGCGCCGTCGCGGAGCAGGGCCGCCGCCGCGTCGTGGAAGTAGCAGGAGATGCCCAGGATGTGCATCAGGACTGCCGGCGGGCCCGCACGATCGGATCCCCCGGAGGCGCGGGCGGACGCGGGCGCCACCCGGCGCCGGGGTGACGCAGCCCCAGCGGATCCGCGGCGCGCATCCCCAGTCCGAAGGGCGCGAGAATGACGAAGTAGAAGAGGGACAGCAGGAGGCGGGCCTGAACATCGCCCACCCTCTTTCCGAACCGCTTCCACCCTTCCCAGGCACGTCGCAACAGCGTCATGGACAGCGGCGGTAGCCTACCAGAAGTCGCCCGCCGTCCCGCGCGATTCTTCGTGGGTCATCGGTGTCCGAGAGCCGTCTTGCTATACTTCGGGTCGTGCCCTCGCTGCGGCTCGTGACCGGCGGCGCCGGCTTCATCGGCTCCAACGTCGCCGAACGCCTCCTCGCGGGACGGCGAGCGCGTGCGCATCCTCGACAACTTCTCCACCGGCCGCCGGGAGAACCTGGACTTCGCGAAGACCGCCGGCGACGCGCTGGAGATCGTCGAGGGCGACCTGCGCGACCTCGCGACCGTCGAGCGCGCGGTCGCGGGCGTGGACCTGATCTTCCACCAGGCGGCGATGCGCTCGGTGCCGCGCTCGGTCGACGATCCGCTCGGCACCAACGACGTCAACGTCACCGGCACGCTCCACGTGCTCGAGGCCGCGCGACGGCACGGCGTCCGGCGCGTGGTGTACGCGTCGTCGTCGTCGGTCTACGGCGACCGACCCGGCGCTGCCGAAGCGCGAGGACCAGCCGCCGGCGCCGATCTCGCCGTACGCGGTCTCCAAGCTCGCCGGCGAGCACTACTGCGCGGTGTGGACGGCCTCTACGGCGTCGAGACGGTCAGGCTGCGCTACTTCAACGTGTTCGGGCCGCGGCAGGACCCGAAGTCGGAGTACGCGGCGGTGATCCCGCGCTTCATCCTGCGGGCGCTGCGCGGGCGAGCCGCTCGAGGTGCACGGCGACGGCACGCAGTCGCGCGACTTCACCTACATCGACAACGTGGTGGAGGCGAACCTCCTGGCCGGCCAGGCGCCCGACGCGTGCGGCGAGGTGTTCAACGTCGGCTGCGGCGCGCGCACGAGCCTGCTCGAGATCATCGACGATGCTGGAGTCGTTCCTCGGGCGCGTCGCTCGAGCGCCGCCACTCGCCCAGTCGCGGCGGCGACGTCCCGCACACGCTGGCCGACATCGCGAAGGCCAAGCGCCTGCTGGGCTATACGCCCCTCGTCGGGCTTCGCCGAAGGGTTCCGTCGCACGGTCGAGTATTTCAAGGCCTTCAGTAGCCGCGTCCCGGGAGGCTCACGTGATGCAGCGACTGTCATCGCCCTGGCGCTCGTGTTGATCGTGGGGACGGCCGTCGCCGGCCCTCTCTTCGCCCAGCCGCCGGCGACCCTCACCGTCCAGACCGCCACGGAGCCGCCGGGCCTCGATCTCACCGCCACGCCGGCGTCCGCCACCGCCGCGGTCGTCTTCTACAACGTGCAGGAGTGCCTGGTGAAGGTGGACAAGCACGGCAAGATCGTGCCGTGGCTGGCCGAGCGCTGGCACACCTCCGACAACCGGAACTACACGTTCTTCCTGAAGAAGGGCGTGCGCTTCCACAACGGCCGCGAGCTGAAGGCGGCCGACGTGAAGTTCGTGCTCGAGCGCGCGATGAACCCGGAGACCAAGCACCCGTATCCCGGGTACTACGAGGCGATCGGCGACATCATCGTCAAGGACGACTCCACGATCACGATCGCGCTCCGCGAGACGAACGCGAACTTCCTCCTGAACATGGCGCGCCAGGGCTCGGTGATCTATCCGCGCGAGGCGGTCGACACGCTGAAGAGCGCGCCGATCGGGACCGGGCCGTTCCGGTGCAGGACTGGGTGCGCGGCGACCGCATCGTGCTGAAGAAGAACCCGGACTACCACGTGAAGGGCCTGCCCAAGCTCGACCGTGTCGTCTACCGCTTCATCCCCGATCCGAACGCGGTGCAGGCCGCGCTCAAGGCCGGCGACGTCGACGTCTCCTTCTTCGGCCTCGGCCCCGAGCACGTGGTCGATCTGAAGAAGGACGCGCGCTTCCAGGTCATCGTCGGCGACACCACCAACGACGTCATCCTCGCCATGAACAACGCGAAGAAGCCCTACGGCGACGTCCGCGTCCGCCGCGCGATGACCCACGCGGTCAACAAGCCGGACGTGCTGAAGGGCGCGATGTTCGGGATGGGCAGGATCCTCGGCAGCAACGTCGATCCGCTCAACCCGTACTTCGTCGACCTGGCGAGCGCGATGCCGCACGACCCCGCCAAGGCCAAGAAGCTCCTCGCCGAGGCCGGCTATCCGAACGGCTTCGAGACGGTGCTGAAGGTCTCGCCGCAGTACTACTACACGGTGCGCATCGGGCGAGGTCATCGCCGACCAGCTCAAGAAGGTCGGCGTGACCGTGAAGATCGAGCAGATCGAGTGGGGCAAGTGGATCTCGCGCGTGTGGCGCGAGGCCGAGTACGACCTCACGATCATCGGCCACGCCGAGTCGTGGGACATCGCCAACTACGCCAACCCGAAGTACTACTACCGCTACGACTCCAAGAAGTTCCAGGACCTGTTCCAGAAGTCCGAGGTCACCCTCGACGACAAGGCGCGCCGGGAGCAGTACGTGACGATGCAGAAGATGCTCGTCGAGGACGCGCCGGTCGTCTGGCTCTACATGCACCCGCGCCTGGTCGTGGCCAAGAAGGGCGTGACGGGCATCTGGAAGGACCTTCCGGTCCCCTCGACCGATCTCTCGGAAGTCGCCGAAATAGACATGGGTCGAAGTAGCGCTGCGGCCGCACGGGCTGACGCGTCGCCCGAGCCGTCACGTGCGGCGGTACGTGCTCCGGAGGGTCGCGGCGTTCGTCGCGACCCTCTTTTTCGTCTCGGTCCTGGTCTTCGTCGTGATCCGCATCCTCCCCGGCGACCCCGCGCAGGTCATCATGGGCACGGAGGGCAGCCCCGAGGCGACCGCACGGCTCCGCGAGGCGATGGGCTTGAATCGCCCGCTCGTCGTGCAGTACGCCGACTGGCTCGGCGGCGCGCTGCGCGGGGACCTCGGCACCTCGATCCAGTACGACGTGCCCGTCGGACGCCTGATCGTCAGCCGGCTGCCCGTCACGCTGCCGCTCATGGGGCTCGCGGCGCTCTTCATGGTCGGCGCCGCCCTGCCGCTCGGCATCTACGCGGCGACCCGGCACCGCCGGCTCGGCGACTACCTCACGATGGTCGTGTCCCAGGTCGGGCATCGCGGTGCCGTCGTTCTGGGCGGGGCTCCTGCTGATCCTGCTCTTCTCGGTGCGGCTGGGATGGGTGCAGTCGGGCGGCTTCGCCGGCTGGGAGGACGGCGCGTGGCCGGCGCTGCGCTCGCTGCTGCTGCCCGCGGTCGCGCTCGGGTTCTTCCAGGCCGCGGTGCTGGTGCGCGCCACGCGCTCGGCCGTGCTCGACGTGCTGCGCGAGGACTACGTGCGCACGGCGCGCGCCAAGGGCGTGCGCGAGGTCCTCGTGGTCGTGAAGCACACGTTCCGCAACGCGATGATCCCGGTGGTGACGGTGGCCGGCCTGCAGCTCGGCCAGCTCATCGCGGGCAGCATCGTCCTCGAGTCGGTGTTCGCGCTGCCGGGCCTCGGGCGGCTCGCGCTGGGCGCGATCACCGCGCGCGACCTGCCGGTCGTCCAGGGCGTGACGCTCTTCGTGGCCTCGTGCATCGTGGCCATCAACTTCGTGGTGGACCTGACCTACGCGGTCCTCGATCCGCGCATCCGGTACGACTGATGCGCCGCCGCCCGCTGCGCCACGCCACCTTCACGCTCGGCGCGCTCGTCACGCTGCTCCTGCTCCTGACGGCGGCGCTGAGCCTCGTGTGGACGCCGAAGGATCCGCTCGCCATGTCGATCGCGGGCCGCCTCGCGGTGCCGTCGCCCGCGCACCCGTTCGGCACCGATCAGTTCGGCCGCGATCTCCTGTCGCGCGTCATGGCGGGCGCCGTGACCTCGATCATGGTCGGCGTCATCGCGGTGGGCATCGGCAGCCTCGTGGGCGTCGCGCTCGGGATGCTCAGCGGGTACGCGGGCGGGTGGCTCGACGAGACGCTGATGCGGGTCGTCGACGCGGTGCAGGGGTTTCCGGCGATCCTCTCGGCGCTGCTCTTCACGGCGGTGTTCGGGCCCGGCATGGTGATCGCATGGTGGCGATCGGGCTCGCGTTCGTGCCGGCGTTCGCGCGCCTCACCCGCGGCAGCTTCCTCGAGCTGCGCGCGCGGGAGTTCGTGGTGGCGGCGCAGGCGCTCGGCGCGCGCGACGCGCGGCTCGTGCTGCGGCACATCCTGCCGAACACGCTCGCGCCGCTCATCGTGCAGGCGACCACGAGCTTTCCGGTGGCCATCCTCGCGGAAGCCGGCCTCGCCTACCTCGGGCTCGGCACGCAGCCGCCGCACCCGTCGTGGGGTCTCATGCTGAAGGACGCGCAGAACTTTCTGTCGATGAGCCCCGGGTACGCGCTCTTTCCGGGCGGCGCCATCGCGGTCACCGTGCTCGGCCTGAACCTGCTCGGCGACGGGCTCCGCGACCTCCTCGATCCGAGGATGGCGTAACGTGTCACGGCCCGAAAAAGTCCAGCGTTTCGTTGACTTCCCGGGCGGACAGCCCGTATCGTAACGGGTGGCCTCGGCGCGGCCGGATGCCGGAGAAGACCGGCAAAGCGCACGTACAGCGCCTCGGAGAGCAGACGGATGAAGGTCTTCAGCGGCTCGTTTACGCTCGCGGGGGAGGAACCCACCGAGATCCTGGACATCACGAAGCACGTCCGGGGAGTTCTCCACGCGGCACCGATCTCGAACGGGATCGCCCTGATCAACACGTTGCACACCACCTGTGCACTCTTCATCAACGAGTTCCAGAGCGCCCTGATGGACGATCTGCGCGGGCTCGCGGAGCGCCTGGTGCCCGAACGGGGCGGGTACCGGCACGACGACTCGCGCTACTCGGACTGCGAGCGCGGCAACGCCCACGCGCACCTGCGCACCGCGCTCCTCGGCCGCAGCGTGGCCCTCGCCGTCAGCAACGGCGAGCTGGTCCTCGGCCGTTTTCAGTCGATCATTTTCGCGGAGTTCGACGGTCCGCGGAAACGCGAGATCACGGTGCAAGTCATCGGTGAGTAGCGGCCCCACCCCCCGAAGTACGCCGCCCGGGGTGTTTGAGTCGTGCGCGTCCTCATCACTGGGATCACGGGGTTCGTCGGGAGTCATCTCGCCGAGTACGCGCTGGCGCGCGGCGCGGAGGTGTGGGGCTCCTGCCGCTGGCGGAGCAAGACCGAGAACATCGATCACCTGCGCGACCGCCTCCACCTCGTGGAATGTGACCTCCGCGATCTCTCCTCGGTGCAGCACCTCGTCGAGCAGGCCGCGCCCGACTACATCGTCCACCTCGCCGCGCAGAGCTACGTGGCGTCGTCCTGGCACGCGCCGGCGGAGACGCTCTACACCAACTCGGTGAGCCAGGTGAACCTGCTGGAAGCGATCCGCCCGCGCCGGGCGTCGGCCCCGCGCTTCCTCGTGATCGGCTCCAGCGAGGAGTACGGGCAGGTCTTCCCGGAAGAGCTCCCCATCAAGGAGACCAATCCGCTCCGGCCGTTGTCGCCGTACGCCGTGAGCAAGGTGACGCAGGACCTGATGGGCTATCAATATTTCCAGAGCTACGGCCTGCCCATCGTGCGCACGCGGGCGTTCAACCACGAGGGACCGCGGCGCGGCGACGTCTTCGTCACCTCGAACTTCGCGCGGCAGATCGCCGAGATCGAGACGGGCAAGCGCCCGCCCGTGATCCACGTGGGCAACCTGAAGGCGCGCCGCGACTACAGCGACGTCCGCGACATCGTGAGTGGCTACTGGCGCCTGCTCGAAGCCGGCGAGCCCGGCGAGGTCTACAACCTCTGCTCGGGCCGCGGCTGGGTCATCCAGGACGTCCTCGACTTCCTCCTCTCGAAGAGCCGTGTGAGCGGGATCACCACGAAGGAAGATCCCGCCCGGTTTCGCCCGTCGGACGTGCCCGTGCTCGTCGGGGACGGGTCGAAGGTCGCGAAGGCGGTCGGCTGGCGCGCCGAGATTCCGTTCGAGCAGACGCTGGAGGACACCCTCGAGTACTGGCGGCGGCGTCTCAGCGCGAGCTGACGCCCGCCGGACGCTCGGCCACGGTGGTACCATAGCGCGGCCGTGCGCGGGCCGCGCCGGCGTTGAATGGCCTTTCGCACCACATTCCTCACCGCCGTCGGCGTCACGCTCGCCGGTCAACTGGTCGCCGTCGCCTTCGAGATCGCGGTCGCCGCGCGCTTCGGCACCGGGCGCGACGCCGACGCGCTGGCCTTCACGTTGACGCTCCTCGTGACGTTGAACGCCGAAGTCGTGGGCTGGATCTCGACGCTGTTCGTGCCCCTCTACATCGGTGCGCGCGCGACCAGCCCGGCGGGCGCCGCCGCGCTGCTGCGCCGGGTGCTCGGGCCGTTGCTCGCCGGCACGCTGGCCGGGGCGCTGCTCTTGGCATTCGGCGCGCCGGCCGTCCTGGCCGTCCTCGCCCCCGCGCTCGGCGCGCCCGGCGTCGCCCTCCTTCGCGTGTGCGCGCCGCTCCTCGTCGTCGTGCCGCTCGCCGGTCTCTTCGCCGCCACGCTCCAGGCCCACGGCCGCTTCGCCGCGGCGAGCGGGCGTCAGCTCGCGTGGTACGGCGGCGGTCTGGCCGGCGTGCTCGGACTGGCCGGCGCGTTCGGCGCCGTCGCGGCGCCGCTCGGGATCCTCGCCGGCACGCTCGTGTTCACGGGCGTCGTCGCGGCGCTGGCGCTCCGCCTCGCCGGGCCGGCGATCCGGCGCACGGACGCCCCGTCGCTGGCGCGCGCCGGCGCGTTGCTCCTGCCCCTTCTGCTGATGTCCACCGCCATGACCGTGAACGTGACGGTCGAGCGTGCGCTCGCGGCGCGCCTGCCCGAAGGGAGCCTCGCGGCCCTGACCTACGCGTATCGCCTGCTGCACTTCCCGCTCGCGCTCTTCATGACGAACGCGACCACGATGTTGCTCCCGACGCTGGCGGGCCACGCGATGCGCGGCGAGTCCGGCGCGACCGACGCCTTGACGCAGCGGGCCCTGCGGATCGCGATCGTCTTCGTCGTCCCGCTCGCGGCGCTCGCGATCGCGCTCGCGGAGCCGCTGACGCGGGTGCTGCTGGAGCGGGGGGCGTTCACCGCCGCCTCCACGGCCGTCACCGCCACCGCGATCGCGTGGTATGCCCCCGGCGTCGTCGCGCTGGCGCTCGCGCAGATTCTCTTCCGTGTCTACCAGGCGTCCCATGCGCTCTGGCGGCTGGCGTGGACGACCGGCGCGGGCATCGTGGTGAACATCGCGCTCATGGCGACCCTCACGGCGCTCCTGGGCTTTCCCGGCATGCCACTCGCGTCCTCGCTCTCCGCCTTTGCGCTGCTCGCGCTGATGCTCGCGGGCCTGCGTGGGCGCGTGGGCGGCCTCGGCGACACGCTGCTCGCCCGCGCGACGATCGCGGTCGTCGTCGCGGGCGGGGCGGCGGCGGGGGCGGCGTGGCTGGCGCGCGGGTTGACGGGTGGCGCGGCGAGCGCCGCCCTCCTCGCGGGGCGGCGGCCGGCATCACGGTCTACGCGGGCGTGCTCAGCGCGCTCGCGCCGGCGGAGGCGCGGGCCGCGCTGGCGTTCGTCGTGCCGGCCGCGCAGGGGCGTCCCGCGTGAGGCAGGGCTCGTGAAGGTCTGGGTGGTCTCGCACGCGTACGTGGTGCCCGTCCATCACGACAAGCTGCGCGCGCTCGCCGCGCTCGACGACGTCGATCTCACCGTGCTCATTCCCGAGAACTGGCAGACCGCCACCGGGGTGCTGCGCCTGCCGTGGCTCGAGATGCCGTACACCATCGTCGTCTCGCCCATCGCGCGCAGCGGCCGGATCGGCGCCTACCGCTATCTCGACTGCGAGCCGCTGCGGCGCGCGCGTCCCGATGTCGTCCACGCCGAGGTGGAGCCGTGGAGCCTGGCGGCGCTCCAGCTCGTGCGCGCGGCGGCGGGCGCGCCGGTCGTGCTGTTCACGTGGGAGAACCTCGAAGGGCCGCGCCGGCTGGCCTCGCGGGTGGTCGAGCGCTTCGTCCTGCGCCGCGTGGCGCACGTGATCGCCGGCAACGCCGGGGCACGGGCGCGCATGATCCGTCGCGGCGTTCCGCCCGCGCGGATCACCGTGCTGCCGCAGCTCGGGCTCGATCCGGCGCGCTACGCGGCCGGCGACGCCGCGCGCGCGCGGGCGGCGGGCGCGCCGCGCTCGCTCGGACCGCCGGTCGTGGGGTTCATCGGGCGGATCGTGCCGGAGAAGGGGATCGATGTCCTCGTGGACGCGCTCGCCGGCTTCGACGCCCGGCTGCTCGTCGTGGGCGATGGGATCGCGCGCGCCGGCCTCGAGGCGCAGACGGCGGGCTGGCCCAGCGGCAAGGCCGTGTTCGCCGGGGGTGTGGCCGACAGCGCCGTGCCGGACTACCTCGCGTGCATGGACGCGCTCGTGCTGCCCTCGCGCACCACCGCCTCGTGGGCGGAGCAATTCGGCCACGTGCTCGTCGAGGCGATGGCCGCCGGCGTGCCCGTCATTGGCTCGTCATCGGGCGCGATCCCCGAAGTGATCGGGGAGGCCGGCCTCGTCTTCCCCGAGGGCGACGCCGACGCCCTGCGCGTGCAGCTCGCCACGCTCTTCGACGATCCCGCGCTCCGCAAGCGGCTGGTGGCGCTCGGCCGGGCCCGCGTCGAGCGCCTCTACACGAACGAACGTATCGCGAGGGCCCAGCGCGACATCTATCGCCAGGTCCTTGGACTTGACCGCCCAGGGCGGTCAAATGACCGGACCGAGCGCGCCCGATGACGCTCGCGGTCAACGCCGCCATCGTCGGCGAGCGGCCCACGGGCCTCGGCATCTACGGCCTTCAGCTCATGGACGCGCTGGGCGAGCTCGGCGAACGGCTGATCGTCTTCACGTCGTGCCCGGAGGCCGTGACCGCGCGCCAGGCGCGCGTGGTGCGGGTGTCGGCGCGCATCCGGCCGGAGCGCGGCGCGCTCGGCCACGTGGCGCGCCTCGTGTGGACGCAGACCGCGCTGCGCGCGCACGTCCGCCGGAGCCGGCCGGACGCGCTGCTCAACCTGACGCCCGAGGGACTCCTGGCGCCGGCCGTGCCGCAGGTGACCGTCATCCACGACGTGCTGCCGCTGCACTATCCCGCGGAGTACCCGCGCCAGCAGTACTACTTCTCGCGGTACGTCCCGGCCATCCTCGCGGCGTCGCGGCGGATCATCGTCAGCTCCGAGAGCACACGCCGCGACATCGCCCGGTTCTATCCGCGGGTCCCGGTCGATCGCCTGCGGGTGGTGGCGCCGGGCGTCGACATGCGGCGCTATGCGCCGGGCCCGCCGCCCGATGAGCGGCCGCCGTACGCGCTCTATCTCGGCAACGTGATGCCGCACAAGAACCTCGGCCGGCTCGTCAAGGCCTTCGCCGCCGTCCGCGCGCGCGCCGACGTGCGGCTCGTGATCCGCGGCTGGGGGCACCCTCGCCACGTCGAGAAGCTCGGCGCCCTCATCGAGCGGCTTTCGATCGGCGACGCCGTGGACTGGGCGGCCTACGCGGACGGCGCGGCCCTGCCGGCGCTGTACCGGGGCGCGCGGATGCTGCTGTTGCCGTCGCTCTACGAAGGCTTCGGCATGACGGCGCTCGAGGCGATGGCGTGCGGCACCCCGGTCATCACGTCGTCGACCTCGTCGATGCCCGAGGTCGTCGGCGACGCCGCGCTGCTCGTCGACCCCGCCGACACCGGCGCCATCGCGGGCGCGATGCACCGCCTGTTCAGCGACGACACGCTGGCCGAGGACCTTCGGGCCCGCGGTCTGTCTCGGGCTAAGCTCTTCGCGTGGGAAACGACCGCGCGCGCCGTGCAGACGGCCGTCCGGGAGGCGGTCGGATGACGGGAGGCCCGCGGGTCGCCCTCGTCCACGACTGGCTCACGGGGATGCGGGGCGGCGAGCGGTGTCTCGAGGTCTTCTGCGAGCTCTTCCCCGACGCCGACCTGTTCACGCTGCTCCACGTGCCCGGCAGCGTGTCGCCCGTCATCGAGCGCCGGCGGATCGTCACCTCGTTCGTGCAGCGCCTGCCACGCGCCGCCGAGCGGTACCGCTCCTACCTGCCGCTGTTCCCCGCCGCCATGCGCCGCTTCGACTTCTCGGCGTACGACCTCGTGCTCTCGTCGAGCCACGCCGTGGCCAAGGCGGCGCGCCGCGCGCCGGGCGCGACGCACGTCTGCTACTGCTTCACGCCCATGCGCTACGTCTGGGATCTCTACGACGACTACTTCGGCGGCCGCGCGCCGCTCGCGGTCCGCGCCGTCATGCCCGCGGTGGCCGCGGCGCTCCGGCGCTGGGACCGCCGGACCAACGCGCGCGTGGACCGCTTCGTCGCCATCTCGCGCTTCGTCGCCGACCGGATCCAGCGGGTGTGGAACCGCGCGGCCGACGTGATCTATCCGCCGGTCGACGTCGCGCGCTTCGCGATCGCGGACGACGGGCCCGACGACTACGATCTCGTGGTCTCGGCGCTGGTGCCGTACAAGCGCGTGGACCTCGCGGTCGCCGCCGCGAGCCGGATGAAGCGCCGGCTCCTCGTCGTCGGCGCCGGGCCCGAGGCGCGCCGTCTCGCGGCCATGGCCGGGCCCACGGTGGAGTTCCTGGGCTGGCGCAGCGATGCCGAGGTCGCGCGGCTCTACGCGCGGTGTCGGGCGCTGCTGTTCCCGGCCATGGACGAGTTCGGCATCGTGCCGCTGGAGGCGATGGCCGCGGGGCGTCCCGTGATCGCCTACGCGGCGGGCGGCGCGGTCGAGACGGTCGTCTCGCTGGACGCGCCCGGCGACGCGGCGCCGACCGGGGTCTTCTTCCACGAGCAGACCGTCGAGGCGGTGGTGGACGCCCTCCGGCACCTCGACCGCCACCGCCACCGCTTCGAGCCGAAGGCGCTGCGCGCGCACGCCGAGGCCTTCGACCGTCCGCTGTTCCGCGACCGCATCGCCGCCTACCTCGCGGAGGCCGCCGGATGCTGAAGGCGCACTCGCGGCTCTTCGAGCAGCTCATGCTCGCGGCCGACCTCGCGGTGGTGGCCGCCTCGTGGCTGGCCGCGTACTGGCTGCGCTTCTACGGGATCGGTCCCGCCCTCGTCACGCCGGAGGTGCCGCCGCTCCGTGACTACCTCCTGCAGCTCGTGCCGATCCTCGTGGTGTGGGCGTTCGCCTTTCACTGGTTCGATCTCTATCGTCCCCGCCGCATCGGCTCGCATTTCTCCGAGTGGACCGACATCGCGAAGGCCTCCACGCTCGGCGTGCTCGTGGTCGTCGCCGTGATGCAGTTCGTCTTCCACGCGTCCGACTACTCGCGCGTGGTCACGCTCTACTTCTGGGCCCTCTCCATCGTCGGCGCCAGCCTGCTGCGCGCGGGGTTCCGTGAAGTCCTGCGCGTGGCGCGGCGCCGCGGCTACAACCTGCGGCGCGCGGTGGTGGTGGGCGGCGGACGCCCGGCCGCCGACGTGCTCGCCATGCTCGCGCGCCGCATGGATCTCGGCATCAAGGTGCTCGGCGTGCTCGGCGACAAGACGGACGCCGACACGACGCGCTGGCCGCGCCTCGGCGGGTTCGAGGACGTGCGCGCGATCCTCGATCACCATCCGGTCGACGTCGTCTTCGTCGCGCTGCCGCACGCGGAGCACGGCCGGCTCGCCGGGATCCTGGCCGACATCGGTGACGACCCGGTCGCCATCCACCTCGTGCCCGACGTGTACGGCCTCGCGTCCCTGCGCGGCGGCATCGAGGAGTTCGAGGCGATCCCGTTCATCCACCTGCGCGAGTCGCCGCTCCACGGCTGGAACCTCGTGCTGAAGCGCGCGTTCGACGTCGGGGTGGGCGGCGTCGCCCTGCTCGTGGCGGCGCCCGTGATGCTCGGGATCGCGCTCGCGGTGCGCCTCGGGTCACCGGGACGGGTGCTGCTGCGACAGGAGCGCATGGGCATCGACGGACGCCGCTTCCAGCTCCTGAAGTTCCGCACGATGCGCGCGGACGCCGAGGCCGACACCGGGCCCGTGTGGGCGCGGCCGGACGATGAGCGCCGCACCACGATCGGCGCGCTGCTGCGCCGCTACAACCTCGACGAGCTGCCGCAGCTCCTCAACGTGCTGCGCGGCGAGATGAGCCTCGTCGGCCCGCGGCCGGAGCGCCCCGTGTTCGTGGAGGACTTCCGCCGCCGGATTCCGGGCTACATGCTGCGCCACAAGGTGAAGGCGGGCATGACCGGATGGGCGCAGGTGAACGGCTGGCGGGGCGACACGTCGCTCGAGAAGCGCATCGAGTACGATCTCTTCTACATCGAGCGGTGGTCGCTGCTCTTCGACGTGAAGATCCTCGTGATGACGCTCTACCGTGGGTTTACCAACGCCTATTAGCCCGGAGGGGGGCTTCGCCCCCCTTCCGGCGGTCGTCGCGCGCCCTCGGGCGCACTCCTCCCTGCCTCCCCCCAGGACAGGATTGCGCGGGCAAAGCCCGCGCTCGGAACGGGATCGCGAGCCGGAGTTGTGCGCTCGCGCTGTGATCGGTCCGCGTGCTCGACGTTTCCGGCCGCATGACCGTCTCCGTCGCCAGAGGCGCTGGCCTCGATGAGAAGGTGCGTCTGGTGTTGCTCGGGGCGTACATCCTCGGGCTCGGCGTGTCGATTACCCTGGCCGAAGCGGCGTTCATCGGGCTCGTGCTGCGGTGGGTGTGGCGGCTCGCGCGAGGCGAGGCGCGGCGGGGATGGCCGCTGGCGTCACCCCTCGTCGCCTTCGTCGCGACGACGGTGCTCGCCGCGCTGCTGTCGAGCTGGCCGGGCGATGCCCTCTTCTCGGCGCGCAAGGTGCTGCTGCTCGGCAGCCTCTGGGTCTTGCGCGACGCGCTGCCCGACGCCCGTGCGGCGGCGCGGGCGCTCATGGCGTTCGTCGCGGTGCTCGGCTTCGTCAGCGTGGTCGGCATCGCGCAGGCGATGTTCTGCGCCGAGCTCAGCGCGTGGGCGCCCGTGCTCGGGCGGGTGGCGAAGCGCTGCCATCGCGCGCACGCCTTCTACAGCATCTACATGACGTTCGCCGGCGTGCTGAACGTTGTGCTGCTCGCCGCGTTGCCTCAGCTCCTTCGCGCCCGCGGACGGCCGCGGTGGATGTCGGCGTCCTGGCTCGTGGCGCTGGTCGCGTTTGCCCTCACGTACGTGCGGGGCGCCTGGCTCGGCTTCGCGGCGGGCGTGATCGTGCTCGCGGGCTCGCTGCAGCGGCGCCGGAGCCTGCTGGTCGGCGGGATCGTGGCGCTCGCGGTGGGACTCCTGCTCCTGCCCGGCGTGCGGGACCGCGCGCGGAGCATCGCCGACCCGACCGATCCCACGTCGTCCGAGCGCGTGCTCATGTGGCGGAGCGGGCTCGCGATGGCGCGCGACCATCTGCTGACCGGGGTGGGGCCGGGGCAGGTGCGGCGCGTCTATCCCGACTACGCCGCGCCGGAGGTCGCGAACAAGCAGCGCGGCCATCTGCACAGCTCGCCCATCCAGATCCTCGTCGAGCGCGGGATCCTCGGCCTTGCCGCCTGGCTCGGGCTCTTCGCGGCCTTCTTCGTCCTCGCACACGGCATCGGCCGGCGCGTCGACGACGACGGGCGCGCGAGCGCCCTCGTCACGGGCGCGGTCGCGGCCACCGCGGGTTTCCTCGTCTCGGGCGTGTTCGAGTACAACTTCGGCGACTCGGAGGTGTTGCTCGCGACCACGTTCGTGATGAGCCTCGCCCTGGTGGTGGACCCCGAACGGTAGGCGCGAATCGAGTATCCTCGGGGGAACGCCACCCAGGAGGCCCGACATCGTGACGGCGCACCACGCCTCGTTCCTGAGCGCTTCCATCGCCGCCGAAGTACGCGAGCGCTTCGGCACGCCCTGCTACGTCTACGATCGCGCGCGCCTGGAAGCCACGGCCCGGCGGACGCTCGCCTTCGCCGCACCCTACGGGTTCACGCTGCGCTACGCGATGAAGGCGAATCCGAGCCGGGGCATCCTCACGCTCTTCCGCGACCTCGGGCTGCACATCGACGCGTCGAGCGACTGGGAGGTCGACCGCGCGCTCGCCGCGGGCTTCACGCCCGCGCAGATCCAGCTCACGTCGCAGATGCCGTCACGCCGCGTGAAGGAGCACGTCACGCGCGGCGTCCTCCTCAACGCGTGCTCGCTGCACCAGCTCGAGCTGTTCGGGCAGGCGGCGCCCGGCCACGCCATCGCGGTGCGGATGAATCCCGGCCTGGGCAGCGGCTCCACCAAGCGCACGAACACCGGCGGGCCCGCGTCGAGCTTCGGGATCTGGCACGAGTACCTGGACCAGGTGAAGGCGCTCGCGGCGCGCTACGGCCTCGTCATCCGCACGCTGCACTCGCACATCGGCTCCGGCACCGATCCCGAGATCTGGAAGCGCGTGACGCGCATGACCCTCGACCTCGCGGCCCGCTTGCCTCACGTGCAGGCGGTGAACCTCGGCGGCGGCCTCAAGGTCGGGCGGATGCCGAACGAGGAGTCGGTGAACCTGGAAGAGGTCGCGTGGCACGTGCGGACCGAGCTGGAAGGCTTCAAGGCGCGCGACGGACGCGCGCTGCACCTCGAGATCGAGCCGGGCACGCTGCTCGTGGCGCAGTCGGGCGCCGTGGTGGCGACGTGCGTGGACGTGGTGGACACCGGCAAGGACGGCTATCTGTTCGCGAAGCTCGACACCGGCATGCCGGAGGTCGCGCGCCCCGCGATGTACGGCGCGCAGCACCCGATCGAGGTGCTGGCGACGGACCGCCCCTCGGCCGACGTGATCTTCGTGGGCCCGTGCTGCGAGTCGGGCGACATCCTGACTCCCGCTCCGGGCGACCCGGAAGCGCTCGGCCCGCGCAGCGTCCCTCGCCCCCAGATCGGCGACCTGGTGATCGTCGGCGGCGCCGGCGCGTACTGCGCCGGCATGGCGATGATCAACTACAACTCGATCCCGCAGGCCCCCGAGGTCATGCTGGAACCCGACGGCTCTCTCCGCCTCCTCCGCCGCCGCCAGTCTTTCGATCAAATCCTGACGAACGAGGTGTAGCGCCCGCCGGCTCGGGGCGGTGTGGCCTAGCGACCGAACGCCTTCCCGCGTGTAAGCGTCTCGCCCGCGCACGCCGGGGTCGCGAGGGTCGGCGTGCCGAGGGTGTGACGCGGACATCAGCGGTCTGGAGTGGGCGAATGCCCACTCCAGACATAGCAGGCCGCGGAGCACCCTCGGCACGCCGACCCTCGCGACCCCGGCGTGTGCGGGCGAGAGACTAGTAGCGCGGGAAGGGGTTCGGTCGAGGCGCGCAGGCGTTTGAAGTAGTCCTTGAACGTCTCCATCTCCGCGTCGGAGATCCGATCGGAGACGATCAAGCACGCGACCTCGCCCTGCCGCCAGACCCACGCCGCGAACCCGCTGTCGCGCATGAGCGCGGGGCGCCAGCGGTCGATCTGGACGCGCCGCGCATCCGGCACACGGACGCCGTCGGCCGGCACCGCGATGTAGCTGACGAGGTGGCCGTCGGGATCGCGATAGTGGATCGCGATCCCGCGCCGCCGGTCGACGTACACCGGCTCCGCCGACACCAGCGAGAGCTGGTCGTCGCCGATGAACGCGCGGTTGAGGTTGAGGCCCGTCTCGCGCGAGAGCTCGGGGAGCGTGGCCAGCACGACGTCCCCGCGCCGCGCCCCCCACATGAGCGTTCGCGTGTGCTCGCTGACCACCGCGCGCACGAGCCGCTCCGTGGGATCCACCGGCACGATGCGCGGGAGCATCGGGATGAAGGCGAGGATGAGGAGCGCTGCGGTCGCCAGCGCCGCCACCGCGGGCGCGAGCCACACGGGGCGCGGCCGTTGCACCGGCATCGACGCCCGGACGGCGCGGGTGAGGTGCGCGGGCGCGGCGTGGCGCGGCAGCTCGGCGGCGAGGCGCCGGCCCAGCTCTTCGTCCGAGAGATCGCTGTAGCGTCCGGTCATTGCTTCTCGTAATCCTTCAGGAACCCACGGAGACGTTCCTTCGCCCGGAAGATCCTCGACTTGACGGTGCCGACCGGGCAGGACATCACCCGTGCGACCTCTTCGAGCGGCAGGCCCTCGACCTCGGCCAACAGCAGCACTGTACGGAAATCCTCCGGCAGTCTTCGCATCGCCCGCTCCAGGTCCGTGTGCGTCTCGGTGGCCTCGCCATCGTCGTCCGGCGCGTCGTGGAACATGGGGACATCCCAGTCCGGCACGCCACCTTCGGCCACCGCGGCCTCGCGGTCGCGGATGCGGTAGAACGTGAAAAATGTGTTTCTCAGAATCTGGAACAACCAGGCCCGCAGGTGGGTTCCCGGCTGGAAACGGTGAGAAAACCTGAAGGCGCGGAGGTACGTCTCCTGGACGAGGTCGTCGGCCTCGGCCGTGTTCCGGGTCAGGTAGAGCGCGAAGTTGTAGAGGGCATCGAGCTGCGCCAGCGCGTCGCGCTCGAAGACGGGGTCCGGGCTCATGCCTCGCGCAGCCATTCCGCGGGGTAGTCCGCGGCCTCGACGGCGTGGTCGTCCTCGACCTCGGCCAGCATCTCCCGCACGGTGCGATAGAGCGTCGGATGCGTGAGCTCGGGCGCGACCTCGGCCAGGGGGCGCAGCACGAACGCGCGCTCGTGCACGAAGAGGTGCGGGACGTGCAGCTCGTCGGGCACGCTGATCACGCGCTCGCCGTAGAACAGGATGTCGATGTCGACGGTGCGCGGCGTGAAGCGGCGCGCCTCCGGCGTGGCGCCGGCGCGTTCGCGCCCCATCGCGTTCTCGATGGCGTGCACGCGCGCGAGGAGGGCGCGCGGGTCGAGGCTCGTCTCCACGGCGACCACGCAGTTGAGGTGCCACGTGTGCTCGCCGGTCGTGCGGCCGAGCTCGGTCTCCCAGGGCTCCGTCTCGTAGAGACGCGAGGCGGTGACGACGGTGATCTCCGCGGTGTCCTGGAGCTGGCGCACCGCCGCGCGCAGCATCGCGAGCCGATCGCCGACGTTCGAGCCGAGCCCGAGGTAGACGCGTTCCATTACCGCGTCCTCGTCAACTCGACGCCCGGCGTGCCGACGAGGCCGTCGAGCGGCGCGGTGAGCTTGCGGACGCGCACGCGCACCTCGCGCGTGGCGAACTCGCGCAGGAGCGCCTCCGCGATGAGCCCGGCCAGCCGCTCGATGAGGTTCACGCGCGGTCCTCCGCCGATCTCGGCGATGCGCTTGACGACGGCGCCGTAGTCGATCGCGGCGCCGAGGTCGTCCGAGACAGCGGCCGGTGCGAGGTCCACGGCGAGCGCCACGTCGACAGAGAACCACGCGCCGACCGATGCCTCGGCCCGGGTGACACCGTGGCGCCCGAAGAATCGCACGTCGTCAATGGTGAGCTTGTCCACCGCAGGGACAATCAGAGGCCGAGCACGTCCTGCATGGAGTAGAGCCCGGGCCCCTTGCCCGCGATCCACCGGGCGGCGCGCAGGGCACCGCGCGCGAATGTGTCGCGGCTGTGCGCGCGGTGCGTGAGCTCGAGGCGCTCGCCGAGGGTGCCGAACGACACGGTATGCTCGCCGACCACGTCACCCGAGCGCAGCGACATCACGCCGATCTCCTTCTGCGTGCGCTCGCCGGTCAGGCCCTGGCGCCCGTACACGCCGACCTTCTCGAGGTCGCGCCCCAGCCCGGCCGCGACCACGCGCGCCATCTCGAGCGCGGTGCCACTGGGCGCGTCCTTCTTGAAGCGGTGATGGATCTCGGTGATCTCGACGTCGTAGTCGTCGCCGAGCGCCCTGGCGATGAGCGTCAGGGCCTGGTAGGCGACGTTCACCGCCACCGACATGTTGGGCGCGAGCATGATCGCCGCGCGCCGGCCGAGATCCGCGATGTGCTGCCGTTGCGCGGGCGTGAAGCCGGTGGTACCGATGACCGCGCGCGCGCCCTGCGCGGCCACGAGCTCCAGGTGCGCGAGCGTGGCCTCGGGGACCGAGAACTCGATGAGGATCCGGTCCTTCACGATGGCGGCGCGGGGATCCGTGGTGATCGGGACGCCGATCTTTCCGACGCCGGCGATCTCGCCCGCGTCGCTGCCGAGGGCCGCGTGGCCGACGGCCTCCACGGCCGCCGCCACCTTGAGCCCCGCGTCGCCCTGCAGGCACGCCACGATCCGGCTGCCCATCCGGCCCGCGGCGCCGGCGACGACCACCTCGGTCATGGTGGCTACTTCACGAGCCCGTAGGTCGTGAGGATGGCGCGCAGCTTCTGGCGGTTCGCGTCGCTCATGCGGCACATCGGGAGACGGAACTCCGGCTCCAGCATGCCGACCATCGCCATCATTTCCTTGATCGGGATGGGGTTCGTCTCCAGGAACGCGGCCCGCGCGAGCGGGAAGAGCTTGTAGTGCAGCTCGCGCGCGCGCTTCCAGTCGCCGTCGAGGGCGGCGTGCACCATCTCCGAGGTCTCGCGCGGCACGACGTTGGCGATGACGGAGATCACGCCCTTGCCGCCGATGGCGAGGAGCGGCAGCGTGATGTTGTCGTCGCCGGAGATCACCGCGAAGTCGGGGCCGCACGCGAGGATGACCTGGCTCATCTGGTCCAGCGAGCCGGAGGCCTCCTTGACGCCGACGATCGTCGGGCAGTCGCGCACGAGGCGCACCATCGTGTCCGTCTCGATGTTCACGGCGGTGCGGCCCTGGATGTTGTAGACGAGGATCGGCAGCGCCGTGGCTTCGGCCACCGCGCGGAAGTGCTGGTAGAGGCCTTCCTGGGTGGGCTTGTTGTAGTACGGATTCACGACGAGGGCGCCCTGCGCGCCCGCGCGCTCGGCGTGTTTCGTGAGACCGATCGCCTCCGCCGTGGAGTTCGAGCCCGTGCCCGCGATGACCGGGATGCGCCCCGCCGCCGCCGCGATGACCAGCTCCACCATCTTGTGGTGCTCGTCGTGGCTGAGCGTGGGGGATTCCCCGGTGGTGCCGCACGGGACGATCGCGTCCGTCCCGTTCTTCACGTGGAGCTCGACGAGCTCCTTGACCTTGGGCTCGTCGATCGTGCCGTTGCGGAAAGGGGTCACCATCGCGACGATCGAGCCCTGGAAGGTCGCTCTCATGGTCTCGTCTCCCCGGGGGAAATTTCCGTGATTATAGCGCACGGCCCCGCCGCCGTCGTTTCTGACGGGCATGCTCCTCGAAGAAGACGGCGAGCGCTGACTTGCTCATCGTCCCCCGGCCACACTCAACACGGTCTCGATCAGGTCGTCGGATCGGTCTCCAGGGACCAGCCGTTGAGCCCCGGGAACGCTCAGTGGGCCTGGGGAATGCCGCTCCGAGCCCCTCGACACCACGCCGGGCGCCTCGAGACGGTTACGATCGTGTGCTCGGAAGAGTCCATCGAGCAGGCGCGATGGTTTGTCGACATCCTGGAGAAGTACGCCCTTCTCTCGGACGAGAAGATATGGATGGTCGTGAAGCAGAGTGACGAGGGTGTGCAGCTCGTACGCGCGGCCTCGGATCTCTCGACGTTTCGAGGATGGAACTTCGAGAAGTTCGACGACCTGTCGCGCGCGGTTCTGCACGTCATCAAGTTCCTGAAGCGACGGGTGCTCGCGAGGGGCAGATAATGATCGATTTCACCGGCGGACAGAAGGTCATCAGTGTCGTGGCCGCTGCGGTGACGTTCAACAGGCGCATCAAGACTCAGTACGTGTAGACGAATGCGCCCTACGGTGTGATCCGCTATGACATCCTGCTCGGGTCCACTGAGACCGGTGGGCTTGGCATATGAGCGTGCGAGCACGAGGTCCTCGTGGACGTCACCGAGGGTCACAAAGTGGTCTTCGGCTCGCCCGTCGGGGCGACCGATGAGCCCCGAGTGTGATCCACATCAGGGCGTTGTTCGGCGAGACGGCGAAGCGCGGCGCCCTCACGACGTATCTCGGGCGAGCGACGGAGGCGGCGGGCAAGGGAAACGGCGTGGTTCTGATCGGCGGGCGCCGATGTGGCTCTATCTCAAGATCGCGCACGCGTTGCACGGACCCGCGCGGCGGCTTACCTACATCTCGCCTGTCACCGGCGAAGTCGTGATCTTCGACCACAATCCGTTCCGAGTGACGACGAGGGCCGCGAGACTACCGTCTAAACATGGGAACGATCAGACGGCTACCGCCAGACGTCGGCGAGGTCGAAGCGGAGGTCGGGGAAGTCCGGGTGCGTGAGCGTGTCGGCGGCGCCGAAGGCGGCGACGCTGATGTACGCGGCCTCGTGGAGGCGGAAGCACTCGATGGTGCGGGAGGCGGGGTCCACGATCCAGTAGTGGGCGACGCCGAGAGTGGCGTACCGCTGGGCCTTGGTGGTGCGGTCGTACGAGGTCGTCGTCGGGGACAGCACCTCGACGACGAGCGCCGGGGCGCCTTCGACGGCGCGCGCCGAAACCTGGGAAGGATCGGTGACGACGACGAGATCGGGCTGCACCACGTCGTGACGCGCAAGGATGACGTCGATCGGAGCGTTGAAGACCTCGCCGAGGCCCGATGCCTCGAAATAGCCTTCCAGCAATCGCTGGAGACGCTTGGAGACCCGCTGATGATGGGGGCTGGGCGCAGGGGTCACGTGGACGCGACCGTCAAGCAGCTCGTACCGGTTGCCATCGAGCGGGATCGCGCAGTAGTCGTCGTAGTCGAGCCGCGCTTTGAGTTGGGTGGACATCACGCCGTCGCCTGTCTGGAATTATGCCTCGCAACCGCAACCTCCGCGACGCAAAACTGCGTCGCCCCAACGCATGACTGAACCCCGCGTGATCGACCTGAAGAAGCTCTACGGCGAGACGGCCAAGCTCGCGGAAGCTGGCGGCCTACGTCGAAGCCGCGAAGATGCTTGCCGGAGAGGGCAACGCCGTCGTGCTGACGGGGCAGGCGCCGGTGTGGCTCTACCTCACGGTCGCGCACGCGCTGCACGGCAAGGCGCGGAAGCTCGTCTACGCGTCGCCCGTGACGGGCGAGGATCGTGATCTTCGACCACAATCCGTTTTAAGACAGAGTCTGTTGACCGACAAGAGTCCGAGATCGGATACGCCACGGACGGAGGCGAAGCTCGTCTTCGCGCGCATCCACGCCTTCGACACGCTGCTGGCGGCGTGGCATCGCATCGAGGCCAACGACGGTGCGCCCGGCGTCGACGGCGTCGGCCTCGACGAGTTCGAGCTGCGCGTGGAGGAGAATCTCCGCACGCCTCGAGCGCGACCTTCGGCTTCCGCCGGCATCGCTCGGTGCCGCACGCGGTCGCCACCGCATAGGCCGGGCGCCGCCTTGCACGCCAGCCCCATCAACCGGGCGGCGTGCTCGTCCCGTTCGGCAGCGTCAGCGCCGTCCGCCGGTAAGGGAGCAACCTTCCGAAACGATTCTGCGGCCGCGTACGGATGTGGCAGAGACGCTCGGATGGCCGAGTCAGGGCACCGTGACCGTCACCTCGGCGGAGCGCGCGCTCTCGTTCGCGCGCGACGAGGCGTCCTCCGCGCTGACCGCGTAGCGCCAGCGGCCCGCCGTCACCTCACGGTCGGTGAACGTCGTCCCCGGCGCCGCCGTCGAGCCGACGCGCTCCAGCGCCCCGCCCTCGCGTCCGCGATAGACGATGTAGCGCGCCACGTCGAGGTCTGGACTCGCGATCCAGACGAGCCGCACCGTTCCCTCGGACGGAATCGCCACGACGTCCGCCGGTGGTTTCGGCGGCGTGGTGTCGACCGGCATCGCGCTCACGCGCGCGGACATGTCGCTGCGCGCCACGGTGCCACGCGTCGTGCGAAGCGCGCGCACCGCGTACGCGTACGGGCGCTCGTTGTCCAGGCCGCGGTCGACGAGGCTCGTCGCGCCCGGCGACGTCTGGGTGAGGACCTCGAGCGACGCGTCCTCGCCGGTGCCGCGCAGGATCTGATAGACGATCCGCCGCTCGTCGTCGCCGGTGCCGGCGCCCGGCTGCCACTCGAGGCGCACCTCGCGTTCCCCGGGCGTCGCGCGGACCGCGCCCGGCGCGGGCGGCGGCGCGATGCGCGTGACCGTCAGGCGCTCCGACGGCGGGCTCAGGTGCTTGCGCGCGTCCTCCGCGAGCACCACGTAGCTGTACCGGCGGCCGGGCGTCGTGGCGGTGGGATCGACGAACGTCATGCGGTCGCCGGCGACGGTCGCCGGCGCGGGCTCGCTCATGCGGATCGCCGCGACCGCCGCGTACCCCGCGACCGTCCGCGCGGACACCATCGCGGGCTTGGGCTCGCCGCTCCCGTCGTCGTCGCTGCGGAACACGTGCAGCACCGCGAGGTCGCGCAGGCGCGCGTTGTCCGCGCGGTGCCGGGGCAGCGTCCAGGCCAGCTCGATCCCGCGATCGACGACGACGGCGCTGAGGTTGATGGCGGGCTGCGGAGCCACCCGCTCGGGAGCCACGGGCAGCCCCGTGCGCCCACACGCGGCGAGGACCAGGAGCGCGACGACGAGGAGCGCTGTCCGCGCGTGACGGCCCGGGGCCGTCACCGGGGTCCTACGAGCCGGCGGGCGTCGGCCAGGGCGCGGCGCACGGCCTCGGGCGCGGTCCCGCCCGCGACGTTGCGCGCGGCGAGCGACGCCTCCACGGTGAGCGCCGCGTGCACGTCCTTCTCGATCAGCGGCGAGAAGCCCCGCAGCTCGTCGAGCGTGAGCGCGTCGAGCTCCTTGCCGCCGTCGATGGCGTGTCGCACCACGCGCCCCACGATCTCGTGCGCCTCGCGGAACGGCAGGCCCTTCTTCACGAGGTAGTCGGCGAGGTCGGTGGCGGTCGCGAAGTTCTCGCCGGCCGCGCGCCGCATGCGCTCCACCCGGAACGTGAGGCCGGCCAGCATGGGCGGCAGCACGGTGAGGACCGCCTCCAGCGTGTCGACGGTGTCGAACCACGGCTCCTTGTCTTCCTGCATGTCGGAGTTGTAGGTGAGGGGCAGGCCCTTCATCGCGGTGAGGACGGCGACGAGGTTGCCGTAGAGCCGGCCGCTCTTGCCGCGGATGAGCTCCGCCACGTCGGGATTCTTCTTCTGCGGCATGATCGACGAGCCGGTCGCGAAGGCGTCGGAGAACTCCACGAACCCGAACTCCGCGGTGGCCCACAGCGTGAGGTCGCCGGCCAGCCGCGAGAGGTGCATGCCGATCACCGCGGCGGCGGCGAGGAACTCGATCACGTGGTCGCGGTCGCTCACGGCGTCGAGGCTGTTGCGCGCTCACCGCGCGGAAGCCGAGGTCCTGCGCCAGCGCGTCGCGGTCGATCGGGAACGCGGTGCCCGCGAGCGCGGCCGCGCCGAGCGGCATCACGTCGCTCCGGGTCGCGCAGTCCGCGAGCCGCTCGCGGTCCCGCTCGAGCATGGAGACGTACGCGAGCAGGTGATGCGCCAGCAGCACGGGCTGCGCGCGCTGCAGGTGGGTGTAGCCGGGCATGGCGACGTCCAGGCTCTCCGCCGCCCGATCGACCAGCGCCTGCTGCACCGCGCGCACGCCCTCGCGCGTGGCCGCGATGACCTCGCGCAGGTAGAGCCGCTCGTCGAGCGCGATCTGGTCGTTGCGCGAGCGGCCCGTGTGCAGCTTGCCGCCCACGGCGCCGATGAGCTCGATCAGCCGTCGCTCGACGTTCGTGTGGATGTCCTCGAGCTCCGGCCGGAAGGTGAACGTCCCGGTCTCCAGCTCGTGCCGCACGCGCGCGAGCCCGTCGAGGATGCTGTCGCGCTCCGCGGCCGTGAGCACGCCGGCCCGCGCGAGCGCGCGCGCCCACGCCATGCTGCCCGCGATGTCCTGGGGCCAGAGGCGGCGATCGAACGCCAGCGACCCCGTGAACTTCTCGGCGGTGGGGTCGGCGCCGCTGGTGAACCGGCCGCCCCAGGTCTTCAGCATAGGAGCGCCGGCGATGTCGTCCATGATCCGCCGGGTGGCGTCCGCGCGCGCCGCGCGTCCGTCCTCGCGAGCGAACCGCCGCGGGGGCCCGAACCGTACCGCCAGCGGATGACGGCGCGGCACGTACCCGCGCCGGCCGACGAGCGCGGCGTAGGTGCCGTGGATCCCCGCGGGCACGACCGGAGCCCCGGAGCGCAGCGCGAGCAGTCCCACGCCGGGCAGGCCCGGCTCGAGGCGTCCGTTCACGCTGAACGGCCCTTCGGGGAAGATGCCGAGCGCTCGGCCCTCCCCGCACCGCCGCCAGGGCGCGGCGCAGCGCGCCGAGATCGGGGCGCGAGACGTTCAGCGGGATCGAGCCGATGTGGCGGTGCAGGAACGGATGGAGCGGGGTCGCCCGCCACACCCGCGGCATGACCAGGAACGCGATGGGCCGCGGCGACGCTGCCGCGAGGACCACGCCGTCGAGGTAGTTGTGGTGATTGGCGGCGACGATCACGGGCCCTCGACGCGGGAGGTGCTCCACGCCGTCCACGCGGAAGTCGAAGAAGCGATCGAGCACGCGCCGGACAGGGGCCCGCAGCAGCCGGTACAGGACCAGGGACTCCGGGGCCGGGGCGACGCGTGCGACCGCGCGCTCGAGCACGGTCGTCCGCGCCATCTCCGGCGTTTATAGCATGGGGGGCCCGAGGCGGGCCGGCCACCGACATTGGGGGGCGCCGCGAGGCGCGCCCCCAAGCCCCCCACGCTCCGCGGCCCGGCGAAGCCGTGCCGCTCCGCGACTGCCGTTGGTCCTCGATCGTTCCTACAGGCTGGGGACCGAGACGGGGCTGCCAGGGTTGTGCTTTCCGATGCTCGGCACGGACCTTGGCTGGCCTGGGTTCGTCTTGCCGATGCTGGGGATGGTCACCGGCTGCCGTGGATTGGTCCTGCCGATGCTCGGCACGGTGAACGGGTGCCGCGGCACGAAGAAGCGAGCATTCGGGTCACTGAGATTGGGATCGGGCGGTAACCCGGAACGCGATCCTCCGGATTCGGCGGCATCCCCCGCGTCCGATTGGGCGAGGGCGGCACGCGGAACCTGTCTTCCGGGTTCGGCGGCAGGCCGCGTGGCGGTGAGCCCACCGGTGGAATGCCGGTCACACCCGGGTGCAACGGCGGCGGGCCCGGGGGCGCGTGCGTGATCGTCGGCGGCACCGAGACCACGCCGGGCCCGGGCCCCTTCGCGTCGGCCCCGTCCGCGACGACGCAGGCCACGGCGGTCACGATGATCGCGAGTGACGTTGTGGCCTTCATGAGCGCTCCTCCTCCCGCGACACGACGCGGCGGTCCGAGGGGAGGGAACGCGCAACCGGGGTGCCAGCGAGGCTACTGGCGAGCGGGTCTTCCGGTACCGGACCACGGCGGCGTTGTGCTCTTCCACCGTGGTCGAGAAGTGGTGGCGGCGGCCGTCGGCGGAGACCGCGACGAAGTAGAGGTACTTGACGGGCGCGGGATCGAGCGTCGCCTCGATCGCGCGCATGCCCGGGCTCGCGATCGGGCCCGGCGGGAGCCCGGCATGGCGGTACGTGTTGTACGGGTTGTCGCTCTGGAGATCCGTCCGCGTCAGCGTCCGCCGTTCCTTGCCGACCGCGTACTGCACCGTCGGGTCGGCCTGGAGCGGCATGTCGATCTGCAGGCGATTCCAGAACACGGCCGCGATGAGGCGCTGCTCGTCCGCCACGGCGGCCTCGCGCTCGACGATCGAAGCCAGCGTGAGCAGGGTGTGAACGTTCAGGCCCCGCGTCCGCGCGCGCGCCAGGATCTCCGGCGTGAGCTTGGTCTGCATCCGCCGGATCATGCGGCCGAGGATCTCCTCGACCCGCTTGCCGCGCACGAACTGATACGTATCGGGGAACAGGTACCCTTCCGCGCTCGCCGCCTCGATGCCGTGGCTCGTGAGGAACGCCGGATCGCGCGCGACGCGCAGCACGTCCTCGGCCCGGGCGAGGCGCGCGGTCTCGAGGGCGCGCGCGAGCTCGCTGATCGTCGCCCCCTCGGGGTGGAGCACCGGATGCTGGCGCACGCGCCCGTTCTGGACCATGCGCGCGACGGTGACGGTGGACGCGCCCTTCGGGAACTCGTACTCGCCGGGCTTCAGCGCGCGGATGCCGCCCCGCACGGCGCTGACGGCCACGAAGGCCCACGCGCTCCGCACGGCGCCGGCGTCACGCAGCCGCCTGGCGATGTCGACCACGCCCTCCTGGGGCGGGATCTCCACCACGACGGCCTGGTCCTCGAGCACCCCGGGCGGGCTCAGGACGAACGCCACCGTTGCCACCACGACGGCGACCGCCATGACCAGGACCAGGAAGCGTAACCACATGATCTTCCTGAGGTATACTAAACGGCCGAGACACCGCAGCCCGCAATTCCTGAAAGGGGTCAGCCTACATGCAGGAGCTTCAGCTCCCCACCAGTCACGAGTGGACCGTCCAGGATCGCCTCTACGGCAAGCTCGGCATCGGGCCGTTCGAGCCCGGCTTCGCCCTGACGGTCGGCAACGCGTATCGCCGCGCGCTGCTGTCCGCGATCCACGGCGCCGCGCCGACCTGGGTCAAGATCGAGAACGTCCTCCATGAATTCTCCCACCTGCCGGGGGTCGTCGAGGACACGCTCGACGTGATGATGAACCTCCGCAAGGTGGTGTTCGCGCTGCACGTCAACCGCCCGAAGATCCTCCGGCTGCGCGCCCAGGGCCCCGGCACGGTGAAGGCGAGCGACTTCGAGCCGGACGCGGACGTCGAGGTCCTCACGCCGGACGTGCTGCTGGCGAGCCTCGACAAGGACGGCATCCTCGAGATGGAGGTCTGCATCGAGCGCGGCCGCGGCTACGTGTCCGCGGAGAAGCGCGAGCCCGAGGCGCTGCCGATCAACGCGATCCTGCTCGACGCCGACTTCTCGCCGGTGAAGCGCGTGAACATCCACGTGGAGCCCGCGGAGGATCGCGAGCGCCTCACCCTCGAGGTGTGGACGGACGGGAGCGTGACGCCGGCCGCCGCCGTCGGCGAGGCCGCCGCGATCCTCGAGGACCACTTCGAGCTCCTGACGCACTTCCCGGAGACCGCGCCGCAGGAAGAGGAAGTCGTCACCGACGAGACGCGGCCGCGCGTCGAGCTCAACGAGAACCTCTTCCGCAACGTGGACGAGCTCGAGCTGTCCGTGCGCGCGTCGAACTGCTTGAAGACGGCGAACATCCGCACCATCGCCGACCTCGTGCAGAAGAGCGAGTCCGAGCTGCTGAAGACGAAGAACTTCGGCAAGAAGTCGCTGAACGAGATCAAGACGATCCTCGGCGAGATGGGCCTCGTCGCTCGGCATGCGCCTCGACGGCGAGGAGCTCGATCGCCTGCGCTCGCAGTTCGAGCGCACGTACGAGGCGTAGCGCCCGCGGATCGCGCGTCGCCTGGAACGCGCGTCGGGCGGGTGGCCGGCGGCGGCCGGGCGGCGGGGCGCGGCGCGGGCAGCGCGGCCGGAGGGCGTGACGCCGCCTGGACCTGTCGGGAAGCGGCTGCGCCACTTCCCGACGCCGGCTGACGGCGGCGTCACACCCTCCGGCCGCGCTGCCCGCGCCGCGCCCCGCCGCCCGGCCCGCCGGTCGACGCCCCACCCGCCCGGCGCGCTTCCACCCGATCCGTGTTCCTCGACCCCTCCGCTCGTACGCACCACGCGTCGTTCGAGATCGCTCATCTTCGCAGCGAAGCAATTCAGATGTGGACTGTCCGGCGGTCGGCGAGCAGCAACGATTGGATCTGACAAGAGACTCCGGGCGGATGCGCAGAGCTGAAGCGTCCGAGGCGAGCGAAGCGAGCGAGGAGCGGATCCGGACCAAACCCCGGGTGAAGCGCGCGGGGGGCAGAGGCGGCGGGGTGGGGGCGGCAGGGCGGGGCGGCGCGGCCGGGAGGGTGTGACGCCGCCGTCAGCCGGCGTCGGGAAGTGGCGCAGCCGCTTCCCGACAGGTCCAGGCGGCGTCACGCCCTCCCGGCCGCGCCGCCCCGCCTGCCGCCGGCCCGCCCCGCCGCCTCCGCCCCCCGCGCGCGTTTACGCGAGCTTGGTGCGGATGCGCTCCACCGCTTCTTCGGTCTGGTCGCGCTGACCGAACGCGGTGAGGCGGAGATAGCCCTCGCCGGCGGGGCCGAAGCCGACGCCGGGCGTGCTGACGACGTGGGCCTCGTTCAGGAGCTTGTCGAAGAAGTCCCAGGAGCCGAGGCCGGGCGGCGTCTTCACCCAGATGTAGGGCGCGTTCCTCGCGCCGTACACGGTGAGGCCGATCGCTTCCATGCCCTCGCGGACGATCCGCGCGTTCTCCATGTAGAAGTCGATCAGCGCCCTGGACCTGCCGCTTGCCCTCGGGCGTGTACATCGCGGCGGCGCCGCGCTGGATGATGTACGGCGTCGCGTTGTACTTCGTCGACTGGCGCCGGAACCACAGCGAGTTCAGGCTGACGGGCTCGCCCGCTGGGGCCGCGGCCCTGCAGCTCCTTCGGCACCACGGTGTAGGCGCAGCGGACGCCGGTGAAGCCGGCGCTCTTCGAGTAGCTGCGGAACTCGATCGCGCACTCGCGCGCGCCCTCGATCTCGAAGATCGAGACCGGCACGTCCGCGTCGCGGATGTACGACGCGTACGCGGCGTCGTAGAGGATGACCGCCTGCTCGCGCCGCGCGTAGTCCACCCACCGCTTCAACGCGTCGGCGCGCAGGACCGAGCCCGTCGGGTTGTTCGGGTAGCAGAGGTAGATCAGGTCCACGTGGCGGTCGGGCAGCGCCGGCGTGAAGTTGTTCTCCGCCGTGCTGGGCATGTACACGAAGCCCGCGTAGCGGCCCTTGCCGTCGTTCTCGCCCGAGCGTCCCGCCATCACGTTCGAGTCGACGTAGACGGGATAGACGGGATCCATCAGCGCCACCACCGCGTCCGGCGCGAAGATCTCCTGGATGTTGCCGGTGTCCTGCTTGCCGCCGTCGCTGACGAAGATCTCGTCGGGCGCCAGCTTCACGCCGCGCGATCCGTAGTCGTGCTCGGCGATGAGCTCGACCAGGAAGTCGTACCCGATCTCCGGGCCGTAGCCGCGGAAGCTCTCGCGCTTCGCCATCTCGTCGACCGCCGCGTGCAGCGCGGCGACGACGGTGGGCGGCAGCGGCTGCGTCACGTCGCCGATGCCGAGGCGGATGAGCTTGGCGCCGGGATTCGCGGCCTGGAACGCCTTCACGCGCTGGGCGATGTCGGAGAAGAGATAGCTGCTCTTGAGCTTCAGGTAGTTGTCGTTCACTCTCGCCATGCGGCGACTCTAGCACACCGCTTCCGGGTCGACGCACCAGCGCTCGCGCGCGCCGGTCGCCCACGCCGTCACCGCGAGCGTGCGTCCGTCGGTCTCGAACAGCAGCGCGCCGTCGCGGTCGGTGCGGAACACGCGCGCGCCGGCGGCGCCGAGCCGAGCGAGCGCGCCCGCGTCGGGGTGGCGATAGGGATTCCGCGCGCCGACGGACAGCGCCGCCACCGACGGTCGTACCGCGGCGAGGAACGGCGACGTGCTGCTGTCCCGCGCACCGTGATGCGCCACCTTGAGGACCGTGGCCTCGAGGGGCGCGCGCGCGGTCACGAGCGCGCGCTCGACCGCGCCGGAGATATCCGAGGCGAGGAGAAACGACGCCGCACCGTAGTCCACACGCAGGACGAGCGCCTGATCGTTGGGCCGCGGACCGCCGATCACGGGCAACGCGGTGATGACGGCCCCGCCCAGCGTGCGCGGGGTGGCGAGGGACGCGGACGTCCAGATCTCCGCCCCCGGGAATCGATCGCGCACCGCCGCCATGCCGCCGGCGTGATCGGTGTGCTCGTGGGTGACGACGGTGGCCGCCACGCGGAGCAGCCCGCGCCACCAGAGATACGGCGCGACGACGCGCTCACCGGCGTCCAGCCGCCCCGCGCCGCCCGGCGCCCGCGTCGATCACCACCGCCCGGCCGTTCGGCCCCTCGACGACGAGCGCGTCGCCCTGGCCGACGTCGAGCACCGCGACACGGAGGCGTCCGTCGGCCGGCCGCACGAGTGGCCAGATGGCCAGCGCGAGCGCTCCGACGAGCAGGCCGCCCGCGACACCCGCCAGCCGCCGCGCGGATCGAGGCTCGCGCCGACGAAGGCGCCACGCGCAGACGGCAAGAAGGAGCGCACTCGCGTAGGCGACGACCGCGAACGGCGGAGGCGAGGGAAGGTACACGAGCGCGCCCGGGCACGCGCGGCGGCGACCATGACGACGAGGCGCAGCGCCAGCAGGATGGGCCAGATCGCGTCGAACGCGATCTGCGCCGCCGCGTCCCACACGAACGCGAGCGCGGCGCCCGCGAGGCCGATCACCGTCGCGAGCGCGGCCAGCGGCACCACGGCGAGGTTCGCGACGAGCGCCACGATCGACACCTGGTGGAAGTGCCAGAGCGTGATCGGAAGGACGGCGGCCTGCGCGGCCGCGCTGACGGCGAGCGCGGCGAGCACGCGCCGGCGCGGGTGAGGCGCGAGCACGATGCCCGCGGTCGCGGCGAACGAGAGCTGGAACCCCGGCTCGAGCAGGTCGTTCGGGCGGACGGCGAGGATCAGCAGCGCGGCCGCGGCGAGGCTGTTCACGACCTCCGTGTCGCGGTCGATGAGGAAGGCCGCGAGCACGAGGACCGCCATGACCACCGCGCGCAGCACGGAGGCCTGCGGCCCCACGACGGCGCCGAATCCGAGCACGACGACGATCGCGCTGCCGGCGGCGGCACGCCGTCCACAGCCGATCAGCCGCACGAGCACGAAGACCGCCGAGGCGACCAGCGCCACGTTGAAGCCGGACACCGCCAGCACGTGCGTGACGCCCGCGCGGCGGAAGGCCTCGTCGATCTCCGCGGGCAGGGCACGCCGCTCGCCGAGCAGGAGCCCGCTGAGCAGCGCGGCCGACGCCGGAGGCAACGCGGCCTCCATCGCGGCGACCGAGCGCCGTCGCACGCGCTCGTGCCACGGCGGGGCCGGCGCATCGAGCGCCACGATGTCCGCGCGCCGTGCGGAGCCCGTGACGTGGATCCCGTCGCGGGCCAGTCGCGCCACGTAGTCGAAGCCACCAGGGTTCCGGAAGCCCGTCGGGACGTGAAGACCCGCGGGCACGCGGATCCGCTGTCCGATCGTCAGCTCGATGCCGTCGCCGTACGCGGTGAGCTGGAGGCGCCCGCGTCCGCCGCTCGCCCGCGATCTCCTCGACGTCGACGCAGGAGCCGCACGCGCCCAGGCGCCGGCAGCGGCGTCGACGCGAGACGTCCGACGACGTCGCCGCGCAGCGGCAGGGCAGACGGGCGACGTGATCCGGCGGAAGCGTCGGCGGCGCCGCCCGCAGCGCGCCGAGCGCCACGACCGCGACGAGCAGCGCGGCCGCGCCGAGCGCAAGGCGCTTCGCGACGCATCGCGGCGACCACGACAACGATCGCCACCGAGCCACGTCGCCCCACGCGACGTGGCTGGGCAGCGCTGACGTGCCGCGATGCCCGCCGCGAATGCGACGGCCACCGGCACGAGCGGCACCGACGCCCAGTGCGGATCACCGCACGCCCCTCGCGCTGATCACGGCGGGCGGAGGGCGATCGCGGTGGTGAGCTTCTCGATCTTCGAGCGCCCGAGCCCGCGGACGCGGCGCAGATCCTCCAGCGATGCGAACGGACCGTCACGCTCGCGCGCCTCGACGATCCGCGACGCCAGCACGCCGCCGATGCCGGGCAGCGCGCGCAGCTCGTCTTCAGTGGCGTGGTTGATGTCGACCGGCTGCGGCGGCGGCGCGCTCTTCGGCGGCGCCGTCCGACGGGGCGGCTGCGCGAGCGGGAGCTCGTCGACCGTGGGTGCGGCGGCATCGCCGCGCGGTCCAGGCGCTCGAGACGCTCCGCGAGGACGGGATGCGCGCGCCGCCAGTGACCGACGCCCAGCCCGATCCCGGCGACGAGCACGACGAGCAGGAGCACGGCGAGCTGCGGTCGCGTGTAGAGCGTCATGGATCGACGCTGCCACGCGTCCGCCTCGCCGCTAGAGTGCAAAATTCAATACGGTGCGAGCGCGCCTGGCTTCCCGCGGGGCCCTCATCGAGAGGGCCCCGCGGGTGGGCACGGGCAGCTAGCTGATGGTCGCCGGGCCCGGCGGTGCCGGGCACTCCGCGGCGTCGTCGAGGACGCTCGGGTCACTGTAGGGCGGCGTGGAATCGCCGTTGAGGTTCGGGAAATCGGCGCCGTCGTCGTTCAGGGTGGCGCCGCACAGGTCGATGACGCCCTTCGCGCCGCCCGCGGCCTTGGCGCGGATGACGATGTCCTTGCCGTCGATGTCGGCTTCGCGCGCGTTGATGCAGACGCCAGGGGGCGCGACGGGGCACGTCCCGTCGATCGCGACCAGGACGTTCAGCTTGGCGGTGAGCGTCGCCCCGGAGATGTCGATGGTGCCCAGGGGCGCCCGCATGATGATGTTGTCGGCCGTCGAGGTGATGATGGCGCCGGCGGCCTTGATGTTGCCTTGGTCCGTCTCGAAGGTGATGTGCTCGATCGAGTCGATCTTGCTGCCGGTGATGTCGATGTCGCCGACGGCGTGGAAGCGCTTCTCGACGGAGCCGCCGTTGCAGGTCACGCCGGGCGCCTGGATGCAGACGGCCCTCAGGTCGGCGGGAGTGTTGAAGGTGACGGTGCAGGGGAACACCGGCGGATTCCCGCAGAGGGTGTTGACGACGAACGGCGCCAGCAGCGGGTCTTTGCAGCCTCCCACGCCAGGCACGCAGAGGACCGTGATCGAGCCGCCCGCGAAGTTCTCCCAGTGCGCGCCCCCGTGGATCGTCGAGCCCGTGAACTTGATATTGCCCTTGGCCCGGATGTGCAGGTCGCCGGTGAAGCCGAAGGGCGGCGTGAAGTTGGGAGCGGCGATCATGTCCGAGAGGTCCCCGGTGATGTTGCACAGCGTCGGCACCGAGCCCTTGCACTCGAGCTTGAGCCGGTGGTGGGCCATGACGCTGGCTTCGGAGAAGCTCATGTCGCCCGTCGTCGTGAGGTTGACGTCCGAGTTGGCGACGTTATTGATGATCTGCACGCGCTTGGCGGGATCGAGGACGTCGGGACCGATGACCTTCAGGGTCTTGGCCGTGATGGACAGGATCGGATCGACGATGTTGGGGAGGGTGGTCTTGATCGTGACGTCCACGAGGGGGCAGTTGTAGCCGTTGGCGAGGGTCTGCGCCACCGCGAGCGTATCGACGACGAGCGGGTTCGCGGCGCAGTTGTCGTCAGCGAAGTTCAACGCCTGCGCCGGCCCGCTGCCGAGGACGAACGGCACGAGCAGAGCCGCGAGAACGATGAGGAACCGGGTACGTCGGCTTCTCATGGAGCTTCCTCCGGGTTGTGAGTTTCGTCTCGCACAGGACTTCGCGCTGTGCCCCCCTCAGGCGGAGCGCACTGGACCGGCTGATCCAGAGCCTCCTTGCCGCGCATGATGACGTCGTTGGTCGCCGCCCGCTATAGACCCGAAGTTATAGACCGGGCCCCTACCCACCCAGGGGTGCGACGCTTGGACAGTCCTGCTCGGCGACCCGGCCGCTCGGCTCATGTGTCGTGCATGGTCTGAACCAGGATCTTCCAGGCGCCGTCGCGACGGTACAGGTTGTAGGAGAACGTCGTCTTCCACAGCAGCTCTTCGCACGCCCCCGGTACCCCCACTGCACGGTCGCCAGGGCACTGTTCGACCCGAGTGGCTGGACGTTCATCGTGAGGATGTCGCCGTGCGTGAAGCCTCTCAGGCGGTACGTCGTCTCGACGTCGTCGAAGAACCGCTCGGTCTCGATGCGCGTCGGGTTCACTGGACGACACCCATCCGCGCGGTCACGCACGGCTCTGCGTAGAAGTCGGCGATGGCACGCGCGCCCCGGCGGAAGGCGTCGCGGTAGCCTTCGATGAACCTCTGTCACCTCGTCGAGCATGGGCCCGGTCCTCACGGCACGAGCGCCGCGCGGGTGATCGGTGCCGGCGTCGCGCCCGTGCCACTCGCATGCGGCGAACGCGTCGTTGATCTTCTCGAGCGGGTACGTGTTGGAGATCAGCTTGTCGAAGGCGAAGCGGGACCGGTTGCGCACGAGGAAGTCGAGCGCGCGGGGAATGACCCACGGGTCGTACATGATCACGCCGACGATCTTCTTCGCGCCCCACACGAGCTGCGCGGGCTCGAGCTCGATCTTGGCCCCGCGGCTGATGGTGCCGATCTCGAGGTAGGTCCCGCCCGGGCCGAGCATCTCGATGCCCTCGGGGATGACCTGGGGGAAGCCCGACGAAGTCGCACGCGACGTCCGCGCCGAAGCCGCCGGTCAGCGTGCGCACCAGGGCGACGCGGTCCTTGCGCTCGGGGATCTCCTTCAGGTTGATGGTGTGGTCGGCGCCGAAGGCCCTGGCCAGCTCGAGCCGTCCGGGGACCTGATCGATCACGATGATGGTCGCGGCGCCCATGTCCTTCGCCACCGCCGCCGCCTGCACGCCGAGGCCGCCCGCGCCCTGGATCACCACGCTCCCGCCGAAGCGCAACCCGACCTGGTGCAACCCGAACAGGACCTGCGAGAGCGCGCAGTTCACCGGCGACACCATCTCGTCGGTCAGCGCGTCCGGCACCTTGAAGAGGTGGCCGCCCGGCTGCAGGTAGTAGTACTCGGCGAACGCGCCGTGGAAGTGCGGGAAGGTCGAGGGGCCGAGCGGGCGTCCGATCTTGTTCGGGCAGGCCGCGGGCCGGTTGTCGAGGCACGCGGGACAGCGCCGGCACGACACGAAGTAGGTGTACGCGACACGGTCGCCTTCGCGCAGCTCGCGGCCGAGCGAGTCGGTCGTGAGCCGGCTGCCGAGCTTCGCGATGCGGCCCATCATCTCGTGGCCGAAGATCCAGCCGTCCTCCGAGAGCCGGAGCGGCGCGTCGCCGCGCCAGAAGTGGAGGTCGGAGCCACAGATGTTCGCGAGCGAGACCTTGATGAGCGCGGCGTCGGGCTCGACCTCGGGCAGCGTGACGTCGCGGATCTCGAACGGCTTGCCCGGGCCGAAGAAGACGGCGGCCTTGCCTGTTGCCATCAGAAGGCTCCTCTACCCGGACGTCGTGACGGTGTTCAGATCGTGGAAGAACCGCGGGTACGTCTTGGCGACGCACTCGACGTTCCGGATGGTGATGCCGGCGGCGCGCGTGCCGGCGACGGCGAAGCTCATCGCCATGCGATGGTCGTCGTAGGTGTCGATCGACGCGCGTTCGAGCCGGCCCTGCGCCGGCGGGGTGATGGTGACGGCGTCGCCATCGACCGCGACCGCGGCGCCGAGCTTCTTCAGCTCGCGCGAGAGCGCGGCGACGCGGTCGGTCTCCTTCACCCGGAGCGTGTGGAGCCCGCGGATGGTCGTCGGCCCCGTCGCGAACGCGCCGACGACCGCGAGCGTCTGCGCCATGTCCGGCATGTCCGCGAGGTTCGCGTCGATCCCGGCGAGCGTGCCCGTCCCGGTGACGGTGATCCGCTCGGTGCCGATCGCCACGTCCGCGCCCATGCGCCGCAGGACCTCCGCGAATCCCACGTCGCCCTGCAGGCTCTCGGCGCCCAGCCCCTCGATGCTGACCGTCGCGCCCGGTGTGACGGCGGCGGCCGCCAGGAAATAGCTGGCGTTGCTCGCGTCGGGCTCGACCGCGTACGACGTGGGCGCGTACGTGCCGGGCGAGACGACGATGCGCGCCGGCTGCCCCGTCGCGGCGTCGCGACTCAGCGCCGGCGTCACGCCGAACCGCGCCATGAGCTGGAGCGTCATCGCGACGTACGGCCAGCTCGTCTGGTCGGGGGCCAGCTCGACCTGCACGCCGGTCTTCGCGTACGGCGCGACCATGAGGATCGCGGAGAGGTACTGGCTCGACACCTCGCTGCCGTAGCGCATCGTGCCGCCGTGCAGACCGCGGGCGTCGACGTGCACGGGCGGAAAGCCCTCGGCGTCGCGCGTATGGCTGATGTGCGCGCCGAGCCCGTTCAGCAACGCGGTCAGCGTGCCGATCGGACGCTGGCGCATGCGCGGGACGCCGTCGAGCGTGTAGCGCCCGTGGCCGAGCGCGCAGAAGGCGGTGAGGAAGCGGATGGTCGTGCCGCTGTTCGCGCAGAAGAGGTCGGCCGCCGCGGCGTCGATCGCCCCCGCGCGCCCGTGGACACGCACGCGGCACGCGTCGTGGTCGATCTCGAGCCGGAAGCCCAGACGGGCGAGGCCGTCGAGCATCACGGCCGTGTCGTCGGCGAACAGGATGTTCGACACGTCGCACGGGCCGGCCGCGAGCGCGGCGAGGACGAGCGCGCGGTTCGTGAGGCTCTTCGATCCCGGCGGCGTGATCCTGGCCGCGAAGGGGCGGCGGGCGGGCTCGAGCGTGACGTCGCTCATGAGAGCCGCCGGCGGGCTACACCGCGTGCGGGCGGGCGCGTCCGACTTCGAACGTCTCGTGGAGCGCGCGCACCGCGAGCTCCGCGTACTTGTCGTCGATCACGCACGACACCGCGATCTCCGAGGTGGAGATCATCTGGATGTTGATGCCCTCGCGCGCGAGCGCGGCGAACATCCGCGAGGCGACCCCGGAATGGCTGCGCATGCCGACGCCCACGATCGACACCTTGGCCACCCGCTCGTCGTGGACCACGCCCTGCGCGCCGACCGTCGCCGCCACCGTCTGCAGGACGCCGACCGCGCGCTGGAAGTCCGCGCGGGGCACGGTGAACGACATGTCGGTGAAGCCGTCGCGGCTGATGTTCTGCACGATCATGTCGACGACGATGTTCGCGCCCGCGATCGCGCCGAAGACGGTGCCCGCGATGCCGGGACGATCGGGGACGCGCAGGATCGAGATCTTCGCCTGGTTCCTATCGTGGGTGACCCCGGTCACCACGACCTCTTCCATCCCGCTCTCCTCCCTGGTGACGATGGTGCCGGGATCGGGCTTGAAGGTGGAGCGCACGTGCACGGGCACGCCCCACTTCTTCGCGAACTCCACCGACCGGCTCTGCAGCACCTTCGCGCCCAGGCTCGCCATCTCCAGCATCTCGTCGTACGACACGCGGTCGAGCTTCTTCGCGTCGGGGACGATGTTGGGATCCGCGGTGTAGACGCCGTCGACGTCCGTGTAGATCTCGCACACGTCGGCCTTGAGCGCGGCCGCGAGCGCGACGCCGGTGAGGTCGGAGCCGCCGCGGCCGAGCGTGGCGATGTCGTCGGCCTCGGAGAGGCCCTGGAACCCGGCGACCACCGCGATCTCGCCGGCGTCGAGCGCCTCCCGCACGCGCGACGGGTCGATGCGCGTGATGCGCGCCTTCGTGTGCGCGGTGTCGGTGCGCATGCCGGCCTGCGGCCCCGTGAACGAGCGCGCCTTCAGCCCGAGCTTCTGCAGCGCCATGGCGAGCAGCGCGATCGTCACCTGCTCGCCGGTGGCGAGGAGCATGTCCATCTCGCGCGGCTCGGGCGTCGGCGTGACCTGGTGCGCGAGCGCGACGAGCCCGTCGGTGGTCTTGCCCATCGCGGACACGACGACGACGACCTCGTGCGCGGCGGCGGTCTCGGCGACACGGCGGGCGACGGTGAGGATCTTCGCGGCGTCGGCGACGGAGGAGCCGCCGTACTTTTGCACGATCAACGCCATCGTTTCCGCACTCTACACGACGGCTCGATCGTGAGTAAAGGTTCGGCCCGCCGCCGTGGTCCGGCTCAGCGTGACGGCGGTGGCAGCCCCGCCGGCCCCACGTGGGCGGCGTCGCCCAGCGTCATCTGCTCGCGCATGAGATAGATCCAGCCGAGCAGCGTCACCGGGAATGAACGCGCTCGCGTGATACACGATGCCGAAGCCGAAGCCGTCGGTCTCCGGCACGCCGAAGATGCGCGTGGCGAGCACGGCGGCGGCATGGAACACGCCGACGTAGCCCGGCGCCGAGGGCACGCTGATCCCGAGCCCGACGAACGCCAGCACCACCCAGCCCGCCAGCCACGGCAAGACCAGGTGGGTCGCGCGCAGGCTGGCCCACGCGGCGGCCGCCGGGAGGATCCAGACGATCACCGTCCACACGACGAGCGGCAGCGTGTGGCCGCGCGTGCGGATGCCGTCGAGGCCGTCGAGGAACATCGTGAAGCCACGGAGAATACGGTCCCGCAGGCCGGGCCATCGCCCGGTCATCCGCTCGATGACCGTGCGGCACCAGGCGGGCGCCGCCGTGATCGCCACCAGCATCGAGATCCCGATGACGTCGATGGCCAGGATGATCATCGCGGCCCATTCGACGATGCGCGGGACGTCGACGAGGAAGACGAGCACGCCGAGGATCAGCACGAGGCAGAGGCTGTCGAGCACGCGCTCGACGATCAGCGTGGCCGCCGCCGTCCAGAATCGCGCGCTCCCGCGGCGGGCGACGACGTACACGCGCACGATTTCGCCGGCGCGCAGCGGGCAGCAGGTTGTTCACCATGTACCCGATCATCATCGCGGGGACGAGGCCGGGCAGCTCGCTGCGCGGCGGGAACAGATACCGCCAGCGCCACGCGCGCGCGAGAAGCCCGGCCGGCGCGAGCAGCATGGCGACGAGGAACCACCGCCAGTCGGTGCGGAGGAGCTGGCTGAGGAGACGCTCGCGATCGACGCTCCACAGCAACCAGACGATCAGCGCCACGCTGATCCCGATCCCGAGAAGAACGCGAACGATCTTCAGGCGGGCCCGCCTTCGACGCGGATCATCGTGGTGGCGGACGCGACGTCGGGCAGACGGTCGATCGCGCCCAGCGCGCGGCGCATGTCGCGCTCGCGCGCCTCGTGCGTCATCATCACGACGGGCACGGCCTCGCGCGGGCCGCGGCCCTTCTGGATCATCGAGGCGATGGAGATGTCGTGGTCGCCGAGCACGCCGGTGATGCGCGAGAGCACGCCGGGCCGGTCCTGCGCCATGACGCGCAGGTAGTAGCCGGTGCGCACGTCGTCCATCGGCTGCACGGCCAGCGCGTGCGCGCCGGTCGACGGCAGCTCGAGACCGGTGGCCGGGATGTCGTGCGCGTGCCGGCGCGCGATCTCGAGGATGTCCGACCACACCGCGGACGCCGTCGGCAGCTGGCCGGCGCCGCGTCCGTAGAACATGAGGTCGCCGACCGCGTCCCCGGTGATGAACACGGCGTTGAACACGCCGGACACGGCGGCGAGGGGCGACCCCGCCGGGATCATCGTCGGGTGGACGCGCGCCTCGACCCCGGCGCCGATCGCCTTGGCGATCGCGAGGAGCTTGATGCGGTAGCCCAGCTCGCGCGCGTACTCGATGTCCTGCGCGGTGACCTTCGTGATGCCCTCGGTGTGGATGTGCTTGAGATCGACGAACGTCCGGAAGGCGAGGGTGACGAGGATCTGGAGCTTGTGCGCGGAGTCGTTGCCCTCGATGTCGAAGGTCGGATCCGCTTCCGCGTAGCCCTGCGCCTGCGCCTCCTTCAGCACCAGGCCGAAGTCGAGGCCCTCGTCGGTCATCTTCGTGAGGATGTAGTTGCAGGTGCCGTTGACGATGCCGAACACCGAGAGGATGCGGTTGGCGACCAGCCCGTCCTTGATGGCGCGGATCAGCGGGATGCCGCCGGCCACGGCCGCTTCGAACGCGAGCGTGACGCCGTGGCGCCGCGCCTCGTCGTAGAGCTCGGCGCCGTGGTGAGCGAGCAGCGCCTTGTTGGCGGTCACCACGTGCTTGCCGGCCGCGAGCGCCTTGAGGATGAACGTGCGCGCGGGCTCGAGGCCGCCGATCAGCTCGATGACGACGGCGGTCTCGGGATCGCGCAGGATCTCGTCGGCGGACTTGAAGACGCCGCGCCGCTTCAGATCGGCGAGGTCGAGCCCTTCGCGCGGGGTCGTGGTGTCGAGGTCGGCGATGCCGGCGAGGTCCAGCCGGCAGCCCGCGCGCTCCTCGAGCGTGGCGCGCTGCGCGTCGAGCAGCTTGACGACGCCGGCGCCGACCGTGCCGAGCCCGAGCAGACCGAGACGGACGTGCCGCACCACCGGGCTCAGCGGTGGAGCCGCTTGAGGCCGCGCAGCGCCTGGCGGATCCGCTGCTCGTTCTCGACCAGCGCGAAGCGCACGTACCCCTCGCCGTACTCGCCGAACCCGATGCCCGGCGACACCGCGACCTTCGCCTCCTCGATGCAGAGCTTGGAGAACTCGAGCGAGCCGAGCGTGCGGTACTGCTCGGGAATGGGCGCCCAGACGAACATCGTGCCCTTCGGCTTCTCGACCTTCCAGCCGATCTTGTTGAGCCCGTTGACGAGCACGTCGCGCCGCTTGCGGTGCAGCTCGACGATGTCGGTCACGACCTTCTTCTCGCTCTCGAGCGCGATGATGCCGGCGATCTGGATCGGCTGGAAGGCGCCGTAGTCGAGGTAGGACTTGATGCGCGCGAGCGCGTGGATCATCCGCGCGTTGCCGCACACGAAGCCCGAGCCGCCAGCCCGGCATGTTGTACGACTTCGAGGTCGAGAAGATCTCGACGCCGACCTCCTTCGCGCCGGGGACGGACAGGAACGACGGCGGCACGTAGCCGTCGTAGGCGAAGTCGGCGTAGGCGAAGTCGTGCACGACCATCATCCGGTGCTCGCGCGCGAACTCGACGACGCGCTCGAAGAACGAGCGGTCCACGCACAGGGTGGTCGGGTTGTGCGGGAAGGAGAGCACGAGCATCTTCGGCTTCGGCCACGAGAGCTTCGTGGCTTCCTGCAGGCGCGCGAAGAAGTCCCCGTCCGGCGTCAGCGGGACCGAGCGGAGGTCGCCGTCGGCGATCACGACCGAATACGCGTGGATCGGATAGGTCGGGTTCGGGACGAGCACGCCGTCACCGGGCTGGAGGACGGCCAGCGCCAGGTGCGCCATGCCTTCCTTGGCGCCGATGGTCGCGATCACCTCGGCGTCGTGGTCGAGCTCGACGTCGTACCGGTCGCGATACCAGGTGGCCATCGCGCGGCGCAGGCGGGTGATGCCCTTGGAGGCGGAGTAGCGATGGTTCTTCGGGTTCTGCGCGGCTTCGACCAGCTTCGCGACGATGTGCTTGGGGGTGGGCATGTCCGGGTTGCCCATGCCGAGGTCGATGATGTCCTCGCCGCGTGCCCGGGCCTTCGATTTCAGGTCGGTGACGATCGAGAAGACGTAGGGGGGCAGCCGCTTGATCCGATAGAAGTCGTCCATCGCTGATCTCCCGTCTCGCGATGATACCAGAACCCCCGCGCGCGCAGTCAATGAGTTGTGATTTCTCGCGGGGTTACGATGCATCAGCCCCGTCCGGATTCGGCATTGACACCCCGCGCGAGCCGGTGCTACAACCCGCGCAAGTCGTACGGCGGTCATTTCATCAAGAGGGGGGCTCCGGACCCGCGTGAGCCGCCGTGAAGACTACAGAGTGATCGTGGTGCGTGGGGATGGGACCCGGATCCTGCGCGTCACCGTCCCCAGACGCCTCATCGTCGCGATCGCCGCGTCGTGCCTCGTGATCACCAGCGCGGTTGGCGCCCTCTACATCGATTGGCTCGACCTCCGGCGCATCACCCGTGACCTGCGGCCGCACTTCCCCCAGATCGTCGAGCAGCGCGCCGCGCTCCAGGGCCTCTCGGCGCGGATCGGCGAGCTTCGGCGCGAGGTCGACGGCTGGCGCACGATCCACGCGCGCCTCTTCGACGCGTTCGGTCCCGACGGCATCCCGAGCGTCCGGGGCATCGGCGGCCGCGCCCTGCCCGTCGAGCGCGGACCCGATCACCTCTCGCCGCTCGACGAGCTGGCCCGTCTCGCCGACGGCCTGGCCGAGGAGACGCGAACGCTCCGCGTGCTCGACACGCTGATGGCCCGCGCGGGCAGGATGCTCGCGGCGATTCCGAACCGCTGGCCGGTGCGCGGCGCCGTCAATTCGGAGTTCGGCACGCGGGTCTCTCCGTGGACGAGGGATGCCGAGTTCCACGCGGGCATGGACATCCGCGCCGAGCGCGGCACGCCCGTGCATGCGCCGGCGGGCGGCGTCGTGTCGGTCGCGGGACCGAACGCGGAGTACGGGCTCACGGTCGTGCTGGATCACGGCAACGACATCCGGAGCGTCTACGGCCATCTGTCGCGGGTGGGCGTCAAGCTGGGAGACCGGGTGGAGCGGGGCGCCGAGCTCGGTCTCACCGGCAACACCGGCCGCTCCTCGGGCCCGCACCTGCACTACGAGATCCTGGTCAAGGGCCGGGCGGTCAACCCGCGCGCGTACCTCTGGGAGTAGCCGCCTTCTAGCGCGTCTGCTTCGCGATGAAGTCCAGCGCGAGCGCGTTGAACTCGGAGGGCTTTTCCCAGCACCACATGTGACCGACCTCACGCACGATGTGGAGTTCCGCGTGCGGGATGCGCTCGGCGAGCTCGCGCGCGAAACGCGGCGGGAGGAGGACGTCGTCCTCGCCCGCGGTGATCAGGGTCGGGCACGTCACCGCGCCCAGGCGGTCGAGCGCGTCGTGCGTCGCGACCGCCTCGCCCTGCCGCGCGAAGCCGACCTCGGTCGGCGCGTAGGGATGGACCGTCGCCTGGCGCATCAGCATCTCGATCACGTCGGGGCGGTCCGCGAAGCTGCGCCGCCCGAAGAGCCAGAGCGCCATCGACTGCTGCACCATCTCGCGACCGAGCTGCGCCCGCACGAGCCGCCAGGTGTTCAGGAGCACGCGGAGGTACGGATCCGAGCGGCCGGTCGTCGAGTGGAGCTGGAGGCTGCGCACGCGTGCGGGATGCGCTCAGCGCGAGCTCCTGCGCGATCATCCCGCCCAGCGAGAGCCCGACGACGTGGGCGGCGTCGATCCCGAGATGGTCCAGCACGCCGACGATGTCGTCGGCCATGATCGGGCGTCGTGTAGGGGACATCGGGCGCGCTGCTCCGGCCGCAGCCGCGGTTGTCGATGGCGATGGTGTGGTGGCGCGCGCGGAACGCGGGGAACTGCAGGCCCCACGAGAGGTGGTCGCCCGCCGAACCCCGCCAGCAGCACGACGGGCTCGCCGCTGGCCCGGCCGCGATGTAGTGGATGTCGATCCCGTTGACGGCGATCGTCGGCATGCTCGATCGCTATCTTACGTGCATCGGCGGTCGCCGTCGGCGCTCGCCGAAGGCGCGGGGACTGAGGGGCTCGATCGATGCGGCACTCGCCGGAGGGCGGACTTCACGTCCGCCCGGAGGCGTGGGGGGCTTGGGGGTGCGTCTCGCACCCCCCATGTCAACCGGTCGCGACGCCGGTGCGCACCTGGCAGGCGACCCAGTGGTTCGGCGACATCTGCTTCAGGACCTGCTCGTTCTCGGAGCAGGAGGGCACGCGGAGCGAACAGCGCGTGTGGAAGCGGCAGCCCGAGGGCGGGTTGATCGGGCTCGGCACGTCGCCCTCGAGCAGGATGCGCTTGCGCTTCACGGCGGGGTCGGGAATCGGGACCGCCGAGAGCAGCGCCTCCGTGTACGGGTGCTTCGGGTTGGTGTAGAGCTCCTTGGCCGGAGCGATCTCCACGATCTTGCCGAGGTACATGACCGCGACGCGCGTCGAGATGTGCTCGACCACGGAGAGGTCGTGCGCGATGAAGAGGTAGGTCAGGCCGAACCGTGCCTGCAGGTCCTCGAGCAGGTTGATGATCTGCGCCTGGACGGACACGTCGAGCGCGGACACCGGCTCGTCGGCCACGATGAGCTTCGGGTTCACGGCGAGCGCCCGCGCGATGCCGATGCGCTGCCGCTGACCGCCGGAGAACTCGTGCGGGTAGCGGCGCAGGTGGTCGGCGTCGAGGCCGACCGTCTCCAGCAGCTGCACGACGCGCTCCTCGCGCTCGCGGCGGCTCTTGGCCAGCTTGTGGATGACCAGCGCCTCGCCGATGATCGAGCCGACCGTCATCCGCGGATTGAGCGACGCGTACGGGTCCTGGAAGATGATCTGCATCTCCTTCCGGAGCGCCCGCAGCGACCGCTTGTCCAGCGTGGTGACGTTCTTGCCCTGCGAACCACACCTCGCCCGATGTGGGCTCGATGAGGCGCAGGATCGTCCGGCCCGTCGTCGACTTGCCGCAGCCCGACTCGCCCACGAGCCCGAGCGTCTCGCCCGGCTGCATGTCGAACGACACGTCGTCGACGGCGTGCACGCGCGCGACTTCGCGCGAGAAGAGCCCACCCCGGATGGGGAAGTACTTCTTGAGGTTCTTGACGCGCAGGAGTGGTTCGGCCATGGCGTAACCCTCAGTACAGGAAGCAGGCGACCTTGTGGCCGGGCCTGACTTCCTTGAGCGGGGGCGTGTTTTCGAAGTGCATGGGCTTGGCGAACGAGCAGCGCGGCGCAAAGCGGCAGCCCGGCCTTCTCGGCCCGCGCAGCGTGGGCACCGTGCCCGGAATGGTCTCGAGCTTCGTCTTCTGCGTGGCCGCCAGGTCGATGCGCGGGATCGAGCGGAGGAGGCCCTGCGTGTACGGGTGGAGCGGCTCCTTGAACAGCTCGCCGACCGGCGCTTCCTCGACGACCTTGGCGGCGTACATGACGACCACGCGCTGGGCGGTCTCGGCGATGACGCCCATGTCGTGGGTGATGAGCATGATCGCCATGCCGAGCTTGGCCTTGAGCTCGTTGAGGAGCTCGAGGATCTGCGCCTGGATGGTGACGTCGAGCGCGGTGGTCGGCTCGTCGGCGATGAGGAGCTTCGGGTTGCAGCGACAGGGCCATGGCGATCATGATCCGCTGCCGCATGCCGCCCGAGAGCTGGTGCGGGTATTCCTTCACCCGGCGCTCGGCGTTCGGGATGTGGACGAGCTTCAGCATCTCGACGGTCTTGTCCATCGCGTCGCGCCGGTTCAGGCCCTCGTGCAGGCGCAGGGCCTCGGCGATCTGCTCGCCGCACGTGAAGACGGGGTTGAGCGAGGTCATCGGCTCCTGGAAGATCATCGAGATCTCTTTGCCGCGGATCTTCCGCATCTGCGCGGGCGTCAGGTCCAGGAGGTTCTTGCCGTCGTAGGTGATCGAGCCTTCGACGATGCGGCCGGGCGGCGTGGGGATGAGGCGCATGATGCGACAGCGCGGTGACGCTCTTGCCGCACCCCGACTCGCCGACGATGCCCAGCGTCTCGCCCTTGTTGATGTAGAAGTCGACGCCGTCGACGGCGCGTACGACCCCTTCGTCGGTGAAGAAGTGGGTCTTGAGGCCTTTCACATCGAGAAGTCGTTCGGCCATGGGGCCTCCTACCAGCGCGCGGTAATGTCGTCCGAAGACCTCGAGCGCCTTCGCGAATGTCGTCGGCGTCGACGTCCTTGTGGGTCACGCAACGGATCGAGGTCGGGCCCGCCGCGTGCACCTTGACGTTGCGGGCCGCGGCGCCCTTCACGAGCTCGTCGACGCCGCCGGGGCGCTCGACGTGGAACCGTGACGATGTTGGTCTGCACGCTGGTGAGATCGACCGAGAGCTTGGGCAGCCGCGCGATGCCCTCGGCCAGCGTGCGGGCGTTGACGTGGTCCTCGGCGAGGCGGTCGACCATCGTCTCGAGCGCGACGATCCCGGCCGCGGCGATGATGCCGGCCTGCCGCATGCCGCTGCCGAGCATCTTGCGGAAGCGCCGGGCACGGGCGATGAACTCGCGCGAGCCGCAGACGACGCGAGCCGACCGGCGCGCTGAGCCCCTTCGAGACGCAGAAGGTGACCGAGTCGACGGGCCGCGAAGTCGGCGCGCCGGACGCTTCAGCGCGACCGCGGCGTTGAAGAGCCGCGCGCCGTCGAGATGGACGGGGACGCTCGGCGCCGTGGGCCACCGCGGCCACCGCCGCCGATCTCTTCCGGCGTGCAGCAGGTGCCGCCGTGGCGGTTGTGCGTGTTCTCGAGACACACGAGGCCGGTCTGGGGGAGGTGGATGTTCGCGGGGCGCAGCGCCTCGCGCACCTGCTCCGGCGTGAGGAAGCCGCGCGCGGTCTTCACCGGCCGCGTCTGCACGCCGCCGAGGCGCGCGCTGCCACCGACCTCGGCGTTGAAGATGTGGCGAGTCGAGGTCGAGGACGACTTCCTGGCCCGGCTGCGTGTGCGCGCAGCACCGACACGAGGTTGCCCTGGGTGCCCGAGGTGACGAAGAGTCCGGCCTCCTTGCCCATCCGCTCGGCGGCCATCGCCTCGAGGCGCTTGACGGTGGGATCTTCGCTCCCACACGTCGTCGCCGACCTCGGCGCGGGCCATCGCCTCGCGCATCGCCGGCGTCGGAAGCGTCATCGTGTCGGAGCGGAAGTCGACGACGTCGTGCATGGTCTTACCTCTGCGCGCGCAGACGGACGCCGGCGCGGCGGCCGAAGTCGGTGTACCCGTATTCGCTCTCGAGGCGCCGCAGGAGGTCGCGCGCCTCGTCGGGTTTGCCTTCGTTGAAGTTGATCTCGGCCAGCATGAACATCGCCTCGGGGATGACGAGCGTGCGCGGGTACTCCTTCAGCACCTTCTCGAGGCGCTGCCGCGCGCCGACCAGGTTGCCCTGCTGGGTGTAGGTGTAGGCGGCGATCCACACTTCCTTCTGGGCCAGCCGGCCGCGGCAGATGTCGATCTTGGCCAGCGCGTCGGTGGCGTAGCGGCTCTCCGGGTACTCCTTGACGAGCTTCTTGAACTGATCGAGCGCCTTGCGCGGCGAGCGTCTGGTCCTGCTCGATCGGCTTGATCTGGTCGTAGTAGCTCATGGCCAGGCGGTACTGGACGAGGTCGGCGATCTGGTGGCGCGGGTAGAAGGCCAGGAACGTCTCGAACTCCTCGATGGCCTTGTCGAACTCCGCCTCGCGGTAGAACGCCTCGCCGATCAGGAAGCGCGCGCGCGGCGCGTACGACGAGTTGGGATGGCGCTCGACGATCTTGCGGAACGTTCTTCGCGCGCCTCGTCGTAGCGGCGCTTGCCCAGCTCGCTCTCGCCGATCTGGTACAGCTCTTCGGGCGGCAAGGATCGGCGTTGGTCCCGGACGGAACCATGCGCAGCCCGCCGCAAAAGGAGCACGATGACGAGGAGAGCCTACGCGCATTGGGGCTGGACTCTACCACAGCTTTCCGCCAAAAACCCTTTGACTTCCCGTGGGTCCGCCGGTATCAGGAGGGCATGCCGCTGCCCCGGATGATCCGCCTCCGCCAGACGTTCGCCCGCCCCCGGTGGCCGACATTCCGCGCGCCGTCGCCGAGCGCTCTGGCCGCCGGCCACCCTGCCCGTCAAGCGCGGGGACACGGTCGCCGTGGGCGCGGGCAGCCGGGGCATCGCGAACATCGACGTCATCGTCGGCGCCACCGTCCGCTACCTCCGGGACCTCGGCGCCCGGCCCTTCGTGTTCCCGGCCATGGGCAGCCACGGCGGCGGCACGGCCGAGGGGCAGCTCGACGTGCTCGAGCACTACGGCATCACCGAGGCGACGATGGGCTGCCCCGTGCGCGCCACCATGGACGTCGTCCAGGTGGGCGAGGCGCTGGGCCTGCCCGGTCTGGCTCGACGCCTACGCGGCCGAGGCCGACTGGATCGGCGTCGTCAACCGGGTCAAGCCCCACACCGACTTCAAGGGCTCGATCGAGTCCGGCCTCTTCAAGATGATGACGATCGGGCTCGGCAAGTGGAAGGGCGCCGTGCAGTACCACCGCGCCAACGTCACCCACGGCTACGAGACCGTCATCACGGCCGTGGGCCGCGAGATGCTCGCCAAGGCGCGGATCGGCTTCGGGCTCGGCATCGTCGAGAACGGCTACGACGAGACCGGCGCACATCGAGGCGTTCAACGCCGCCAACCTCGAGGCCGGCGAGCGCCGCCTGCTCAAGGACGCGCGCGAGTGGATGGCGCGGCTGCCGTTCTCGCCGATCGACGTGCTGATCGTCGAGGAGATCGGCAAGAACATCTCCGGGTCGGGCATGGACACCAACGTCATCGGCCGTCCCACCAACCCGCACGAGCCGTTCCCGGCCGACCCGAAGATCCTCTGGATCGTCGCCCTCGACCTCACCGAGGAGAGCTACGGCAACGCCACCGGCATCGGCAACGCCGACTTCACCACGCGCCGGCTCGTCGACAGGATCGACATGAAGCCGACGCTGATCAACTGCATCACCGCCTGCTCGCCGGGCATGGCCAAGGTGCCCGCCACCTACGAGACCGACCGCGAGGCCATCGAGACCGCGCTGTCCTGCATCGGTCTCACGCCGCCCGAGCGCGCGCGCGTGATCCGCATCAAGAACACGCTCATGCTCGGCGAGATCGAGGTGTCCGAGGCCTACCTGCCGGAGGTCGCCAAGCGGGGAGACCTGACAGCCCTCGGCGACCCCGCACCGCTCGGCTTCGACGTGGCGGGCACGATCGGACGGCTATGACATGGGGGGTGCGAGACGCACCCCCCAAGCCCCCCACGCTCCGCGGGCCCGGCAAAGCCGGGCCGCTCCGCGACTGCCGCTACACCGACAGGGGCGTCACTTCGCTCCGTGCTCGTGGAGCCGGGCGCCGCGCTCGTGAACATGGAGAAGATGCGGAACGACAAGGCCGACCTCGGCTGGTCGATGACCACGGTCATGTCGGACGCCAAGGCCGGCACCGGGAGCTGGAAGGGCAAGCAGACCGACAAGGCGCTGTTCGTGGCGAACTACTACCCGAACGTGTGGCAGCTCGTGGCGCCGCAGGCCGCGGATATCCGGAAGAACGCGGACCTCAAGGGCAAGGCGGTGGCGCTGCCGCCGCGCGGCAACACCAGCCTGGCCGAGGGGTGGGAGGTCCTGCTCCGTATCAACGGCATGAAGCTCGACGATCTCGGCACGAAGAGCTACGGCTCGATCACCGAGAACGCCGAAGCGATCCGCAACCGCCAGGCCGTTGCCATGGGCTGGTTCACCACGGTGCCCGCGTCCTTCATGCTGGACCTCGGCACGTCGATGAAGCTGCGGATGCTCAGCCTCTCCGATGCGGAGATCAAGAAATTCCAGGAGCTCAACGCAGGCTTCGTGAGGCACGTCATCCCGAAGGCCACGTACGGGCAGTACGGCATCGACGAGGACGTCGTCACCGTGCAGGCGCCGACCGTCCTGATCGCCCACGCCAAGACGCCCGCCGACGTGGTCTACAAGATCACCAAGGCCGTGGTGGAAGGGCGGGATGACTTCGGCCGCGTGGCCGCGGCGATGAAGGGCGTGAGCGCGAAGGACATGGCCGCCAACCACGGCCAGCCGATGCACCCGGGCGCCGAGAAGTACTACAAAGAGGCCGGGCTGCTGAAGTAACCGTCCGCTCGTGCGCAAGCTCACCGGATACGCCGCGGGCGTCGTGGGCGTGGTCGGGGTGGTCATGTCCCTCTACCACGTCTACGCGCGCCTCACGCCGGCCGCCCCGGACGGCCTCGTGCTCCGCATCATCGCGCTCGCGTTCTGTCTCGCGCTCGCGTTCCTGCTGTTCCCGTTCAAGTCGGACACGCCGCTCGACGAGGAGAGCACGCGCCTCGAGAGCAGCGCGGCGGCGCCGACGACGATCCCGTGGGTCGATCTCGGGCTGGCGGCGCTGTCCCTCGCGTGCCTGAGCTACATGTTCATCTACTACGGCTACATCACCGAGCGGTTCCCCACGGCGCACCCGCTCTTCACGATGGACCTCGTCATGGGCACTGTCCTCGTGCTGCTCGTGCTCGAGGCCACGCGCCGCACGCTCGGCATGGCGCTCCCGGTGCTCGCGCTCGCGTTCATCGTCTACGCGCTGGTGGGGCCATGGCTGCCGGGACCGCTCCGTCACAAGGGCCTCACGTACGAGATCCTGATCGACCAGACCATCTTCACGAGCGAGGGCCTCTTCGGCATCCCGCTCGGCGTCGCCGCGTCCTACGTCATCCTCTTCATCATCTTCGGCGCCTTCCTGGAGAAGTCCGGGGCGGGCCAGTTCTTCATGAACTTCGCGAACGGCATCGCGGGCGGGCAGCGCGGCGGGCCGGGCAAGGTCGCCGTGGTGTCGTCGAGTCTGTTCGGGACCATCTCCGGCTCCGCGGTCGCGAACGTGATGGTGGACGGCTGGCTCACGATCCCGATGATGAAGCGCACCGGCTTCAAGCCGGAAGCGGCGGCGGCGATCGAGGCGGTGGCCTCGACGGGCGGTCAGATCATGCCGCCCGTGATGGGGGCCGCCTCATTCGTGATGGCGGAGTTCCTCGGCATCCCGTACCACCACGTGATGATCGCGGCCGCGATCCCCGCGATCTTCTACTACGCCGCCCTCTTCGCCGCGATCCACTTCAACGCCGGCCGCAACGGGCTCCGCGGACTGCCGAAAGAGGAGCTGCCGAGCCTCAGGCAGATCATGCTCGACCACGGTCATCTGCTCGCGCCCGTCGTCACGATCTTCCTCCTGCTGCTGGAAGGCTTCACCGCGACGTACGCCGCGCTCATCTCGACGGCCGTGGTCATGTACTCGTGGCTCCTCGGGCGCTGGGTGTGGCTGTACCTCGCGATCGGGATCGCGCTCTGGGTCGCCGACGTCTCGGCGGTCTGGGCGTGGGCGCTGCTCGCGCTCGCCGGCCTCGCGCACGCGTTCGTGAGACCGGACGGCCCGTCGCGCGTGCGGCAGCTCGTGGTGAAGGACGGCCCGGCGGCGCTGCGTGACGGCGCCGTGCAGACCGTGCCCGTCGCCATGGCCACCGCCGCGGCCGGCATCATGATCGGGATCATCTTGCAAACGGGACTGGCGATCCGGTTCACGAGCTTCCTCGTGGACTTCGCCGCCGGCAACCTCTTCATCGCGCTCGTGATCACGATGATCGCGGCGGTCATCCTCGGCACGGCGCTGCCGACGACACCGGCCTACATCATGCTCGCGGCGCTCCTCATCCCTGCGCTCATCAAGCTCGGGGTGCCTCCGCTGGGGGCGCACATGTTCGCGTTCTACTTCGGCTGCCTCTCCGCGGTGACACCGCCGGAATGCCTGGCCGTCTATGCGGCGGCGTCGATCGCGAGGTGCAGCATGTGGAAAGCGGGCTGGCAGGCGTGCAAGTTCGCGGCGGCGGGCTTCATCGTGCCGTTCTTCTTCGTGTACTACCCGGCGCTGCTGTTCACGGGCCCCTGGAGCGAGATCGCGCTGGCGGCGTTGACCGGCGGCGTCGGCGTCGTCGCGCTCGCCGCTGGCCTCGAGGGCTACTGGCTGCGCACGGCGAGCTGGGCGGAGCGGGGACTCTTCATCGTCGCCGCGCTCCTCCTGATCCACCCCGGCCTGGTGACCGACGTCATCGGCCTCGCGCTCCTCGGCGGCGGCCTCGTGATGCAGAAGCTTCGGCGCCCCGATCCGATCGTCGCGCAACCCGCATGAGCCGCGCCAAGCTCGCCGCGCTCACCGTGATCGGCGCCGCGCTGGTGATCGGCACGATCATCTACGGCGTGCTCCGGCTCTACGCGTAGCGCCTGATCACTTCGCCTTGAGCTTCACGTCCTCGTAGGGGCCGGAGAACGGAAATCCGGTGATGAGTCCGAGGCCCGATTCCTCCACGCGCGGCCCGAAGCCTCCCATCGCCGCGAGCTGCCAGATCGGCGCGAACATCGCCTTCTCGTGGACGAGCTGCTGGATGCGATGGAGCGTCGCCTCACGACGCTTGCGGTCGAGCTCGGCGGCCTGCTCCCGGAAGAGCCCATCGATGTCGGGATAGCTGCCGTAGACATAGGCGCCACCGCCCGCCACGAAGGCCTCGAGCCTGGTGGGCGCGCTGCCGAACGCGGCGCTCGCGCTCAGCACGAGGTTCTTGAACGTCTTCTCGACCTGGCCCTTGTTGTACGACGCGCGCTCGAGCGGCCGGAGCTTCACGCGAATGCCGGCGGCCTGAAGATCGTTCGCCACGGGCTCGGCGATGCCCGCGTGCACCGCGTCGCAGGTGAAGTCCCCCGCGTCGAATCCGTTGGGATAGCCCGCCTCCGCGAGGAGCTGCTTCGCTCGCGCCGGATCGTAGGCGATGGCGGGAGGCTGCCAGAAGAAGTCGAAGTGCGACGGGATCAGGCTATAGGTCATGCGAGAGAACCCGAGCGTCTCCGCCCGGTTGATCGCCTGCCGGTCGATCGCGTGGTTCGCGGCGAGCCGGACGCGGCGGTCGTGCCACGGAGATTTCGGATCCCACTGATCGACGAAGTAGACCCAGTAGGAATTGTTCGCGAGCGAGGGCTTGAGCGTGAGCCCCGGCGTTCGCCGCAGCTCCTCGCCGAGCGAGGCCGTCATCCAGTAGCTGACGTCGATCTCCCCGCGCTTGAGCGCGGCGAATCGCGTGGACGGGTCGGGAATCGTCTTGAAGACCAGCCGCTTCACGTGCGGGGACTTGCGCCAGTACTGGTCGACGGCCTCCAGCACGAGCTCCACGCCCGGCGTGAACGAGACGAAGCGATAGGGACCGGCGCCGATGGGAAGCTTCTTGAAGCCGTCGTCGCCGACCTTCGTGACGTAGTTCTTGGGGACGATCCACCCCGCGCCGGTCGCGCTCGAGTAGAAGGTGAGGAAATCGGGCCACGGCTCCTTGAGGCGGAAACGGACGCGCGTCGGGCCGAGCACCTCGACCGCCGCCACTCGCTCCTTGAAGGTCTTGCTCGCGGCGCCGCGGTAGCGCTCGAAGGAGAACTTGACGTCGTCCGCCGTGACCGGATCGCCGTTGTGGAACCGCGTGCCGGCGCGCAGGACGAACTCGTACGCGAGCCCATCGGCCGAGATCTTCCACGACTCGGCGAGACCGGGCGCCAGCGGGTTGCCCGGCAGCGGCTTCACCATCGCGTCGTGCAACGCGTACATCACCATGAACGGCGTCACGATGCCCGTGGTCTCCGCGGGATCGAACCACGTGGGGACGAGGGAGACGTGAATCCCCCACGTCACCTGACCGTCCGGAGCCGCGACGGCCGCCACGACGCCGACGGCCAGGATCATCAGAACGAGGGCCGACGTCGAGATGCCGAGGAGTCTTCTCATGGCCACCGCCTCCTTACCGGAACAGTCGCGAGACGCTCGAGCCATCGTGGATGGCCTGGATCGCGTCGGCGAAGAGCCGCGCCACCGACGCGACGTGGATCTTGTCGATGCGTTTGCGCGTCGGAACCGGGATCGTGTCCGTGACCACGAGCTGGCGCAGCGGCGAGGCCTCGATGCGCTCGATCGCCTTGCCCGACAGCACGGGATGGACGACACACGCTTCCACCGCGACGGCGCCGCGCTCGAGCACGAAGCGCGCCGCCTCCACCAGGGTTCCGCCGCTCGCCACCTCGTCGTCGACGATGAGGGCGACTTTCCCTTCGACGTCGCCGATCAGGTTCACGGCGCGCGCGACCTCGTCGTCGCCGTGGCGCCGCTTGTCCACGATCGCAATCGGCAAGTCCAGGCGGGCCGCGTAGTGACCCACGTCCTTCGACTCGCCCACGTCACCGGCGACGAGCACGTAGTTCGTGAGGTCCCGACTCTCGCGCAGGTAGTCGCACAGGATGGGGGCGGCCTGGAGCTGGTCGGCCGGGATGCGAAAGAAGCCCTGCACCTGCGGGGAGTGCAGGTTCATCGTGAGGACGCGGTCGGTCCCGGCGGTCTGCAGCAGGTCCGCCATGAGACGCGCGGCGATCGAGATGCGGGGCCGATCCTTCTTGTCGGAGCGCGTGTACGGGAAGTACGGCAGCACCGCGGTGATGCGCCCCGCGGAGGCGTGCTTGAGGGCGTCGATCGTCATCAAGAGCTCGATGATGCCGTCCGAGACCGGCGGGCACGAGGGCTGGATCACGAAGACGTCCGCCTCGCGGACGTTCTCGTCGATCTGGACGAGCATGTTCTCGTTGGAGAAGCGGACGACGGTGGTGCGCGAGAGGCCGATCCCCAGACACTTGCAGATGTCCTGCGCCAGCTCCGGGTGAGCGGTGCCGCTGATGACCTTGACGGCGCCGACCATGCGCCCTCCCTGATCGTGAATCTAGGCGACCGCCGCCAGGTTCTCGATGATCGACAGGCACGCGTGCGCGAGCTCTTGCCCCTTCGTGACCATGTGGGTCCGGAAGAAGTCCTGATGGACCGCGTGCTCGTGGAAATGGTGCGGCGTCAGCACCGCGGAGAGGATGGGCACGCCGGTCTCGAGCGAGGCCTGCACGATCCCCTGGAGGACCGCGTTGGCGACGAAGTCGTGCCGGTAGATCCCGCCGTCGACGACGAGCCCGCTCGCGCACACCGCGGCGTACTTGCCGGTCGTGGCCAGCTTCTTGGCCATGAGCGGAATCTCGAGACTCCCCGGCGCCGAGAAGAACTCGATCCCGTCCTTGTCGTACCCATGCTTCTTCAGCTCGTCAACGAACGCTTCCTTGCACCTGTCGGTAATCTCCGTATGCCACCCCGACTGCACGTACGCCACCTTCTTCATGGTGCCCTCTCCTCGCGCGTCGATTTTTGCTGGCGTCTATTCTAGTCGGCGGCGGGCCGACGATAACGACCCATCTGCTTCGTTGGCTCGTCGGGCTCTCCCTGCGGCGTATAGGAATACGCCTCAGTCGGCCCTCCTCGCCGCCTCGCATCTGGGCCGTTCTCGTCGCCCCGGTAAGCGTGAAGGATCAGCGATTCAGAGGGGAGCGTGCCGGTACCAGCTGACCGAATGCGCTTACGCCGAGCGAAGCGATGGCGTGGCGTGCCGGCAAGCGAGGCCGGAGCGCCGAGAAGGGTCCAGATGCGAGGCGCCGACGAGCGACGACTGAGGCGTATTCCTATACGCCGCAGGGAGGAGCGAGGAGGCAACGACGCAGATGGGCCCTTATCGGCGGTCCGTCACCGCGGGTTCAATTCGGCCGGCGCGGGCACTTCCGAGTGCCCGCGCCGCCCAACGTCCTTCGACGCGAGCTACTTGACCTCGATCTGGCCCTTCATGCCGGGATGAAGGCCGCACATGTAGTCGTAGACGCCGGGCGTGGCGAAGGATTGCGTGTGGCGGGCGCCTTTGGGGAGGACGGCGGAGCGGGTGGCGGTGCCGGTGGTGACGGTGACCTGGTGGGGGGAGTCGTCGGCGTTGGTCCACATGATGGGCATGCCTTTGTCGACGAGGAGCTTGGCGGGGCCGAACTTGAAGTCCTGGATCTGGACGACGGCGGCGGCGGGCGTGGGGGCGGCGGCGGTCATGGCGCCGGGGACGAGCTTGGTGTGGGAGATGACGAAGTCCGTCTTCTCGTGCGGCTTGTGGCACTCGAAGCAGGCCTTGTAGTTCGCCTTCTCGTTGAGCTTGCCGTCGGGGCCGAAGGCGGCGTATTCCCACTCGCCGTTGCGCCACTCGGCGGGGTACTCGGTGCCCCAGCCGGTGCGCTTCTCCATGACGGTGTAGGCGATGAGGTCGCCCTTCACGAAGCGCCCGTCAGCGCCCTTGATCGGGGTGCCGGCGGCGTCGACCTGCGCCTTGAACTGGACGAGCGTGAGCACGCTCCCGGACGGCAGCGGCTTGCCGGCCTTCATGGCGGCGACGGCGTCCGCCGTGCCCCAGAGCTCCCGGTACTGCTTGGTGTCGTGGCGGTCGACGATGGTGTAGAGGACGTGCTCCGTGTACTTCGCGGGGAACGCGATCTTGTCCGGGCCCGCCGTGGACGGCACGGCGAACAGCACGGCGGCGACGGGGACAGCGGCAAGCGAGGCGATGAGTCGGCGCATGCTTCCCTCCAGTGAGTGAGCTCAGCGTCGGCGGCAGTCTACCGAATGCGATGTCACGGCCATGTCAAACTTGCCAGGGGCCGTTCGTCGAGACTACGGATGAGGCCCCGCGAGCAGATGTAACGCCCGGGAGGCGCCGTCGGTTTCGGATTACCCGCAGCGCGTTCGTTCGGGCGCGCGCGCCAGCCGCTCGACGTCCGCCGCCGGCACCCCACTGAGGAAGCTGGTTTTCGCGAAGCTCGCGCGCAGGAGCGCGAGGTTGTCCGCGATGGTGTGGGGAGCGAACGCTGCGGCGACCGGTCCCTCGCCCGCGTCGATGGCCAGGCCCCGGACGGGACCGCAGCCGAAGTCGAGCGCGCCCACGTCCAGGTGTCGACGCGCGGCGTTCTCCTCGGTGTGCCAGTACACGCGCATCGCCGTGAGGTCGTAGACGATCTGCCAGCGGGTGGAGTGCGGTTGCTTCACCGCCTCCAGCGTGGCGAACGCGCGCGTCACGGCGTCCGCGTCGTTCGCCGTCGGATCGGCGGCCGCGCGCGCCACGAGCTCCGCGGCGCGGGCAAACCGATCCAGCGATCCTCGGGTGAACGGCGGCGCGGAGTCCCCCTGGCGCTCGCGGCGATCCAGGTAGGCCAGCGACACGTCGTACGCGGAGTTCGCGAGCGCGCGGGCGCGGAGCGCCGTGCCTCGATGCGTGACGAGCTTCCCGTCGAGGAACTCGATCGTTGCCGCGTCGCCCGTGCGGTCCGCGACGAGGAAGTGCAGGGGCGTGCGGCCGGCGATGCGGACGGCGTCGATGCCCTGCAGGAGGTCCGCGACGGTCTCGAAGCGGTCGAGCGCGTACTGGATCCAGTCGAGGACGCTCACGACGGGCCGCGTGTCGGCGGCCGGGTACTGGGTGCCGTCCAGCCACATCAGCTCGACCACCAGGCCCTTCTCGTTCACGCCGCCCATCGGCTGATCCTGGCCGAACTGATTGAACGTGACGCTGCCGAACCGGGCCTGCCACGTCGCCGGATTCGAGCGGGTGACCGCGGTCTTCGCGCGCCCGCGCGGGTTGACGAGGACGACGCCGGTGCCGTGCTCGAAGTCGTAGTTCCGGCCGAAGAGGACGCGGGTGCCGTCGAGGTAGCAGAACGTGGTGCAGGCGCCCGCCGGCACGGTGAGCAGCAACGCGAGCAAGAGGGCCAGCGCGATCGCTCGTCGCATCGCCCTAGAGTAGCCTCTCCATGACGATCGTGTCGACCCACTGCCCGTCCAGCTGGCCCTGCTCCTTGTAGATCCCGACCGTGCGGAAGCCGTGCTTCGCGTAGAGCGCCATGCCTCCCGTGTTCGTGGGGAACGCCGACAGGACCATCTTGTGAAAGCCGTGCTCGCGCGCGAGGTCGACGAGACGAGCGAGCATCACGTCGCCCACGCCCTTGCCGCGCCACGCCCGGTCGACGTAGATCGAGAAGTCCGCAACGAAGCGATAGGCGTCGCGGGGGTTGTAGACGTTCAAGCTCCCCCAGCCGAGGATCTGTCCCTTCGATTCCGCCACGATCACCGGGTGGCGCGGACTTCGCGACGCGAGCCACGCGCGGCGCTCCTCGGGCGTGCGCAGCTCGGTCTCCAGCGTGGCGACGCGATCCTCGATGCCCTGGTTGTAGATCCGGCAGATCGCGGCCGCGTCGTCCACCGTGGCGAGGCGCACGCGATAGCTCACGACCGAGCCCTCATCGGCGGGCACGTTAGCACACCGTATAATCGGGCCATCTTCAGAGGGGGTTTGGGGGTCCTGAGCTGTGGGGCCCCCATCTTCAGAGGGGGTTTGGGGGTCCTGCGTTGTGGGGCCCCCATCTTCAAGGAGAGTGACGCATGGCCGGTGATTCGCGCCCCTTCGTCGTGCTCGGCGGCAACATCCATCCCGACGGGAAAGCGCTGCTGGAACAGGACGCGCGCGTGCTCGTCGTGACCGACGAGGACGAAGGCGCGTTCGTCAAGGCCGCCGCCGACGCGGACGGCATCCTCCTGCGCACGAAGCCGCGCTGCACGCAGAGCCTCATGGCCGCGCTGCCGAAGCTGAAGGTCGTGGGCCGTCACGGCGCCGGCCTCGACATCGTCGATATCCCGGCCGCCACGCGCCTCGGCGTCGCGGTGGTCCACGGACCCGGCTCCAACGCGCAGGCGGTCGCCGAGCACGCGCTCATGCTCATGCTCGTGTGCGCCAAGCGCACGCTGATGATCGACAAGGCCACGCGCGCCGGCGACTGGGCGGCGCGCGGCGGCGGCAACACCGAGCTCTTCGGCAAGACCCTCGGCATCGTCGGCGTCGGCCACATCGGGCGGCGCGTCGCGAAGTTCGCCGGCGCGATCGGCATGAAGGTGCTGGCCTACGACAAGTACGTGCCCGCCGACGAGGTCCGGCGGCGTGGCGCCGAGCCGGTCGAGAGCCTCGAAGCCTTGCTGCCGCAGGTCGATTTCCTGACGTGCCACACGCCCCTCACCGACGAGACCCGCGCGATGATCAACGACACGTCGCTCGGTCTCATGAAGAAGGGCGCCATCTACGTCAACACGTCGCGCGGGCCCGTCCAGCAGGAGCGCGCGCTCTTCGAGGCGCTCACGCGCGGGCACCTGGCGGCGGCGGGCATCGACGTCTTCGAGGAAGAGCCGACGTCGCTCGACAATCCGCTCTTCAATCTGCCGAACGTGGTCGTGTCGTCGCACGTCGCGGGCGTGACGCAGGAGGCGCGGCGGCAGACGTCGATGCAGGTCGCCGGGGAGATGCTCCGCGTGCTGCGCGGCGAGAAGCCCGACGTGCTCGTGAACCCGGATGTGTGGCCGCGCCTCGGGCGGCGGGGGTAGAATCCGCGTATGCCAATCGATCGACGTCATCCGCGGGAGATCCGCGCCGACATCCGCAGCGGGAAGATCAGCGGCGTCACGGCGGGGATGGGCGAGGGCTTCGTGCAGGCGAACCTCGCCGTGTTGCCGAGAGAGCAGGCGTACGACTTCCTCCTCTTCTGCCAGCGCAACCCGCGGCCGTGTCCCTTGATCGAGGTGACCGACGTGGGCTCGCCCGAGCCCGTCGGCGTGGCGCCCGGCGCGGACCTCCGGACCGACATCCCGCGCTACCGCATCTACAAGGACGGCGCGCTCGCCGACGAGGTGACCGACGTGACGCCGTACTGGCGCGACGACCTCGTCGCGTTCCTGCTCGGCTGCTCGTTCACCTTCGAGTGGGCGCTGCTCGAGGCCGGGATCGACCTCTGGCACGTCAAGCACGGCAAGAACGTGGCGATGTGGCCGACATCGGTCGAGTGTCGCCCGGCCGGCGTGTTCCACGGGCCCATGGTCGTCTCGATGCGTCCGATTCCCACCGCGCAGCTGTCCAAGGCGGTCACGGCGAGCGCGCGCTTCCCGAACGCGCACGGCGCGCCGGTGCACATCGGCGATCCGAAGGCGATCGGCATCGAGGACATCACGCAGCCGCGCTGGGGCGATGCCCAGCACTTCAACCCGGGCGATGTCCCCGTGTTCTGGGCGTGCGGCGTCACGCCGCAGGCGGTCGCGCTGAAGTCGAGGCCGCCGTTCATGATCACCCACAGCCCCGGCTCCATGTTCATCACGGACATGCCGAACGCGTCGCTCGCCGCGTTTTGAGGTTCGTGCCGGCGGGCGACCTCGCGCTCTCGGTGGAGTTCGCCGAGGAGATCAGCGTCGAGGTCAACACGCAGGTGCGCGCGCTCGAGTACCTGATCCAGCAGAAGGGCGTGCCCGGCGTCATCGAAACGGTCCCGGGCTATCGCGCGCTGCTCGTGTACTACGACCCGTCGGTCACCGGGTACGAGCGCGCTGTGCGACGCGCTGCGCCCGCTTGCCGCGCAGACCGACACGGCCGTGCTGCCCCCGCCACGGCAGATCGAGATCCCGTGCTGCTACGACGATCCGGAGCTCGGCTTCGAGCTCGCGGGCGCGGCCGAGCGGCTCTCGCTCACGCCGGCCGAGCTGGTCCAGCGGCACACCGCGGCCGAGTACCTCGTCTACTTCATCGGCTTCGTGCCGGGCTTGCCGTACATGGACCTGCCCGAGCGGCTCACCATCAAACGCCTCGACACGCCGCGCACGAAGACGCCCCCCGGCAGCGTCTCGATCGGCGGCACGCAATGCTGCATCTACCCGCTGGAGAGTCCGGGCGGCTTCTGGGTCCTGGGCCGCACGCCGCTCAAGCTCTACGATCCCGGCGCCGCCGAGCCCACGCTGCTGCGCGCCGGCGACCGCGTGCGTTTCCGCGCGATCGATCGCGCGGAGTTCGACCGCATCGTGGCCGAGATCGAGCGAAGCGAGGCAACGGCACGGGCGGGCGAAGCCCGGGTGCCCGTGCCGAATCGTCGGGCGTGAGCCCGGGAGCCAGCGACTTCACATGATCCGCGTCATCGAGGCCGGACCGCTCACCACCGTGCAGGACGGCGGGCGCGTGGGCCAGCTCCGGTACGGCATCCCGCCGTCGGGGCCGGTCGACCGTCGCGCGTTCGTGATCGCGAACCGGCTCGTCGGCAACGACGACGGCGCCGCGGGACTCGAGTGCACGCTGATGGGGCCGCGCTTCGAGGTCCAGGCGCCGTGCGCGATCGCGGTGACCGGCGCCGCGATGCCCGTGACGGTCAACGGCGCCGAGGCGCCGGGGTGGGCGCCGCTCGAGCTGAAGCCCGGTGACGTCGTGAAGGTGGCGCCCGCGCGCGCGGGCGTGCGCGGGTACATCGCGTTCTCGGGCGGGCTCGACGTGCCCGTGGTCTTCGGCTCGCGCTCGACCTATATCCGCGGCCGCCTCGGCGGTGTCGCGGGGCGCGCGCTCCGGAAGGACGACGTGGTGCGCGTGTTGCCAGGGGCGCCGCGCCGCCGCCGGCGCGTCGATCCTCGCGCGATTCCCGACTTCGCGGGCGAGCCCGAGATCCGCGCCGTGCTCGGGCCGCAGGCCGACCGGTTCACCGACGACGGCATCGCGGCGCTCTTCGGGAGCGCGTACGAGATGCTGCCGCAGTCGGACCGCATGGGCGCGCGGCTGCGCGGATCGCGGATCGACCACGTCCGGGGGCACGACATCATCTCGGACGGCATCCCGCTCGGCGGCATCCAGGTCCCCGGTGACGGCCAGCCGATCGTGCTCCTGGTGGATCGGCAAACGACGGGCGGGTACACGAAAGTGGCGACGGTGTGTTCGATCGACATCGCACGGCTCGGGCAGGTCAAGCCGGGCCAACGGTTGACCTTCCGTGCCATCGACGTCGCGGAAGCGCATCGCCTCTTGCGCGAGGAGACGGCATCTCTCGCGCGGGCGGTGACGGAGGAATCATGAGTCTGGAACGAGAGCAGGGCGAGTACAGCAGCAAGACGCGGCGTTCGCGTGCGCTGCACGAGGAAGCGACGGCCGTGATGCCGGGCGGCAACAGCCGCACGACGACGTTCTTCGATCCGTATCCCTTCTACATCGAGCGCGGGCAGGGCGCGCACGTGTGGGACGCGGACGGCAACGACCGCCTCGACTTCAACGGCAACTACACGAGCCTCATCCTCGGCCACGCGCCGCCCGAGATCATCAAGGCTGTCCAGGAGTCGGCCGAGCGCGGGTTGTCGTTCCCCGGTCCCACCGAGAGCGAGATCGCGCTGGCCGCCGAGCTCGCGCGGCGCATTCCGTCGATGCAGTCCCTCCGGTTCACGAACTCCGGCACGGAGGCCACCATGAACGCGGTGCGCGTCGCGCGCGCGTTCACCGGCCGGCCGAAGATCGCGAAGTTCGAGGGCGCGTATCACGGCACCCACGACTGGGTGCTCGTGAGCGTGAACCCTCCCGCGAAGGCCTCCGGGAGCCGGACGAGCCCGAAGCCCGTGGCCTCGTCGGCCGGGCTGCCGCCCGCGGTGATGAAGCACGTGGTCGTGCTCCCGTGGAACGACGCGGAGGCGTGCGCGAGGATCCTCGAGAAGGAGGCGGCGAACCTCGCCGGCCTGCTCGTCGATCCGCTGCTCGGCATCGGCGGCATCCTTCCGCCGCAACCCGGGTTCCTGGAACGACTCCGTGAAGTCACCGCACGCCACAACATCGTGCTGATCTTCGACGAGGTCATTTCGTTCCGTATTGCACGCGGTGGTGCCCAGGAGAAGTACGGCGTCACGCCGGATCTCACGACGCTCGGCAAGATCATCGGCGGCGGCCTGCCGGTCGGCGCCTTCGGCGGCCGCGCGGACATCATGGGCGCGTACGATCCTCGCAAGGGCGGCGCCCGCATCGGCCACGGAGGCACGTTCAACGCGAATCCCCCGACCATGGCCGCCGGTCTCGCCACGCTGCAGGCGCTCACGCCGGAGGCGTACGAGCGGCTCGACGCGCTCGGCGAGCGCCTGCGCGGCGGTGTCTCGCGCCTGCTCGAGAACACGCGCCGCAAGGGACAGGTCACGGGCGTCGGCTCGTTGTTCTGCCTGCACTGGGCGACCGGGCTCGCTCACGGACTACCGGTCGAGCCGGCCGAAGGACCCGGAGGCCCCGATGCGCGTCTTCCTCGGTCTCCTGAACGAGGGGATCATCCTCAGCCAGCGGGGACTGGGCGCGTGCTCGCTCGCGATGGGCGACGAGGATGTCGACCGCTTCGTGAACGCGCTGGCGCGGGTCCTCGCCCGCACCTAGGACGACACGAGCGAGGAAGAACTTACAATCGCCGCGCGGTCAGGCCACCAGGACTTCGTCGTGGACGCGCAACGCGGAGCGCAGGACGGACCAGTCCAGGGGCTTGATGAAGACGGCGTCGGCGCCGGCCTGGCGCGCCCGCGCCGCATACGGTTCGCCGAAGCCCGTGATGACGACCACGCGGACGCGGCCCTGCTTCATCTCGAGGATGTCCCGGATGAGGTGGTCGCCCGCCACGTCGGGGAGCCCCAGGTCGGTCAGGAGCACGTCGAAATCCTGCGTTGCCGCGGCGTCCAGGGCCGCGCGCGCCGTCCCCGTCGCGCAGACGTCCGCGCCATCGCTGCGAAGGAGGAAGGTGAGCACGTCCCGGATGTCCTCCGCGTCCTCGACGAGGAGGACCCGGACCCCGGCGAGAACGCCCTGCGCGTGTGCCCGTGCCATCATTCCGAGATCAGAGCAAAAACAATGCCGCATCGTGGGGCGCCGGCGCTTGACCCCATCCGGCGCGGGGTGGTCTACTGAACGCCCGTGAACATGGTCCTGAAGCGCACCCCCCTCTACGCGGCGCACGTGAAGGCCGGGGCTCGCATGGTCGAGTTCGGCGGCTGGGACATGCCGGTCCAGTACACCGGGATCATCGAGGAGCACCGGCGTGTGCGGAGCGCGGTCGGCCTCTTCGACGTGAGCCACATGGGTGAGTTCGAGGTGGAAGGACCCGCCGCCCTCGCCGCCCTGCAGACGCTCACCACCAACGACGTGAGCGCGCTCGAGATCGGGCAGGTCCAGTACTCCCTCTTCCCGTATCCGGAAGGCGGCCTCGTCGACGACCTCACCGTCTATCGTCTCGCCTCCGATCGCTACATGGTCACGGTGAACGCGTCGAACATCGACAAGGACTGGGCGTGGTGCACGACCCACGGCGCGGCCGCCCGCTGGCGCAACATCTCCGCCGAGACGGGACTGATCGCGGTGCAGGGGCCACGCGCGGAGGACCTCGTGGCGGGGCTCGCCGACATCGACGTGCGCGCGATCGGGTACTACCGCTTCGCGCGCGGCACCGTGGCGGGGGTGTCGACGCTCGTCTCGCGCACCGGCTACACGGGCGAGGACGGGTTCGAGCTCTACGCGCCGTGGGGCGAGACCGAGCGCCTGTGGACGGCGCTGATGGAGGCGGGGGCGAAGGTCGACGTCGCGCCGATCGGCCTCGGCGCGCGCGACACGCTGCGCCTCGAGATGCGCTACGCGCTGTACGGCAACGACATCGACGAGACCACGAATCCGCTCGAGGCGGGACTCGGCTGGGTCGTCAAGCCGGCGAAGGGCGACTTCATCGGCAAGCCTGCGATCGAGCGCGTGCGCGCCGAGGGCCCGAAGCGCAAGCTGATCGGCCTCGAGATGGCGGACCGCTCGGTCGCGCGCCACGGCTACCCGGTCCTGTCGAAGGGCCGCCGCGTCGGCGAGGTGACGTCCGGGACGTTCGGCCCGTCGGTGCAGAAGTCGATCGCGATGGCGTACGTGGAGACCGCGCTCAGCGCGATCGGCAGCGAGATCGACGTCGAGATTCGCGGTCAAGCACGACCCGCACGCGTGGTGAAAACCCCGTTCCATCCCTCGCACGTCAAGCGCTAGCGCACGAGGAGACCTGATGGCGAACGTGCCTGCCGACCTCCGGTACACCAAGGACCACGAGTGGGCGAAGCCCGACGGCAAGAACTACCGCGTCGGCATCACCGCATACGCGCAGGAGCAGCTGGGCGACGTCGTCTTCGTCGAGCTGCCGAAGGTCGGCGCGAAGCTCACGGCCAAGAAATCCTTCGGCGTGGTCGAGTCGGTGAAGGCGGTGTCGGACCTGTTCGCGCCGCTGACGGGGACGGTCACCGAGGTCAACGCCGCCCTGCCGAACGAGCCGCAGGTCGTGAACCAGGACCCGTACGGCAAGGGGTGGATGGTCGTGATCCAGCCGGCGAACGCCGGCGACTGGAACGAGCTCCTCACCGCCGCGCAGTACGAGCAGTTCCTGAGCGAAGGCCACTGATGCGCTACATCTCGAACACGGCGCACGATCAGCGCGCGATGCTCGAGACGATCGGCGCCGCGTCGATCGAGGAGCTGCTCGCCCGCGTGCCGGCCAGGGCGCGGCTCGGCCGTGCGCTCGATCTCCCCGCCGCGGCCGCGGAGATGGACCTCATCACGGAGATGCGCGCGCTCGCGGCCACCAACGCGGACGCGGACAGCTACACGTGCTTCCTCGGCGGCGGCTCGTACGACCACTTCGTGCCCGGCGTGATCAACCACATGATCTTGCGGGGCGAGTTCTTCACCGCGTACACGCCGTACCAGCCCGAGGCCAGCCAGGGGACGCTCCGCACGATCTACGAGTACCAGACGATGATCGCCGAGCTGACGGGGATGGACGTCGCCAACGCGTCGATCTACGACGGGGCGTCGTCGCTCGCCGAGGCCGTGCTGATGGCGGCCTCCGTGACCGGACGCACCGAGGTCGTGCTGGCGGCCGGCGTGCACCCGCTCTACCGCCACGTGACCGCCACGTACTGCGACGGGCCGCGCATCAAGCTGCGCAGCGCGGCCGCGCCCGAGGGCGTCATCGATCCCGACGCCGCGCGGAAGCTCGTCGACGACAAGAAGACCGCCGCGCTCGTCATCCAGACGCCGAACTTCTACGGCTGTCTCGAGGACATAGAAGCAGCGGCAGAGATCGCGCACGAGGCGGGAGCCCTTCTCATTGTCGCGGCAGATCCGGTGAACCTCGGCGTGCTCGAAGCGCCGGGCCGTCTCGGCGCCGATATCGTCGTCGGCGAAGGGCAGGGGATCGGCGTGCCGATGTCCTACGGCGGCCCGAACCTCGGCGTGTTCGCCGCGAAGAAGGAGCTCGTGCGCCGGATGCCGGGCCGTCTCGTCGGCGCCACCGTCGACCTCGACGGCGACCGCGGCTTCGTGCTCACCCTGCAGACGCGCGAGCAGCACATCCGCCGCGCGAAGGCGACGTCCAACATCTGCACGAACGTGGCGCTGTGCGCGCTCATGGGGACGATCTACCTCGCGACGCTCGGCAAGCGCGGCCTCGTGGAGGTGGGCGAGCTGTCCACGGCCAAGGCGCACTACGCGGCCGAGCGCCTGACCGAAGGTCCCCGGCGTGTCGCTGCGCTTCCCCGCGCCGTTCTTCAAGGAGTTCACGCTGAAGCTGCCGGTCTCGCCCGACCGCGTGGTCGGCAAGCTGCTCAAGCAGCGCATCCTCGCCGGCGTGCCGCTCAAGCGCTTCGACCGGGCGCTCGGCGACTGCCTGCTGGTGGCGGTGACCGAGAAGCGGACGCGCGCCGAGATCGACGCGTTCGCCGACGCGCTGGCGAAGGCGGTGGCGTGATGGCCAAGCAGGGCGTCGCCTCCTACGACAAGCTGATCTTCGAGCTGTCGTCGCCCGGCCGCGTGGGCTACTCGCTGCCCGCGAGCGACGTGCCCGCCGCCCACGACGCCGTGCCCGCGAAGTACCGCCGCACGGAGCCGGCCGCGCTGCCGGAAGTGTCGGAGTTCGACGTCGTCCGTCACTACTCACGGCTGTCGCGGATGAACTACGGCGTCGACACGCACTTCTATCCGCTCGGCTCGTGCACGATGAAGTACAACCCGAAGCTCAACGAGGACATGGCGCGCCTGGCGGGGTTCCTGCGCCTGCACCCGCTCGCGCCGGACGCGGTGAGCCAGGGCGCGCTGAGGCTCATGGACGAGCTCGGCCGGATGCTCGCGGAGGTCGCCGGCATGGACGCGGTCTCGCTCCAGCCCGCGGCGGGCGCGCAGGGCGAGCTGGCGGGCGTGCTGATGATCCGCGCGTACCACGCCTCGCGCGGCGAGAAGCGCACCAAGGTGCTGATCCCCGACTCCGCGCACGGCACGAACCCGGCGTCCACCGCGCTCGCCGGCTACGAGGTCGTCGAGGTCAAGTCGACGCCGAACGGCGAAGTCGAGGTCGACGACCTCGCGCGCCATCTCGACGAGACGTGGCGGCGTTCATGATCACGGTGCCGAACACGCTCGGGAACTTCGAGCCGCGGATCCTCGAGATCACCGAGGCCTGTCACGCCAAGGGCGTGCAGGTCTACATGGACGGCGCCAACCTCAACGCGATCCTCGGCATCACGCGCCCGGGCGATCTCGGCTTCGACGTCTGCCACTTCAACCTGCACAAGACCTTCACGACGCCGCACGGCGGCGGCGGGCCGGGCGCGGGGCCGGTCGGCATCAAGGCGCACCTCGAGCCGTTCCTGCCGACGCCGGTGGTGGTGAAGAAGGACGACGCGCTACGCGCTCGACTGGAAGCGGCCGCAAGTCGATCGGCAAGCTGCAGGCGTTCTGGGGCAACTTCGGCATGCTCGTGCGCGCCTACACGTACATCCGCACCATGGGCCCGGACGGCCTGCGCGCCGTGTCCGACAACGCGGTGCTGAACGCGAACTACATCATGAAGCGGCTCGAGAAGGTCTACGACGTGGCCGCGCCCGGGCCCCTGCATGCACGAGTGCGTGCTGTCGGCGCGCCGGCAGAAGAAGCAGGGCGTCACCGCGATGGACATCGCCAAGCGCCTGCTCGACCTCGGCTTCTACGCGCCCTCGACCTACTTCCCGCTGATCGTGGAAGAAGCGCTGATGATCGAGCCGACGGAGACGGAGTCGAAGGAGACGCTCGACGCGTTCTGCGACGCGATGATCCAGATCGCGCGCGAGGCGGAGACGACGCCGGAGATCGTGCACGAGGCGCCGGTGACCACGCCCGTGCGCCGCCTCGACCAGACGAAGGCGGCGCGCGAGCCCAACCTCAGGTGGACTCCGCGCGGCTGAGCGCGGCACGCGCCCAGCGTCGTGCTGCCTGATCCCATGAATCCCCGCTGGCGCCTCCTCGTCACCGAACCCGCCGACGGCGCCACCAACATGGCCGATCGACGAGGTGCTGTGGCGCGGGCGGCGCGCCGGCACCGCGCCGCCGACCCTCCGCTTCTTCGCGTGGGCGCCGCCGACCGTGTCCCTCGGCTACGGCCAATCGCTCGCGGAGCGGCCCGGCTTCGCCGGGCCGCGGAGCCGCTGGGGGGATTGGGGGGCCCGTCCGGGCCCCCCATGTGGACATCGCGCAGGACGTCTGCCGCGCGCTCGGCGTCGGGCTCGTGCGGCGGCCGACGGGCGGGAGCGCGATCTACCACGACGGGCCGGAGCGCGAGCTCACGTACAGCGTCGCGGCGACGAACGACGACCTCGGCGTGGGCGTCGATCTGCTGGCGAGCTACCGCTGGATCGCGCGCGCGCTCGCCCGCGGGCTGCGCGATCTCGGCGCGCCGGTGGAGATCGTGGAGCGCCGGCGCGAGTACGGTCCCGTGCCCGCGTTCTGCTTCGCTCGCACCGGGACCTACGAGCTGGAGCTCGACGGCCGGAAGATCGTCGGCAGCGCGCAGCGCCGCCACGGCACGTCGTTCCTCCAGCACGGCTCCATCGTCCTCGGTCTCGACGTGGCACGCGTGGCGGCGATCTTTCCAGCCACGCCGGATCCGGCCGCGAGCGTCGCCACGCTGGAGCAGGCGCTCGGGCGGCGTCCGGACTGGGACGCCTGCGTGACGCGCCATCGCGGCCGCGTTCGAGGCCGAGCACGGTCTCGATCTTCGGCCGGGCGGCCTGTCCCCGGAGGAAGCCGAGCAGGTGGACACGCTCGCGCGGGAGAAGTACGCGACCGACGCGTGGCTGGCGGGGCACGTATGAGCCGCGAGTATCCCGACTTCCCGCGCGTGGGCGTGGGCGCCGTGGTGCTCGACGGCGACCTGGTGCTGCTGATCCAGCGCGGCGGCACCACGCTGCCCGGCAAGTGGAGCATCCCGGGCGGGATGGTCGAGCTCGGCGAGACGACCGGCGAAGCCGTGCGCCGCGAGGTGGCGGAGGAGTGCGGGCTCGAGATCGAGCTCCTGGACGTGTGCGGCGTGCTCGATCGCGTGGTTCGCGATGCCGAGGGTCGCATCCGCTATCATTGGGTGTTGGTCGACTACCTCGCGATCGCGCGCGGCGGCACGCTGTGCGCCAACGACGATGCCGCGGATGCGCGGTGGGTCCGGATCGACGAGGTCGAGCGGTACGACACGACCGACGGGCTGATGGACATGATCCGGCGCGCGATCGCGCTCAAGGAGCGGGCATCTTCATGAAGGTCGAGATCGTCACGGGAGCCCTGGGCGAGGTGAAGGCCGACGCGATCGTCGTCGGCGTCGCCTCCGACGACAAGAAGCTGCCGCCGGCCGTGGCCGCGCTCGACCGCCAGGCGGGCGGACGCATCGCCGCCGTGCTGGCCGCCGAGAAGTTCCAGGCCAAGGCCGGTGCGGTGACGCACCTCCACGTCGCCGATGGCTTCGGCGCGTCGCGCGTCGTCGTGGCCGGTCTCGGCGCCCGCAAGGACGGCGGCGCCGAGATGGTGCGTCGCGCGGCCGCGGCCGCGGTGCGCCGCGCCCGGGACCTCGGCGCGCGCACGGTGGCGCTCGACGGGTTCGGCGACCGGCTGTCGCCGCGCGAGCGCGCGCACGCGGCCGTCGAGGGCGCCATCCTCGGCACCTACGTCTTCGATCGCTACAAGCGCGAGAAGAGCGAGAAGGCGGTGGAGACCCTGCGCCTGGTGGCGCCCGACGCGCGGCAGGCGCGCGAGGTCACCGAGGGCGCGCGTCGCGGCGAGATCTTCGCGCGGGCGACGTGGCTCGCGCGCGACCTCATCAACGCGCCCGCGAACGACGTGCATCCCACGCACGTGGCCGAGGTGGCGAAGCAGGTGGCGCGCGAGGGCAAGCTCAAGGTGAAGGTCCTCGAGCGCGAGGACTGCGCCAAGCTCGGCATGGGCGCGTTCCTCGGCGTGGCGCAGGGCAGCCCCGAGCAGCCGCCGAAGTTCATCCACCTGACCTACACGCCGGACGGCCGCGCCGCGAAGAAGGTCGCGGTCATCGGCAAGGGGATCACCTTCGACTCGGGCGGCCTGGATCTCAAGAGCGCGGACGGCATGGCGCGGATGAAGAACGACATGTCGGGCGCCGCCGCCGTGCTCGGCATCATGCAGGCGCTCCCGAAGCTCGGCGCGAAGGTGGAAGTCCACGGCTTCATCGCCGCCACCGAGAACATGCCGTCCGGCACCGCGTTCCGCCCGGGCGACGTCCTGCGCGCGATGAACGGCACCACCATCGAGATCGGCAACACCGACGCCGAGGGCCGGCTCACCCTCGCCGACGCGCTCTGCTACGCCGCGAAGTTCGTGGAGCCGCACGAGATGATCGACATGGCCACGCTCACCGGCGCCTGCGTGGTGGCCCTCGGTCCGCTGTGCTCGGGCCTGATGGCCTCCGACCAGCGCCTCGCCGACCGGTTGCTCGTGGCCGCCCGCGCCGCGGGTGAGCGCGTGTGGCAGCTGCCGCTCATCGAGGAATACCGGGAGCAGTTCCGGAGCGACGTCGCCGACCTCAACAACACCGGCGGCCGCAACGGCGGCGCGATCACCGCGGGCCTCTTCCTGAAGGAGTTCGCGGGGACCATCCCGTGGGCGCACTTCGACATCGCGGGCCCCGCCTTCATCGACAAGGATTCGCCGCTCGGCCCCAAGGGCGCGACGGGCGTCGCCGTCCGCACGATCCTCACGTATCTCACGAGCGGAAAGTAGCGATGAGCGCCATCGACCTCCACTCGCACACCACCGCGTCCGACGGCCGGCTGGCGCCGCGTGAGCTCGTCGCGCTCGCGGCGCGGCACGGCGTCACCACGCTCGCCGTCACCGATCACGACTCGACGTCGGGCATCGCGGAGGCGCGCGCGGCGGCGGCGTCGCATCCGGCGCTCACGATCGTGCCCGGCATCGAGATCAACTGCGACGTCGACGGGTCGGAGATCCACGTCCTCGGCTACTTCATCGATCTCGACGCGGGCTGGTTCCAGGAGTTCCTGAACGAGCAGCGCGCCGAGCGCATCGCGCGCGTCCACCGCGTCCTCGAGAAGCTCGCGGCGCTCAACATCTTCATCGACGCCGCCGACGTGTTCTCGCTCGTGAAGGAAGGCTCGGCGGGGCGGCCCCACATCGCGCAGGCGATGGTCCATCGCGGCTACGTCCGATCGGTGCAGGAGGCGTTCGATCGGTTCCTGAAGACGGGGGGCCCCGCGAGCGCGCCGCGCCGGAGGCTCGAGCCCGAACAGGCGGTGGCGCTCATCCGCAAGGCGCGCGGCGTGCCGGTGCTCGCGCATCCCGGGCTCGCGAACCGCGACCCGATGATCGGGCCGCTCGTCGACGGCGGACTCCTCGGGATCGAGAGCTACTATCCGGAGCACTCCGCGGCACAGACGCAGGCGTACCTCGAGCTCTGCCGGCGCCACGGGATCGTCGCCACCGGGGGATCGGACTTCCACGGACAGGGCGTCGGTCACGCGCCGCACCCGGGCGCGCAATCGGTGCCCGCCGCGGCGTGGGACGATCTGCGCGCGCGCGCCGTCGCACTCGGATCGCCCGGGGCCGTCTGACCTCGCTGGTAAGACCGCCGTGAACGTGCAGGTCTTCGGGTTCAAGGACTGCCAGGACACGCGCAAGACCCTGCGCTTCTTCTCCGAGCGGCGGATCGCCGTGCACTTCGTGGACCTCGCGGAGAAACCCGCCTCCAAGGGCGAGCTGCGGCGCTTCGCGGACACGCACGGCGCCGCGGCGCTGATCGACCGGACGGCGCCCCGCTTCAAAGCGCTGGGGCTCCACGTCAGCGGGGACTCTCCCCAGCGTCAGGTCGAGCGTGCGCTGACGGAGCCGCGGCTCCTCAAGACGCCGCTCGTGCGCGTGGATCAGCGCGTCAGCATCGGCTACGCGCCCGACGACTGGAGCGCGTGGATCGCGGCCGCCCGGAGCGCCGGATGATCGTGCTGATCGTCGACGACGACGCCGAGGTCGGCCAGACGATCGGCGAGCTCCTGAGGCGGCGCGGCCATACCGTGACGGCGGTCACGAGCGGCCGCGAGGGCCTGGCCCTCGCGGCGTCGACGTCCTTCGACATGGTCATCCTCGACGTCCGCATGCCGGAGATGGACGGCTTCACGCTCCTGGCCGCGCTCCGTGACCAGGGCTGCAAGGCCGGGGTGGTCATGCTGACCGGCAACAGCGACGTCGAGGACGCGGTGAAGGCGTCCCATCTCGGCGCCGACGACTACCTTCCCAAGCCGGTGCGCCTCGCGGCGCTCGAGCGCGTGCTCAAGGCCGTCGCGCAGCGCCGTCCGCCCGCTCGCCCCTGAGGAGGACCGCGGTGGCCAGTCCGGAACGCTCGCGCCCAGGCCGGGTCGTCTTCATCACCGGCGCCTCCTCCGGCATCGGCGCCGCCCTCGCGCGCGAGTACGCGCGGCGCGGCGCCGACCTCGCGCTCGCCGCGCGCCGCACCGACCGCCTGGAGGAGCTCGCACGCGAGCTCACGTCGCGCGGGCGGCGCGCGCTCGTGCTCGCCTGCGACGTGACCCGCGACGGCGATCTCGAGACCGCCGCCGCGCGCACGCGCGAGGCGTTCGGCCGGATCGACGTCGTCGTGGCCAACGCCGGCTTCGGCGTGGTCGGCCCCGTCGCGCGGCTGCGGCTCGACGACTTCCGCCGCCAGTTCGAGACCAACGTGTTCGGCGTGCTGCGGACGATCTACGCGACGCTGGACGACCTCAGGCGCTCGCGCGGCCACCTCGCCATCCTGGGCTCGGTCAGCGGTCACCTCGCCACGCCGGGCGGCGCCCCGTACGCGATGAGCAAGTTCGCGGTGCGGGCGCTCGCCGAAGCGCTGCGCCACGAGCTGCGCCCCGCGGGGGTCGGCGTCACGCTCATCAGCCCGGGGTTCGTCGAGAGCGAGATCCGTCTCGTCGACAACCAGGGGACGCTCCGGACCGAGGGACGCGACGCCGCCCCGGCCTGGCTGCGGATGGACGCGAACACGGCGGCCCGGAAGATCGTGCGCGCGATCGAGCGTCGCAAGCGCGAGGCGGTCATCACCGGGCACGGCAAGGCGGCGGTCTTCGTGCAGCGCCATCTGCCCGGCGTGATGAGCGCGCTGGTCGGCCTCTCGGGCTATCGCGGCCGGCACGAGCCAGCGAGGCGCCACTCGCGCCGCGGGAGCTCAGCCGCAGCGCGATCGATCGGGCACGTACGCCGGGAACACGCTGCGCAGCACGTCGGGCGCGGCGACCGACAGAAATCCCGCCACGAGCTTGCGGGCCGCGCCGCGCACCGCGACGAAGGTGATGGCCGCCGTGGCGACGAGCGTCCCCGCGTCATCCCACGCGGAAATTGCGGTGTCCCAGTACCGAGGATCGTCGGGCCGCTGGTGCACGTCAGCGCGGCGTCCCTCGACGACGAATGCGCCGCGCCGAACGCGACCGGCGCGTGCAGAGCAATCCGCAGATCGGTCGTCATCCCGGATTCGCCGGACGCTGCCGCCCCGAGCCAGAACGCCGCTTCGTCGAGCAGGGCGGTGAGCGCAACCGGCGCGAGCGTCCCGTCGGCGCGACGCAGAGCGTCGAGCGGCGTCCATGTTCCGCCGATGACGTCGTCGTCGATCGTGAGCCGAGCGTGAAGCCCAAGCGGATTCTCTGTCCCGCACGCGAAGCACGATCTTCGCGAGCGGCAGGATCATCGACTCGCGTGATGTCGCGGGAGGCACGGCGGCGGAGGCGGGCGGGGCCGGCGGGGGTGTGCCGCGGACATCAGCAGGTCGGGAGTGGGCGAATGCCCACTCCCGACATCGCAGGCCGCGGAACACCCCCGCCGGCCCCGCCCGCCTCCGCCGCCGTGCCTCCCGCGCCGCCCGGGTCGTCGATGGTCCCGTCGACGAGAAGCGTGCTTCTGTCGGACAGATGAAACCGCGTGGCATCGCGCGAGACGACGAGCTGGAGCGGCGTGGCGAGGGGAACGCGCCGACGATAGGTGCCGGCGAGAACGCGAGGCCGGCACGCGGGCGCGAGCGCGTCGAAGAGCGCGAGGACGGTGCCGCCGTGCGCGGTGTCGGGCAGACCCTGGAAACGAGGGTCGAGCGGTGACGGTGCCGTCGCCGGTCGCGCAGCGGCGGAGGATCTCGTCGGTGGGCGTGGTCATGGTCGCGTGAGATAATCGCGCGTGCAGGACATCTTGGCCAACCCGGCGTTCCTGCGGGCGGCCCTCACCAGCTTTTTCTTCTTCTTCAGCCAGAACGCGTTCGTGCTGCTGCCGCTCCACGTCAAGCAGCTCGGCGGCACCGAGCTCGAGATCGGGCTCGTGATGGGCGTCTACAGCGCCGTCGGCATCGTCACGCAGCCGCTGCTCGGACCATGGGTCGACGCGCTCGGCCGGCGTCCCTTCATGCTGGCCGGCATCGCCTGCGTGTTCGTCGCGTCCATGCTCGCCGCGCTCGCGCCCAGCGTGCCGCTCCTCGTCGCCGTCCGCGTCCTGCAGGGCCTCGGCTTCTCCGCCTTCTTCGTGGCGAACCTCTCGTACGTGATCGATCTCGTCGAGCCTTCCCGCCGCGGCATGGCGCTCGGCATCTACGGGATCTCGGGCTTCGCGTCGACCGCGCTCGCGCCGCCGGTGGCCGAAGGCGTCGCGCGGCAATGGGGATTCAGCACGCTGTTCATCGTGAGCGGCCTCGTCGTCCTCCTCGCGGCCGTCCTCACGTGGCAGGTGCGCGAGAGCCAGCGGGCCGAGCTGCGCTACGTCCGCGGACTGCGGTGGGCGCAGGAGATCGTCGCGGACGTCTTCCACCCGCACATGGCCGTGGCGTTCTTCTTCGGGCTCGGCACCGGCACGCTCTTCGCGTTCGTGCCGACGTTCGCCGAGGACTTGAAGGTGCGCACGGTCGCGCTCTTCTACACGGGCTACGCGCTCTCCGCGATCGCCGTGCGGCTGGTGGGCGGACGCCTCATCGACACGCGCGGCCGGCGTGCCGTGATCGTGCCCTCCATGTTCGTCTTCGCCGCGGCGCCGGCGCTGCTCGCGGCCGCGGGGTACACGGCGGCCCGTTACCCGAGCGTGCCCGTCCTCGGCGCGATCGTCCTGACGGGCCTCGTCTCCGGGGCGGCGCACGGCTTCGTCTATCCGGCGCTCGCCGCCCTGGTCGCCGACGCGGCGCCGCCCGCGCGGCGTGGCGCGGTCGTCGGCGTGTTCAGCGCGCTGTTCCTGTGCGGGCAGGCGGGCGGCGCGCTGGCGTTCGGCGTGTTCGCGCACGCGCTCGGCTATCCGGCGATGTGGCTGGCGCTCGCGGCCTCCGTCACGGTGGGCGCGGCCGTGAGTCTGCGCCTCGCGCGCCCGGCGGGTGCGGCGGGCTGACGTATACTCGCCGACAGCGGGCGCAGCGAGGCAGCGGAGCGGGTGGACGACGGCGCGGACGCCCGGGCCGCAGGGAGGCGGGGCGATCCCATGAAGCGTGTCGCACGGATCACGGTCGTCGTGCTCGTCGTGGGGGCGCTCACCGGTGGCGCGAGCGCGCGCGACCGGGCCGAGGTCGATGCGCCGCGTGCCGGCACCACGCAGGAGGCGAACGTGGTCGCCGTGCTGATGGACCAGGCGTCCCAGACGCCCGTGATCGTCCTCGAGGGCAAGCGCGACCACCGGCGGCTCCTGATGTCGATCGGGCTCGCGGAGGCGACCGGCATCGCGATTCCGCTCCAGGGCGTCACGCCGCCGCGGCCGCTCACGCACGACCTCTTCCTCACGATGTTCGGCCGCCTGAAGGTCGCCCTGAACCGGGTCGTGATCCACGACTTCCGCGACAACACCTACTTCGCGACGGTGCACCTCACGGCGAACGGGACCGCGATGACGCTCGACTCGCGGCCGTCCGACGCGATCGCGCTGGCGATTCGCGCCAAGGCGCCCGTGCTCGTCGAGGACCGCGTGTTCGAGCGCGGGAGCGCGCCGGCGCCGCCCGGCGGGCCCAAGCCGGCGATCTGAGATGGCGACGCGAGACACCGACGGCCTGCAGTGGGCGCTCCAGCGCAGGCTGGAGGACGTCTTCGCCAAGCTCGGCGAGAAGTACGGCGACCTCACCGGCCGCGTCGAGATGCGCATCCGCCCCGACGTCTCGTTCGACGAGGTCGGGGGGCTGCCGCACGCGAAGGCCGCGCTGCAAGGCTTCGCCACCGCGCTCTCGCATCCCGAACGCTATCTCGAATGGGGCATCACCCCGCCCAAGGGCATCCTGCTGTACGGGCCGCCCGGCACCGGGAAGACGACGCTCACGCGCGCGCTCGCGGCCGCGGCCGGCGCCATCCACTACCACCTGAAGCTCTTGAACCTCACGTCCAAGTTCGGCGCGAACACCGGCGAGATCCTGCAGGAGTCGCTGCGCATCGCCACCGGCGAGAAGCCGGGCGTGCTGTTCCTGGATGAAGCCGACGCCCTCTCGCTCGACCACCTGCTGCCGCCGCCGCAGGCCCGCGAGTCCAGCGCGCGGCTGGTGGCCGCGCTGTGCGAGAAGCTCGACGCGATGGACGCGGCCACCGGGGGCGTCCTGGTGGTGGCCGCCACGAGCCGGACGGACGTGATCGATCCGTCGCTCGTCGCGCCGGGCCGCCTCGATCACCTCGTGGAGGTGCCGCTGCCCGATCCGGCCGGCCAGGAAGAGATCCTCGGCCTCCAGCGCGCGAAGCTCGAGCGCAAGGCGGGGCGCCCGCTCTTCGGCGAGATCGACCACGGCAAGGTGCTGCCGCTCATGGGCGGGCTGAGCGGCGGCGACATCTCGGACATCCTCCGGCGCGCGCTCGAGGCGAAAGTCCACGGCGACGCCGACGGGGGACCGCACGGCGTGGTGAGTACCGAGGACCTCCTCCAGGCGATCGAGACCTACAAGCGCGTGCGCGGGGTCGTCGAGAAGATCCGCTATGGTCAGTACCTGTAAGCTCCGCGTCCGCTACAAGGACACGGACTGCATGAAGGTCGTCTACTACGGCAACTACCTCACGTACTTCGAGGTGGGCCGCGTCGAGTACCTGCGGCAGCACGGCCTGGCGATGTCGGACGTGGACCAGAAGGTTCACCTGCCCGTCGTCGAGGCGGTGGTGCGGTACCTGCGGCCGGCCTATCTGGATCAGCTCCTCGACGTGCGCTGCTGGATCAGCGAGCGCAAGCGCGCGAGCTTCCGGTTCGCGTACGAGATCGTCAACGAGGCGGGCGAGCGCATCGCCACCGGCTCCACCCAGCACGCCTGCTGGGACCCGCAGACCAGCAAGATGATCGCGGTCCCCGACTGGTTGCAGACCGCGATGCCCGTCGTCACGGCGCAATGACCGGGAGACGTTGAGCCGTCCGCACGTGCGTGTATAATCTGCCGTCGTCCGCGTCATGATTGAAGTCCAAGGGCTGACCAAACACTACGGGGCGTTCACCGCGATCCGCGACGTCACGTTCAACGTGGCGCCGGGAGAGATCGTCGGCTTCCTCGGCCCCAACGGCGCCGGCAAGTCGACGACGATGCGGATCCTCTCCTGCTTCATGCCGGCGAGCGGGGGCACCGCGCGCGTCGCGGGCTACGACGTGTTCTCGCAGTCGATGGAGGTCCGCCGGCGCATCGGCTATCTGCCGGAGAGCGTGCCGCTCTACACGGACCTCCGCGTGGCCGCGTACCTGGACTTCGTGGCCGAGATCAAGGGCGTGCCGCGCTCGGCGCGCAAGCGCCGCGTGGCCGACGTGATGGACAAGTGCCTCATCGCCGACGTCCAGAACCGCCTGATCGCCCGGCTCTCGAAAGGGTACCGGCAGCGGGTCGGCCTCGCGCAGGCGATCATCAACGACCCGCACGTGCTGATCCTGGACGAGCCCACCATCGGCCTCGATCCGCGGCAGATCACCGAGATCCGCGCGCTGATCAAGTCGCTCGCGGGCGCGCACACCGTGCTCGTGTCCACGCACATCCTGCCCGAGGTCTCGATGGTGTGTAACGGCGTCATCATCATCAACAAGGGCAGCGTCGTCGCGCAGGGCCCGATCGATCAGCTCGTCCAGCAGTTCTTCCCCAACAGCCGGGTCCAGGTGGAGCTCGACGCGCCGGCGCTCGCCGCGCGCGAGGCGCTGCGCGGCATCCCGGGCGTGCTGGAGGTGCGCGACGTCCTCACGGGCGAGGGCACGGCGGCCTTCGCCGTCGAAGCGGCGCGCGACCGCGACGTGCGCGGCGAGATCTTCCAGCTCGCCACCGAGCGGCGCTGGCGGCTGCTCGAGCTCCGGCGCGTCGGCATGACGCTGGAAGAGGTGTTCATCCGGATCGTCGCCGGCGAGGAGACGGGAGCGGACGAGCTCGAGAAGGACGTCCCGGTCGCGCCCGTGCCGGCGGACGAGGACGACCGGCCATGAAGATCTGGCCGATCATGAAGAAGGAGCTGCGGCTCTACTTCACCACGCCCGTCGCCTACGGCGTGATGTTCTCCTTCCTGCTCGTGATGGGGTACTTCTTCGCCCAGATCTTCTCGTTCTACACGATGGCCTCCATGCAGGCCGCGATGAACCCGCAGATGGGCCGCGATCTCAACGTGACGGACAGCGTGTTGCGCCCGCTCTTCTCCAACATGAGCGTGATCCTGCTCCTCCTCATGCCGCTCGTCACCATGCGGCTCTTCGCGGAGGAGCGGCGGTCGGGCACCATCGAGCTGCTGCTGACGTACCCGGTCCGGGACGGCGCCGTGCTGCTCGGCAAGTACCTCGCCGCGGTGATGCTGTTCGTGGTGATGCTGCTCCTGACGCTGCTCTATCCGGCCATGGTCATGTACTTCACCCGCGTCGAGTGGGGGCCGCTGCTCACCGGCTACGTCGGCCTCCTGCTCATGGGCGCCACCTTCATCGCGGTGGGCGTGTGCATCTCGTCGTTCTTCGAGAACCAGATCATGGCGGGCACCGTCACCTTCATGGTGCTGCTGATGTTCTGGGTCATCGGGTGGAGCGCGGACGCCGCGGGCGGGATCTGGAAGACGATCCTCAGCGAGCTGTCGATCATCGAGCACTTCGACACCTTCGCCAAGGGCATCTTCGACACGAAGGACGTCATCTACTACCTGAACTTCACGATCCTCGCGCTCTTCATCGGGCTCAAGTCGCTCGAGGCGCGACGGTGGAAGGGCTAGGATGAGGCGGTTCGGCGACTGGGCGCTCTACGCCGCGATCGCGGTGCTGGCCGCGGCCGTGCTGCTTCCGTTCGCGCTGCCCGCGCAGGCGCAGTCTCCGCTGGTGGCTGCTGGCCGCCGGCGTGCTCCTCGCGATCGCGTCGTTCCTCGTGCGCATCGGCGACTACAAGAGCGTGGTCACCCATCGCAACACACGCTACGGCCTCAACACCGTCGTCACCGTGCTCCTGGTGCTCGGGGTGGTGGGGTTCGTGGAGGCGATCTCGGCCCGGCACAGCGCACGGGTCGATCTCACGGAGAACCGCCGCAACAGCCTCTCGCCGCAGACGATCCAGCTCCTGAAGGCCCTCAAGACGGACGTCCACGCGGTCGGCTTCTTCCGGACCGATCAGCCGGGCAAGCGGGTGGCCGAGGATCTCTTCAAGCAGTACGCGCGGTACGCCGGCGACAAGTTCACCTGGAAGGTGGTCGACCCGGACCGCGATCCGAACCTCGCGCGGCGCTACGCCGTGGAGGCGTACGGCACCGTCGTGCTCGAGACCAAGACCAAGTCCGAGAAGGTCACCGACGCCGAGGAAGAGAAGCTCACCAACGGCCTCGTCAAGGTGACCCGCGAAGGCAAGCGCGCGATCTACATCGTGCAGGGCCACGGCGAGCACGAGATCACGAACACGGAGCGTTCCGGGTTCAGCGAGGCGAAGGGCGCGCTCGAGCGTTCCAACTACGAGGTGAAGCCGCTCGCCCTCGCGCGCGAGGGCAAGGTGCCGGACGACGCGGCGGTGGTGATCCTCGCGGGCCCGCGCACGGACCTGTTCGCGCCGGAAATCGACGCCCTCGACGCCTATCTCGGTCAAGAACGGCAAGCTTCTCGTGATGGTGAACCCGTTCCAGAACGAGGGCATGAAGAAGTGGCTGGTGAAGTACGGGTTCGAGCTGGGCGACAATCTCGTCGTCGAGCCGAATCCGATCGGCCGGCTCTTCGGCATCGGGCCGGAGGTGCCGATCGTCCAGCAGTACGAGAGTCACGCGATCACGCGCGACATGGGCGGCGTCACCACGCTCTTCCCGCTCACGCGCAGCGTGGCGGCGGCGAAGGCGCCCGCGCAGGGCCTCACCGTCCAGCTGCTCGCGCGCACGAGCCCGCAGAGCTGGGGCGAGACCAATCGCGACGCGCTCCAGCGGGGCGAGGCGCAGCCCGATCCCCAGGATCCGCGCGGCCCCCTGGGGGTGGCGGCGGTGGCCACCAAGGACAAGGCGCGGATCGTGACGTACGGCACCTCGAACCTCGCGTCCAACCAGTTCCTCAACCTGCAGGGCAACCGCGACTTCTTCCTCAACACCGTGAGCTGGCTGGCCGAGGAAGAGGACCAGATCTCCATCCGGCCGAAGGACGCGCGACAGTCGCCGGTGTTCCTCACCGCCCAGCAGGGCCAGGCGGTCTTCCTGCTGCCCGTGGTGGTGCTGCCCGCGCTCGTGCTGGGCGGCGGCATCGTCGCCGTCGTTCGCCGTCGCTCGTCGAAGTAACACGTGCGCTGGCAGACGACGCTCGTCGCCGCCATCCTCCTCGCGCTCGTCGGGGGCTTCTACTACGTCTACGAGGTCCGCCTCGGCCCCGACCGGGAAAAGGGCGAGGCCCGCAAGGGCCGCGTCTTCGCGACGACCGAGACGACCGACGTCACCGCGGTCGAGCTCAAGCGGCCCGACGGGGTCGTGAGGGCCACGCGCGACGGCGAGAGCTGGCAGCTCCTCGAGCCGGTGAAGGCGCGTGGCGACCGCGGGCCGATCGAGGAGACGCTCACCACGGTGGTGACCGCCAAGATGGACCGGGAGATCGACGCCGCGCCGAAATCGCTCGACGACTTCGGGCTCGACAAGCCGGCGGCGGAAGTGGATCTGACGCTGAAGGACGGCAAGCGCGTGGCGCTGCTCCTCGGCGGCAAGAGCCCGACGGGCGTCTGGGTCTACGCGAAGGAGCGCGACAAGCCGAACGTCTTCGTCGTCGGCGAGAGCGTGCTGCGCGACGCCACGCGCCCCGCCAGCGACTTCCGTGACAAGACCGTGCTCGCCTTCTCCCGGACCGACGTCACCGGCATCGAGATCGTCACCGCCGCCGACACGATCGCGCTCGAGCCCGAGGACCAGGCCTGGAAGATGACGCGGCCCCTCGCGCGTCCCGCCGACAACGCCATCGTGAACGAGCTGCTCGACAAGCTCGGCGCCGCGCGCGTGAAGGAGTTCGTCGCCGAATCGCCGCCGTCGCTCAAGCCGTTCGGCCTCGACCGTCCGCTCCGCGTCGTCCTGCACGTGGGCAAGGAAAAGGACCGCGCGTCGCGCACGCTGCTGCTCGGCGACGTGGACCAGGGCAAGAAGGGCGTCTACGCGATGCGCGCGGGAGAGAGCAGCGTGCTCCTCGTGCCCGAGGAGACCTGGAGGGCGGTGCCGCAGACGGCGGCCGCGCTCCGCGACAAGACCGTGGTCGCCTTCGACCGCGAGAAGGTCACGCGCGTCGACATCGAGAGCCCCAAGGGACAGGTCACCGTGACGAAGGAGAAGGACGCCTGGAAGATCACGGCGCCCGAAGCCCTGGCCGCCGACCAGGTCGAGGTCGGGGCGGTCCTGAGTCGCCTGCGCGAGCTCCGGGCGCAGGCGTTCCTCAGCGACGACGCCTCGGGCATCCCGCGCTACCTGGCCAAGCCCGAGGTGAAGGTCACCGTCCATCAAGCGGGCGCGCCGGCGCCGACCATCGTGCTGCTCGCCCCGTCCCCTGACACGCGCGGCGGTCAACCCACCGTGTACGCCGCCGTCGCGGGCAAGGGCCCGGTCGTGCTCGTCGACGGCAAGGCCATCGAGAACGTCGGCCGGACCTCGCTCCAGCTCCGGGATCGGCGGGTCTTCGCGGGGCTCGAGCCGAAGGACGTCAAGCGCATGCGCGTGAAGGCGGGCGGACAGAGCGCGGTCCTCGAGCGGAGCGGTGACTCCGAGTGGAAGCTCGTGGAGCCGACCAAAGGCGCCGCGAAATCCTCGAAGGTCGAAGACCTCCTCTACACCCTGCGCGGGCTCAAGTGGGACGACATCGCTGCCGATAAACCGGAAACACCCGCGCGCTGGGGGCTCGACGCGCCCGCGTTCGAGGTGACCCTGTTCAAGGCCGATGGCGGAGAAATCGGGACCCTGGTGGTCGGCAAGCGCGACGGTGAGCGCTACTTTGCGCGCACCGCGGGGGGACCGGTCTACGCGATCGGTGCGCGGGCGATCGGGGAGCTTCCCAAGGTCCCGGACGACTTCAAGGGCTGAGCCCCTGTCGGGGCGGCCGGCATGAGCACGCCGGCGCCCGGCAACCTCCGGATCAAGCTGAAGGCGCTGCGACGGCGCGTCGCGGCGAGCGCGAGGCCCGGCGCGCGGCCGCCGACGCGCACGCGCACCTGGAAGAGCAGCTCCGTCAGTCGCAGAAGATGGACGCGATCGGCCGCCTGGCGGGCGGCGTCGCCCACGACTTCAACAACCTCCTCACGGTCATCACCGGCCGCACGTCGCTGCTCCTCGACCTGGCCGCGCCCAGCGACCCCGCGCGCCGCGATCTCACCCTCGTGCTCGAGGCGGGCGAACGGGCGGCCGCGCTCACGCGCCAGCTCCTCGCGTTCAGCCGCAAGCAGATCCTGCAGCCGCGCGTGCTCGACCTCACGCGCGTCATCGAGGGGCTCGCGCCGATGCTGCGGCGGGTGATCCGCGAGGACGTCGAGCTCTCGATCGTCTCGCGGGGGGCGGGGAGCGGCGTGCTCGCGGATCCGGGCCAGCTCGAGCAGGTCGTCATGAACCTCGTGGTCAACGCGCGCGACGCCATGCCGCGCGGCGGCCGCGTCACCATCGAGACCGCCAACGTCGAGCTGGACGAGGCGTTCGCGCGCGAGCACGTCGGCGTCCGGCCGGGGCCGCACGTGCGGCTCGCGGTGAGCGACACGGGGATCGGGATGGACGCCGCGACCCGGGAGCGGATCTTCGAGCCGTTCTTCACGACCAAGCCGGAAGGCCAGGGCACCGGGCTCGGCCTCGCCACGGTCTTCGGGATCGTCACGCAGAGCGGCGGCACCATCTGGGTCGACAGCGAGCCGGGCCGCGGGACGACGTTCACGATCTACCTGCCGCGCGTCGAGGACACCACGACGCCGGCGGCGCCGGCTGCCGCGGGCCGGACGCCGCGCGGAACGGAGACGATCCTGTTCGTGGAGGACGACGACGGCGTGCGATTCGTCGGCGAGGACTCCCTGCGGCGCACTCGGGTACACCGTGCTCAGCGCCCGGAGCGGCGAGGAGGCGCTGCGGGTCAGCGCCGCGCACGCCGCGCGCATCGCGCTCCTCGTGAGCGACATCGTCATGCCGGGGATGAGCGGCCCGGACCTGTACGCGCAGCTCGCGCTGGCGCGGCCCGAGATGAAGCTGCTGTTCCTCTCCGGGTACGCGCCCGACGCCGCCGTGCGCCACGGCGTGCTCGATCCGTCGGTCGCGCTGCTCGAGAAGCCGTTCGGCCCGGACGCGCTCGCGCGCAAGGTGCGCGCGGTCCTCGACGCGCCGGCCTGAGCGGCCGGGCGCGCGGAGCGCGCTAGAGCGAGCGCTCCATGTACACGGTCCCGGCCACGGGACTCGGATAGTAGGCCGGGATGCGCGTGAACCCGAGCGTCTCGTACAGCGCGATCGCTTCCTTCATGCTCGGGCAGGCTATCGAGGCGCATCGCACGATACCCGATGGCGCGCGCGTGATCGATCACCCGCTGCGCGAGCGCGCGCCCGGCCCCTCGTCCGCGCAACGAGGCGCGCAGGTACAGTCGCTTCATCTCGCACAGATCTTCGCCAAGCGGCCGCAGCGCCACGCACCCGGACGCGTCGTCCCCGTCGAAGGCGATGAACGAGCGCCCCGCGCGGCGGCGCGTACGCTCCGGGCAGCGAAGCGACTTCGTCGCCGAACCCTTGATACTGAAGATCGACCCCGAGCGACCGTTCGTACTCGAGAAACAGCGCGCGTACGAGCTCGATGTCGTCCGGGCTCACAGCGGGAACGATGCTCAGCATGGTGGGGATGTCATCCGCTCGAGCAGTTTACCCATTTCCGATCGTGACCAGCGAGCGAGCGGCAGAAGTAGGCGTGTGTTTCTGCCTGGGGGGTATCGGGGGGAGCGGGCTCGCTCCCCCCGATGTCAACCGATCTAGGCCAGCAGTCCGATCTCCCGGTAGCGCGGCGCGATGCGCTCTGAGATAAGTCCGAGTCGCACGAGCCGAGGCATCAAGTTTTCGCCGAAGAGAAAACTATTAAAATGCTTCGTCGTCTGTGAGTTCGCCACCGTATCCCGCCAGATCTTGTCCGCGTCCCAGCCCATCTCCGTCCACACCTGCTTGATCGACTGGAACCCCGTGCGCTCGTCGCGGCCGTAGAGGAGGTCGCACGCCTTGAAGCAGAAGTCCTCGAGGTACTCGCGCTTGGCCGCGTCCATCGAGGGGATCGCGCGCCGCAGCGCGAAGTACCCGAAGTTGACGTGCCGCCCTTCGTCCTGCATCACGTAGTCGAGCAGCGTGGAGAGGGTCGGGTCCGCCGTCTGCTTGCGCATCACGTTGAAGGCCGCGATCGCCAGGCCCTCCACGAGCATCTGCATGCCGACCAGCTTCAGCTCCCACAGGTTGGTCGCGAGGATCTCGTCCAGGAGGGCCTTCAGCAGCGGGTCGACGGGATAGATCTTGTGGAGCTTCTTGACGTACCGCTCGAACACCTCGACGTGACGGCCCTCGTCGACGACCTGCGTGGAGGCGTAGAGCTTGGCGTCCAGCTCGGGGATCGAGTTCACGAGCTGGCCGCACACGACCAGCGCCCCTTGCTCGCCGTGCAGGAACTGCGAGAGCCGCCAGGCGGAGATGCGGATCTCGATCTCCTTCTGCTCTTCCGGGCTCAGCCGCGTGAAGAAGTTCGTGCCGGCGAACGCGAGCGAGGTGTTGAGGACGGGGCCTTCGGTCCCGATGGGCTTGCTCCAGTCGATCGCGATGCTGCCGTTCCACTGGTTCTTCTTGGCCGTTTCGTACAGCGTGTCGAGCTCCTCGTGCGTCGGCTCGTAGTCGAAGTCCCACAGGGTGTCGAGCTGGTACGAGACGCGACGCGCGGGCGCGGCGGTGGAGGTCGTCATCAGGCGTGCCCCTTCTGACTGAATGAATGGTCGTTCATTCGGATTATAGCCTGACGGCGACGCGTGGAGTACCATGACGCCCGTGAGTGAGAACGCGATCTATCTCAAGCAGATGGAGCTCGGGCCGATGCAGAACTTCGTCTACCTGGTGGGGGACCCCGTCGCCCGCCAGTGCGTGGTCGTCGACCCGGCCTGGGAGATCGACACGATCGTGGACACGGCGGCCGCCGACGGGATGACCATCACCGGCGCGCTGGTCACGCACACCCACCAGGACCACGTGGGCGGCAGCCTCGAGTCGTGGGGCATGCCCGGCCGGATTCCCGGCGTCGAGGAGCTGCTGGGCCGCGTGCCGCTGAAGGTGTACGTCCACAAGGCGGAGCGCGAGTTCCTGCGGGGGTTCGGCTCCGACCTGGTGAAGGTCGACAACCACGACACCCTGCCCGTCGGGCGGCTCACGCTCCAGTTCCTCCACACCCCGGGGCACACGCCGGGCTCCCAGTGCTTCCTCGTCGACGGGCGGCTGATCTCCGGAGACACGCTGTTCATCGGGTCGTGCGGGCGGACGGACCTGCCGGGCAGCGACCCGGCGGAGATGTACTACTCGCTCACCCAGCGGCTCGGCGCCCTGCCCGACGACACCGTCCTGCTGCCCGGGCACAACTATGGCGGGGAGGCCTCGACCATCGGGCGCGAGAAGCGGCAGAACCAGTTCATGCAGTTCCCGTCGCTGCACGACTTCCTCGGCGTCATGGGCGGCAAGCGCCTGCGGCTCTGACGCCACTATTCTTGACGCTCCGCGAGAGCGTGTGCTGTGATCGCTTGAATGTCCCGCCTCGAGAATTGGCTCAAGTCGCGCTTCATCGCTGGCTTCTTCTTCACGGTCCCGGTGGTCGCCACCGCGTGGCTCCTCTGGAAGTTCTGGGCGGGCATCGACGACATCTTCGGGCCGATGTACGAGCGGATCGTCGGCCGGCCGGTCCCGGGGCTCGGCTTTCTCACCGCGATCGGCGTGATCCTGCTCATGGGGATCATCGCGCGCAACGTCGTGGGGCGGCGCGTGCTCGCGCTCGGCGACCAGATCCTCCTGCGCGTGCCGATCTACCGGCGGCTCTATCCCTCGGTCAAGATGCTGATCGACTCGTTCTCGCCCGAACGGCGGAGCGCGTTCCGGGCGGTGGTGCTGATCCAGCACCCGCGGCCGGGTGAGTACGCGTTCGGCTTCGTCACGAGCGAGGTCACCGTGGAGACGCCCGAGGGCAAGCGCGAGATGGTCACCGTGTTCATCCCGAGCAACAACCTCTACCTCGGCGACATCACGGTCGTGTCGCGCACCGATGTGATCGCGACCGGCCTGACCGTGGAGGAAGGCGTGCGCATCATCCTCTCCGCGGGGACCGCGACGCCGCCACGCCTTCCGCGCTAGGCGGCCGCGCCGCCCGCCACCGCGCGCGCCCACGCGCCGACGATCTCCCCCAGCGGGAACAGCTTGCCGAAGAAGAAATGATCGGCGCCCTCCACCGTGCGCACGGTCGCGTGGGGGACCGTGCGCCCCAGACGCTCGAGCGCGTCGCGCGGACAGTAGGTGTCCGCCGTGCCGGCGACGAGCAGCAGGTGGCCCTTGACCGCCGCGAGGTCGCCGAGGTCGGCCAGCGCCGGCATCGCGAGCGCCGGGGCGATGAGCGCCACGCCGGCGAGCGGGCGCCGCATGGCGACCCGGGCCGTGACGGCCGCGCCGAACGAGTAGCCGGCCGCGGCGAGCGCGGCGCCCGGTGGAAGCAGGCCGGCCAGGTGATCGAGCGCCGCGCGGAGGTCGTCCTGCTCGCCGCGCCCCTCGTCGTGGCCGCCCGTCGAGCCGCCCACCCCGCGGAAGTTGAAGCGGAGGGTGGCGAGCGCCGCCTCGCGGCAGACTTCCGCGGCGCGGATCACCACGGGGTTGTCCATGTCGCCGCCGTACAAGCGGATGAGGATGGCAGAGCGCGACGCCGCCAGCGGCGCCCGGGGGGATCGCGACCTGCGCTTCGAGCTGGATGGTGGGGCCAACGGGCACGGTCACGGGCCGTTCGTTTATCATCGCCGCATGAGAATACCGGCGGGGTGGTGGGCCGTCCAACGGGCGTGTTGACCTGCTACAGAGCTCGCAAGCGGCTGGGCGCCTACCTCGACGGCGCGCTCGGCGAGGGTGACGTCCGCTGGACGGAGCGTCACCTCGCCGCGTGCGCCGCCTGTCAGGCCGAGGTCGGCCAGCTGCGCCAGATCAAGGCGCTCGTCGCCGAGGCCGTCGCGGTCCCCGAGCCCGACTGGACCGGCTTCTTCCCCGGCATCGTGCGCGGGATCCAGGACGAGCAGCGCGAGCAGGCGTCCGCGCCGGCCCGGCCCGGATGGCGCTGGTGGCCGCAATGGGCCATGGGCGGCGCCGCGGTGGCGACCGCCGCGCTGGCGCTGGTGCTGTGGCACGGCGGCCGCGTCCCGCTGCCCGCGGAGGCCAGCGTCCGGGTCCATGCCGCCGACACGGAGGATCCCGGCGCGACGGTGATGGTCTATACGTCGGCCGAGAAGGACCTCGCGGTGGTCTGGCTCTTACACGGATTCGACAGGGGAGCTCCAGGCGGGCCCCCCCGCCTCCGCTGCAGGAGCTCTTCAGCGTCGTCAGGCGGTCGCGGGCGAGCGGCGTCTCTTCGGCCTGCGGGAAGTTGTCGATGAGGTACTCGCAGGCGCTGCTTGCGCGAGCGCCGGCTGCTTCAGGTCGATCAGCGCGAGCGCCTCCTTGAAGAGCGCCGCCGGCACCTTCTCGCCGCGCGGATAGTTCCTCGACACCAGCTGGAACTCGGTCACCGCCTGCTCGAGCGCCTCGCGCGCCCGATCCGGCTGGTTCTGGTTCGCGTGGCTCCGGGCCAGGCTGAAGTGCGCCTCGCCGATCCAGTACTGCGCGTTGCCGGCCAGCTCGTGGTCCGGGAACCGGCGGAGGAACTCGCGGAACCCCGCGATCGACAGCGCGTAGCTCCCCTTGCTGAAGTCGAGGTACGCCGCCTGATAGATGTCCTGCGGCTGCAACGACCCGGTCGTGGGCCGCGAGGTGACGGCCGGCGGTGGCGCCGGGGCCGGCGCCGCGGCGGCCGGCGGAGCGGCCCCGGGTGCGGGCGGCGCGCCCGTGCGCGGCGGCGCGCTGCGAAGCTGGCGGTTCAGCGCTTCCACGCGCGTGCTCATCTCGTCGACACGCCCCGAGAGGGCGACGACCGTGGACGAGAGGGACTCGAGGCGCTGCGTGAGAGTCGCGAGCTGTCGCTCGGCGGCGGTGGTGTGCTCGCGCGCGCGCCGCTCGCTCTGGGTGGACGCCGCCTCGTTCTCGCTCTTCGCTCGCTGGAGGGCGAGCTGCAGCGCCGCCACGTCCGCGCGGAGCTGCATCAGGTCTTGCTGGGTGGCGGTGCCGGTCACCTCGGCGGCCGCCGCGCAGCCACCCAGCGAAACGAGAAGGGCGAGGAGGAGGAGCCCGCAACTGCGGACCCCCAAACCCCCTCGCCCTGAAGTCAGCCGACGTTAGCGGGGCTTGACGAGGAACTGGGCGCGACGATTCTTGCTCCAGCACTCTTCGTTCTTCTGGGTGCAGACGGGCCGCTCTTCACCGTAACTGATGATGGTGATGCGGCTGGCCTGGACACCCTGCGAGACCAGGTAATTCATCGTGGACTTCGCGCGCCGCTCGCCCAGCGCCAGGTTGTACTCGTTGGTGCCGCGCTCGTCGCAGTGGCCTTCGATGAGGACCAGCTGCTCGGCGTTCGACTTCAGCCACTGGGCGTTGGCGTCGAGGACGCTTGCGCGTCGGCCGGGCGGATGTCGTACCGGTCGAAGTCGAAGTAGATCGGCTTCAGCTCGGGGATGGCCGTGAATTCCTTCGGCGTCGGCCGCGCCGCCGGCGCGGGCGTCGCGGGGGCCGCCGTCGCGGGAGGAGTCGGCCGGCTGCTGCGGCGCGAGCGCCGGCGGTTGCGCCGCCGCTGCCTCCGGTGCTCCCGGTGGCGGTGGCGGCGCCGGTGGGTGCGGGCGCGGCGGCCGCGGTGGTTGCGGGCCGCTTGGCGCAGCCGGCGAAGAGCGCCGTGCCGATCACCAATGTCGCAACAAGCAGGTGAGAACCGCGGGTCACCATGACTCCTCCTTTTCGCACTCTCAGCGTGGGTTTCACAGCGACGGCCAATCCTATCACGGCAGTCGAGGCGACCACGAAGGACTGGTGCTTCCGTCGATCCGCGCGTGACCGGAGTCTGCGCCGATCCGTCGCCGAGCATCGAGAAGATCTGCCAGCGCGCCGAGCCGGTTCGTCTGGAACATCAAGTGACGGCCGTTCGGCGCCCACGTGGGTCCCTGGTTGTCGCCCGGACCGGACGTGAGCCGGCGGGCATTCGAGCCGTCCACGTTGACCGCCCAGATGTCGTGCGTGCCCTGGCGCATCGTGTAGACGATGACGTCGCCCTTCGGCGACCAGCGCGGCTGCGTGTGGACGTCCTCCGGACGTCAGTGGCCGCACGCCGGCGCCTTCGGCGTCCATCACGTACACGTGCGGCGGGCCGCTCCGGTCGGAGATGAAGGCGATCTCGCGTCCGGAGGGCGACCACGTCGGCTCGGTGTCGATGCCCGCGTGCCGCGTGAGGCGTCGCAGCGTGCCGGTGGCGACCGCGAGCACGTAGATCTCCGGGTTCCCGTCCTTGGACAGCGTCAGGGCGACGTTCTTGCCGTCCGGGCTCCACGCGGGCGAGCTGTTGATGCCGTTGTACGCGGCGAGCGTCTGCGCGGGCCGGCGCTCGAACGGGAAGGCGCGATAGAGGTCCGGATACCCTTGCACGAACGACGTGTACGCGAGCGAGCGCGCGTCGGGGCTCCACATCGGCATGAGATTGATCGAGCCGTTGCGCGTCACGGGCGTGGTGCCCGCGCCGTCGTAGTCGGCCATCACGATCTCTTTCTGGCCGGTGCGCCCGGAGACGAACGCGATCTTCGTGTCCGCCACGCCCGGCTCGCCGGTGAACTGCAGCACCACGTCGTCGGCGATCTTGTGCGAGAGCCGGCGCCACTGCGAGGCGGGCAGCTGGAACTTGCGCGTGGCGATCTGGCGGTGCTCCGGCGTGGTGAGATCGTAGAGCCGCATCTCGGTCTCGGTCTGGTCGCCGCGGAAGCTGACGAGCCCGTGCAGGCCGGCATGCGCGCCGGCGGCCGCGAACTCCGTCCACGACTGCTTGAGCGCGGCCGGGTTGTTCGCGGGGATCGCGCCCGACGCCGCCACGACGGAGAACATCTGCGAGAAGGTGAGGTCGTCGCCGGTGACGCTCGCGAGCTGTTTCGCGAGGCCGCCGGTGTCGGTGCCGGCCACCACCGTGAACTCCGGGATGGCGATGTTGAGCTTCTTCGTGCCGCCCGCGGTGACGTCCACCCACACTTCGGTGGGCTTCTGCGCGGCGAGGCGCGGCGGGTGCGCGACGGACAGCAGCACAGCGAGGACCAGCGCCCCCGCCACGGAAGCGGTCATGCTCAGGCGTCTCACGTCATTACCCTCGCGTTCCGGCGTAGTTGAAGCCGAGATGGACCTTGAGGAAGGAGTCCTTGAAGTCGTCGGGGAGCGGCGGGAGCGGCGCGGCGTCGGTGATCGCGCGCAGCGCGGCCTGGTCGTAGAGCGGGTTGCCGGAGCTCCGCTCCACCTTCAGCCCGGTGACCTTGCCGTCGCGCCCGATCTCGAACACGACCTGCGGCTGGCTGCCATCGCGCGCCTGGCCTTCCCATTTCTCGCTGATCTTCCGCTGCACCTGGCGCAGGTACCACGCGAACGGAAAGTCGCTCGCGTTCAGCGTCACCGCGCCGACGCCCTGTGGCGAGCCCGTGGGGAGCCCGCGGGGCGGCGGCGGAGGCGGCGACGCGGGCCGGCTGACGGGTCCGGCACTCGGGGGCGCCGGCGTCGTGCTCGCGACGCGCGGCAGCTCTTTCTCACCGGGGCGCAGCGCCGGCGCGGGCGCGCGCGTGGGCAGCGAGCGATCCGGCAGAGCCACGCTCTCGCGGGGCGCCGGCGCCCGATCGGGAAGCTCCGTCGGGCGCGAGGCCGTGCGCTCCGGGGCGCGCGTCGTCTCGCGTTCGGGCAACGCCGGCGGCGCGGTCGGACGCGGATCGGCCGTCTTGGGCGGCGTCGGCTCGGGCGCGCGCGTGCGGCCCTGCGGCGAGCCGACCGCCGCGATCGCGGGAACGAGGTTCACGACGTACGCCTTCGGTTGCGTCGTGCGCCAGACGTAGCTCGAGACCACGATGATCGCGATGAGCGCGGCGTGCAGGGCGACGGAGACCGCGAGACCGCTCACGGGGACGCGCCGGCGCTCCAGGGCGGGGCCGGGGCGTGGACGCAGGCGCAGCGTGGCGGTCACCACCGCCATCAGCGCTCCCGGATCGGCTCGGTGACCATCCCCAGGCGTTCGATGCCCGCGCGCCGCACACGATCCATCGTCTCGATGACCGCTCCGTAGGACAGACCGGCGTCCGCCTTGAGGTAGAGCGTGCTGTCCGTGCGGCCCTTGAACGCCTCGCGGAGCTGGGTGTCCAGCGACGTCAGGGGCACGGGCTTGTCGTTGAGGAAGAGCGCGCGGTCCTTGGTGACGGTGAGGATCATCCGCTCTTCGACGGCCGTGGGCCGCGCCGCGGCCCTGGGCAGGTTCACGTCGATGCCGCGGTACATCATCGGCGCCGTCAGCATGAAGATGAGGAGCAGCACGAGGACGACGTCGACGAGCGGGATGATGTTGATCTCGGCGAGCGACGTGCCGACGCGCCGGCTGTCGCCGCCTCCCGCGTCGAAATTAAAGGCCATCTTTGGCCGGTCGCGCGAGCTTCGCCACGGGGCGGGCCGACGAGGTTCAGGAGATCGAGCGTGAATCCCTCCATCTCGGTGGCCCAGTGCCGGACGCGGTTGACGAAGTAGTTGTAGCCGATGACCGCGGGGATCGCCGCGGCCAGGCCGAACGCGGTCGCGATGAGCGCTTCCGAGATACCCGGCGCGACGACGGCGAGGTTCGCGGAGCCTTGCTGGCCGATGCCGTGGAACGAGGCCATGATGCCCCACACGGTGCCGAACAGCCCGATGAACGGCGCGGCGCTGGCCGTCGTGGCGAGGAACGGCAGATACCGCTCGAGCCGCGCGATCTCGAGGCCGGAGGCGCGCCGCATGGCGCGATGCACCGCATCGAGCCGCTCGCCGCTCAGTCCGTCCTCGTTGTCGTCGATCACGTGGTCCACGACCTCGGAGATGCCGGACACTTCCTGATGCGCGGCGATGTACAGCGCGGCCAGCGGACTGTCGCGCAGCTTTCTCGCCGCCGCGAGCACGACGGACGGCCGCCGCCCCTCACGAAACGCCCGGAGGAACGCCACCGTGTTGGTCCGGACACGACGCATCTGCCACCACTTGTCCGCGATGAGCGCCCAGCTCACGATCGAGAACACCACCAGCAGCCCCAGCACCGCCTTGGCGACGGGCCCGGCCTGCCAGACGAGATCGAGGACGTTGCTACCGAGGGCGTCAGAGGTGGGCAACGCGCACTCCTTTTCCTTCGATCATGATAGCCAAGATAGCCAACGCCGTCTCGGGGTGTCAACTTTTTGGCTGGAAAATCAAGGCCTTTCCCGTATAACGGGTCGCGTGAGGATGCCGCGGGCCGCCCTCGTCGTCGGCGTGCTGGCCGCCCTGGCCGGCGTGGCCGGCGCCGCGGAGCCGCGGGCGGCGCTCGAGCGCTTCCTCGCACGCACCGCGGGCACGACGCTGCGCGACCTCACCCTCGAACAGGATCTCACCGTGTTCAATCCGGAGGGCCGCGCGGCGTTCGCGACCGGGACCCAGCGCCTCGTGGTGAGGTTTCCGGACCAGCAGCGCGTCGAGCAGGTGGTCGAGGGCCGGAGCGAAGTGCGCTTGACCGTGCGCGGTCGCACGTGGCGGCGCGGTCCCGACGGCCAGCGTGACGACGCTGCCGACGGAGCGCGCGCACGCGATCGCCCTCGCGGTGCCGCCCCAGCGCAGCGCGGACGAGGTCCTGGCGGAATGGCGCACCCTCGGCATTCGCGACGACCGCTCGCATGAAGCGCGGCTGTCCGGACGCCTCGTCACGGTGATCGGCGCGCAGGAGGGGGAGCGCGATCGCCCCGCCGCGTGGCTCGATCCGGAGTACGGGATCATGCGCTTCGTCGCGCGCGAGCCCGCGGACGCCGGCAGCGTGTTCACCGACATCTCGTTCTCGGATCATCGGCCGCTCATCGGTCCGGTGTTCTTCCCGTACCGCCAGGAGACCTTCCGGTCCGGCAAGCTCATCGTCCGCTTGATCGTCCGCTCCGCCCGGGCGAACACGGCGCCGCCCGATTCGCTCTTCGATCCCACCGCGCTCGCTGCCCGCTGAGAGGGGGCGTCAGCGGGAGACGTGCGGGTCGCCGGCGATCCAGAACCGTGAGCGGCAACGAGCGCGAGCGGGTGATGCCGATCCTCGGGCCACGCGCGATGCGGAAGTCGCGCGGACCGTCCGGGGGCTCGATCGTGAGCGATCCCGTGACGAGATCCGCGCCGTTGTCGCGCAGGCTCACGCCGAGCGCGCGCGTGACGTTCCCGGGACCGCTCGCGAGCCGCGGCGAGCCCGCCACGACGCCGCGGCGTCGCGCCATCGCGCGCAGGCCGGCCACCGGCGCGAGCGCGCGGATCAGCACGCAGCCCGGCTGTCCCGCGCGCCCCGCGATCGCGTTGAGGCACGCGTGGAGTCCGTAGGCCGGGAACACGTAGGCGATGCCTCCCTCACCATAGAAGAGGTGGTGGCTGCCGGGCCGGAACGCGGCGTGCGAGGCTTCGTCCTCGGGCCCGAGATACGCCTCGGTCTCCACGATGCGCCCGGCGGTGACGGTGCGGCCGCGACGCGAGATCAGCACGCAGCCGAGCAGGTCGCGCGCGACGGCGGGCGCCCGGCGGAGATAGAACCGGCGCGGCAGGGTCACTAAACTGCCAGCCGCTCCTTGACGAGGCGCCGGAGGCTCTCCATGTCGAACGCGCGCGCCTCGCGGGACGGCGCGGCGGCCTCGGTCTTGAGCCCCGTCTCGGTGATCACGACGCAGAACCGCTGCGCGGGATCGATCCGCCGCTCGTCGAGCAGCCGCGCGAGGACCGCGAGCGCCGCGACGCCGGTCGGCCCCGCCCACACCCCTTCGACGCGCGCGAGCCGCCGCTGCATGGCGAGGATCGCGTCGTCGTCCGCGTCGGCCGCGTCGCCACCGAGCTCGCGCAGCAGGCGCAGCGCCCACGCTCCCTTCCGGCCCGGATCCCCCGCCGCGAGGCCCTCCGCGACCGTGTAGCCGATCGTGAGCGGCGTGATCGCGCCGCCGGATCGGAACGCGCGGACGACCGCGTTCGCCTGCGTGGCTTGCGCGGCCACCATCCGCGGCGCGCGCGCGATCCAGCCCGCCTCGGCCATCTCGCGGAAGCCGCGCGCGGCCGCGATGAACGTCTCGCCCACGGCGAGCGGCGCCACGACGACGTCGGGCACGGTCCAGCCGCTCTGCTCGGCGATCTCGTACGCGAGCGTCTTCTTGCCCTCGTGCTTGTACGCGTTGCGCGAGGCGCCGCCGTCGAAGAACCAGTGCTCGCCGACGAGCGCGTCCCACAGCGTGATGAGGTCGTCGTACACGCCCTCGTAGAGCACGAGGTCCGGCGTGGTGGCGGCCATGTGCAGCAGCTTCGGGGCGGCGGCGCGCGCGTACGCGAAGATGAGCGTGCGGAGGCCGGCCCGGGCGCCGTACGCGGCGATCGAGGAGCCCGCGTTCCCCGAGCTCACCACCGAGATGGCGTGGAAGCCGAACTGGAGCGCGGCGGCGACCGCGGTCACGGACGATCGATCCTTCACGGTGCCCGTGGGATTCGGTCCTTCCAGTTTCAGCGCGAGCGCACGCACGCCGAGCTCGCGCGCGAGCCGCGGGCAGTCGAGGAGCGGCGTGTCCCCTTCGCCCAGGGTGATCCGATGGGCAGGGTCCGCGATCGGCAGCACCGGCGCGTAGCGCCAGAGTCCGCGGCCTTCGAAGAGGCTGGGACCGTGCCGTCGCATGGCCGCCAGGTCGTAGCGCAGCTCGAGGAGCCCGCGGCAGGCCTCGCACTCGAGGCGATACCCGAGCGCGTGCTCACGGCCGCAGTCGATGCAGGTGAGCGTCGTGGCCAGCGACTCAGTCATTTGACGGCCATGGGACGTCAAGATTCAACGGTCATCCGCGTCCGAGGCGATCGCGCATCGCCGCGATCATCTCTTCGAGGCGGTGGCGGACCGTGTGTTCCGCCAGCGCGCGGCGCCGGGCGTTCTCGCCGATGGCGCGCGCTTCGTCGGGATGCGCGAGGTAGTAGATGAGCTGCCGCCGCAGCTCCGGAAGATCGCGGTACGCGACGACCTCTTCGCCGGGCTTGAAGAGATGGGGCAGCTCATCCTTCAGATCCACCACCTGGCAGGCGCCCGCCGCCGCCAGCTCGAACGTGCGCGTGTTGACGCCGACGACGTCGTTCATGGGGTGATGCGGGTTCAGCGAGAGCGTCGCCCCGCAGTAGATCGCGAGCTTCTCCCGGCCATCGACGTAGCCACCGGCCACCATCGACCCCAGCGCGGGGTCACCGCGGCGCCAGCCGGGCCCCCAGATCCGGAGGGGATAGTCCGACAGCGCGCGCACGAGCCGCTCCCGCGACGGATAGCGCGCGCCGACGAGGGCCACGATCCCGCTGAGCGCCGCGGCCTCCACGGCCTCGAGGGGCACCGGGTGGTGGAGCGACGGCACGCAGTACATCGGGAGATACCAGAGGTTGTCCAGGCCGACGATCTCGAGCTGCCGCAGCGCGTAGCGCTCCTTGGTGAAGAAGATGTCGTACGGCTCGATCTGCTCGAACGGCATCATCCACAACGGATTGTCGGGGAAGACATTGAGCAGGACCGCGCCGGTGTCGCTCTTCACGCGCCGCAGGACGTCCGGCCCGATCGGGCCGCCCTTGACGACCAGGACCACGTCGGGGCGCGCGTCGTGGCAGCGACGCTCGAGCTGGCGGTTCAGCGCGCGCTGGTAGGCGCGCTTCGTCGACTTGTTCTTGTAGAGGACGTTGTCCCGCCGATACGCGAAGGTCTCCACGTCGTGACCGAGCGCGCGGAGCTCCTCGGCGAAATCCATGCCCATCAGGCCCGCGCGCACGTACGGCATGACGACGAGCCACCGCATGGCGCGATTAGCCTAGCATGCGGTCGGAAGCGGGAGAGCTACCGGACGGTCTGCTTGGAGCGCCGGCTCTTCGACGGCTTCGCGCGCCGGCTCGGCCGGCGCACGACGTCTTGCGGGGACGCCGAACGAGCGCGCGGGGTCGGGCTCGCGCCGTTCGTCGGCACGGGCGCGCCCTCCGAGGGTTTCGGCGTCGCCGCCTCGCGGAGCCGCGCCGCGAACGGCGGATCGACGAGCGCCGCGGTGCTCACGAGCACGGCGTCGGACCCCTCGTGCAGCAGGTGCAGCGCTCGCTCGGTCGTGGTGATGCCGCCGACCGCGAGCACCGCGCGGTCCCACGCCCCGGCCTTGCGCCACGCGAGCATCTCCTCGACCTGGCGCGCGCACACCGGGAACGTGTCGGCGCCGACGACGTCGGCGAGATCGCGCCCGAGGCCCTCGAAGGCCGACTTGCCCTCCTCGTCGGTGACGCGACGGAGCACGCCGTGCACGAGCACGAAGCCGCTGGTCCACGGGGCGAGCTTCGTCGCGGTCTCGTGCAGCAGGCGCGGGGACCGGAACATGCCCACCTTGGCGAGGATCGGCTGGCCGATGCTCGTCCGGACGCGGTAGAGGATCTGCGCGGACAGGGGCACGTTCTCGAAGATCATCTGGGCGTGCTCGGCGAAGGGATCGGGCACCGCGAGGTGCACTTCGATCGCGTCGGCGCCGGCCTCCGCCGCCCACACCGCGCAGCGCGCATAGTCGGCGATCAGCGCCTCGTGGTCGCCGCCGGGCGGCAGCGTGCCGGCCACGCTCACGATCAGCAGCTGGCCCGTGGTGAGCGCGTCCTTCGCGCGGCGCACGTCCTTGCGCCAGACGTCCGGCTCCATCGACGGCATGCCGAGCGACACGGCGAGCGTGACGCTGCCGTCGACGTGGGGACGCCGCAGCGCCACCGCGGCGTGCTCGCGGCTCTCGACCTGGCGGATGTTCGGCAGCGGGTACGCCGGACGGAACGTGGAGGTGACGGTCGCGTACGTCAGCACGTCGTAGCCGATGCGCGCATAGCCGGCGACCCACTTCGAGTTCATGAGGGGACCGGCGGCGATGCCGAGACGTGAGGTGACGTCGTGATCGAACAGACGGCCGGGGGCCGCGGGCGGGAGGCGCCGGCCGCGGGGCAGCGCGGGCGCGTGGCCGTAGTTCCATGCGTACGACCGATCGACGCGGTACACCGTCTGGGGGATCGCGACCACTCCTTCCGTTTGCCTGAGCCCTTTGCGCTCCGATTCCCCGGAACTCCGTTGGCAAACGACAGTATATCACGCACTTACGGTCGGCGATCCCTTTGGTATGACCTAACGAGGCTCTAACGAAACGCCGGGAGCACCTCCTTCGTGAGCAGTTCGAGCTCTCGCATGATGTGCGCGTGGGGCATTCCGGGGAAGAACGTCCGGCAGATCAGGTGCGTCATGCCGTACTCGTCGATGAATTTCCGGATCTTCGGGATCGACCTGATCGGGGCCGCCGATGATGAAGCGGTCCTCCATCAGCTTGTCGAGGTCGGTGGCGATGCTCGCGTCGATGAAGGGATGCCGCCAGCCGCCCGCGTACTCCTTGCGGTAGCTGATCATGATGTGCTGCTCGGCGAGCTCCCGCGCTTTCGCGTCGGTCTCGGCCACGATGACGTCCCGCGTGAGCGGCCACTCCGTGATCGACGCGGTCCGGCCGGCGGCGGCGCGGTTCGCGAGGAACTGCTTCTTGCCCGCCAGGAGCCGCTTGAGGTCGGCCGTCGGCCCGGGGATCCAGTTGTCGGCGAGGGTCGCGGCGCGCCGGAGGGTGATGTCCCCCCATCCCCCGATCCAGAGCGGCGGATGCGGCTTCGCGACGGGCTTCGGCTCGATGCGCCCCTCGACCGTGTAGTACGTCCCCTTGAAGCTGACCTTCTCCTGGGTCCACAGGCCCTTCATGATCGCGAGCTGCTCCTCGAAGCGGGCGCCGCGCTTCTCGAGGTCCACCCCGTACAGCGCGAACTCGTCGGGCTTGTAGCCGATCGCGATCCCCAGCACCGCGCGGCCGTTCGACATCACGTCGAGCATGGCCACGTCCTCGGCGAGGCGCACCGGGTGGTGGAACGCCGCCACGACGATGTCGGTGCCGAGGATCATCCGCGACGTGCGCGTGGCGTAGCCCGCGAGCACGGTGAGCGGAGACGGCCAGTAGTGGTTGGTCACCGCGTGGTGCTCTTCCATCCAGACGGAGTCGAACCCGAGCTCCTCGGCGCGCGTGACCTCGTCCAGCGACTCCTTGTAGTAGTGCCCGCCCTCGATGGGGATGAAGCCGATCTTCAGTCTCGCCATGTCGCCCATTGTCCTACACCGTGCGACCGCGCTACGCTGCCCCACCACAGGAGGGTCCCATGCCGGTCATCGCGGGCTTCGAGACGCTCACGCATCTTCCCGAGGAGAAGATCTCCGACCAGATCTCGCGCCGGGTGCTGTCGGGGGACAAGAGCATGATCGTCTGGTGGTCGATGAAGGCGGGCGCGCACGCGGCCGCGCATCAGCACCCGAACGAGCAGGTCTTCTGGGTCACGTCGGGATCGATGGACATCAGGATCGGCAGCGATCGCCGCGTCTGCAAGGCCGGGGACATCGGCGTCATCCCGGGCGGCGTCGAGCACGAGGCGTGGTTTCCGACGGACTGCGAAGTCATCGACGTGTTCGCGCCGCCGGCGCGAGGACTTCCTGACCGCGGAGGCCCCGGCGTACATGCGGAAGGGGTAGCACAACGCGGTTCACCCCAGCGAGGAGGCACGGCCATGCAACCAGGTTGGCTCAAGGAGTACTACCACCAGCACGTCATCGGCGAACAGGAGCATGGCGAACAGGCGACGGCACCCTCGGACGGCGACGTCTCGCGACGTGACTTCGTCAAGACCGGCTTCGTGACCGGGATGGCGGCGGGCATGGCGGTCGCGCAGGCGACGAGCGGCGCAGCGCCGGCCGCGGCGCAGCCAGCGACGAACCCGCTCTCGAACCAGTGGTGGCCGTCGCCGTTCGGCGCGCAGGACGAGCAGGGCGCCGGCCGCCGGATCACGCCGGCGAAGGTCCTCGAAGCCGCGAAGCTCATCAAGACCGGCAAGGTCTATCCGCTCGGCCGCGTTCTGGAGAAGGGAATCCCCGTGTTCGGCGAGCGGCTCGGCGCCCACGTCGTCATCCCCGGCACGCCGACCGGGGGCCCGTTCGGCAAGCACGGCTGTACTACCACGACGAGCTCTTCGTGGGTGAGATCGGGCAGGCGGGCTCGCAGTTCGACGGCCTCGGCCACATCGGGATGACGGCTGGCGACGGCAAGATCCGCTACTACAACGGGCTCACGCAGGAAGAGGTCGGCTCGCGCGTACGGCCTGAAGAAGCTGGGCGCCGAGCACCTGAAGCCGTTCTTCACGCGCGGCATCCTGCTCGACGTGCTCGCCCTCAAGGGCGGCGAGCGGCTCCCGATCAACTACGTCATCACCGTCGACGACATCGTCCAGACGCTGCGCCGCCAGAACATCAAGGAGCCGGGCGAGGGCGACGCCGTCATCTTCAACACGGGCCACGGGAAGCTCTGGAAGAAGGACAACGCGGAGTTCAACAAGGGCTGCCCCGGCCCCGGCCTGACGGCCGGGCGCTGGCTCGCCGACAAGAAGATCTGCGTGGTCGGCGCCGACACGTGGCCGGTCGAGGCGGTGCCGGGCGAGAACCCGGACCTGATCTTCGGCTGCCACGCGCTCTGGATCACCATGAACGGCATCCACATCAACGAGAACCTCTTCACCGAAGACCTGGCGAAGGACAAGGTGTACGAGTTCGCCTGGTCGTTCAACCCGCTCCCGCTCAAGGGCGCGACGGGCTCGCCGGGGAACTCGGTCGCCATCGCGTAGCCCTCGGAGGGGGGCATCGCCGAGTCGGAGGGGGCCTCGACGGCCCCCTCCGAAACCTCCCCCAGGACGGATTGCGCCGGCGGAGCCGGCGCTCGAACCAGCGGGTGATATAAGGAAGCGGATGGGCGATCAGTTCACGGCCGACGAACGCGCCCGGCTCGCTCCGCATTTCACGGATCTCGACGGGCCCGTCTTCGCGCTCACCGACCTTCCCGAAGTCGTCAAAGGCGCCTTGTTCGCGCGGTACTCGCGGTCGCCGAAATCGCTGCGGCGGTTGTGGCTCGACGAGTTCGGCGGCGAATACCGAAGCTGCGGGCTCGGCTGCCGTCGTCGACACGCGGCGCGCGGAGCAGCTGTACGAGAAGGTCTTCGTCGAGTACGGCGACGACTCCGTCGCGCAGCTCGGTGGCGTGCACCTCGCGGTCGAGGGCGCGTCGAACCTGCTCACCAAGGTGCTCGAGTGGGGCCGCCTCATGGCCTACCTCGAGCAATCGACGCGCTACATTCCGTACGACGATCGTCCCGACGGTCGCTGGCGCTACCACATCCCCGCGGAGCTGACGGGCGCGCTGCGCGAGCGGTACGTGACCACGCTCGACGCGGCCTTCGCCACGTACGCGGCGTGGCTGCCGCGACTGCGCGAGTTCTTCACCGCGAAGTTCCCGCGCGCCGACGGCGACTCCGAGTCGGCGTACCGCATGACGATCCGCGCGAAGGCGCTCGACACGCTCCGCGGGCTCCTCCCCGCGGCGACGATCTCGAACGTCGGCATCTACGGCACCGCGCAGGCGTACGAGCAGCTCTTGCTCCGCATGCGCGCGCATCCGCTGGCCGAGGTCCGGACGTGCGCGGACGCGATGCTGCGCGAGCTGCGCAAGGTCATTCCCGCCTTCCTCAAGCGCGTGGACGCGCCCGACCGCGGCGTCGTGTGGTCGACGTACCTGGCGGAGACGCGCGCGGCGGTGGCGGACGTCACGCGAAGCGTGCTCACGGGTGTCGGCGCGGAGCCACGCGACGAGGTGACGCTGACGGAGTTCGATCCGGACGGCGAGGTGAAGGTGGTGGCGGCGGCGCTCTACGCGGCGTCGGCGCTGCCGGACGATCAGCTCCTCGCGATCGCGCGGCGGCTCACCGAGGCCGAGCGCACGGCCGTGCTCGAGGCGTACGTCGGCAAGCGACGCAACCGGCGCCATCGCCCCGGCCGCGCGCTCGAGCGCACCGCCTACCGCTTCGACATCCTGTCCGACTACGGCGCGTTCCGCGACCTGCAGCGCCACCGGCTGCTGAGCCTCGAGTGGCAGCGCCTGACGCCCGCGCACGGCTACGCGATGCCGGACGCGGTGAGCGAGGCCGGCGCCGCTGACGATTTTCGGCGCGTGATGGACGAGGGCGCCGCGCTCCACGACGCGATCGCCGCGGCGGGCCTGCCCGACGTCGCGTCGTACGCGGTGTCGCTGGCGTACCGCGTGCGCTTCTACATGGCGATGAACGCGCGCGAGGCGATGCACGTGATCGAGCTCCGGAGCGCCCCGCAAGGGCATCCCGCGTACCGGCGGATCGCGCAGACGATGCACCGCCTGATCGCCGACCAGGCGGGACATCGCGCGCTGGCCGCGGCGATGACGTTCACCGACCACTCCGCCGTCGACCTCGAGCGCCTGGAGGCCGAGCGCGCGGCCGAGCGGCGCCGCACGACGCGCTAGGACTCCTTCTTCACGATCACGCCGCACGCGATGCGGCTGCCGCTGTTCCCCGTGGGATCGGTCTTGAAGTCGTCCGGCGCCGCGTGGATGACGAGCGCGCTGCCGTCGGCGTCGAAGAGCGACGTCGCTCCCGCGCCGAGCGCGATGCGGTCGGTCGCGGACTCCATCCGCCCGCTGCCGTCGGCCGCGATCGTGATGTTCGGCAGGTCCCCCGCGTGCGGGCCCTGCGGATTCATCATCCCGTGTTCCTTCTTCCCGGGATTGAAGTGGTCGCCCGCCGACGTGAACTGCGGCCCTTCGCACGTGCCCACCGCGTGGACGTGCACGGCCTTCGCGCCGGGCGGGAGCCCTTTCACCTCCACGACGATCCGGACGGTGCCGGAGACGTCGGTGAGGGTCGCGGTGCCGACGGATTGACCGGTCGCGTTCTTGAGGTCAGCGGTGGCCGAAGAGCCGGCGCCCGTCGGCTGCGATCACGGTGGCGCACCCGGCGAGCGACACGGCCACCATCGCACACAGCGAGCAGTCGGTGCATGATCGCGGTCCTCCTCCTGCCACGGTTGCGCATGTCGCGTGCCAGGGACGACGTCAGTGCCCGCGGCGCTGGTGGTGTCGGACGACGTGCTGGCCGGTTCGTTCGTCGTCGGTCAGCTCCGGCGCGCGACCGATCGACGCGACGTAGTACGCGAGGTCCCACAGCTCCGCGTCCTCGAGCACGAGGTGGTAGGACGGCATCGGCGTGCCGTCGAGCCCGGTGAGCAGGGTCCGCACGACGTCCGCGGGTCGAGGACCGCTCTTGAACGGCCGGCGCGTGAGGTCCGACGGCTTGATCTTGAGGTCCTTCGCCGATGGGCCGTCACCGCGGCCTTCGCGGCCGTGACACTCCCGACATTCCGCTTTCTCGTACACCGCGCGGCCGCGCGCCACCGCCTCCGCGCTCGCGGGCGGCGCCGGCGGCATCGGGATCGGGGCCGCGGGCGACATCGCGGTGAAGCGTGGCGAGAGCGTCTTGAGGTACGCGATCACCGCGTCGACCTCGGCCGGCTTCAGGTGATCGTTCGGCACCATGCCCGTGCCCGGAATCCCGCTCACGATCGTGCGGCGCAGATCCTCGTCGGTGGGCAACTGTCCGGAGGGCGTCGAGCGGAACTTGAAGCGCCCCGTGGTGAGATCGCGGGGCGCGCTCGCGAAGTGATGCGCGGCGTGGCCCTTGCCGTCGGCGCGCTCGCCGTGGCAGATGGCGCAGGTGTCCTCGTACACCCGGCGGCCGAGCGCGGAGTCGCCGGCGGGCTGGGCGAGGGCCGCGGCTGCGAAGATCACCGCGGCCCCGCCCGCGAGCGCGAGGACGGCCCGGCAGTCGCGGAGCGGCCCGGCTTTGCCGGGCCGCGGAGTGCGGGGGCATGGGGGGTGCGTCCGTACCCCCCATGTCGCTAGTCGAGCACGAGGAGCTGGCCGACCACGTGCGCGGGATGGAGGTGGCACTTGATCGGGAAGATCCCCGACTTGTCCGCCGTGAAGCGCACGTCCTTCGTCTTGTTGCCGTCCACCACTTCCTTGACGTTGAAGGCGGCGATCTCGTAGCCGTGCTCATCGGCGTGCCGGTTGATGAGCTTGAGCGACACCGTGTCGCCCTTCTTCGCGACGAGGGAGGGCGGCTCCCAGATCTTCACCCCCTGCGGCGTCTCGATGTTCACGACCGTCAGCGTCACTTCCCCCGCGCTTCCGGGGATCGCGAGCCCCGTGATGCCGATCACCAGCGCGATGAGCAGGAGCGGGCGTCGAATCATCATCCGTGGCCTCCTTGGAACTCCTCCTTCGCCTTCTTCACGAGCGCGGGGTCGGCGAGCAGGTCGTACGTCGTGCGCGCCATGACCTTCGCGGCCTGCAGCGTGCCCGTCCGCGCGAGCGGCGCGGCGGCCGCCGCCTCGAACGCGCGCGAGTGGATCGGGGTTCCCTCCGGCGCGATCTTCATGAGCGGCTGGATGCACGGCACGACCTGGCTCACGTTGCCGACGTCCGAGGAGCCGAGGCGGTCCTTCACCTCGGGCGACTCCGTCGCGCCGATCGCGTGGAGATTGGCGCGGAACGTCTCGAGCAGCGTCGCGTTCCGCTTCAGCGGCTCGTACGCGCTCTCGCCGTAGTCGATCACCTTCAGCGTGCGTGCCCGTGGCCTTCGCCGCGCCCTCCGCGCACGCGATCACGCGGCGGTGCAGGTCCCACATGTACGCGAGCTCCGCGGCGCGCACGTAGAAGAGGCACGACGCGAACTCCGGGATGATGTTGGCGGCGGCGCCGCCGCTGGTGACGATGCCGTGAATGCGCGAGCTCGGCTTCACCTGCTGGCGGAGCATGCTGACGTTGTTGAAGGTCTGGATGACCGCGTCCAGCGCGTTCACGCCTTCCCACGGATCGGCGGCGGCGTGGGCCGCCGTGCCGGTGAACTCGAAGGCGACGCGCACGATGCCGAGCAGGTCCTGGTGGAGGATCCACTGGTCCCAGCCGTGACACATCATCGCCGCGTCGACGTCGCGGAAGACGCCGGCCTTGATGAGCTTGACCTTGCCGCCGCCGCCTTCTTCCGCCGGCGTGCCGATGACCTGCACGCGGCCCTTCGGGAGCTGGTCGCGGACGGCGGCGAGCGCCGCGCCCGCGCCGGCGCCCGCGGTGGCGATCGCGTTGTGCCCGCAGGCGTGCCCGATCGCGGGCAGGGCGTCGTACTCGCACATGATCGCGATGGTGGGACCGACGCCGGTCTCGATCGTGGCGCGGAAGGCGGTCTCGACGCCGCCGACGCCGCGCTCGACCTTGAGCCCCCGGCCGTCGAGGAACTCCGTGAGCCAGCCCGCCGCTCTGACTTCCTCGTACGCGAGCTCGGGGTTGGCGTGGATGGTGAGGGAGAGCTTCTCGAGGTCGTCGCCGAGACGGTCGACGGCCTGGTCGATGAGATCTTTCACGGCGCTCATGGGGTTCGCTCCGGGGGTCGTAGTGCCGCCGAGTATACTTCGGCCGGTCCACGGCGGGCGACGCCGGAGGGTGTAGGCTGAAATCCTCCTCGCTGTCGCCCTCCAGGTGGCGCTCCAGGCGCCGGGACTTCAGTGACACGAGTCGTTCGCCACGCTCGACACGTCGAAGGGTCCGTGCCATTCGGGCGGCCCGCGCAGGAAGGAACGACGAATGACGACACGTACCTCGACGTGCACGAAGCGGCATGGAAACCACGGCGAATCCTGTGGAGGCGAGATCCGGCCTTCCTACATCGGCGGGACGATTCTCGGCGAGCCACGAAAAGCCAGGGCCGATGACGTTCACCCGGCGCAGTGCCAGCGATGTGCCGCGGAATACGCCGACATGGTCTCGGTGCCGCTGACGCCGGCGGATCTCGCGCTGATCGGCGACCGGATGTCCGAGAGCACACGGCAAGGACTGAAGGCCGCCGCCACCGAGGGTGAACCCGGGGGCTACGCGATCGAGATGACGGAGGCCGCCGCCCGTGACCTCGCCGCCAAGACGGCGAATCTCGGCCTCACGGCGATCGCGGCCAAAGTCCGCGAGGAGTTGAACGGCCTCACGAGCCAACGCCGCCAGCGAAAAGGCGTGTCTGTCCTCGACAGCCTGGGAGCGGCGCCCCTGCTCGACTGACCCCGCCCATCCGGCGCAACGGGCTGGTGTAGGCTCGGTGCCCACGCGCCCGTAGCTCAGTTGGATAGAGCGTCGGACTTCGAATCCGACGAGGTTCGTCGCTCTATCCGTCAGCAGATCATGTTCTCCATGTTCGACGAGTCGATGGACCACCTTGCGTGAACCATTGGGGTGAGAGCACCGCTTGACACGGCCTGACCCTCCTCCTAGATTGCCACCCATCGTGGGCGGTACGGGGGCCGCGTCGCGACCACCAACCGGATCAGCAGGCACCGAAGGAGAACGGCCGTGATCAGACGGATTCTCGCATCGTCCATGGCCATCCTGATGACGGTCGCCGGCGCCCCGGCCTGGGCCGCGGACTGTGGCGACAAGGCGGGTGCGGGCGGCACGCGGGTCGCCTGCGCCTGCGGTGACACGGTCATCACGAATGCCACGCTGAAGAGCGGCGATCCCGTGGTCAACGCGGTGTGCGCCGGGGTCGGGCTCAGCATCGGGGCCAACGACATCACCCTGAACTGCAACGGGCGCGAAATCAGCGGCGACCCGGACGAGACCGGGATCCTGCTCGTCGACCGTACCGGGGTCACCGTGCGCACCTGCCGGATCAACGGCTTCTTCCATGGCATTCGGCTCTTCTCGAGCAGCGGCAACACGTTGCTCTCCAACACGATCACCCCCTTCGTCTTCGGGATCACTCTCGAGGTGGACAGCGACGACAACCTCGTCAAGTCCAACCGCGTGGTGGCGCCCGGATTGGACGCCATCAACCTCGGATCCGCGAGCGGGAATCGGATCGTGAGCAACATCCTCGACGGCGCCGGCAGCGGCGGAGACGGGATCGACCTCGACGGCCTCGCGACCGGGAACACGGTGAAGGGCAACCAGGTCACGGGCTTCCTTGGCACGCGGGATCGAGCTGGACTTTGGGGGAGGCAACGTGGTCACCGAGAACGTTCCAGTGGCAATGGCATCGGGATCCGCGTTTCAACACTTGACGCCAACACCATCGAGCGCAACACGACGGACAACAACGAATCCGAGGGTATCGAGGTCTTTGGTAACGGCCACACGATTGACAGGAACCGCGCCAGACGGAACGGCTTCAACGGCATCACGGTGTCAGGGAACGGCAACACCGTCACGCGCAACACCACGGACTCCAACTCGGGGGCCGGGGATCGCCGTCGACGGTGACGACAATACTGTTGACCAGAACCATGGGGAGGAGAACGGCTTCAGCGGCCTCGAGGTCGTCTTCGGGACCGGCAACCTCATCATGCGCAACACCTTCGACCGCAATTTTGAGGACGGTATCCACGTCTCCGCTGATGGCGGCACCATCGACGGGAATCGTGGCCGGAATAACGCCGATGATGGCCTCGAGGTCTCAGGGGCCGGCATCACCGTCTCGAACAACACCTTTGACAGCAACGCCGACTGGGGGATTTGCGTCGTCATCGGCAACACGGACGGCGGAGGCAATCGCGCGCAGGGGAACGGCGGCGGCCAGACGACCTTCGACTGCCTCTGATCGGGGCTCCGTCAGGGTCCGCAGGCGCGGGCGAGGCGCGCCACGCTGAGGCCGGGGTACGCAGGCGGAATCGCACGTTGGTCAGGACGGGGAGCCGGCTGCGGGAGCCGCGTGGTGTAGGCTAGGGGCCCACGCGCCCGTAGCTCAGTTGGATAGAGCGTCGGACTTCGAATCCGAAGGTCGGGGGTTCAATTCCTCCCGGGCGCACCACGACATACGACCAGGCCTGGCCGCCGGTATCATGGCGCTCGCCATGATCCAGCGTGCCTACCGACGGCTGACCAGTCTCCTCGCGCTCGTCCTCATCCTCGTCGTGCTCGACCGGGCGTCTTCCCGGTCGCGCCCGCGTTCACGCGCCTGCTGGTCGTCGCAGAGCCGCCTCGGCGCGCCGACGCGATCGTGGTTCTCGGCGGCGGCGTGCACGATGCCCAGACCCTGTCCGGCGACCACGACCACACGCCTCGTGCACGGCCTCCGGCTGCATCACCGTGGGTATCGCGCCGGTCGTCATCCTCACCGGCGGCAACCCCGTCGATCCGTCGGTGCCCGAAGCGACCGTGATGGCGCTCGTGGCCGAGGAGGTGGGAAGCAAGCCCGGCGTCCTCGTCGTCGAGCGGACGGCCGCGCGCACGTTCACCCAGGGCGAAGCGGTCGCGCGCATCGCGCGCGAGCGCGGCATTCGCAGCATCCTGCTCGTCACGTCGGCGGAGCACTCGTATCGCTCCGTGCGTGTCTTCAGGAAGACCGGGCTCGACGTGATCTCCACGCCGGTCGTCGCCGCAGCGCCTGCCGCGGCTGTCGATCGTGCTGGAGCCTCAGGTACGTCTTCGCGCGCGTGTGCGCGCTCGCAGGGCGTCGCGTACGAGTCCGTCGCGCTCGCGCTCTACTGGTGGCGCGGCTGGCTGTGAGCGGCGGCGCCGGCTGACACGGCGCGGGCGATGCGGCGGTCGATCGCGGGATGGGAGTAGAAGAGCCATTCCTTCAGCCGGTGGGGCCGTCGCTCGGCGAGGTTGAGGCGCGCGAGGCGTTCCATCGCGCCCACGAACCCGTCCGGATCGCCGGTGACACGCAGCGCGAAGTCGTCCGCTCGCCGCTCGATCCATCGCGAATAGGCGTTGCCGAGCGGCACGGCGATGAGCCCGACGCCGCCGAGCACGACGGCGAGCCACGGCAATCCCGCCGGGTCGGCGATGCCGTGCAGTCCCCACCACGCCACGCCGGCGTTCAGCGCGACACTCGCGACCGCGAAGCTCACGAGCGTCAGCGCGGCCTGCGCCGAGAGTCCGCGCCACATGTCGTGATGCACGTGATGGCCGAGCTCGTGCGCCAGCACCGCCTCGACCTCGCGGGGCGCGAAGTCGAGCATCGTGTCGAAGAGGAGGATGCGTCGCGTGCGGCCGAGCCCCACCACGGCGGCGTTGGCGGTGCGGCTCTTGCGTGATTGATCCGCGACCCAGACGCCGATGACCGGCGCGCCGACGCGCGCCGCGAGTGCGAGCAGGCGTGTGCGGAGCGTCTCGTCGGCGAGCGGTGTGAGGCGATAGAAGAGCGGGACGATCCACACCGGCAGCACGACGGCGAGCGCGACGTACAGCGCGATGAAGACGAGCGCCGCCGCCAGCCACCACCACGCGGGCGTCGCGCGCAGCAGCGCGTAGACCACCTCGATGCCCGCGAGACCGAGGAGCGCGGACAGCGCGGCGGCCTTCCCCTGATCGACGAGCCAGGACGCGAGCGACTGGTGCAGGAGTCCGTAGCGCCGCGGCAGCCACCACCCGCGCACCCACGTGAGCGGCGCGACGAGCACGCGGTGGCCGGCGCCGAGGGTCGCCGCGACGAGCGCGACGTGCGCCCACCACGGCCACGCGGGGACCGCGCGTACGATCATCGACGCCACGCCGCCGACGAGGACCGCACCGATATAAAGGACGCCGAGCGCGAACCCGCCGAGGCCGAGGACGAGCTGCACACGGTGGTAGCGCACGGCGCGCCCCTCGTCCGGGGACCCCATGCCTCCATTGTGCGCCAGTGAGCTACAATGAACCGGCATTCACAAAGCGTAAGGGGAGCCGACAAGACATGTTTCAGTCAGTCGAGGAGGTCCAGCAGCGGTTTCGCGACGCCAAGTACATCGCCACGCGGCGCATCTCGACCGTGGTGTACCTGGCGTCGCGCATGGGGCGCCCCGTGCTCATCGAGGGGCCGGCCGGCGTCGGCAAGACCGAGCTGGCCAAGACGCTGTGCCGAGATCTCCTCGCGCCCGCTGATCCGCCTGCAGTGCTACGAAGGGCCTCGACGAAGGCAAGGCGCTCTACGAGTGGAAGTACGCCAAGCAGCTCCTCTACACGCAGCTCCTGCGCGAGCGCATCGGCGAGCTCGTTGCCGGCGCGCCGTCGCTGCCGGACGCGGTCGACAAGATCGCCGGGCAGGACGACGCGTTCTTCTCGTTCCGCTTCCTCTCGCCGCGGCCGCTGCTGGCGGCGATTCTCGCGGAGAAGCCCACCGTGCTGCTGATCGACGAGATCGACAAGGGCGAGCCGGAGTTCGAGGCGTTCCTGCTCGAGGTCCTGTCGGACTTCCAGGTGTCGGTGCCCGAGCTCGGCACCATCCGCGCGCGGCACATCCCGTTCGTGGTGCTCACCTCGAACAACGCGCGTGAGCTGTCCGACGGCTTGAAGCGACGCTGCCTGCACCTCTTCATCGACTTTCCGGCGCCGGCCGAGGAGCTCGAGATCATCCGGCTCAAGGTGCCGGAGATTCCCGAGAAGCTCGCGGAAGCGGTCGTCGCGGCGGTCGGCAAGATCCGGGCCCTGGATCTGAGAAAGCCGCCGTCGATCTCGGAATCGCTCGACTGGGCGCGGTCGCTCGTGATCCTCAACGCCAAGCAGCTCAACGCGGAGCTGGTGGAGTCCACGCTGACCATGCTCGTGAAGTACGAGAAGGACCTGGAGCGGGTGAAGGGCGCGATCGACAAGGTGCTCGCCGACATCCCGCAGGCCTGACGTGGACGAGCGCATCCTCGAGTTCATCGGCGACCTCCGCCGCGCGGAGGTGCGCATCTCGCCGTCGGAAGCGCTCGACGCCCTTGGCGCCACCGCCGAGATCGGGCTCGAGGACCGCGAGACGTTCAAGGCCGCCCTCGCGTCGACCCTCGTGAAGGAGGCCCGCGACCAGGCCACGTTCGACCGCATCTTCAACCTCTACTTCCTCGACCTCGAGGCGCTCGGCGAAGGGCCTCAAGAAGGCGCTCGGGCCCGAGGACCCGAAGATGCAGCAGATGCTGGATCAGCTCGCGAACGAGACCGACAACATGGATCTCGACGAGATGACCGAGCTGCTCCTGCGCGGGCAGGGGAGCGAGATGGAGATGGCCATCCGCTCCGGCAGTCAGAACGCGGGCCTCGAGCGCCTGATGTACTTCCTCCAGGTCGGCTACTTCTCGCGACGCATCCAGGACCAGTTCGACTGGTCGGCGATGGAGCGCGACCTCGAGAAGATCCTCCAGATGCTCGAGGCGAAAGGCCTCGACCCCGGCCAGCTCGCGCGCATTCGCAACTACCTGGAGCTGCGGCTCGAGGCGTTCCGCCGCATGATCCGCCAGCACGTCGAGCGCGAGCTCGAGCGTCGCGCGTGGCGGCAGGGCGAGAAGCTCACCCGCGAGGTGCTCGCCGACAAGCCGCTCTTCGCGCTGTCGCCGGACGAAGTGATGCAGATGAAGACGGTGGTGGCGCGGCTGGCCCGGAAGATCAAGGACGCGCTCGCGCTGCGCCAGCGCCAGGAGGAGAAGGGCCGGATCGACGCGCGGCGGACGATTCGCAAGAGTCTCCAGTACGGCGGCATACCGATGGAGGTCGTGCTGCGCCGGCGGCATCGGGAGAAGCCGCGGCTGGTCACCATCTGCGACGTCTCGGACTCCGTGCGCAACGCCTCGCGCTTCATGCTGCAGCTCGTGTGGAGCCTGCAGGAGTGCTTCAGCCGCGTGCAGTCGTACGTGTTCGTATCCGAGATCGCGGAAGTGACGCAGGCGTTCTCGAGCCTGCCGGTGGAGCGCGCGATCGAGTGGGCGCTCAAGGGCGCGCCGGTGGACTTCCACTGCCGGTCCGACTTCGGCTACGCCTTCAACCGCTTCGTGCGGACCGAGCTCGAGCGTCTCGACCGGCGCACGACCGTGATGATCCTCGGCGACGCCCGCAACAACTACAACGACCCGCAGGCGTGGGCGATCCGCATGATCCGCGAGCGCGTCAAAGGCATCATCTGGCTCAACCCCGAAGGCCAGTGGGGCTGGGGCATCGGCGACTCCGTCATGCCGCTCTACGCCCCCCACTGCAACTTCGTGCGGGAGTGTCCGCACCATCGCGCAGCTCGGCGAAGCCGTCGACGGGCTCGTCCACCAGTGGTGGCGGCGAGGGCGGTAGATCTCACGGTGGCGGCGGGCCGACGATAAGGGCCCATCTGCGTCGTCAGCTCGTCGGGCCACTCCCTGCGGCGTACCGGAGTACGCCTCAGTCGGGCCGCTCCTCGCTTCCTAGCATCTGGACCCTTCTCGTCGACCCGGTCTCGCGTGTGCGGTGTCGGGGATCCTGGCGCTGGGATTGCAACTCAGTCGCTTCATGAATGCCTCGCGCCTCGCTTCGCTCGGCGCATCGTGCGCGATTGGAATCGTGCTCCTCGGCGGCGCTGGCATCACCTCGACGGCGCAGGAGCAGTGCGTTGCCGTCGACGATTTCTCCAAGGCGGCTCTTGGAGAGTTCCCTGTCGGGTGGAAAGCGCGGAAGAACGAGGGGAAGAACGTCTACAAGGTCGCCGAGAACGACGGGCACCGGTTCCTGCGCGCGGACGCCAAGGACGCCGGCGTGCAGGCGGCGAAGCCGTTCGCGTGGGATCTGAAGGAGTTTCCCGTGCTCACGTGGGCATGGCGGCCGCAGGAGTTCCCCGCCGGGGCCGACGAGCGGACCAAGAAGAACGACAGCTCGCTCGCCGTGTACGCGGTGTTTCCCCACTCGCCCGTGTCCGTGAAGTCCGTGAAATACATCTGGAGCGAGAAGGTGCCGCAAGGGACCCACCTTCCGCAGACGAACGGGAACACCCAGGGCGTGGTGCTGCGGACGGGCGGTGAGGTCGGGGGCGCGTGGGTCGAAGAGCGAGTGAACGTGCTCGAGGACTACAAGCGCTACTTCAAGACCGACGACGCCCCGAAGCCGGAAGGCATCGGCGTCCTCACCGACAGCGACGACACGTCGAGCCGCGCCCGCGGCGACTACGCCCGCTTCCGCGTCTGCCGCGGCTGAGCGGGCGCGCGCCGGCGCGGCCTACCCGCGGAGCTTCCAGACGCGACCCTGGTCGGGCTCGCCGCTGAGCGTGAACTGCGGCAGCGCCATGTGGTCCGCGAGGTCCTGGAAGACGACGCGCACGCGCTTCCCGATCGCCACCTTCGCGGGGTCCTCGAACGACAGATCCGGCTTCACGAGGTTGGCGATGATGCGCAGGCCCTCATCCGCCGTCGGCGCGCCGCGCTGCTCGTCCATCTCGACGAGGACGGTGACGTACGGCGTGGCGTCCTTGAACCCGGGCTGGATGGCGTGATGGACGACCTCGTACGAGTAGACCGTGCCCGTGCCGCTCAGCTCCTGCCACGTCCACGCGAGGTCCATGCACCAGGGGCACGCGTGCAGGGCCGGATAGCGCATGAGGCCGCACGCCTTGCACTTGCGCACGACGAGCCTGTGCGCGCGCGCGTGCTCGTAGAACTCCTTCCACTCGCTGTCGTTGTCCGGAACGATCAGCGCCATGCCGCGGTAGGTGACCGGCTGGGGCATCGAGCTATCTCCTCATGATGAGCGAGCTGCCGGTGGCAGGCATCGCCCAGCCCAGGTTCATCGTGATCTCGGCATCCTTCACCTGGCGGCACTTGCCGGGCGAGTAGTCGTAGGTGTGCTTGCCCTCGGCGGCGCCGGGGCAGTAGTCGTCGACGGTGCCGCGCAGCTGGCGCACGTTCTCGACGACCATCGCCATGCCGTGCGTGTAGCCCTCGCAGAGGTGGCCGCCCGAGGTGTTGTTCGGCCGCTTGCCGCCGAGCTCGATGATCCCGCTCGACACGTAGTGGCCGCCCTCGCCCTTCTTGCAGAAGCCGTACTCTTCGAGCTGCAGCATCGTCGTGAACGTGAAGGCGTCGTACGAGCCGGTGACGTGGACGTCCTCGGGCGTGATGCCGGCCTGGCCGAACACGATGTCCTTCGCGTAGTAGCCCGGCCACGCGCGAGATCGGGCCGTGCGCCCAGTGGAAGTCGACGCGCGGTTTGCTGACGCGTCCCGCCACGCCCATGATGTACGCGGGCCGCTGCTGCAGGTCCCGCGCGCGCTCCGCGGACGTCACGATCACGCAGGTCGCGTTGTCGGTCTCGAGGCAGCAGTCGAGCAGGTGCAGCGGCTCGCAGATCCAGCGGGAGTTGACGACGTCCTGCACCGTCACGCGCTTCTTCTCGAACGCCTTCGGGTTGTTCGAGGCGTGCTTGCTGTGCGCCTGCTTCACGTGCGCGACCTGCTCGGAGGTCGTGCCGTAGTCGTACATGTGGCGCATGAACGTCAGCGCGAAGTTCTGGCCGGCGCTGCGCATGCCGAACGGCACCTGCGCGAGGTCCGCCGCGCGCACGGGCGCCGCCGAGCGCGCGCCGGTGCCGCCGATGCGGAACTCGGTGTAGCCGTTCATCGAGCGGAACAGCGCCACCGTCTTGCACATGCCCGCTTCGATGGCGCCCATCGCGAGGCCGATGAGCGCCTCGGTGGACGAGCCGCCGCCGACCACGTCCATGTAGAAGTTCAGGCGGATGCCGAGGTCCGGGCGCCACGAACGGCGCGAACGTGGAGTCGCCGTTCTGGTAGCTCATCATGCCGTCGACGTCCGAGGCTTTGAGCCCGGCGTCGAGGATCGGCCTTGCGGACGGCCTCCACGGCCATCGCGCGGGTGGTGCGCCCCGAGTTCTTGCGAGAACTCCGTCTCGCCGACGCCGACGATGCAGTACTTGTCCTTGAGGTTGGCCATGCGGGAGGTTATACCGCGGAAACGGCGTCGCGTCCGGCCCACTCCTAGATACCGAGCAGGGTCCCGGTCACGTGGGCCGAGCGCTCGGAGGCCAGGTGCGCGATCGCGTCGGCGACCGCGGTGACCGGCACCCACGTCTTCGGATCGGCGTCGGGCATCGCCGCGCGGTTGGCCGGCGTGTCCATCGTGCTCGGGAGGACGGCGTTGACCGTGACGCCGCGCCCGCGCGTCTCCGCCGACAGCGCCTGGACGAACGCGATCACGGCCGCCTTCGAGACCGTGTAGGCGATCATGCCGCCCGTCGGCGGCACCACCGCGCGCGAGGCGATGGCGACGATGCGCCCGGATCCCTGCGCCAGCATGCGCGGCAGCGACGGCGCGGGCGGCGACGTACTGCGTGGTGAGGTTCAGCGTGAGCATCGCGTCCCACTGCGCGCGGTCGGTGTGGACGAGGTCGCCCATCGCGAAGCCGCCGACGGCGCCGACGAGGACGTCGACGCGGCCGTGCGCCGCCGCGATGCCGGCGACGAACCGCTCCATCGCGGCGTCGTCACTCACGTCGCAGCGTTCGAGGTGCAGGCGTCGCCGCGTCGCGGCGTCTACTGAGCGCTTCGAGCCGTTCGCGCTCGCGGTCCACGACCCAGGGCACGGCCACGAGCGCGTCCTCGTCGAGGAAGCGCTGCGTGATCGCCTGTCCAAGAGCGCCGCTCCCACCCGTGACGATGACGACCCGCGAGGCCATGGCCGAGTTATACCGTATCGCCGCGTACAATGGGGCGATCCATCACCGGCTGAGGTGACTCGCATGTTCAAGGCGCTGACGTTCCTTCTGCTGTTCGGCCTGCCCGGCTTCGCCGCCGCGGCCGAGCTGCCGATCTTCGACGCCCACGTCCACTACAGCCACGACGCGTGGACGGTGGTGCCACCGAAGGAGGCCGTCGCCCTCCTGAGGAAGGCCGGTGTGAAGCGCGCGCTCGTCTCCAGCTCGGACGACGAAGGGACGCAGAAGCTGATCGCGGAAGCGCCCGACATCATCATTCCGGAGCTCCGCCCGTATCGCCGGCGCGGCGACGTCAGCACGTGGACGAAGGACGAGGACGTGCTGCGCTACGTCGAGGAGCGGCTCAAGAAGCACACGTACGTCGCGATCGGCGAGTTCCACCTGTACGGCGCCGACGCCGACCTGCCGATCCCGCGCCGCATCGTGCAGCTCGCGAAGCAGTACGGGCTGCTTCTCCATGCGCACTCCGACGCGGACGCGGTCGATCGCATCTTCCAGCAGGACCCGAGCGCGCGGGTGCTGTGGGCGCACTCGGGCTTCGAGAGCCCCGGGAAGGTTCGGGACATGCTGCGCAAGCACAAGAACCTCTGGGCCGACCTCGCGTTTCGCAGCGACCAGGGCTCGGGAGGCAAGGTGCCGCCCGAGTGGCGCGAGGTCTTCACGGAGTTCCCCGACCGCTTCATGGTGGGCACCGATACCTTCGCGCCGGAGCGGTGGCACTACGTCGTCGATCACGCCACGTTCTCGCGCGAGTGGCTCGCCGACCTGCCGCGGGACCTGGCCGAGCGCATCGCCTGGAAGAACGGCGAGGCCGTCTTCGGACGCAAGTGAGGGCGGCGCTCGGCGCGCTCCTCGTCGCCGGCGCCGTCGCCGGCGGCGCGAGGCGTGCGAGGTGCCGGCCGGTTTCACGCCGCTCGGACGCGTGGAGGCGCCGGGGGTCGTGGTCGTCTTCCGGACGTTGCCGCCGACGATCGAGATCGGCCGTCACTTCGCGGTGGACACGCTCGTGTGCGGCGACGGCGCCGCGCCGGTCCTCACGCGCGTGGACGCGACGATGCCGGAGCACCGTCACGGCATGAACTACCGGCCCACGCTCGCGGCCAAGGGCGGCGGCCGCTACGTCGCCGAGGGCCTGCATGTTCCACATGCCGGGCCGCTGGGAGCTGTCGTTCGACGTCGAGAGCGGCGGACGCCGGACACGGCTCGCGACGGACGTGGTCATCGAATGACGAGGGCTTGAAGGCTGCTGCTGATCGTCGCGCTCGTCGTCGCTCCTCGCGACGCCCGCGCACGCGGCAGCGCTCCTCGACCTCGACGACACCGAGGTCCGGCGTCTCCTGGCGCACGGGCCGTGGCCGGCGGCGGCGACGCGCGATCCGAGCAACGCGGTGTCGGGGCATTCGGCTGCCGTCGCGCTCGGCCAGCGCCTCTTCTTCGATCCACGGCTCTCCGGCAACGGCCGCGTCGCGTGCGCGACGTGCCACGTTCCCGCGCGCGGCTGGACCGATGGCCGCGCGCGCGCGCAGGGCCTCGCCGACGTCGATCGCAACACGCCGACGGTGCTCGACGTCGCGCTGCATCGCTGGTTCTCGTGGGACGGCCGCGCCGACAGCCTGTGGTCGCAGAGTCTCAAGCCGATCGTCGATCCGCGCGAGATGGGCGCGTCGGCGGCGCACGTCGCCCAGCTCTTGCGCGGGGACGCGACGCTCGCGTGCCTCCACGCGAAGGCGTTCGGCGCGCCGGTCCCCGCGCGAGCCCGAGCGGGCGCTCGTGCACACGGGCAAGGCGCTGGCCGCCTTCGCGGAAACCGTCCGCTCGGGACGCACGCCGTTCGACGACTTCCGGGACGCGCTCGCGCGCGGTGATGCCGCGGCCGCCGCTCGCTACCCGGCGGCTGCGCGTCGCGGCGCGCGGCTCTTCGTGAAGAGCCAGTGCAACGTCTGCCACGTCGGCCCGGCGTTCACCAACGGCGAGTTCCACGACGTCGGCGTGCCGTACGCGTTGCCCGGCGGCCGCGTGGACGCGGGACGCTCGGGGGGATCAAGCAGCTGCGGGCCGACCCCTTCAACCTGCTGAGCGCCTGGAGCGACGACCGCAGCGGAACGGCGGCGGTGAAGACGCGTCACGTCGAGGCGAACCACGCGAGCTTCGGCCAGTTCAAGACGCCGTCGCTCCGGAACCTCGGCCACACCGCGCCGTACATGCACGACGGACGCTACGCGACGCTGCGCGAGGTCGTCCGGCACTACTCCGAGCTGGACATGGAGCGGATCCACACGCACGGCGAGCAGCTCTTGCGGCCGTTGAAGCTCTCGGCGTCGGAGACGGACGACCTCGTGGCGTTCCTGGAGTCGCTCACCGATCCGAGTGCTGCGCGCGCGCCATCGCCACCCGCCGCAGTGGCCGGCTGCCCGTAGCCCGTCTTAGTTATTGCAGCGCACCGGGTACGTCAGGATGAGGCGGTCCGTCGCGTAGGCTTGCTTTGGGTCGAAGCAGCCTCGAGTAAAGGGAAGCGGATCTACCTTTCTCCCGTGCACCCGAAGCTCCCAGTGGACGTGCTCGTACCCGGTCGTCTGAATGGGGGGGCGGGTCCAGCCGGTTGTCCCGATATAGCCAACGGTCTGTCCACGCTTGACCGTCTCGCCAGTCCTGACCGCCTGCTCTCTCAGATGACAGTACCGTGTCTTCGGTTCGTAACGGAAGCCTTCCATCTCCACTGTTTGGTCATGAGCCACCGCGACATACTTGCCGCACGATACGCCGCCCTCTTCTCCGACGTCTTCCACGCGACCATCGGCCGATGCGAGGACAGGGTCGCCAGGATTGCCCCAGACGTCCACGCCACCGTGGGGGCCGGTTCGAGATTTACCCTCACCGTCACGAAGGTCGCCAAAGCCCGAAATCACACGTGCACCTGACGCGCATCCCGATAGCAGCAAGGCAACGAGGAGCGACGTGGTTCTGCGGTCGACGCGGATCACTGTTTGCCGCCGAGCAGGCGACTACGCCGGTCCCACGAAGCCGATGTACGCGCCGCAGGCGTGCGGCGGCGTCGACCAGCATCGCCTGCTCGCCGGTGTTGCGGACGCCGCGCGCCGGCGGCGGCATGCCGTGGTCGGTCATCCACTTCGCGGCGGCGTCCATGCCGCTCGTGCGGTACAGCACCTGGAAGGGGCCGGGGCCGCGCCGGGCGAGCGCCTCGGCGGCGGGACCGGGCTCGGCCGGCTGCGCGATCGTCAGCTCCGGTCGGGCCGAGGTCGAACACCGCCATGTCGGCCTTGATCACGGCGCCGCGCTGCATCTTCGGCACGGGCATCGCCGAGCACCGTGGCTGTAGGTCTTCGCGCTCGCGTTCACGTCGGTCACGGTGATGTAGACGCGGTCGACGCGGAGGGCGCCGTTCGGATGCTCTCCGGCTGCGGCGCCGCGCCGCTCGGCCAGCGGCGTGAGGTGCTGGATGAAGAAGATCGGCAGCGCGTTGCGCGGGCCGAGCGTCGCGCTCGTCCACCGGAGCTCCTGGCCGCTCGGCGTGCGCCGTCCGCCCGCGACGGGATCGCTGACGTCGACGCCGCGCGCCGCGCATGGCGGCAACGTCGGCCGCCAGGTCGTCGCTCTGCACGGCGACGAAGCGGAACCCGCCGCCTTTCGCGAGGAAGTCCAGGAGGCCGCCGCCGCGCGCCCGCGGCCTTCCGATACTCGTCGGCGTCGCGCACGCTCATCAGCTCGATGTAGTCCTCATCGAGGAACGCGATGGCGTTGTGCGTCCCGCGGCCCGGGATGGACACCGCCCGGCCGCACGTCGAAGCCCATGCGCGTGTAGGTGTCGACGGCCTGCTCCAGGTCCGGCACGCAGATCATCACGTGATCGATGCGGGTCAGCATGGCTCGCTCCGTTCAGCGCTGGCGGGGCGCGACCGGCATCCCGGCCGGCATCTCCATCTTCTTGTAGTCCGCGGGCGGCGTGAAGAGCGCCGCGTCGAGCCGCTTCGGCTCGATCTTCGTCACTTCCATCATGGTGCCGGTGCCGGCCTTCGACACCTTCAGCGGGAAGCCGCGCTGCTCGCGGAAGACGCCGGTCCACGAGGCCTCGCGACCCGGGGCACCCATCGCGAACGCGCCGAGCCCGGTGGCAACGCACGCGTCCACGTCGCCGGTCGCGTCCTTGACCAGCCAGTGCTCGCACTCGTAGCCCGCGATCTTTTCCTTCCGGCCGGTCCGCACCACTTCCGGCGCGGGCCGCTGCGTCTCGGTGCCAGCGCCCTGGACCATCGGCATCACCATGTACATGCGGCGCTGCGGCATGAGCATGTAGCTGGTCTTCGCCGTGGGATCGACGATCATCACGGCCGCGGCGTCGCCACGGTTCATCTCCATCCGCATCACGCCCTGGCGGAGCAGGTACTGGACTTCCATCGGCTCGCGGCCGCCGTCGGGCATGAGCTTCGCGCTGACGGCGCCTTCGAACGTCTGCGCGGCGGCCGGCGTGACGGCCGCCCCGGCCACGAGCAGGAGGGCGACGACGATGAGCCCGCGCCGCATCAGCGGGCCGCCTGCGCGGCCGAGCGGCCGGCGATCCGGCCGAACACCGAGCCGGCCATGAGCCCCGCGCCGCCCGGGTAGTTGTTGTAGAAGAGCCCGCCCACCAGCTCGCCCGCGGCATACAGGCCCGCGATCGCGCGCCCTTCGTTGTCGAGCACGGCGCCGGCCTCGGTGATGTGCAGGCCGCCGAACGTGAACGTGATGCCGGTCGTCACCGCGAAGCCGTAGTAGGGCGGTGTGTCGAGCGGGTTCGCCCAGTTCGACTTCGGCAGCCCGAGCCCGCGGGTGCCGCGGCCGTCCTTCACCGCGGGGTTGAACTTCGTCTCCCGCATGCACCGAGGCGTTGAAGTCGTTCACGGTCTTCACGAAGCCCGCCACGTCGATCTCCAGCTTGGTGGCGAGCTCCTCGATCGTGTTCGCCTCCGCCTTCGTCACCTCGCGGATGCGGTACTCCTCGCGGCACAGCTCGATGACCTTCTGGTCGAAGATCTGGAACGCGGCGCGGCGGGGCTGCTTGATGACCTCGCGGCCGTACTTCACGTAGGTGTAGTTGCGCATGTCGGCGCCTTCGTCCACGAAGCGCTCGCCGTTCACGTTGACGATGATGCCGAGCGGATAGCTGTGCTTCTGGAAGTTGTCGCCGACCTTCCGGTCGCCGTGCCAGGGCGCGTTGTAGTCCCACTGCACGGCGTGGCAGCCGCTCCAGTGGCCCCACGGCTGCGCGCCGACCTCGAGCGCCATGCGGATGCCGTCGCCGGTGTTGTAGGGCGTGCCGCGCACGCGCGCGAGGTCCCAGTTGGGGCCCAGGTAGCGCGTGCGCATCTCGATGTTCGCCTCGAAGCCGCCCGACGCGAGCACGACGGCCTTCGCCTCGATGGTCTCGACGGTGCCGTCCGCCTTGCGGATCTCCACGCCGGTCACCCGGTTGCGCGCGTCGGTGACGAGGCGCTGCGCCTTCGCCTCGAAGCGCACGTCGATGCCGACCTTCTTCGCGGACTCGTACTCCATGTCGATGAGCCCCGGTCCGCCGCCCACGGCTTCGAGGATGAGGTTGCCGAAGAACGTGAACTTGCCGCCGACCTTGTACGCCTGGCGGCCGAACATCGGGATCCAGCGGATGCCCTGCGCCTTCATCCACTTCATCGTGGGCTGCGACTCGCGCACGAGCGTGAGCGCGAGGTCGGCGTCCGACAGGTCCTCGGTGACGCGCATCAGGTCGTCGTAGTAGGCGTCCTCGGTGTAGAGCGGGATGTCCATCGACGCCCGCTCTTCGTCGGAGAGGTCACCCACGAGGTCGCAGACCTCTTCGAAGCTCTTGAAGGCGAAGCGGAAGCCGCCCGCGGTGAAGAAGCCGTTGCCGCCGCGCCACGCCTCCGGGGCCTTCTCCAGCACCAGCACGCGCGCACCCTGCTCGCGCGCGGAGAGGGCCGCGCACATCGCCGCGTTGCCACCACCCACCACTACGACGTCGTAAGCCATTGGCCTCTCCTCGATTGAACTTGGGGGGCTCCGGGCGCCCCCCAAGCCCCCCAACATCGATTCAACCGTTCATCCTAAGCGCTTCCGCGAGGAACTTGCCCGTGTACGACCCGGCGACGGTGGCCACCGTCTCCGGCGTGCCCTGCGCGATGATCTCACCACCCGCATCCCCGCCTTCCGGGCCGAGGTCCACCACCCAGTCGGCGCTCTTGATCACGTCCATGTGGTGCTCGACGACCAGCACCGTGTTGCCGGCGTCCACGAGGCGGTGGAGCACGCCGAGAAGCTTGCGGACGTCGTCGAGGTGCAGGCCCGTCGTCGGCTCGTCGAGCACGTACAGCACGTCGCCGCCGGAGCGGCCGCCGAGCTCGGCGGCGATCTTCAGACGCTGCGCCTCGCCGCCCGACAGCGTCGTGGCGGGCTGGCCCAGCCGAAGATACCCGAGTCCCACGTCCTGCAGCACGCGCAGGCGGCGCGCGAGCGTGTCCGACGCGAGGAAGAACTCCAGCGCGTCGTCCACCGTCATCGCGAGCACGTCGGCGATGCTCTTGCCGCGGTACTTCACCGACAGCACGTCGGGACGGTAGCGCTTGCCCTCGCATTCCTGGCAGGTGACGTACACGTCCTCGAAGAAGTACATCTCGAGCTTTTCGAAGCCGTCGCCCTGGCACTTCTCGCATCGGCCGCCCGGCACGTTGAACGAGAACGAGCCGCCGGTGAGCGAGAGCGTCTTCGACCGCGGGAGCGCGGCGAACAGCTTCCGGATCTCGTCGAAGGCCTTCGCATAGGTGACCGGGTTCGAGCGCGGCGTCCGGCCGATCGGCTCCTGGTCGATGAGCCGCACGCCCTTCAGGTACTCGAGCCCGGTGAGGCCGTCGTACGCGCCGGGCACCGCATAGTCGGCCTTGAACGCGCGCGCCACCGCGCGATACAGCGTGTCGTGCACGATGGTGGACTTGCCCGAGCCGGACACGCCGGTGACGGCGGTGAGCGTGCCGAGCGGCACGCGCAGCGTGACGTCGCGGAGGTTGTGCTCGCGCGCGCCCACGAGCGTGAGCCAGCGGCGCGGCTTGCGCCGCTTCGAGGGCACGGCGATGGTCTCGCGACCCGTCAGGTAGCGCGCCGTGAGCGACCGGGGATTGCCGCGGAACTCCTCCTGCGAGCCGTTGAAGACGATCTCTCCGCCGCGATCGCCCGAGCCCGGCCCCAGCTCCACCACGTGGTCGGCGGCCTCGATGAAGGCGCGGTCGTGCTCGACCACGACCACCGTGTTGCCCGCCTGCGCCAGCTCGTGGCAGAGGTCCGCGAGGCGCATGATGTCCCGCGCGTGCAGGCCGATCGACGGCTCGTCGAGGACGTACAGGGTGCCGACGAGCTGCGAGCCGAGCTGGTTCGCGAGGTTGATGCGCTGGGCTTCGCCGCCGGAGAGCGTCCGCGTCTGGCGCGACAGCGTGAGGTAGCCCAGGCCGACGCGGAGCAGGAACGTCAGCTTGGCGGTGAGCTGCTTCAGGATCTCGCGCGCGACGAGCGTCTCCCACGTCGTCAGCTTGAGCTCGCCGATGGTCCGCGCGGCGTCCTCGATCGTCAGCGCGCTGAACTCCGCGATGGTGAGCCCGGCGACGCGCACCGCGAGCGCGGTGGGCTTCAGGCGCGTCCCGGCGCACGCGGTGCAGCGCGACTGGCTCCGATACCGCGAGAGGAAGACGCGCACGTGCAGCTTGTAGCGATAGGCCTCGACTTCCTCGAAGAAGCCGCGGATGCCGGGGAACTTCTCGTCCCCGCCGTACACGAACTCGCGATCATCCGGCGCCAGCGCCTCCCACGGCGTGTCGAGGCTCATCTGCCGCCGCTTGGCGGCCTTCACGAGCTCGCGCTGGTACCACTTGCCCGAGGGATACGTCCACGGCTCGACGGCGCCCGCGCCCAGCGTGACCGTGCGGTCGGGCACCACCAGGTTCTCGTCGTACGTCAGCGTGTTGCCGAAGCCCTTGCACTCGGGGCACGCGCCGAGCGGATGGTTGAAGGAGAAGAGGATCGGCTGCGGGCGCTCGAGCGCGCGCCCGCACGCCGCGCACCGGAAGTCGACGGCGAAGCGCTCGACGCCGGCGTCGATGACGTCCACGCTCACCGCGCCGCCGCCCTCGCGGAGCGCGGTCTCGATCGACTCGGTGATCCGCGCCCGGCGCGCCGCCTCGAGCACCACGCGGTCGAGCACCACCTCCACCTCGCGCGCGCCGTCGAGCGCCGCCGCCTCGAGCTCGACCACCGCGCCGTCGATGCGGAGCCGCGCGAAGCCGCGGCGCACGAGACTCGCGCGCAGCTCCGCGGCCGGGAGCCCGGAGGGCAGCGCGAGCCGGAAGCACACCAGCGCGCGCGCGCCCGCGTGGCGGTCGAGCAGCGCGTCGACGATGGAGGCGCCCGAATGGCTGGCGGCCTCGCCGCCGCAGTCGGGGCAGTGGACGCGGCCGATCTTCGCGTAGAGCAGGCGCAGGTAGTCGTAGATCTCGGTGGCGGTACCGACGGTGGAACGGGCGGTGCGCACCGGGTTCTTCTGCTCGAGCGCCACCGCGGGGCGGACGTTCGCGATGCGGTCGACGTCCGGCCGATCCACCCGGTCGAGGAACATCCGCGCGTACGTGCTCAGCGACTCGATGTACCGCCACTGGCCCTCGGCGAAGAGCGTGTCGAAGGCCAGCGACGACTTTCCGGAGCCCGACACACCGGTGACGACGGTGAGCCGGTCGTGCGGGATTTCCAGGGAGACGTTCTTGAGGTTGTTCTGCCGGGCGCCCTCGATGCGGAGGCTCCCGGGGCGTGACGGATCTGAGACTCGCATGAACGACCCATGTTAACCGAGTGTTATCATTGACGCCACATGCAGGACCGCATCCGCGCGCTCGTCGTCGACGACGACGCGGACGTCCGGAACCTCCTCACCGGCGTCCTCACCCGCAGCCAGATGACCGTCGTCGAGGCGGCCTCCGGCGGGGAGGCGATGACCGCGCTCGGCCGGGACGAGTTCGACGTGGTGTGCGTCGACGTGCGGCTGCCCGATCACTCCGGCCTGGACATCCTCCGCTGGGCGCGCGGCGCCGAGATCGACACGGAGTTCATCGTGCTGACCGGCCACGCGGACGTCGACACGGCCGTCGAGGCGATGCGGCTCGGCGCGTACGACTTCGTCGCGAAGCCCTGGAAGAACGTCGAGCTGCTCGAGGTCGTCCGCAAGGCCGTCGAGAAGAAGGCGCTCCGCCGCGAGAACGTCGTGCTCCGCGAAGTCATCACGCGCCGGGACGGACTGCCCGAGATCGTCGGCGAGAGCCCCGAGATCCGCGAGGTGCTCACGATCATCGGCCGCGTGGCCGCGAGCGACAGCCCGGTGCTCGTCCACGGCGAGAGCGGAACCGGCAAGGAGCTGGTCGCCCGCGCGATCCATCTGCGCAGCAAGCGCGCGGGCCGGCCCTTCGTGTCCGTGAACTGCGGCGCGCTGCCCGACACCCTCCTCGAGACCGAGCTCTTCGGTCACAAGAAGGGGGCGTTCACCGGCGCCATCGCCGCGCGTGCGGGACTCTTCGAGGCCGCCGACGGCGGCACGCTGTTCCTCGACGAGATCGGCGAGATGTCGCCGGCCATGCAGGTGCGGCTGCTCCGCACGCTCGACTCCGGCGAGGTGCGGCGCGTCGGCGAGGAGCGCACGTTCCACGTGAACGTGCGCGTGGTGGCCGCCACCAACAAGGATCTCAACCAGGAGGCGACCGAGGGCCGCTTCCGCTGGGATCTCTTCTATCGGGTCTGCACGGTGATCGTGCCGGTGCCGCCGCTCCGGAAGCGGCGCGGCGACATCCCGCTGCTCGTCCAGCACTTCATCGGTCCGCACGTCCGCGCGGGGAAGTCGCTCCGGTTCTCGCCCGAGGCGATGAGCCGGCTCGCAGGACTACGAGTGGCCCGGCAACATCCGCGAGCTCCGGAACCTCATCGAGCGCCTGCTGATCCTCCACGAGGGCGAGGAGGTCGCGCTCGCGATGCTGCCGCGCGAGGTGACGCGCGCCGCGATCGCGGTGGACGTGACGCCGGAGCCCGAGGTCGCGGGCGACATGCTCCCCTCGCTGGCGGAGGTCGAGCGCCGTCACGTCGAGCGCGTCCTGCACGCCACCGGCTGGAACAAGGCGCGCGCGGCGCGGGTGCTCGAAGTCGACATCAAGACCCTCAACAAGAAGATCCGCGACTCCGGCATCACCCGGCCCGCGTGAGCAATTTGTCCTGAGTCCTGGGAGATCCTCCCTGCGACAGGGACGTCCTCCCATTGACCCGGTCGTTGCGATTCCTTCAACCCAAGCAAATCCTTCCGCTTACAGCCCACGGCGCGTGGCACCTACGTTGCCCCTTGGAAGGAGCGCAATGAATAACCCTCTGTCCGGGCCCCTGCGCGACCTCGACACCCCGAAGAAGAACCTCCGTAGCCGGCCGTCTCCGATCGTGTTGTGGCGGCCCGAGATCGTCCTCCCCGAACGCCCCATCGCCCACCGTCCGATCGTCATCCTGGGAGAGCCAACGCTCCGCCCCGAGGCGACGCGCGCGCAGCTCGACAGCACCCGCACGGCGCTCGACGCGCTGGCCGAAAAGCGTGAAGCGCTGAGCACGCGTGTGGCATTCGCCGAAGCGCGCGTGCGCGGCGCGGCCACGGAGCAAGAGCGGGTGACGGCCATGTTCGAGACGTACCGAGTGGAGTCGGCGCTCGACGACGTGCTCACCGGAACCATGAGGGAGTTGACCTCGCTTATGAAAGCTCGGGGACTGCGATGAACGTGTATTACCTGCCGACCCGCGGGCAGACCATGAACGAGACGCCGGAGTTCCCGGCGGCGTCGCCCTGGTCGGTGCTGCGGGCGCGCACGTATCGCGCCTGGTGGCGGCTACGGCTCACGGTCAGCGAGGTCTGTGCGGTGATCCGCCGGGGCGGCGCGCGCAATCCGTTCGAGGATCACATCTGGTTCGCCGCGGAGCCGCCGGCGCCGCGCCGCCGCGCGCTCGGCCCGGCGCGCATCATCGATCTCGACGCGGCTCGATCGCGGCGTGATATCGGGGGGCCCGAGACGGGCCCCCCAGCCCCCGCTCCGCGGCGCGGCAACGCCGTGCCGCTGCGCGACTGCCGATACGCACAGCGGTCGTGCCCACCACCGGCGCGGGCGGGCGAAGCCCGGGAGCCCGCGCCTTCAATTGACAGACTCGACGCGGCGCGACTAGAATCGCCGCCGTGATCGGGTTTGTTGAGAATGATTCCTAAGAAGCTCGCGCCCGCGGAGACGCTGCGCGCGCGCGGGCTGCGGCTCACCGAGCCGCGCCGGGTCATCCTCGAGGCGGTGCGCGCCACCGACGCGCACCCTTCGGCGTTCATGGTCTACCGTCGCGTGCGCCGCCGGCTCCCGCGCGTCAGCCTCGCCACCGTCTACCGCAACCTCCGCCGGCTCGCCGCGGAGGGCTTCCTGCACGAGCGCAGCGGCGCCGACGGATTGCGGTTCGACGGCAACACCGGCCGCCACGACCACTTCACGTGTCTGGCCTGCCGGCGCATCTTCGACGTGCCCCCCGCGAGCCACGCGGGCGCGCGGCGGCGCGTCGCGGCGCGCACGGGCTTCGAGGTGCTCGATCACCGCGTCGAATTCTATGGCGTCTGCGCCGCGTGTCGCGGCCGCCGGATCCGTCGCGCCCCACGAACAGTCTGAGAAGGAGGAGAGCACATGGCAGGGAAGAGCCTCAAGGGCACGAAGAGCCTCGACAACCTCAAGGATGCCTTCGCGGGCGAGTCGCAGGCGAACCGGCGCTATCTCTATTTCGCGCGGATCGCGGACATCGAGGGCTTCCCGGACATCGCGGGCCTCTTCAAGGACACCGCGGACGCGGAGACGGGCCACGCGTTCGGCCACCTCGACTTCCTGAAGCAGATCGGCGACCCGGCGACGGGCGAGGCGATCGGCAAGACCGAGCTGAACCTCAAGGCCGCCGTGGCCGGCGAGACGTACGAGTACACCCAGATGTACCCGGGCATGGCGAAGACGGCGCGGGAGGAAGGCTTCCCGGAGCTCGCCGAGTGGTTCGAGACGCTCGCCAAGGCGGAGAAGTCGCACGCCGGCCGCTTCAACAAGGGCCTCACGCAGGTCGCGGGCAAGGAGCCGGCCGAAGCGATCTGATCGCAGCAGACAAGGTCGAGCCGTGATGGGGCCGGACGGGCGAGACCGTCCGGCCCCTCACCGGTGAGTCCATGAATACCTTCGACATCCGCAAGCCCGAGTTCTGGGACCGGAACGACGTCGATGGCGAGCTGAGGCGCGTCTACGACATCTGTAACGGGTGCCGGCGCTGCCTGCCGCTGTGTCCGTCGTTCAAGGTCATGTTCGACCGCATCGACGCCGACGTCGTCGACGGCGACGTCGAGAAGCTGCCGGCGAGCGAGGTCAAGGAAGTCGTCGACCTCTGCTACCAGTGCAAGCTCTGCTACAACCACTGCCCGTACACGCCGCCGCACCGGTGGGCGGTGGACTTCCCGCGGCTCATGCTGCGCTCGCGCGCGTCGGAGGCGAAGGCGAGTGGCGTGAGCCTGCAGGATCGCATGCTCGGCAACACCGATCTCGTCGGCACGATCGGCAGCCTCACCGCGCCGCTGTCGAACTGGATGAACGAGTTCAGCGCGCACCGCGCGCTGCTCCAGGCCGTGGCCGGCATTCACAAGGACCGCGAGCTCCCGCGCTTCCATCGCGAGACCTTCAGTAAGTGGTTCGCAGAGAGCCAGCGCCGAGGGGCGGGGCGGCGAGGGGTCACCGCCTTGCGAGCGGGACGGGCGAAGCCCACTCCCGACCGCAGACGCGGCGCCCCACGCAGCCCGCCGCCTCGGCGCGTGGCTCTCTTCGCGACGTGCACGGTCGAGTACAACGATCCCGCCATCGGGCGCGCGGCCGTCGGCGTGCTCGAGAAGAACGGGATCGACGTGAGCCTGCCCCAGCAGCGCTGTTGCGGGATGCCGTACCTCGACGGCGGGGCCATCGACGAGTGCCGGGCGCTCATGCGCGACAACGTGAAGACGCTGGCGGCCGCGGTGCGCGAGGGGTGCGAGATCGTGTCGCCGGGGCCCACGTGCAGCTACATGCTCAAGCAGGAATATCCCTGGCTCGACGGCTCGGAGGACGCGAAGCTGGTCGCGAGCCACACCAAGGACCTGTTCGAGTACCTCGCGGGTCTGCACGCGGCCGGCGCCCTCGACACCCGGTTCCCGCGCGCGCTGGGGAACGTCACGTACCACGTGCCGTGCCATCTCCGCGCGCAGAACATCGGCACGAAGTCGGCCGACATCCTGCAACTGGTCCAGGGGACGAAGGTCGACGTGGTGGAGCGATGCTCCGCGGTCGACGGCACCTGGGGCTTCAAGAAGGAGTATTTCGAGTTGTCGATGAAGGTCGCGAAGCCACTGTTCGACGCGGTCCGGCAGGGCGGGCCGGTCGCGGCCACCGATTGTCCCCTCGCCGCGTTGCAGATCGGGCAGGGAACGGGGCAGAAGGCGCGTCATCCGATCCAGCTCCTCGCGCAGGCGTACGGGCTCGAGCCGTGAAGCCGGTCACGCACGACGAGCTGCTGAACCTCCACGAGTACGAGAAGGTCCGCGAGGCGCGACGGCAGGCGATCATCGCGCTCAAGCGCCGGCGGCGCGTGCAGGTCGGGCGCTACCTCTCGTTCGTCTTCGAGAACCACGCCACCGCGTGGTTTCAGATCCAGGAGATGATCCGCGCGGAGCGTATCGTCGACGACGCCAAGGTCGCCGACGAGCTCAGCGTGTACAACGATCTCCTGCCCGGTCCCGGCGAGCTGGCCGCCACCATGTTCATCGAGATCGGCGACCCGGCGGCCATCAAGCCCGTGCTCGACGCGCTGCTCGGCATCGACACCCGCGACTACGTGCGCATGGAGGTCGGCTCGCACGTGATCGTCGGCCGCTTCGAGAGCGGCCACTCCGACGAGGAGCTCGGCAAGCTCAGCGCGGTGCACTTCGTCCGGTTCGCGCTGCCGCCGGCGGCGCGCGCCGCCTTCGCGACGTCGGAGGTCGTGCTCGTGGTGGACCATCCCAACGAGCGCGCGCGCACGGTCCTGTCCCCGGAGACGAGAGGGAGCCTGGCCGAGGACCTCGCGTGACCGTCGGCCGTCCGACGGTCCTGGCGATGATCGCGCTGGGACTCACGGCCGGCTGCTCGCAAGGCGAGAAGCTCAGCCCCGAGGCGGAGCGTGGCCGTCAGATCTATCAGGCGCAGTGCATCGCCTGCCACAACCCGACCCCCGCGCAGCCCGGCGCGCTCGGCCCTGCGCTGAAGGGCTCATCGGAGGAAGCTGCTCCGCGCGAAGGTTCTCCAAGGCACCTACCCGCCGGGCTACGCGCCGAAGCGTCCGACCAAGGTCATGCAGCCGATGCCGCAGGTCGCCAGCGACATTCCCGCGCTCGCGGCGTACTTGCGCTGACGCGGCCCGCGTCGCTCACCGCGTACCGGTGAACACGCGCTCCATCACGAGCACGTCGACCCACTTCCCATCCAGCAGGCCCTGTTCTCGATAGACGCCCACGGTGGTGAAGCCCAGCCGCTCGTAGAGGCTGACGCCGGCGGGGTTGAAGGGAAACGCGGCGAGCACCATCTTGTGGTAGCGGAGCTCCTGCGCCAGATCCACGAGCGCGGTGAGCAGACGCCGTCCGACGCCGCGCCCCCGCCAGTCGCGCTCGATGTAGATCGAGAAGTCCGCCACGTGGTCGTACGCGGGCCGCGGGTTGAACCGGTTCAGACTGGCCCAGCCCGTCACGAGACCATCGACCTCGGCCACGAGCACCGGATGGCGCGGTCCGCGCGCCGCCAGCCACTCCGCACGCTCCTCCGGCGTGCGCAGCTCCGTCTCCAGCGTGGCCAGCCGGTCCTCGATGCCCTGGTTGTAGATCGTGGCGATCGCCGCGATGTCGGTCGTCTCGGCCCGTCGGACGTGGATGGTCGTCACGTTCTCTACTCTCGTCGGCCGGCGGCGATTCGTGAAATGAATTGTCGGAATCACGACGATTCGCAATACTGGGGCGATGGACGTCGAGCTCGCGCACCTGCGGACGCTCGCCGAGATCGCGCGGCAGCGCAGCTTCTCGCGCGCCGGTGAGCTGCTGCGCCTGAGCCAGCCCGCGGTGAGCCATCACATCCGCCACCTGGAGGCCGCCGCCGGCCTTCCGCTCCTCGAGCGTCTCGGCAAGAGCGCGGTGCTGACGAAGGCGGGCGAAGTGCTGCTCGAGCACGCGCGCCGCGTGTTCCGCGAGCTGGAGGTCGCCGGTCAGAGCGTCCAGCGGCTCCGGGGGGTGGTGAGCGGCCGCGTGCGCATCGGCACGGGGGCGACGGCGAGCATCTACCTGTTGCCGGGACTCCTGAGACAGCTGCGGCGGCAGTATCCGGACGTCGAGCTCGTCGTGGTCACCGGCAACGCCCCGGACATCGCGGCCGGCGTGATCCGGTCCGAGCTGGACGTCGGCATCGTCACGCTCCCGGTGTCCGAGCGTCGCCTGCACGTCTCGGCGTTCACGCGCGACCCGCTGGTGGCGATCACGCCGCCGACCCGGGAATGGCGCGGGCATCGCGCGCTGACCGCCGCGGACCTGGCGCCACACCCGTTGATCCTCTACGAGCGCGGCGGCCTCATCCGCACGGTGATCGACGGCTGGTTCCGGGCCGCGCGCACGCGTCCCCGCATCGCGATGGAGCTGGGCAACGCGGAAGCGATCAAGGAGATGGTGGCCGCCGGCCTGGGCGTCTCGATCACGTCCGCGATCACGGTGGCCGCCGAGGTCCGCCGCCGCTCTCTCCTGTCGATCCCGCTGACCCCTCCACTCCAGCGCGATCTCGGCATCATCCGAAGACGCGGCAAGTCGACGACTCCCGCGCTTCCGGCGGTGCTCTCAGCGCTGGAGTCCTTCGACGCCCCACCGGTCCGCCGCCGCTAACGCGCTACGGAAGATCCCGACGAGCGCGATCGAAGGATCACCGCGCAGGTTCGAGCGCGGGCTTGCCCGCGCAATCCGATTCCTGGGGGGAGGCAGTCGAAAAAGGGCGAGCCAGAGGCTCGCCCTTTCGCTCGTAGGATGGGGGGCGAAGCCCCCCTCCGAGGTTCTAGGTGAGGATCTCGATCGCCAGGTACAGGATCGCGCTGAGGACGAAGCCGCCCCAGAAGGTGCCGTTCAGCGTGCTGAGCATCTTCTTGCCCGCGCCCGCCGTTCCCACCATCGCGTTGTACTCGGCCGCCGCCATCACGACGAGCAGGACGATCAGCAACCAGAGCTTGGCGCCGCCCGTGACGGCCGTGAAGAGCGGGAGATGCGACGCCGCGCCCATGAAGAACAGCATCGGGATCGAGAGCATCGTGTTCGTGCGCGAGGCGAATCCCGCGCGCTGGCCGCGCGGCCGCCGCCTCCGGAATCGCCTGGCCGCCGCCCTTCACCTGCTGCGCCGAGGCCATGACGACCTGCTGCGCGGGCCAGATGACGAACCACACGTTGAACCACATGAGGCTGCCGAGCATGCCGCCGATGAAGATCGCCCAGCCGTACGAGGTGTCGAAGAACGGGCCCATGCCCATCGTCCCCATCCGGTGGAAGAGGATCAGCCAGCCGGTGATGAACGTGATCATCGCGCCCCAGCGGAACCACCAGAGCGCGCGGTTCAGCAGGCCGCCCGCCACCATTCCGGTGCGCACGGGAGCTTCCACCGTCGCGAAGAATGGGACCTGCACGAAGTTGAAATAGTAGAGCATCCCGATCCACGTGATGCCGGCCAGGAAGTGGAACCACCGCAGGATGAACAGCCAGCCTTCTGCTGTGAACAGTGCCATCGTCAGCGCCCCCCTTGCCGTGAGGGAATCGTGCGTGAGCGGCCGCTACTCCTCCTCGTCCTCCTCCTCGTCGTCATCATCGTCGAGATCGTCGTCCTCCTCGTCGTCGTCGAGGTCCGCCTCGTCCTCCACGTCCTCGTCTAGGTCGTCGATCTCGTCGTCGTCCTCGTCGTCCTCATCCTCGTCCTCGTCATCGTCGTCGAAGTCGTCGGCGTCGAAGTCGTCGTCATCATCGTCATCGAGGTCGTCGTCGTCCTCGTCAGCGTCCTCGTCGACGTCTTTGTCTTCTGCCTCTTCGTCGCCGTCGAGATCCTCATCACGGGCGCGACGAAGGTCGGCGTCGTCATGCCAGGGACGTGCACGGAACTGCATGTGAAGGTTCCTCCGGAATCGCGGCAAGGCACGATTGAAAAGCTCGGCGCGAATTATATAGCAAATGGCCGAAGTCAATATTCTGTCGTACACTCGCCTTCGCCTTCGGGCGAACGCCTCCTGGCTCGGCGGTGTAGCTCAGCGGCAGAGCAGGGGTCTCATAAGCCCCGTGTCGGAGGTTCAATTCCTCCCACCGCCACCATTTCCCCTCGTGGAGGGACCCTTGAGCGACGTGCTCGTCGAGCGTGAGGGTGCCATCGCCACGGTCGTCTTCAACCGACCTCGCCTGCGGAACGCCATCAGCCTGACGATGTGGACCGACATCGCGCGCGTCACCCGCGAGCTCGGTGAGGACGAGGGCGTGCGGGCGGTCGTGTATCGCGGGGCGGGCCGGCAGGCCTTCGCGTCGGGCGCCGACATCTCGGAGTTCGAGGAACAGAGGAAGGACGCGGCGAGCGCGCATCGCTACGGCGCGCAAACCGAAGCGGCGTATTCCGCGATCCGGCAGTGCGCGAAGCCGACGGTGGCCATGATCTTCGGCTACTGCATGGGCGGCGCGATGGCGGTGGCCATGGCCTGCGACCTGCGGTTCGCCGCGGAAGGCTCGCGCTTCGGCATCCCGGCCGCCAAGCTGAGCATCGTGTATCCCCCGAGCTCGGTTGGCCAGCTCGTGGACCTCGTTGGTCCCGCCTCGGCGAAGGACATCCTCTACTCCGCGCGCGTCGTCGACGATCGCGAGGCGCTCGCGATGGGGTTCATCCAGCGGCTCGTCCCCGTGGACGACCTCGAGCGCGTGACGTACGAGTACCTGCGCACCGTCGCCGACAACGCACCGCTGTCCGTGAGCGGCAGCAAGGCGACCATCGAGTCCTACCTCGAGGGCATGAACGAGGAGCACCGCCGCCGACTCCGGGAGCTGTCGCGGGAGGCGTCGGAGAGCCAGGACTACAAGGAAGGCACGCGCGCGTTCCTCGAGAAGCGGCCCCCGCGCTTTCAGGGACGGTAAGCCTGCGCATCGCCGTCCTCAGCTCCACGCCGCCCAGTCCCACCGAGGGCAGCGGGACGTTCGTGGCGCTCGACGGTCTCGTCCGCGGCCTCACCGCCCTCGGCCACCACGTCGAGTTCCGCCCGCTGCGCCGCCGCTCCGGCGTTCACACGTTCGACCGCTGGCTCTACAACGCGACCGTCGCGGCCGATCCGCCGCGCGCCGACCTCGTGCTCGGCGTGGACCTCGATGGGTTCCTGTGGGCCCGGCGCCGTCGCGGCGGCGCGCGCACGTACGTCGTGGCGCTCAAGGGCATCATCGCGGACGAGCTCCGGAACGAGCGCGGGATCGTGCGCGTGCTGCTCGGCATCCAGGCGCGATGGGAGCGGCGCAACACCGAGCGGGCGGATCGCGTCATCGTGCCGAGCCGCTACTCGGCAGGCATCGCCGCCGCCCTCTACGACGTGCCCGACGCGCGCATCGCCGTGGTGCCCGAGCCGATCGATCTCACGGAGTGGCGCCGGCGCTTCGACGCGGCCCGCGCGCCGCGAGACAGCCGGGCGTCCGACCGTGCTCACGGTGGCGCGCCTCTATCCCCGAAAGCGGGTGGAGGACCTGCTGGAGGCGGCCGCGCTCCTCCGGACGCGAATCGCGGATGTCCAGGTCCGCATCGTAGGGGAGGGGCCCGAGGGCGCCCGCCTGCGCGCCGTGCATGCGCGCCTCGGCCTCGGGGATTCGGTCGCCTTTCTCGGCCACGTGACGCGCGACGCGCTGGCGCTAGAATATTCGAGGGCGCGCTGCTTCTGCCTGCCCACGGTGCAGGAGGGCTTCGGCCTCGTCTTCGCCGAGGCGATGGCAGCCGGCCTCCCGGTGGTGGCATGTCGGGCGGCGGCGGTTCCTGAGCTGGTGCAAGACGGCGAGACCGGCCTCCTCGTCCCACCCCGCACGCCGGCCGCGCTCGCGGCGGCGCTGGAGCGGATGCTCGGCGACGACAGCCTGAGGAAGGAGATGGGCATGGCAGGACGCATCCGGGTCGAAGCGCTCGATCTCGTTCCGGTGGCGCGCCGGTTCCTGGAGGCCGTGTCGGCGTGAACGGCATCGCCTATAGCAGCCGTCGCTTCACGTTCGCGGCGGCCCATCGGTACTGGGTCGATGCCTGGTCCGCCGCCGAGAACGAGACGTTCTTCGGTCGCCTCACCGTCCCCCACGGGCACAACTACGCCCTCGAGGTGACCGTGCGCGGCCCGATCGATCCGCAGACGGGCATGGTGATCAATCTCACCGACCTGAAGGCGATCGTGCACGACACGGTGGTCGAGCGATTCGACCACGCCGATCTGAACGCGGACGCGCTCTTCCGTGGCCGCGTGCCCACCACCGAGAACATCGCGATCGTGGTGTGGGGCCTGCTCGTCGCCAAGCTCGGCGCCGATCGGCTCTGGCAGGTGCGCGTGTGGGAAGACGAGACGCTGTTCGTCGACTACCGCGGCGAGGAGTCGATGATCGAGATCACGCGCGTCTATCACTTCAGCGCCGCGCACCGGCTCGTGAGCCCGCGCCTCACCGCCGCGGAGAACGCGGCGCTCTACGGCCCGTGCGCGCGTCCCCACGGGCACAACTACTACGTGGAGGTCACGCTGGCCGGCGTGCCGGATCCCGTCACCGGCATGGCCGTCGATCTCGGGCTCGTCGACGCGACGGTGAGCGAGCGTCTCCTGCAGCACGTCGATCACCACACGCTCGAGACGTCGCCGGCGCTTCCCGGCGTCATCACGACCGGGGAAGGGCTCGCGCGCGCGTTCTGGGACGTGCTGGCGCCGGCGCTCCCGGCGACGTCGCTGCGCCGCGTGCGCGTCGTGGAGACCGCGAAGAATCGCTTCGAGTATCGGGGGGAAGCCGCGTGATCGAAAAGCTCGTCGAACAGCTGTTGAAGGAGCTCGGAGAGGATCCGCATCGCGAAGGTCTCCAGAAGACGCCGGAGCGCGTGGCGAAGGCGCTGGAGTACCTGACGTCGGGCTACGACAAGAACGTCGACGAGGTGCTCAACGACGCGCTGTTCGTCGAGGACTACGACGAGATGGTGGTCGTCAAGGACATCGACTTCTTCTCGCTGTGCGTGCCCAGCAAGCAGATCGTCAACGCCGTGGATGGCGCGAAGCCTGCGCGACTGGTGAACGTCGGTGACCGACTGTGGACCCTGCACCAGGGATTCATGAAGGAAACGACGGTCACGTCGATCACGGCGCGGAAAACGCGGGAGATCGTCGAGGTCATTACGTCCGGTGGCGTCTTCCGTCTCACGCCCGATCATCCGCTCATGACGGCCGAAGGCTGGCGTGAGGCACGAGATCTCAAGCCGGATGACCAGGTCGAGTGGATCAATCCGAAGTCGCTGTGTCGCGAGCGCTATCGTCCGCAGCCGGGCTACGCGACGGGATACGTCATTGGCGCCGTGGCGGCTGACGGCAGCATCCAAGACGGCCGCCGCATCGCGGTCGTCATCAAGAGCGAAAGCTTCGCCGAGAAGTACTGCTCCATGCTTACTCAGGCGTTTCCCCCCTTGGCTCCCTCGATCGAGCGCGTGAAAGTGCCGTCCGGCTTCCATGGGCACGAGATCCCCATGTTTCGTGTCCGCACGGTGTCTCGGTCGATCGGCGAGAAACTCTGCCGCTGGCTCGGAGTCTCGGAGGAAGGTTCGCGAAGCAAGACGAGGACGTTCCAATTTCCTGATGTCGTGACGTCCTCGCAGGAAATGATGCAGGGTTTCCTCGATGGGTACTGCGACGGCGATGGATCGAAGGACACGCGACGGGGCGCGCGCATCTTCAGCGCGAATCATGAGTTTGCTTCGAAGCTCGGCCACGCCCTCGGCGTAGCAGTTGGGCGTCATGGAGACTACGTCGAGGGTCTACGTGCCGACAGCGTTGGCACGGAGGCGGTTGGCGAAGGCAGCATGGGTTCGAACCAGCAAGCGATTTCTACGTACCGATCGACAGCACGTACGCGACGGTCGGTGACGTCCGAATTCTTCCGCACGCCGAGAAGCCGCACACGGTCTACAGCTTCAAGTGCGAACCGCATCCAACATTCCTCGTCGCCGGACACCTCACACATAACTGTGAGCACCACCTCCTGCCATTCATGGGCAAGGCCCACATCGCCTACATGCCGCACAAGAAGATCGTCGGGCTCTCGAAGATTCCGCGCCTCGTGGAGATGTTCAGCCGTCGACTTCAGGTTCAGGAGCGACTCACCACGCAGGTGGCGAACACGCTGAACGACGCGCTCCAACCGCGCGGCGTCGCCGTCGTGGTGGAGGCCGTCCACCTCTGCATGCTCATGCGCGGCGTCGAGAAGCAGAACTCCAAGGCCGTGACCTCCGCGATGCTCGGCGCGTTCCGCGACCGTCCGGAGACGCGCGCGGAGTTCATGGAGCTCATCAAGGCGGGCCGGGGGCTCCAGATCTGATGGAGCGCGCGCTGGCGGGGCAGGTGGCGGTCGTCACCGGCGCCGGCCGCGGCATCGGGCGCGCGATCGCCGAGGCGTTCGCCGCCGAGGGCGCGTCCGTGGTCCTCGCCGCGCGGACCGCGAGCGACCTGGAACGCGTGGCCAAGGACGTCGAGCGCGCGGGCGCGCGGGCGCTCGTCGTGCCGACCGACGTGAGCGACGACGCGGCGGTCGAGGCGCTGATCGCGCGCGCGGTGGACACGCTCGGCCGCGTCGACGTCCTCGTGACCGCGGCCGGCGTCGCGACGTTCGGTCTCGTGGCCGAGCAGACGCCGCGCGACTGGGACGCGATGTTGACGGTCAACCTCCGCGCGGTGATGGTGTGTTGCCGCGCGGCCCTGCGGCCGATGATCGCGCAGCGCCGGGGCAGCATCATCAACGTCGCGTCCGTGGCCGCGAGCCGCCCGATCGCGGGCGCCGCCGCGTACACGGCCACGAAGGCCGGCGTGGTGGGCTTCAGTCGCGTCCTCGCGGAGGAGCTGCGCACGGCGGGGGTGCGCGTGGGCGTCCTGGTGCCGGGCGCCGTGGACACGCCCCTCTGGGACTCGATTCCAGGCGGTCCCGACCGGGCCCGGATGCTCCGTCCCGACGACGTGGCGCGGGCCGCCGTCCTCATGGCGACGTTGCCCCCCGGCGCCACGCTGGAGGAGCTGACCCTCCTGCCCGCGGGCGGCATCCTGTGATACGATCAAAATCAACCGCAGCGAGCGAGAGCAAATCAGGAGGTTCGCATGCTGACACTGACGGAAACGGCCGCGAAGAAGATCGCGGATCTCCGCCTCGAGGAAGGGAAGCCGGAGTGGGGCCTCCGGGTGCGCGTCGTCGGCGGTGGCTGCTCGGGGATGTCGTACGAGCTCGGCTGGGAAGACCAGGAAGCGGCGGGCGACAACGTGATGGAGGCGCACGGCATCAAGCTGTACATCGACCAGCACAGCGCGCCGTACCTCCAGGGGAGCGAGGTCGACTTCGTCGAGAACAACATGATGGGCGCCGGCTTCGCGATCAAGAATCCGAACGTGAAGTCCAGCTGCGGCTGCGGTCAGTCCCACCGCTTCTAGACGCCTCACCGTGCGAGTCCGGGTCCGTCTCTTTGCCCGGTACCGGGAAGCCACCGGGCAAGAGCGGCTGGACGTCGAGCTGCCGGAGGGGGGGACGGTCGAGGCCGCGTGGTCCGCGGTGGTCGGTCGTCACCCCGTCCTGACTCCGTATCGCCCCTTCACCCTCTTCGCCGTCGGCCATGACTACGTCCAGGCGGACCACGCGCTCCGCGCGGACGACGAGCTCTCCCTGTTTCCTCCGGTGAGCGGCGGCGCGGGCGGCGACGTGTTCCGCGTGGTGGAGCATCCGCTCTCGCCCGACGCGATCGCGGCCGAGGTCGATGACCCCGGCGCGGGCGGCATCGTCATCTTCTCCGGCGTCGTGCGCAACGAGACCGGCGGCCGTCCGGTGAAGTTCCTGGAGTACGAGGCCCATGCGCAGATGGCCGAGGCGCAGATGCGCGCGATCGGCGGCGAGATCCGCGCCCGCTGGCCGGGCGTCCGTCGTGTGGCGATGCTGCACCGGATCGGGCGGCTCGAGATCGGGGAATCGTCGGTGCTGATCGCCGTCTCCGCGTCGCATCGCGGTGAGGCGTTCGACGCGTGCCGCTACGCCATCGACACGCTCAAGACCACCGTGCCCGTCTGGAAGAAGGAGCACTTCGAGGACGGTGAGGTGTGGGTGGGCTTGCAGGGCGGGTGGCGTGACACACGGGCGCGCCTCCGGGACACACAGGCGCGCCTCCGGGACACACAGGCGCGCCTCCGGCGCGACGCCCGGCCTCGCGGACCTCGTCCGCGACACCCTTCGCCGCCACGCGATGCTCGCTGGCGGCGAACGCGTCTTGATCGGCGTGTCCGGCGGCGCCGACTCGGTGGCGTTACTGGCGGCGCTCGTCGCGCTCGCGCCCGTCGCTGCACCTCGACCTCCACGTCCTCCACGTCGACCACCAGCTTCGTCCGGACTCCGGGCGTGACGGCGTGTTCGTGGAGGACCTCGGCCGCCGGCTCGGTGTCCCGGTCAGCGTGGAGCGTGTGCGCGTGAGGCCCGGCGGGTCGGTCGAAGAGGCGGCGCGCGTCGCGCGCCACGCGGCGCTGGACGCGACGGCGTCGCGACTCGGCGCGGCGCGGGTGGCGCTCGGCCATACCGCCGATGACCAGGCGGAGACCGTGCTGATGCGCCTGCTCCAGGGCGCCGGCGTGCGCGGCCTCGCTGCGATTCCGCCGGTGCGCGGCCGCATCATCCGCCCGTTGATCCGGGCGCGACGCCGGGAGGTGGAAGCGGCGCTCCGCGCGGCGGGCTTCGCCTGGCTCGAGGACCCGACGAACCGCGATCCGAAGTTCCTGCGCAATCGGGTGCGGCACGAGCTGCTGCCGTTGCTCGCCTCGGACGGAGGCGGCGATGTCGTCCCCGCCCTCGTGCGCACGGCGACCCTCGCCCGCGAGGCGACCGAGGCGCTCGATGCGCTGGCCGCGCGCGACCTGGAACGGCTCGGGACGCGGGAGGCGGACGGCGCCTGGACGCTGTCGATCGCCGCGCTGCGCGCGTTGCCGTCCTTCGTCGCCCCCGAGGTCCTGCGTCAAGCCGCCGCGCGACTGGGCGGGACCGCGCCTCTGCGCGCGTGGGCCCATCGCGGGCTCGCGCGCGTCACCGCGGCGCCGCCGCCACGCCGGCCCTTCCGCCTCGGTGGCGTGACGATCAGCGTCAGCGGTGACCGCGTGCGTCTCGGGCGTGCGCTGCCCGAGACCTTGCCGACGCGCGCCCTCTCCGTCCCGGGGCGCGTGGATCTTCCGGAGGCCGGCCGGGCGATCGACGCCGCGGTGATCGACGCCGTGCGCTATCGGCCCCCCGTCGCGGCCGGGGTGGCGGCCTTCGACGCGGACCTGCTGCCTTCCACCCTCGTCGTCCGCGCCCGCCGCGACGGCGATCGCTTCACGCCCTTCGGCCACGGCGAACGCCGCCTCAAGACCTTCCTCATCGGCGCGAAGGTGCCGCGCTGGGAGCGGGGGCGGGTGCCGATCGTCGAGGCCGCGGGGGAAATCCTGTGGCTGGCCGGCGTCCGGCGTGCCGCGTTGGCGCCGATCACCGCGCAGACGCGCCGCGTCCTTCAGCTCTCCCTGCTCCCCCTCTCCGCCCAGTGAGTGGGCGACCCGCACAGCCGCTGTGCACCCGCCCGCGGGCGGAATTCGTCTCTATCGCTGTGATTTCGTTGCGCTCTCTCTCCGGCGTGCCCGTTGCACACAAGGAGAGGGCATGGACGACCCTGCCCGGCTCGCGCGAAGCACCGTGCTCGTGGTCGATGACGAAGAGGGTGTGCGCGAGTCCGTTCGCGCCGTCCTCGAGGACAGCTGCGAAGTGCTGCTCGCCCCCACCGGCCAGGACGCGCTCGACCTGCTGCGCGGCAACGAGGTCGACCTCGTCATGCTGGACCAGCGCATGCCGGGCGAGAGCGGCATCGACGTGCTCCCGCAGCTCAAGGCCGCGGATCCGTCGATCGTCGTCGTGCTCGCCACCGCCGTGCGCGACGTCCGCATGGCCGTGGAGGCGATGCGCCGCGGCGCCTACGACTACCTGACCAAGCCCTTCGACGTGGAGGAGATCCTGCTCGTCGTGCGGCGCGCGCTCGAGAAGCGCGCGCTCGAGCGGGAGGTCCTCTCGCTGCGGTCGGCGCTGGCCGAAGGGCCGCCGGCGGCGCCGCACGGCTTCGCGGGCATGGTGGGGCGGCACCCCGAGATGGCGCGGATCTACCAGCTCATCGGCCAGATCGCGGCCACGCCCGCGACGGTGCTCATCACCGGCGAGAGCGGCACGGGCAAGGAGCTGATCGCGCGCGCCATTCATCATGAAAGCGACCGTCGCGCCGCTCCGTTCGTCGCCGTGAACGTGGCCGCGATCCCGGAGACGCTCCTCGAGTCCGAGCTGTTCGGGCACGAGCGGGGCGCGTTCACCGGCGCCCACGCGCGCAAGCTCGGACGCTTCGAGCTCGCCCACGGCGGCACCGTCTTCCTCGACGAGATCGGCTCGCTCCGGCTCGACCTGCAGGCCAAGCTGCTGCGCGTGCTCCAGGAGCGCGAGATCGAGCGCCTGGGCGGCAGCCGGCCGGTGCCGGTGGACGTGCGGGTGCTCGCGGCCACCAACGTCAACCTCCGCCAGGCGGTGCGGGACCGGGCCTTCCGCGAGGACCTGTTCTACCGCCTGAACGTGGTCCCGCTCCACGTGCCGCCGCTGCGCGAGCGGCGCGAGGACATCCCGCGGCTCGTGCGTCACTTCGTGAAGAAGATCGCGCGGGAGTGTCATCGCGACGTGCGCGACATCTCCACCGGCGCGCTCGATGCGCTCGCGCGCTACGGCTGGCCGGGGAACGTCCGCGAGCTCGAGAACGTGATCCATCGCGCGGTCGTGCTGTCGCGCGGGCAGATCATCCAGCTCCAGGACGTGCCTCTGGACGTCGCGATGCCGGAGACGTCGCGGCTGGAAGAGGCCGCCGCCACCCCGCTCCGCGAGGCGTGCGACCGCTTCGAGCGGCAGTACGTGCTCCGCGTGCTGGAGCGCGTGCACTGGAACGTGTCGCGGGCCGCGCGGCTCCTCGGCGTGCACCGCAACACCATCCTCGCGAAGCTCGCCATGTGGGGCGTTCGGCGGCCTGGCAGCGAACGCGGCGAGAGCGCCGTCCCCCTCACGTAGAACCGCCGGATAGCCGGGCGCGGCCGCGGCCCGGCGGGGGCATTCCGCGGCCTGCTATGTCTGGAGTGGGCATTCGCCCACTCCAGACCGCTAATGTCCGCGTCATACCCCCGCCGGGCCGCGGCCGCGCCCGGCTATCCGGCGGCGCTTACTAGACGATAGGACACCTGCCAGAGGCGCAGGATCGCGCGCCAGTCCAGACCGCCGCTCGCTGCTGCGCCGACGTGACCCAGCACGTCGACGAGGACCAATCGCGTATTGTGTGGGCGGGCATCCTTCAGCCGAAGACTCTCGGTGAACGGGACCACCATGTCGTCGCGGCCGTGGACCAGGATCAGCGGCGCGACGATCTGAGGCGCCGCCCGGACCGGGGAGAGCGCGTTCAACACGTCGTGCAGGTGTGCGGCGTCGGCCAGGAGATCCGCGTTCGCCTCCACGAAGGCGCGGACCAGCGCCGGGTCGTGGCGACGATGGCCACGCTCGCTTCCGTACTGATAGTCGCCGGTCAGATAGAAACGCACGAGGTCGGGAGCGGAACCGTAGCCGCCAAGGCTCACGATCAGTGATACGCGCTCGCGCACGCGCGGGTCGGCCGCGGCGAGCAGGGCCGGGCCACTGCCGACGCTGACCGCGATCACGACGGCGGGGCGGTCGGCGGCGAGAAGCGCGGCGACGACCGGCGCGACGTCGCCGGAGCGCAAGCGGCCCGTCGTGAGCCCGGGGACCGTGAGCAACGTCACGTCGAAGCCGGCCCGGGCGAGCAGGCGCGCGGCGGCGCGCGCGCGGGGATCGTCCTTGCCGGCCGGGGTGACACCGGGGACCAGCACCAGCGGTGTCGGCGCGGCGATGCGACGCGGGAGGAACCGGTCGGCGACCACGCCCGGGAGCCCACGCGGGCTTTCCTGCGGCGCTGCGGTCAGCGCGGACAGGACGGGCCAGGGGCCGCCGCCGAACTCGAGGAGAAACGCGGTCGCGACGCCGAGACGCGCGGCGCCGCGCACGACCGGAAGGACGAGGACGACCGCGAGAAGGAGTCGGGTGAGGCGCGCTACTTCCGGTTGACGCACTTCACGAGGCGCCACCCGTTGAACATGTTGACGGTCGTGACGATCTCGGGCGTGAGGCCCACGCGCTCCAGCAGCGGCTTCATGGCGAGGTTGGACTTCCATCCCAGCCGGGTGCACACCGGCGCCACGAGGTCCTCGAGCCAGCCCGACACGCGGCGCTGGCTCCGGAAGTGGTTCAGGATCACGAGGACGCCGCCCGGCTTCACCACGCGGCGCATCTCGCGGAGCACGGCGACGGGGTCCGGCACCGCGGAGATCGTGTAGGTCGCGATGGCTCGATCGAACTCGTTGTCGGCGAAGTCCATCGACGTGGCGTCCATCACCTTCAGGGTCACGTCCGGCATCGTGAGCGTCTGCACCCGCTCGACCGCCTTGTCGAGCATCTCCTGCGAGAGGTCGATGCCCGTGAGCCGGCACGTCGCCGGATACAGCGGAAGATTCAAGCCCGTCCCGATCCCGACCTCGAGCACGGAATGCTGCCGGGTCAGGTCGAGATGGTGAATCGCCGCCTCACGACCGGGCGCGAAGACCCAGTTGAAGATGAAGTCGTACGCGGGAGCCCACAACTCGTACGCGCGCTGCACCTGCCTCTTTTCGAGCGCTGCGTCCACGCGTTCCCTCCAACACCCGAGATTAGAGGCGTGATGCCACGTCTCAAATGCGCGCGTATTCTACCTGCCCCCCTTGGACGTTGCCAAGGGCGGAATGCGCTAGAGGAGGAAGCGCATCAGAAGGGTCGCGAGGCCCAGAAATGAAAAGAATCCACAAACATCCGTGAAGCCCGTGATGATGACGCTCGACGCGATCGCCGGGTCGATCCGGAACGCCCGCAGCGCCACGGGGACGAGCGTGCCCACCACGGCCGCCACCACCATGTTGAACACGCAGGGCCACGGAGAGGACGGCCGACAGCACGAGCTGTCCCTTCCACAGGTACGAGATCAGCCCGAGGACGAGCCCGGTGGTGAGCCCGGTGCTCGCGGCCAGCTTGAGCTCCTTGAGGAGCACCCGGCTCAGGACGTTGTGGGTCATCTCGCCGAGCGCGATCCCGCGCACCACGACGGTGGCCGTCTGCGTCGTGCCGATCCCGCCCATCGACGCCACGATCGGCATGAACACCGCGAGGGTGGCGAGGCTCTGGATCGAGCTCTCGAAGAGCCCGATCACCGAGGCGGCGAGGGTCGCGGTGCCGAGGTTGATGAGGCGCCAGACCAGGCGGCGCGGGAAGACCTCCCGTGGCGGAGCCAGCACGGTCTCGTCGCCGGCCACGCCGCCGAGGTGCTGGATGTCCTCCGTGGCTTCTTCCTGGATGACGTCGATGATGTCGTCCATGCTGATCCGTCCGAGCAGGCGCCGGTCCCCGTCGACCACCGGGACCTCGAGCACGTTGTAGCGCTGCACCAGGCGCGCGACCTCTTCCTGGTCGGTCTCGACGGTCACGCTCTCGACGTCGTCGGTGCGGATGGCCCGGATCGGCGTGCGCGGCTCCGCGGTGACGAGACGGTGCAGGGGCACGACGCCGACCAGGTGGTCGTGGTCATCGACCACGTAGAGGTAGAAGGCGTCCTCGCCGCCGGCGGACTTGCGGATGTGGTCGATCGCCTGCGCGACCGTGACGTGCTCGTTGACCGAGAGGACGCGCGGGGACATGAGACGGCCGGCCGTCCCTTCGCCGTACTCGAGGAGCTCCTGGACCTCCTCGGACTTCTCCTCTTCCATGAGGTCGAGGATCTTGTCCGCCTGCTCCTTCGGCAGCTCCTCGACGACCTCGACGACGTCGTCGGACGGCATCTGGTCGAGGATCTTCGACACCTCGGTCTCGTCGAGCGCGCGCACCAGCTCGAGGAGGACCTGGTCGTCCAGCTCCGCGAGCACGGCGCCCGCCTGTTGCGGGCCGAGCAGCCGGAACAGCCGCACCTGCTCGGGGAGGGGGAGCTCCCGCACCGCCTGCGAGATGTCCGCAGGGTGCGCGTCGTCCAGCACGCCGGCGAGGCGTTCCTCGCGGCCGGCGGCGAGCTGCTCCTTGACCGCCTCGACGAACCGCGCGCCTTCTTCCACGCTCAGCTCGCCAGCGCGGCCCGGAAGCGTTCCGTGATCGCGGTCGCTATCGGCTCGGGCTCGAGGTCGCCGACGTGATCGCGCCACGCGGCGATCGGGATGACCGCCTTCGCCATCGCGCGGTGGCCGCCGGCGCCGCCGAGGTCGCCGAACGCCGCGCGCACGACCTCGCCGGCGCCGCGCACGTAGCCCACGTTGCGCACGGAGATGTGGATCTCGCCGTTGACGATGCCCGATACCACCGACCACTCCGCGCCTTCGACCTGGAGGAAGAGGTCGGCGAACTGGGCGACGAGCTCCGGATATCCGACGGGCCCGAGGTGCGCGAACATCACGCCGTCGACGAGCCGGCGCCGGCTGATGGCCGAGCGCGAGCGTGTCGAGCGCGGTCTCGGGCAGGTCCGGCCGCTCGATGCGCCGGAGCGCGTTGTGATTCGCGAGCGGGTGCAGGAAGCCGAACGCGTCCACGTCGGCCTTCGTGGTGCCGCGCTCCAGGTAGCAGCGTGTCGGCCTTGATGCCGTACAGGAGCGCGGTGGCGAGCCGCGGGCGAGATCTTCGCGTCGGCGGCGCGCAGGTACTCGGTGAGGATCGTCGACGTCGCGCCGTACGAGGGGCGCACGTCCTTCATGCCGCGCGTGCACCGGCCGCTCCTCGGGGTGGTGATCGATCACGAGCGTCGACGTCACCCAGGCGCTCCTCGAAGAAGCTCGGCTGCACGTCGACCATCGCCACCGCGTCGAAGCCGCGCAGATCGCTCGCGGCGTGAGCCGCTCGACGTCGATGTCGAGGATCCGCGTCATCGCGCGGTTCTCCGGCCGCGTGATGCGTCCGAAGGTGGCGATCGGCGCCGCCGCCGGCCGGCGTCCGAGGACCGTGCGCAGCGCCAGCGCGGAGGCGATGGCGTCGGGATCGGGATCGTCCTGCATCAGGATCAGCACGTGGCCGGCGGGATCGAGGATGCCGGCGCATGCGGCTGCAGCCGCGCGCGGGTGACCGCGCGCTCGACGGCGGGCTGGACGACGTGCTCGAGCACGCCGGTGCGCGGCAGCACCACCGCGTCGCCGAGGTCGAGATCTTCTTCGCCATCCTCGCCGAGCACCACGAGCGGCGCGGCGGGCGCCACGACGCGGATCGCCGCGAGCACGCGCGCGAGCCTGATCCGCGGCACGGCGACGAGCACGGGCTCGTGGCCGGTGCGGAACGCGCGGCGATAGACGGCCTCGTCGCCGAGGTCGCCCGAGACCGCGTCGTCGCCCTGCCGGGCGATCCGCGCCCGCGTGGCGACGGTCGCCACGACGTACACCGGCGAAAAGCCCGGCGCCGGTGGCAGGAGTTTCCAGAGGAAATCGTCAGTGCTGACCAGGACGTTCCGCATGGCAAGTAAGGAGTATGGACCTCGTGCCAGCCATCACAAGCCCTTTTCGCCGTCCATCCGGGCCCGATAGGCCCGGTACGCTTGTGTTCCCTGGACCCGGCGTGCGAGGCCGCGATCGGGCGCACGCGGCCCGGTGAGGGCGGAGGGTGCGAGCAGCCGGGAGACCACCGCCGGCTCGAGCAGGGTGTGACGCCGGATCACCGTGCGCAGGGGCTCGCGCCGCGCGACGGCTTCCTTCACCAGCTCCGCCGTGACCTCGTACCCGAGCACCGGAGAGAGCGCGGTCGCCTCGATCACGCTCCCCGCGACGAGCGCGCTCGTGCGCTGACGGTCCACGCGCAGGCCCTCGACGCAGCGGGTTCGCAGGAGCGCGACCGCCCGCGTCAGGAGGTCGAAGCTCTCTCCCAGCGCGAACCCCACGAGCGGCGTCATGACGTTCAGCTCCAGCTCTCCGGCCGCGGCCGCGAGCGCGACCGCATGGTCGTGACCGAGGGCGGCGTAGCATGCCATCTGAACCGCCTCGGGCACCGAGGGGTTCACCTTGCCCGGCATGATCGACGATCCCGGCTCCACCTCCGGCAGCACCAGCTCGGCGAAGCCGGTGTACGGACCCGAGGCCAGCAGCCGAAGGTCGGCGCAGATCTTGGTCACGTCGATCGCGATCCCGCGGAGCGCGCCGGAGCATGCGAGCAGCGGACGCAGACTCCACGTGGTGGTCACCGGTTCGCGGCGGGCGTGAGCCGGACCCCGACCAGGGACGACAGCTCGCGCGCCACCGTGACGGCGAACCGGGGATGGGCGGTGATGCCGGTGCCGACGGCGGTGCCGCCGAGCCCGATGACCGCGCAGCTCGCGCCGGCTGACGCGGAGGGCGTCCGCGGCGCCGACGAGCGCGTCGGCGTAGCCCGCGAAGACCTGCCCGTAGGTGATCGGTACCGCATCCTGCAGATGCGTACGGCCTGGCTTGACCGTCCGGATCTCGCGTCGGGCGAGCGCGCGGAACGCCCGGGCGAGCGCGGCCAGCTCGGCCAGCAGCGCATCGCTCAGCTCGAGGGCCATGAGGCGGACGGCGGTCGGCGTGACGTCGTTCGACGACTGGCCCTGGTTGACGTGGTTGTTCGGATGGAGCGGATGCCAGCGCCCTCGCCGGCCTCCGAGGCGCTCGTTGGCGAGGTTGGCGATGACCTCGTTGACGTTCATGTGCGTCGGCGTCCCGGCCCCGGCCTGGAGCGCGTCGAGCACCGCCACGTCCGGGACGTCACCGGCGATCACGCGATCCGCGGCCCACGCGATCGCCCGCGCCCACGCCGCCGGCAACACGCCGAGCCGCCGGTTCGCGAGCGCAGCCGCGCGCTTGATGCGTGCGTACGCCCGGAGAGCGCGGGATGCGGAGGGCGCCCGGTGAGGTGAAACGTCTCGACGCGCCCGCTGGGTGAAGAGGCCGTAGAGCGCGTCGGCCGGCACGGCCTTGGTGCCCGAGGCTGTCCCGCTCGAGTCGCGAGGCCTGCGCTTGCGCGGTCGGGTCGTCAGTCGCGAGCGCCACGGCTACGCCGGGGCGCGGAGCGCGGGGGGCTTGGGGGGCGCCCGGAGCCCCCCATGTCAGTAGTCGTCTCACGCCGCCCGGTCGCGGACCTGGAAGCGGTGCCGATCGCCGTTCACGCCCCCGAGCAGGCTGGGACGACGCCCGTGCCGCCCGAAGTACCACGCTTCGTAGCACTCCCGATGATACGTCCCGGTCGTCGCCAGCACCTGCGGCGCGAAACGGGCCACCTGCATGTGACAGCGCCCGCAGATCTGCGACTCCATCGCCTGCTCCCCCTGCAGCGGGATGACCTTCTTCTCCATGATCGGCTCGCTCCTTCTCAGGCCCGTTCGGGCGCGTTCGACTAGAGACCGGGGTCGCAAGCCGCATGCCACAGGAAAAGGGCGATTTTAGGGCGAAATCTCGAGCATGCACAGGGAGCGGACGGGGCGAAGGCGGTCAGGAGCTTCCCGAGAAAGGACGATTTTCGGCCACACTTACATGGCCGGCGGGGCGCTACTCGGCGGCGACGGGGACCTCTCGCGGCATCGGCGCCAGCTCGGCCAGGAGCAGGCGCGGCCCAGCCGGTAGATGTTGTGCTCCCGCACGTGTGCCCGCATGCGGGTCATCCGGCGGCGCCGCTCCGCCGGGTCGGCATCTCGAACGCGACCCGCATCGCCTCGGCCATGTCCTCGACGTCGTAGGGGTTGACGAGGAGCGCGTCGCGCAGCTCGCGGGAGGCGCCGGTGAAGCGGCTGAGGATCAGGACGCCGTCGTCGTCGTCGCGCGCGGCCACGAACTCCTTGGCGACCAGGTTCATGCCGTCGTGCAGCGACGTCACCATGCAGAAGTCGGCGCGCGCGGTAGAGCGCGCGCGATCTCGCGCGCGGTCGTGGTGGCGCTCGCGGTAGACGATCGGCCGCCAGCCGCGCTCGCCGAGCTCCTCGTTGATGCTCCGCACGAGCGTCGCGGATCTCCTGCTGCAGGGCCTGGTAGCGCGGGATGCTGCTGCGGCTGGGCGAGGCGATCTGCACGAAGACCACGCGGCCGCGGTACTCCGGCCAGCGCTCGAAGAAGCGGCGGACGCGCGCATCCGCTCGGGCAGGCCCTTGGTGTAGTCGACGCGCTCGACGCCGACGCCCGACGAGCTCGGCCTCGACGCCGAGCTCGCGCCCGCAGCGCCGCCCGGTCGGGCGCGCCGGCCGGCGTCGAGGTCTCGGCCGCCACGCTGATCGGGAACGGCTGCACGTGCGTGGTGTGCTGGCCGCGGATCGACGCGGAAGTCGTCCCACTCGACGCGGCCCTCGATCGCGCGCTCCACGGTCTCGAGGAAGTTGTTGCAGTGGAACTGCGTGTGGAAGCCCGACGAGGTCGGCGCCGAGCATGCCGAGCAGGATCTCCTCCTGCCACGGGCAGATCCCGAACGCCTCGAAGTTCGGCCACGGAATGTGCCAGAAGAGCGCGATCCGCGCGTCGGGCCGCGCCGCTTGATCATCTGCGGCAGCAGCGCGAAGTGGTAGTCCTGCACGAGGACGATCGGCGCCTCGCGCCTCTCCATCTCCTCGAGCAGCGCGTCGGCGAACTGCGCGTTGACCGCGCGGTAGTGCTCCCAGTCGTCGGCGCGGAACTGCGGGCGCTCGTGGACGATGTGGCAGAGCGGCCACAGCCCCTCGTTGGCGAAGCCGTAGTAGTAGCCGGCCTCCTCCTCGTCGGCTCGAGCCACACGCGCCGCAGCGTGTAGGCGGGATCGCTCGATCGGCAGGCCGACGCGCTCGCCCGACGTCGCGGTCGGCGTTGCCGCTGCCGTGCGCGATCCACACGCCGCCGCACGCCAGCATGATGGGCTCGAGCGCGGTGACGAGACCGCTCGCGGGCTGCTGCGCGCGGATCTCGCTTGCCGTCGCGCACGTGGCTCACCGGCTCGCGGTTGGAGACCACGAAGATCGCGTGGTCGCCGAAGCGCATGCTGGACGAACTGCTTGAGCCGCTCCTCCGTCCACATGCTGTCGCCGCGAGAGCCGCAGGCGCGCCTCCTGCTCGGCCGACCACGCGCGTCCGCGCCAGCGTGCGGGCGAGGCCGGTCACCTCCTGCGCGAGCGGGCCGAAGAGGCTCACGTCGGCCTCGGGCGGCGGCGCACGGGCTCGTCCGACTTGAGCTGCTTCGTCCACTCGGCGATCCGCGCGATCGGCCGGGTGACCGTCCAGCGCACGAGCGCCCACGTGATGCCGGTCAGCAGGAGGATGAGGACGCCCGATGCGCACGGCCGTGCGCCGCCAGAGGTTCCACTCGCGCGTCTCGAGGTACTCGGCGTCGAGCACGACCGCCGACGGCGCCGATCGGCTCGCTCGTCGCGCTGGAGCGGCGTCGACGTGCACCCACACGGTCCCGCCCGCCGAGCCGATCGAACCGGCGCTGCGGCGCGTTGCGCGCGGATGGCCTCGGTGACGAGCGGCGAGACGGGCCGAGGTAGGGCTTGACGTCGAGGCGTGGCGTCGATCACGCTGCCGAACTCGTCGTAGATCGCGATGCCGCGGTCCGGCGCGTCCGAAGCGCTTGAGGACGCGCTCGTAACCCGTCGCGCGCGCCGCGGGCCACCAGCGCGCTCCGCCGCCTCGCGCACGGCGTCCGCGACGAGGGCGGCGCGGCGCTGGAGGTCCTGACTGCAGCCGCGCGCGCTCTTCGCGCACCTCGAGATAGGCGAAGCCCGCCATGACGAGCAGCGTGACCAGCGAGATGCGCCGCGAGGAGCCGGATCGAGCAACCGCACGTCAGCTCGCCGTGGGCGTCACGCCCCGAACTTGGTGAGACGCAAGCGCGTTGGCCAGCACGAGCGGCATCAGGTGCTGCGCCGGCATGATGCCGAGCGTGCCCGCCGGCGCAGGCGCGCTCGGTGAAGGCCGTGACCGGATCGGCGCCGCAGTAGCGGCTCGCAGACGAGCACCGGCACCGGCTGCCAGCCGTGGGCGGCGAGGACCGACGGGGTCGCGTGGTCGCCGGTGACGACGAGCACGTCGGGGCCGAAGGGCCTCGATCTCCGGGACGAAGGCGTCGAAGCCGCTCGAGCGCCTCGACCTTGGCGTCGAAGTCGCCGTCCTCGCCGGCCTTGTCGGTGTCCTTGTAGTGCACGAAGAAGAAGTCGTAGGCTCTGCCAGTGCTCGCGCAGGGTCGCGATCTCGTCGGCGAAGCGTGCCGCCCGTCTTGAGCACGTCCATGCCGACGAGCTTGGCGAGCCCGCGGTACATCGGGTACGCGGCGATCGCCGCCGCGCGCAGCCCGAACACCTCGGGGAAGCGCGGCAGGTCCGGCACGCCGTCGAAGCCGCGCAGCAGGACCATGTTGGCCGGCGCGGCGTCCGCGAGGAGCGCGCCGCGCCTGCTCGACGAAGGCGTTGACGAGCTCGGCGGTGCGCTCGCGATCGGGCATCGAGCGCGCGCACGGGCAGCGGCGGCGTGCCCGAGCGCCTGCGGATCGGTCTCGGAGAGCCGTCCGCCGAGGCCCGCTGCCGCGCAGCACGAGCACGAAGCGGTGCTCCTTGACGGGCTCGACGAAGACCTCGACGCCCGGGCAGGCGGATGGCCCGGAGCCGATCGGTCAGCCGCACGCACAGCTCGGTGGTGATGCGCCCGGCGCGCCGGTCGGTGATGCAGCCCGGCTCCGTCGACGGTGCAGAAGTTCCCGCGCGCGGCCACGTCTCCCGCGCGCAGATCGAACTCGATGCCGAGCGCCTTCGAGCACGCCGCGGCCCACCTGTACTGCAGCGGGTCGTAGCCGAACAGCCCGAGGTGGCCCGGCCCGCTGCCCGGCGTGATGCCCGGCGCGACGTGCCGCAGGAGCCCGCACGCCGCCTGCGAGGCGAGCGCGGTCGAGGTTCGGGATCCGCGCCGTCTCGAGCTCGGACTTTCCCGTCTCCGGCCGCGGCAGCCCGCCCGAGCCCGTCGAGCGACAGCAACACGATCTTCGTCGTGTTCGGGACGACGAGCGATGCGATCAGGTCGAGCATGCGGTTGGCCCTCAAGGTCAGTTTACCGGCTGTCTCAATACGGGGCGGCTCCGGGCGCCCTTCGACCGGCGCAATGCTCCTGGCCGGCGAAGCCGAGGCGCTCCGTCGATGCCCTCCCGACGCGCCTACGCGTCCTTGACCGGGTTCTCCAGCACGCCCAGGCCGGTGATCTCCATGCGGCAGACGTCGCCCGGCTGCATGAAGACGGGCGGCTTCATCCCGAGCCCGACGCCGGGCGGCGTCCCGGTGGCGATGAGGTCGCCGGGCGAGAGCGTCATGAGGTTCGAGAGGTAGCTGACCAGGTAGCGCACGTCGAAGATGAGGGTCTTGGTGTTGCCCTTCTGCGTCTGCTTGCCGTTGACGAAGGTCTTGAGGTCGAGGACGTGGGGGTCGGGAATCTCCTCGCGGTCGGCGAGGTAGGGCCCGACGGGCGCCGCCGTCTCGAAGATCTTGCCGGCCATCCACTGGGTCGTGATGAACTGGAAGTCGCGCGCGCTCGCGTCGTTGATGATCGTGTAGCCGGCAGACGTAGTCGAGCGCCTGCTCGCGCGGGACGTAGCGCGCCGTGCGTCCGATGACGACGCCCAGCTCCACTTCCCAGTCGAGCTGCGACGAGCCGCGCGGCCGCAGGATCGGCTCGCCCGGATCGATGATCGCGTTGGCCCACTTCGCGAAGATCGGCGGCTCCTTCGGGATCGCCTGGCCCGTCTCCTCGGCGTGGTCCTTGTAGTTGAGCCCGATGCAGATGAACTTCCCGGGATCGGCGATCGGCGCGTGCAGGCGCGCCGCCGCGCGATCCACGGTGACCCACTCGGTGATGCCGGCCACGGCGTCGCGCGAGACCGCGCCGCCTTCGAGGAAGGCCCGCGTGCTGACGCGGGACCAGCGCGGCGGCGATCTCCTGGGCGCGCACCACGCCCCGGCGGGCGAGCGTGGCGGCGACGCTCGCCTGAAGGTCGGCGATCCGGTCGCCCTGGAGGGCGCCGAGCCGCGGGGACTGGCCTTGAGTGGAGAATCGGACGAGCTTCATCGGGGGGCCTCCGTGGCGATGGAATGTGCCGGGGATTATAGCTATATTGCTCATAGGGTTGTAGCGCGCCGGGAAAATGACCCGGACCACCCGTTCAAAGCGGACAATGGGGGCAAGGACGTCGCCACCCAGGAGGTCGTCATGAGGGTCGTGTTCCGTGCCGTCGCGGTATCCGTGATGCTGTCGCTGGCGTGGGCGGGCCCGCTCGCGCCGCTCGTCTTGGCCCAGCAGCCGGCCGCTCCGCCTCCGGCTCAGCCCGCGGCACCGCCGCAGATGTACCAGGAAGACGTCAAGTCCGCCCCGACCCGGAAGGGGACCGATGCGTACGACGTCGGAGCGGTGGCCATGACCGTGGCCGGAATGCCGTTCAAGGCCCTCCTGTGCGGCCTGGGCGTTTCGTTCGGCGTCATCA